>AWNW01000013.1 GCA_000493945.1 Candidatus Hydrogenedens terephthalaticus JGI OTU-1
TCCGTCACTAATAGGAGGGAGTTTACCATTTTTACGAACATACTCTTCTAATTCATATCCTCGATGTATAAGAAGTGTGGCATCTCCTCCATCGTCTACTATCATGTTGGGTGTTGCCCATGGAATAGGGGTTTCGCTACAAGTAATACGCAAGGCAATTTTTTTCCCTTTAGAAATCCATCGTTGAGCAGGAGTATCCAATATAGACCAGTTATATTTACCTTCTTCAGGTTCCAAAAAGGACCATGCTATTCTTAAATAAATAACTGACAAGCATGGAAACTCATCAACGGTATCCGAGGGTTCTAATTTTGAGCCATAATTTTGTATTTCATTATCATAAAAATGTAAAACCCATCCCATTCCAGGATTTTGTAGAGTTTCTCCTGTATCCGAAAGTGTAATAGTCTCCCAATCAGATGTTTCTGCAAATGTGGCGATAGAATATAAAATCAAAATAAGGAATAAATATAACATATACATCCTTATTTTTATGTAATTTTTTCTTTTCATACAAAATATATTCATCTCAACCACTTTCCAGAAATCAGAGGTTTTACCTACACACCTTCGTTATGGAATTAAATATTCCATTACAGGTTTACCTTCTGCGATATGCTGTTTCACAATTTCCCGTATCTTTTCTATGTTCAATTTACCATAGCGATATTCAGAACCCGAAGACTTATGTGTAACAGTAATCATAGGTTCACGGTCGCAAAGACCTGCACATCCAGATTGACGAACTGTAACATTGGTAATACCTATGGCTGAAAGTTCAGAGACGATATTTTTCAATACTTCTCTGGCACCAGCAGCGATACCACATGTCCCCATGTGAACCGTAATCACCAAATCCTTTTGTGAATTGCGAATATCAATATCCTTAATTGCCTTTTCGCGCAAAGCGTTAAGGTCTTCCGGAGAACGAATAATATTTGACATGATTTTTTCTCCTTAATTATTTATTTTTTTCAGTGTTTTTGTCTATATATTGGTCTAAAATAGCCTGAATCCGAGCGGGTTTTACCCGTTGATGAACATCATTATCAACCATAATTGCAGGAGCAAGTCCACATGCACCAAAGCAACGAGCCACTTCCAATGAAAACATACGGTCTTTTGTAGTTTCGCCTACATCAATATGAAGTTTATCCTTAATCGCTGAAAGAACCTGTTTTCCTCCACGGACATAACAAGCAGTCCCTAAACAAACGCGAATCATGTGTTTTCCACGAGGCTGCGTTGAAAAAAATGAATAAAATGTTACTACACCTGCAACTTCGCTATATGGTTTGTTAAGTCCCAAACTAATCTTTTTTAAGGCACTTTCTGGTAAATACCCAAACATAGCCTGAGCAATCTGCAGAACAGGAATGAGAGCACCAGGCTTGTCCTTATATTCTGCAATTACCTCATCAAGCCGAGCAAGAAGTTCTTCTTCACTTGCTTCTTCCATACATGCATGTTTTGCTTCTTCATTCATATTTTATCTCCTACAAAAATTTTTATTGATTTGTTGTTAATGTTTCGTATTCACCCTCAGTGGTTTCATTTTCAACTTTCCATTTTTCTTCCTCTGAATAAAGTTTCATCCTTCTTGCAAAGAAAGAAACTTTCTCGAATGTAGCAGAAAGGTCAACATGTTCTACAAAAACATTATCGGGCACTTTAATTCGTAATGGAGAAAAATTCAATATTCCACTCACCCCTGACTGCACGAGAAGATCACAAACAGACTGAGCCCCTTCTCCCGGAATTGCCAAAATACCTACCACGCTTTTTGTCTCTGCTATTATTTTTGATAAATCAGACATAGCATAACACCGACAACCATGAAAAGTCTGTCCTATTTTTGCAGGGTCTTTATCAAAAGCGGCGCGAATAGCCAATTGTCTCCATCGTCCCGCAAAGTTAGCTAACAAGGCAAGTCCTAAATGACCAACACCTACTAAAACGGCACTTTGTGGTAATGGTGAATCCAAAAAATTTGCAATACTTTCTAAAAGAGGACGAATCCTATAGCCACTATTAGGTATCCCTGAATAACCTAATTGCATTATATCTCTACGGACTTGGGCGGGCTTTATATGCAAGATATTTGCAAGTTCATGCGACATTATAGTTTCTTTACCCTCAACCCTCAATTGCTGAAGTATTCTGCGATATAAACTTAATCTTTCTACTGTTTTCTCAGATACCATAAAGTTTTACTTGTGAAATATTGAACAAATTTATATACTTACCTTTAAGTATAATTGTGAATTTCTGAACAAATTATAACAAATCTATTTCCTTTTGTCAAGTAAAAAATATATTTTTTTATAAAATTTTTTCTTTATCAAAAAAAATTAAAAATTTCCTCCACTATATATTTTATTGATTTTTTTATTTCTTTATTGTTATAATTTATTTAGTTTATTTATTGTTTTTTATTGTATATCTTAAATGAAAAGGAGACTGAAATGAGACACCGTGTTTTAAATTTATGTTTTGTTTGTTTTTTATCCATGCTTATTCTCTTTAATAGTTCTATTGCATTTTCACAAGAAGAAGTGCCTCGTGTTTTATTAGTAGGTGATAGTTGGACAGGCTTTATGTGGGCATTCAGAACTTTTAAAGAAATTTTTAATGAAACACCCGGAATGGAGCATTTAAGAGAGATTGGTAGTCGAACCGCTATTATGGGAGCACGAGCATTTGAATTTTATCCTGAAGAATATAATTATATTCAAAATGTGAAGGAAGAATTAGCAAAGTATCCAACTATAGACATTGTATTAATGACATTAGGAGGTAATGATTTTCTTCGGGGAACTCCACAAACATCTCGTTGGAATTGTGATATGCTCTCTAACCCTGCACAAGAACAATATATCATCAATACTATTGTAAATTATATGAGTGGTATTATTGATGAAATTCTTGCGGTTCGACCTGACATCCGCATAGCCCTCTGTGGATATACCTTTGCGGGTAGGGACCGTGGTGGATGTTCTATATGCGATCAACAAAATGCTTTCGTTCGTTTTGAACAAGCCAAAAAGGCTCTTGCTGATAGTAAACCACGGGTTTATTATGTCCATAACCTTGGACTCATGCAATATCATTTTGGCACATCAACCCCAACGAATTTACCTCCTAATTCTGTTCCTTATCCTGGTAATTACCCTTCTTATTCTCCTTTTCCTGGTGGTGACCCTTGTTCCTTAGTTCATCCTAATGGACTTTTTGATGGCGACATTCATTTATCACAAGCAGGTTACAGGATATTAGCACAGAGATGTATGTCCGAATTTATCAGTCAATGGTTGGATTATCCAAAAGTTTATTTAATTAACAGTATTTCTTCTAATGGGAATACAATGACTTTTTCAGTAAGTTTTAGTGAGCCTGTTTCAAATGTTGATACCACTGATTTTAATGCCAAGGATAGTTTATCGTCTCCCCTTTCTATTCTTTCTGTTAATAATATTCAGGGAAATCGAATTTATAATGTAGTTGTGGATACTACAGGCGCTGTTGGGAATGTTACACTTTGTGTAATTGATGATGATTCCATTATAGATGCTACTTCAAAACCATTAGGAGGACCCGGCACAGGAAGTTCAGAAGGTAATGGTGATTTTTGTTATAACGGTGTTTGGGAATATCATGATTTCATCAGACAGCCCGACCATGAAATTGTAGCAGGTATGCAATATTTACATGAAAATCTTAGTGCCTATTATGTTTTATTGGGAGACCAGGGAGCGGAAGGTTTATCATTTAATCCTGATGAGTGTGATTTAAATGGCGGACAAATTTCTATAGACCCAATTATTATTTCAGGGAATGGCATGTTAGATTCTTTAGAATTCTCTCTTATTACAGAATGTTATAATAACTCTTCTATTGATTTTACGGCTAACGGAGGGGTAAGTCACCAAATCGCGGTAAATGCCTATAATCAAAATATGCAAAGGATGATAACTGATGTCGGAGGAACTGATGGAATTGTATATACCATTTTCTACGGTTTACCTCAAATGTTAGCAGGATATATGACATTAGGTAATCAAGAGTCAACAATGATTCCTACGGTAATTTCTATTGCGGCACAAGCCATTGACCCAAGTTTTAATATTCATGTAAACATAATTACTCCTATCTATTATCAACTGCTTCCTCAATACTTCGGTCCTGATGGCGACGCGGATGGAGATGGCTGGACAAACAAACAGGAGTATGAATACTTCGTCCATTCCGACATGAGTTATGAGGAGAAAAAACAAGCGTATATTAATTCTGCGTTAAATCCTGATGTATATCCCGGTTCGGATTGTGAGGAATGTCATACTTCTTCTACATTAGGTGGAATTTTTAAGGTAGGTTCCGATATTTGCTTGCGTGTTCCGGACCCTGTGGCTACAAATTCTTCATTTAACTGGTCAAAATTAAACGGTAGTTTAGAAGGAAGAGGATTAAATACCCATTGTCGTTCCCTCTGGATTCCTAATGCACAGATAGAGGATACAGGAATATATATATGTGAGTATGATAATGGGCAGAAGACAAATACCACTTACGAATTTCATGTTATCGTTTCGGATGAAGTTCCTATCAGTTCGGTATTAACACTTATACTATTTGTAGGCACTATAACTTTGTGTTCCGTTTTAATTATTAGAAAACAATATGTAAGATAAAAAATCAGTAAGACATAACCCCTTAAACATATTTTGTGTTTAAGGGGTTTTTATTTAATCTGCAATTCTCGATAATCCATACAATTTTGCGTAATGAATAGCCTCTTCAATTTCCCCCCGCATAGGTCTTCGTGAAATTTTTGAATAACATGGATTATACAGAACTTTATAAGTAGGTCGGTACTGCTCCATGATGTTGATATAGGTATTTTTTGAAATCTCTTTTGCTAACCATTTTAATATTTCTTTTGTTTCATGAATTAATCCAGGCATCACAAGATGCCTTACTAACAATCCTCGTTGAGCAATACCATCAGAACTTATTACTAAATCTCCTACCTGACGATGCATCTCTTTTATAGACTCTTTTACTATATTCGGATAATTTTTAGCATTAGAATATTTGCATGCCGTTTCTTCTTCCCAATATTTTATATCGGGCATGTAAATGTCAATCCAGTTTCCAAGTATTTTTAATGAATCAATACTATCATAAGAATTTGTGTTGTAAACGATAGGAAGTTGTAATCCACCTTGTTTTGCGATAATTAGTGATTCGATAATTTGAGGGATTACATGGGAAGGCGAAACAAGATTGATATTATGACACCCCAAAGACTGTAAGTTTAACATCATTTCTGCAATAATTTCTGCGGAACATTCAGGACCTGATGGATATTGACTTATTTCATAATTCTGACAAAATACACAATTCAAATTGCACCCACTAAAAAATATCGTGCCCGAACCGTGCCATCCTACCAGACAGGATTCTTCTCCAAAATGTGGAAAGGCACTTGAAACCCTTGCATAGCGACCTATCTTACAATGACCTATTTCATTTTCTAATCTATTAACACCACACTTCCGTGGACATGCACAACAATTTTGTAGTGTTTTACTTACCCATTCAAGATATTTTTTTTCCTTATCTTTATCAATACCTAAATATACAGGTTTCTTATCTATCATTTGTAAGATTTCAAAAAAATTTATTCTAATTAAATTACAAAATATATCATTACCTCATTTATTCAAAAATTTTATTTGTTAATAATATAATAAATAAAATTTTCTTTTGTAAAGATGATTAAGATATACCTTATTGATATATCACATTTTACAAATGATTTGAAATTTGACTTTTTAATATTATTTCGTCATTATAATTATATGTTTAATGTTTAATAGTATCATTTTTAAAATTAATAAACTAACGATAGGAGGTTTTGTATGAAGAAATTTAAGAAAGGTTTTACGCTAATCGAACTGTTAGTCGTTATTGCTATTATCGGAATTCTTGCTGCCATTTTATTGCCTGCATTAGCAAGGGCTCGTGAAGCGGCAAGAAGGTCAAGTTGCCAGAACAATTTAAAACAATGGGGATTGGTGTTCAAGATGTATTGTGGTGAAGCAAAGGGCGAAAGATTCCCAAGAATTCTCGTAAGAGAAGGCTCACAACCCATATACAGAGATTGTGATATTGCCAATCCTCCATATACTACTTTTACAAGGTCTGTATTCCTTGCTATGGGTCCTGATTTAACAACTTTGTATCCTGAATACCTAACGGACCCTGCGATAATTTTCTGCCCATCCGATGCACAAAGTAATATAAAAGATGTTACCAACGATGCTACAGGTGAGAATACAGCGGGTTGGTTATGCACTAATGAACATTATGGTGCAGCTGCAATAGATGAAAGTTATGTGTATATAGGTTGGGTTTTAGACCGAGCCAAAACTACAGATAACCCTATGACATTACCAGCGGTTCCTCCCCTTATTAACCAGCCTGTGACAGGACCCGGACAAGTTGTTGAACTTGCTTTAAATACACTCGTTCCTGTTTTTGCTAATCCATCACAATGGCCCAATCTCGTTGATAAAGATGTAGCAGTATCAGCAGGTAATGGCAATGGAGGTGGCAATACAGTATACCGATTAAGAGAAGGAATTGAAAGATTTTTAATCACTGATATTAATAATCCAGCATCTTCTGCTCAAGCACAGAGTTCTGTGTGGATTATGCTCGACCATGTTTCAAGCAAACCTGAAGGGTTTAATCATATTCCCGGTGGCTCTAATGTGCTTTATATGGATGGGCATGTAGAATTCATTCGTTATGTTGCTGAAGACCCATTAAATCCAACAGGAGCCGGGACACCTCCTGTAAATGCAGGTATGGCTGAAGTTATTGGTATGTTTATTTAGTAATTATATTCGTAATTTACATTATATTGTATAAACAATGAATATAAAAAGAAAGAGGTAAAACTCTTGTAATATTACTGTTGTAATAAAGGTAGGGACGATAAATTTTTCGTCCCTACCTTTTCTATCTGAATTGCGTTATTCCCGGCTATAGCGACAGATTTAACCTGTAAATTGCCTTCACAATATAACGAATGATAAAACTACAAAGGTATGCAGTATAAACCAACTCAAAAAGGAGATTTCTTTACTGAAGTAATTTCCCTTGATATTCACCTGTTAGAGTCTTTAAGAACTTTGTGATTTTTTCTTCTTCTGTTTTGGGTATTTGTTTACCTACTTGATACTTCAACATAATATTTACTACCTCCTGCAAGTCATCTGTAGAACCATCATGTAGATAGGGTTGTGTAACTGCAATATTGCGAAGCAAGGGGACTTTGAATTTATGTTTATCTTCTTCGTTTTTCGTTACATTGTATCTTCCCAAATCGGCTTCTTTTATTTCTTCACCACGGTCTTTAAAGTAATCTGCTTTTAAGCCCATCTTCTCATAAGATTGACCGCCCATAGCCTTGCCTACATGACAGGTAGCACATCTGTATTTTTTGAAGAGAGCATATCCTTCTTTTTCCTCAGCGTTAAGTGCATCTGCCTTACCTAATAAAAATTGGTCAAATCGTGAATTGGGAGTAATAAGGGTCTTTTCAAACTCTGCTATAGCATTTGTAAAATTCTCCTTGTTATATCCAGAGGGATATACTTCAAGGAAAGATTTTGTAAATTCTTCATCCTGATTTAGTTTTGATGTTACTTCTTCCCAGTTAGAAGCCATTTCTATTGGATTGTTCACAGGACCGTCTGCCTGCTCTTGTAAATCTTTGGCACGACCATCCCAGAACTGAACAAAGTTAAACAATGCATTATAAACTGTGGGGGCATTTATAGGACCGATAGCACCCCCTACACCTTCAGAAAATTTCTTGCGGTCAACACCGCCAGTTCCTAAATCATGACATCCTGCACAAGCAAGGCTATTATCCTTGGATAATCTTTTATCGTGATATAGTTTATCCCCTAATGCTACTTTCTTCTCGTCTACATTTACTTTTTGTGGTAAAGGTTGAACAACTTCTTCTTTTAATTTTTCTGGAATACCCTCAGTGGCATAGTGTTTGGCTCGTGTAGATTTTACCCATGTTAAGATTAAATTTTGTTCTTCTTTTGATAACATACTATCCCAATGTAAGGCAATATACCGCAAGGGTGGCATCTCATTCATTAATGTTGTATGTTCAATTTTTGCTAATGCCACTTCTGTAGGTGGTTTGTTTTCCCCGGGAAACAATTCCTTTACCATATTCATATAAAACAAACCTAATTTAATATCTGCCTCTATAATTCCTTTGGCTATAGGAAAGTTTGCATAGAAAGGAAGTTTATATTCTTTCGTATGACAATTCACACATTTTTTTTCCAATATGGGTAATACTTTTGCAAATGCTGGTTCATCTACTTTTTGATTTGTAATAGTAGTACCGACGGGTGGACCTACAATAAGGTTTAATATAGGAAAGGCTAATGCTAAAAGGATACCAATAACAAGCAAAATGACTACATACTTTTTCATACACACACTCCTTATTCAAATCTGTTACAAACTTCTCCCCAACCCTAATCCTTGAAATTAGTATAATATATTCAGTATGTTTTTTCAACTATCATGTAATATATAACTAAAATAAAAAAAGACCATGCTAAAAAATACATATAAAAATTTTAAAGACACTAATTCATATCATTTAATAGATTCCGGTGACCGACTCAAGTTAGAACAAATAGGTCCTTATAAAATTATTCGTCCTGCACCTGAAGCATGTTATCCTAAAACTCTCCCGGATTTATGGGAAAAGGAAATAGATGCTATATATATTCGTTCAGATGAAGGTGGTGGGCATTGGGAATATCTGACCCTTATACCTCAACAATTTCCTATCTCTATACAAGATTTTAATGTATATGCAAAGATAACAAGTTTTGGACATATTGGTTTTTTTCCGGAACATCTTAATTTATGGAATTTTTTGCTGAACCTCCGAATAAAAAATACAGATACTGTCAATGTTTTAAATCTCTTTGCATATACAGGTCTCTCTACAGTAGCATGCGTTAAAAAGGGCTTTCATGTATGTCATGTGGATTCTTCAAAAGGGATGGTTGAATTGGCAAAGATGAATATAATACTAAACAATTTAAATGAGAACTCTGTGAGATGGATGGTAGAAGATGTAAAAAAATTTGTTAGTAGAGAAATTAAAAGAGGTAAAACTTATAATGGGTTTATTCTTGACCCTCCATCTTTTGGAAGAGGACCTAAAAATGAAATCTGGAAATTAGAACAGCATATATCCGGTTTATTAGATGATTTAATGATGCTCTGTAAGGGTTCCCCTTTATTTATTTTTCTTACATGCTATTCTTCCGACTTTACACCTATTATTCTGGAAAGAATATTAAGGACATATATAAAGAAAGACGGTATTTTTTTATCAGGAGAATTGACAATAAAAGAAGTTTCGGGACATCTCTTTTCATCTGGGGGAGCATGTTGTATTTACATCCAAAATGAACTTTATCCTGACAATGTCCCAATTTTTCGACATTATTAATAAAAAAGGGAGATAAGAAATTAATCTTATCTCCCAATCTATGTATTATTTTAATGTTTAGTTCAGAAGCGGAGCGAAACCATCCTCTGTTCCTTCTTGGAGGATATATCCTTTGCCAGGTGCATTGTATAATTGGATTAATCGGAGCAATTCAGATAGATCTATCTTCCAATCCTGAATTCTATAATCACATGCATGAGGCATACAACTTCTATGCTTACCTTCGCCAGGTCCATACCCATCTTCGGAGGTATCGTCACAGCCATATCCACCGTAATTAAACATCTGGATTACTCTTAACATTTCAGTAAGAGATATCGCCCAGTCGCGATTGGAATCAGCGGAGTGTGACCTGTCAGGAGACCAGCCCTTTAACAGAACTGTATCAACAACAGGAGACGATAGTTCTTCACTATTAACGGTCCTGTAAAGTACATATCCACTAAGCACTGCCTGTCCATCAGCATCGTTAGGAATCGCTACATTATAAACGACTTTAACTGGGAAAGGTGGAATATCCATCCATGCAAATTCTAATGTTCCTGTTGCTCCATTAGAAGGAACAACAACCGCGTTACTTGATTCCACAACAGATTGTAATACCCACCCTGTCGGGAGTGTTTCTTTCAAGCCTAATGCAGAAACATTTAGACGAATAGGATTTCTAATAGTTAAAATAACTGTCAATGTTTGTCCAGGCCAATATCTGCGATTTCCTGAAACTGCTCGCTCTAAAATCAAAGATGTAGGTGGCTCATTACCACCGGGTCCAGGTCCACCTGTTTCATTTGATTGTGCATTACATTTTTCAACAATGGCTTGCAATTCTTCCAGAGTAATTACACCATTGTTATCAAGATCGAGCATACTTACAATACGAGACAACCATGTTTGGTCTATTGGCATCATATAAACAGAAGCAATAGATGTAATTATCTCATTAATATCAATCACACCATCTTTATTCTGGTCTATAGTATTGAACATCTGAATCGCATAAGGAGCCAGAGCACACGGATTCCAGATGTCCGGGAATATTATAATTTCTCCCTCTGGAGAAGGTTCTCCCTCTGGAGGCTCTCCGGAACAAGTATTCAATATAACTTTTAATTCATCTTTGATAATTTTTCCATCTGCATTCAAGTCTAATAAGATAAATATCTCTCTTATGATGCTCGGGTCAATAGGGAATGGTGGTGGATAAATCATAGTGGTGTTGCCTCCCAATATCACCGGGATAGAAAGCACCTCTTCCAAAGTAATACCACCATCTTTATTGGTATCTAACATATCGAAGTATTGCAAAACTAACGGCGCAATAATACATGGGTCTGTGGGAAGTGGAACTTCACCTTCCCAGGACGGGTCGCCTTCAATAGTAATCTCACAGTTTGCTAATATAGTTTGGATTTCTTCCTGAGTTACGGCTCCATCCGCATCAATATCAAACATCATTAAAATCTCGTTCACGGTGTCCTCATTAATAGGAACGGGAATTTCTATAGGCAAAATTATCTCGTAATTTAGGTCATCTGCACTTAACTTTCCATCTTGATTACGATCAAGGAAGTTAAAGTAGTCTAATAATATTGGACCTATCAGACAAGGATCATCTGGAATGGGTATTTCGCCTTCAAATGGCAATTCGCCTTCCCAATCAATAGGCGGGAATGTTAATAAATATTCTAAATCGTTGCAATCAATTACATCATTACCATTAAAGTCAACCATGGCGAATTGTTCTGCAGTTACATACTCCGATACTTCTTCATAGGCTATTAAACCGTCCTTATTTGTATCTATCAAAGTCAATAGATTATCTGGGTCTATTCCTAACTGTGGACCCAGAATTCGTAACAAAATATCTAACTCACTTATATCCACACCTCCATCTCTGTTGGAGTCAATGAGTAGGAAAACTAAATCCAAATTGAGATTATACTGCGATAGTAAATTGTCAATATCGGCATAAATTGCCCGAACTTCATCTTTACTTAGTTTTCCATTACCGTCTGAATCTACCAATGGAAGTAGTATTTCTAAAAGCAATGTTGCAGGTATTGCAGGAAGTGGACACATTTCATCTTCGCCTTCGCCACCGCAAATAACTTTCCATGCTTTTAGTTCTTCTTTTGTAACTCTACCATTTCCATCTAAATCAAACGCGTCAAATAAAACATCAAAATCAACAATGGGCGGATAAATCAAAATAATAGGGAAATTTAACTCATCTCTTGTAAGAACACCATCTTGATTCTGGTCGAGATTTGCAAATTCTTCTAAAGCCATATCTACCCAATCGCATGGGTCTGTGACAGGAATCGGAGGCTCACCTTCTATAATGATTTCCCCTTCTTCACCAGGGTCGCCTTCAACACCTGGCTCACCTTCTATTGGTGGCAATTCACCAATATCACCACAGTCTATAACACCATTTTTGTTTCTATCCAGCAATTGAAATTGTTGTTGACTTACATATCCAGATACCTCTTGAAATTCAATCAGTTGATTTCCATTGGTATCTACTATGGATAAAAGCCCACCGGGCAAATATAGTTGCAGCAAAGCAAGGATAGGCTGAAACTCTACACGGTCAATCTTTCCATCTTTATTTGTATCTAACATATTAAAATACTGATCGGGGACTGTATAAATTGCAGACAATTCTGTCTTTGATAATCCTCCATCCTTATTCGTGTCAAACATGGGCCATAACAAATCCAACAATGCGTTATTGTCGGATGGCAAGGGACATGGTTCCACTGCCCTACCTATACATGGGGTAAATACTATTGTCATAGTTAATAGTATCACCCACAATATACTTTTTTGAGTTGTTCTAATCATATTTCGTTCTCCTTATGATTTATTATCTTTTTTTAATTATTTCCTGATTTTAGACTAAAAAATTATCAAAATATTTTAAATATTGGGAGGAGATTTTGCACTGATATGATAAGCGAGATATTTTTCCCCATAAAGTTTCATAGAAGCAATATTTTCAATACCCTCTCTTTTTTGTGCAAATCTTTTTGATAAATCAGCAAGTTTTTTGTTTTCATATATTGAAGTGAAATTAGCAAATGAATTATATGTCCATGTCTTTTTAAATTGCTGCTGATTATAATTTGTTTTAGGAATATTACTAAATATTTCTGTTCTTAATTTTACAGTTGTTTGTTTCTTCCCCATATTTTTCATGAGAATTTGCAAATCCTGTACATCAATCTTCCCGTCATTGTTTATATCTGGAAGAACATCTATATTATTTGAAACAATGGCTGATACTAACTGCTGGACATCACACACATCAATAATTCCATCTTTATTTATATCCATATTCTTTTGATATAAAGGACAAAAACCCCCTATCATTACCCCGGTAACTAATAATAAAGATAGACAATTTTTTAATACACTCTTTTTCATAATATTCCTATATACAATATTACCATACTTGTTTAAAAAAGTCAAGTTTTTGGATAAAAAAATTATGAAATTAAAATTTAAAACATTTATAATTTTATATCTTTTTTTACACAAACAATTTAAACTTAAAAGAAAGGTGGACACATGTCATTCTGGACTTTTGTAGGAGAAATTTTTAGAGCCAATAAAACGACAGGAGCGTTAGCACCCAGTAGTCCTGCATTGGCTGATTGTATAACAGACTTAGCACCATTAAAAGATGCAAAAGTAATTGTTGAGTTTGGTCCCGGAACAGGAGTTTTTACTGAATATATTCAAAAGAAAAAACAACCCGATGCCTATTTTCTTGCAATGGAAATTAATCCCGTATTTGCAAAGGCTACCAAGGAAAGATGTCCGGATGTTCATGTTATTCAGGATTCCGCTGAAAATACATTAAAATACTTAAAAGAGGCTGGATACGATTCCTGTGATGTAATTATATCTGGTTTACCATGGACAAGATTTGAAGACGAATTGCAGGATAAATTATTAAACGCTACATACGAATGTCTACGGGATAAAGGGAAATTTTTGACTTTCGCTTATTTCTTTAGTCCATGGGTTCCTTCTGGAAAAAAATTTTTAAAACATAAACTTCCTCAAAAATTCAATAATAAATATTCCCGTTCTCCCATCATATTTAAAAATTTTCCACCATGTCATGTTTATATCTGTGAAAAATAACAAATAAAGAAAGTTAAAGACATGGGACAAAAATTTGAACCCATAAACTGTGCCATTATTGGCTGTGGAAATATTTCAGAAATATATATCGAAAATATTTTGCGATTTAGTAATTTAAATTTAGTTGCCTGTGCCGACATTATAAAAGAAAAAGCCGAAGAAAAAGGAAGAAAATACAATATTGAAGTAAGTGATGTTGAAAACATTCTCCAATCTAACGATGTTCAACTAATCGTTAATCTAACTAACCCATTATCCCATTTTGATGTTTCTATACAATCATTAAAACACGGTAAACATGTATATAGTGAAAAACCTCTCGCTCTTACATTTGAGCAAGCCTGTTTACTTTTAGAAACAGCAAAAAAAAATCACTTGTTCATTGGTTGTGCTCCTGACACCTTTTTAGGGGGAAGTTGGCAAACAGCAAGAAAAATTGTTGATGATAATTGGATAGGAAAACCTCTTTCTTCATTCGCTTTTATGCTTTGTAGAGGGCATGAATCCTGGCACCCTTCACCGGAATTCTACTATCAAAAAGGTGGCGGTCCTTTATTTGATATGGGACCTTATTATTTAACTTCACTTATATTTTTATTAGGACCAGTAAAATCCGTTTTCGCCTCAGGAAAGACAAATTTTAACACACGAACAATCACAAGCCAGCCTAAATATGGTCAAAAAATACATGTGGAAGTTCCCACAGATATTCATGCAATATTATCTTTTGCGAATGGTGTTATCTGCACACTTATAATGAGTTTTGATACTTGGTCTCATCATCTACCATTTATAGAAATACATGGTGAAACAGGCTCGCTATCCCTTCCCGACCCAAACCAATTTGGCGGAAAAATATTCTTTTATAATCAATTCAAAAAAGAATGGTCAGAATTCCCAACTTGTTTTGATTACTTCACAAATATGAGGGGATTAGGCATAAGTGATATGGCTCATGCTATACAAACAAATTCTCCCTATTGTGCCACAGGTGAATTAGCGTTGCATATTGTGGAGATCATGGAAGGGATACATAAATCCATTGAAGAAAAACAAATTATTTCATTGAAGACATCTGTTTCCCGCCCTAATTTATTATCATTTGAACCATTAAATTATATGCCACAATAGCAGGTATTGAAAACTTTTTCCCTGTATATTTACATCTACTTATCACATACTACTACGAATCACTTTAAAAATACTGTTGAAATATATTATTATAAGAAAAATATTACAAACTATGTATAATTGTTGGGATAATAACAAATGGCTTATAAAGAACATGTAAAAATATTGGAAGCGGGCGTTCAAGTATGGAATCAATGGAGAGCATCAGACCCGGCTATTTCCCCCGATTTAAGTGGATTACATTTTACAAAGAGAAATCTTTCGGGGATGAATTTTAGAATGTGTGATTTGCGACAGTGCATTTTTAATGAAACAGATTTACGACAAGCCAATTTTCAGAAAGCATATTTACATTCCGCATCCTTTATAAAATCCGACATAAGAGATACTAATTTTTCTCAAGCAGATTTAACATTGGTAAAGTTTGTAGATACCATATTAGATGGCTGTATTTTTTCAAATGCGGTTCTTAATGAAGTAGATTTTTCTAATCGTATACTGAAACAATTTGATTTTTCTGGAGCAAATTTATACAGGGCTATATTTAAAAGTTGCGACTTAACAAAAAGTAGTTTTAAGCAAGCCTATTTAGGGGAAGCAGACTTCTTTATGGCAAATCTCTCACAAGTGGATTTAAGAGGTGCCAATCTAAGTGGTGCAAACTTATCTAATGCTTTCTTAAAAGATGCTCTACTTGAAGGTGCAATCATAACAAATGCCAATTTTAATGGTGCCTTTTTATCTCCCCGCCAAAAACTTTCTATCTGGTTTCCTATATTTCCCATCAAATAAAGTTCGCTTTTCCTTTTCGCTCTCTGAAACTATTTACATATTTTCTTTGTCTTACTAACCAGAGTTTTTAATTTTTTTTAATAAAGGAGAGCGTATGATTAGACCCTTTTTCTACTTAACATCCTTATTTGTTCTTGCGTTTTTCATTTCATTAACAGGCTGTGAAAAAATTGAAAAATCATCTCCCCCATCACTTGAACAATTAATACCTCCCGAAGGGAAATATGATGTTACTATATACCGTGATGAATGGGGTGTTCCACACATATATGGGAAAAGAGATATTGATGTTGCATACGGATTGGCTTATGCCCAATGCGAAGATGACTTTAAGACCGTTCAGGAGGGGCAGATTTTAATTCGTGGAAAAAACGGGATAATTAATGGATTTAATGGATTTGTTTTTGACTATATGTTGGAATTTTTAAATGTATGGGATATTGTAAACAAACAATATGAAACAGATTTATCCCCCGAAGTAAAAGATATATGTGAGGCTTATGCAGAAGGAGTTAATCATTATGCAGGGCTTCATCCGGAGAAAGTAACCTGTTGGGATGTATTTCCAGCCACAGGTAAGGACATTGTAGCAGGATTTGTATTAAAGGCACCCCTCTTTTTTGGATTAAATCGTTATATTGAGCCTCTTTTCAAATCCCGCAAAAAACCTCAAATTGAACGCCCTAAAATGTTAGGGAAAAATGATGAGACAATGATTATCAAAGAGATATTTGAAAATCTCCCATTGGGTTCTAATACATTTGCAGTAAGTCCCAAACGGACTGCAGATGGTTCTACCTTTTTAGATATAAACTCTCACCAACCTTGGACAGGTCCTGTAGCATGGTATGAAGCCCGTCTTAAGAGTGAAGAAGGATGGAATATTACAGGAGGAGTTTTTCCCGGAGCCCCTGTAATTCTTCATGGACATAATCAATATTTAGGCTGGGCACATACAGTTAATATGCCAGACCTTGTAGATGTTTACGAATTAACCATCAATCCGAATAACCCTGCACAGTATCGTTTTGATGGACAGTGGAAAAATTTTGAAAGGAAAGTCGTTTATTTCCCGGTAAAAGTTTTTAACAAATATATAATTAAAATTCCGAGAGAAATACTTTTCTGTGAATATGGACCTGCTATCCGTCGTCCTCACGGAGTATATGCACTTCGTTATGCTGGATATAAAAATATTAAACAGGTGGAACAATGGTATCGAATGGACAAAGCAACAAATATTCAAGAATTTGAAGAAGCACTAAAAATACAAGGAGTACCTTCTTTCAATATCGGTTATGCGGATTATCAAGGAAATATCTGGTATATATATAATGCCCTCTTGCCTATTCGTTCTGAAAAATATGACTGGAAAGGTTATTTGCCAGGAGATACATCTGAAACCCTCTGGACAGAATATTTACCATTTGAAAAATTACCTCAAGTAAAGAATCCTAAATCAGGTTTTATCCAGAATTGTAATTCAACTCCATATCAGACAACAATTGGTGATGACAATCCTAACCCTAATGATTTCTCTAAAACATTTGGAATTGAGCCTGTAGACCACATGACAAATCGGGCTTTACGATTATTAGAACTTTTAGGGGAAGATGATTCCATAACAAAAGAAGAATTTTATGAATACAAATTTGATTGGACATATTCTAAAAACTCAATAGCCCAAAAATATGTTTTAAAACTACTAAATGAATTTCAGCCTGAAAATGATATTGAGAAACAAGCATTAGAACTCTTAAAAAATTGGGACTTAAAAGCAGACCCCGATAATTTATCCGCAGGTATTGCTATATTGGCATTTGAACCTATAGTTCGAGCAGAAATGTTTAATCGTCCTGTCCCGGATTTATTTAAGACATTTAAAGAAAAAGTTCGTTTACTTCATTCAATACACGGCAAGATTGATGTTCCGTGGAAGGAGATCAATCGTCTCGTTCGGGGTAAAGTTAACCTCGGTTTGGGAGGTGGTCCCGATTTACTTTATTGTGTATATGGAGAATGGACAGGTAAATACCTTGAAGGGCGAGCAGGTGATTCGTATGTTTTACTTGTAATATGGGATAAAGATGGCAAAGTTCATTCTCAAGCATTACATCAGTTTGGAAGTGCCACACAGGATGAAAATTCACCTCACTATGCAGACCAGGCGTATCTTTTTGTAGAACGAAAAATGAGACCTGTTCATTGGGAATTTGAAGATTTGAAAGGAAACATTACGAAAGAATATAAACCCGGCAAAGAAAATAAAAATTAATATTTATATACACATTTATAAACAAATATGCTCACTTCTTTCGTGAAGTGAGCATATTTTTTATAATCGTTCTATATAAACTCTTTTCGAGTTATTGTCTGTAACGATTACGATTTCTGCGCGGTGCAAATTCCTCCTTCGGTCTGGCTTCGTTAACTTTAAGTTCTCTTCCACCTAAACTAGTACCGTTGAGTGCTTCGATTGCTGATTTTGCCTCATTGTCATCAGGCATTTCTACAAACGCAAAGCCACGAGACCTACGCGTATTACGGTCAGAAATGATTCGCGCAGAGTCCACTTTGCCGTATCTTCCGAACATTTCTTCTAATTGCTGTTCGGTGGATGAATACGGCAGATTTCCTACAAAAATATTCACTTGTGCATCTCCTAAAACATACACATTCTGTCGCAGAAGTTTATCAGCCTGTACTCTCAAAACCTACTATCATATAGCGCTCTGCCTTGTTCAGGCGGGGAACCACTGAGTCACAGGATTTTTAGTACATCCCTAACCAATAAACACCCTTGACATATTCAATTACAAGGCATACTATATCATATAGCAAACACAATTGCAAATTTTTATTTTTTGGAAATATATATTATTTTAAATTTGTTTTATAAATTAAAATATGTTAAACTAAAAAATATTTTTTATGAAAACAACTAACACAGGTACAAAAACTAAAAAAATGAAACATAAGTATTTCGTAAAATTTGATGTTTTCGTTTTTTCCCACCGATGTACCCCCTTCATGTGTTAGTATTCCTCTCTCCTATTTTTTTCTTCTTTAATTAATTCAGCAATTCAACTACAAACCAATAAATTTCAGGAGGATTTTAAGATGAAAGTATTTACAGATAACAGTCAATCTATTGGGAATACCCCACTGATAAAAATAAATAAACTTAGTCAGGGGGCAAAAACTAAAAAAATCTTTGCAAAAATTGAAGGTAGAAATCCGGGTTACTCCGTAAAATGTCGTATTGGCTCCGCAATGATATGGGACGCAGAAAATAAAGGTCTATTAAAACCCGGAGGAACCATTATAGAGCCTACATCTGGCAACACAGGTATAGCCCTTGCATTTGTTTCTGCAGCACGGGGATATCGTCTTATTCTTACAATGCCAGAAACCATGAGCTTAGAACGCAGAGCAATGTTAAAAGCATTTGGTGCGGATATCATTCTCACTCCTGGTGAGAAAGGAATGCGAGGAGCCATTGCAGAGGCTGAAAGAATTGCCAGTGAAAACCCAAATTATTTCATGCCTCAACAATTTAAAAACCCTGCAAACCCATCCATACATTTCAGAACAACAGGACCCGAAATTTGGAATGACACAGATGGGACTGTAGATGTATTTGTAGCAGGTATAGGCACAGGTGGAACGATAACAGGAGTGAGTAAATACATTAAAGAAATATGTGGAAAAAAGATTATAAGTGTAGGTGTTGAACCTGCAGGCTCACCAGTCTTATCTGGTGGTTCTCCAGGACCTCACAAAATACAAGGAATTGGTGCTGGATTTAAACCCGATATTTTGGATTTAAATCTGGTAGACCGTATTGAAACGGTAACAGATGAAGAAGCCTTCGAGACAGCTCGACGATTGGCAAAAGAAGAAGGAATTATTGCGGGAATAAGTTCAGGTGCTGCTATGGCTGTTGCTCTTCGATTAGCCAAAAAGGAAGAATTTGAAAATAAAACTTTCGTAGTTATTCTTCCGGATTCAGGAGAACGATATTTATCTACATCTTTATTTAATGGACAATAAAAAAATAAATCTAAAACAAATGAAAGGGTAAAATTATGACAAAACATCAATATCGTCAAGGAACTTTAGCACTCCACGCAGGACAGATTACAGACCCTACAACGGGCGCTCGTGCAGTGCCTATTTATCAAACCACTTCGTATGTTTTTAAGGACAGCGAACATGCGGCTCGACTGTTTGCTCTCCAAGAATTTGGCAACATTTATAGCCGAATTATGAATCCAACTGTAGATGTTTTTGAAAAAAGAGTTGCCGAATTGGAAGGAGGTGTTGGGGCTCTTGCTTTGGCTTCCGGGTCTTCTGCTATAACATTAGCGGTATTAAATATAACCCATGCAGGGCAAAACTTTGTTTCTTCCAGTACACTTTATGGAGGTACTTATAATTTGTTTGCCCATACCCTTGCAGAATTAGGGATTGAAGCCCGATTTGTTGATGCAAGTAATCCGGAAAATTTCAAAAAGAAAATAGATGACAAAACCCGTTTTTTATATGTAGAATCCATCGGCAACCCTGCAAATGACATAGTAGATTTTGAAGGTATAGCCAAAATTGCACACGACCACGGCATTCCTTTTATAGTAGACAACACTGTAACATCACCTATTTTATTTAAACCCATTGATTTTGGTGCAGACATTGTAGTCCACAGTGCAACAAAGGTTATTGGAGGTCATGGAACATCCTTAGGAGGAGTTATTGTAGATAGCGGTAAATTTGATTGGGATAATGGGAAATTCCCTGAATTTACATCTCCCAACCCAAATTATCATGGTATGGTATTTAACGATATATTTAAACCCTTAGGAAACATCAGTTATATTATCAAAGCCCGAGTAACTCTTTTAAGGGATATGGGTCCTTGCTTATCTCCGTTTAACGCTTTCTTATTGTTACAAGGATTGGAAACTATACATTTAAGAGTTCCTCGAAATTGCGAAAACGCTCTTAAAGTAGCCCAATTTTTAGAGAAACATAAAGCAGTAAAATGGGTTAATTATCCTGGACTTCCTTCCCATCCTGATTATGCACGAGCACAAAAATACATACCTAATGGTCAGGGTGCTATTGTCGGTTTTGGAATAAAGGGAGATATTCCTGCAGCGAAAAAGTTTATTGATAACTTGAAACTCATATCTCATCTTGCTAATGTATTAGATGCAAAAACATTGGTTATTCATCCTGCGTCTACAACCCATCAGCAATTATCACCGGAAGAGCAAAAAGCAGCAGGTGTGACTCCCGATTTCGTTCGATTGTCTGTGGGTATTGAAGATATTGATGATATACTTGAAGATTTAGAGCAAGCTTTGAATAAATCACAGGAGTAAATTTCAGGTAATATAGAGTTATGGAAACAGGAAGTGTAGGAATCGTAGAAACGAAATATTATACCTTTGCCCACTCTCCGGAGTATCTCACTCTGGAGAGTGGTGCGAAATTAAGTCCGGTCACGATTGCATACGAAACCTATGGTGTTTTATCTCCTAAAAAGGATAACGCCATCCTCGTATGCCATGCTCTATCGGGAGATGCTCATGCAGCAGGTTATCATAGCAAGGAAGATAACAAACCCGGATGGTGGGATCCCATGATAGGACCGGGAAAGGCACTCGATACAAACCAATATTTTGTTGTCTGTTCCAATACTTTAGGGGGATGCTCTGGCTCTACAGGACCTATGTCCATCAATCCCGAAACAGGACAGCCTTATGGCACGGATTTCCCCTTTGTAACCATAGGAGATATGGTCAATGCTCAATATGAACTAATGAAACACTTAGATATTCCTCAATGGCTTTGTGTTATCGGTGGTTCTATGGGCGGTATGCAGGCTTTAGAATGGAGTGTCCGCTATCCAGAAAAAACAAAATCAACTGTAGTGATTTCCGCACCCCCTGTTAGTGAAACCCAACAAATTGCATTTCATGCAGTCGGTAGACATGCCATACTTTCAGACCCTAAATTTGCCAATAGTAAATATTACCCATTGCCAGGTCCTACAAATGGATTGGCTGTTGCACGCATGCTATCCCACATTACTTACCTTTCTGATGATTCGATGAAAAATAAATTCGGACGAAAACTACAGAATGGCGAACAATTTCGTTATGATGTTAATAAAGAATTTTCTATAGAAAGTTATTTAGATTATCAGGGAGAAAAATTTGTTAATCGTTTTGATGCTAATTCTTATCTGTATATAACAAAAGCCATTGATTACTTCGATATTTCACGAGGATATGATAACTTGGATGATGCTTTAAGTAGAGTCCAAGGGAAAACTTTAGTAATATCATTCTCTTCAGATTGGCTATACCCTCCGGAAAAGTCAAGAGAAATTGTTTTTGCACTTGCACGACAAAAGAAAAATGTTAGTTACTGCAATATTCAATCCCCTTATGGACATGATTCTTTCCTTATTGATTATAAAAATATGACAGAACTCATCAGCGGCTTCCTAAAACATGTTTATTTCCCTGATAGACCCTGTCCCAAATGTTTAGCCAATGATAGGCAGGAAAAAGTTGAACCGAAAAAAATCATACCTAACAGTATTTACTCGGGCTCACGAATTGACCTGGACTTGATAGTAAAACTAATAGAATATAATGCTCGGATTTTAGACCTCGGTTGTGGAGCAGGCACACTCTTATGTCGCCTTGACCGTGAAAAGAAAACCAACGGTTTAGGTATTGAAATAAATCAGGAGAATGTTATTAGTGCCATTTCTTGTGGTTTACCGGTTATTCAAGCTGATATTGACGAAGGACTTTCTGAATTACCCGACAACTGTTTTGACTATGTAATTTTGAGTATGACTTTGCAAGTTATAAAACGACCTGACCTTGTATTAAAAGAAATACTCCGCATAGGAAAAAGAGGAATAGTAAGTTTTCCTAACTTTGGACACTGGAAAGTGCGTTCGAATATTTTATTTAAAGGGGTCTCCCCGGTTACACCCAACCTACCTTACTCATGGTATGAAAGCCCGAATAGACATTTCTTTACTTTAAAAGATTTTCGCACCCTTTGTAAGGAAATGAATATAAAAATAATTAAAGAAATATCCCTAAATTCTAAGGGTACCGTTCATTATTTAAAAAATCTCATAGCAGAAGAAGCTGTTTACATATTAGAAAAAGAATAAACCTATCCTTTATAATTCATTCACTATTTTCTGTTACTTATTTTCCCCTTTTCTTATGGAGTTATTTCTATGTTATTTGATTATGAATTAATAACACATGTTTTAAACAACTATCAAAATACATTAAAGGAAATCCGAAATAAATTAAACCGTCCTTTAACTCTTACTGAAAAAATCCTGTATAGCCATGTATCTAACAAAGCCGATATTCGTGAAATTAAGAGAGGAGATGAATATATTGAGTTCAATCCTGACAGAGTGGCTATGCAAGATGCTACAGCACAAATGGCATTACTGCAATTTATGCAAGCAGGTAGACCTAAAGTTGCAGTTCCTACTACCGTCCATTGTGACCATCTAATTCTGGCAGAAAAAGGAGCAACATCCGATTTACAAAAAGCACTAACGGATAACGAAGAAGTTTATAACTTTCTTTACAGCGTTTCCCAAAAATATGGGATAGGCTTTTGGAAACCGGGAGCAGGAATTATCCATCAAGTAATTTTAGAAAATTATGCTTTTCCCGGCGGAATGATGATAGGAACTGATTCTCATACCCCTAATGCAGGTGGATTAGGAATGATAGCCATAGGTGTAGGTGGTGCTGATGCGGTGGATGTTATGGCAGGTCTTCCATGGGAATTGAAATTTCCAAAAATTCTTGGTGTTAAACTCACAGGTGAATTGAAAGGCTGGACTTCCCCTAAAGATGTAATACTAAAATTAGCCGGCATTCTTACTGTTAAAGGAGGGACAGGGTATATTATTGAATATTTTGGACCTGGCACAGAAACTATTTCATGCACAGGGAAAGCAACCATCTGCAATATGGGTGCAGAAGTAGGGGCAACCTGTTCCATTTTCCCTTATGATAAACGGATGAAAGATTATTTAATTCAAACAGGTAGGGAAAAGGTTGCACAATTATGCGAAACAGTAAGCAAAGAACTATGCCCGGATATGGATGTTGTATTAAATCCTGAAAACTATTACGACTCAGTAATAGAAATAGACCTATCTAATCTGGAACCATATCTAAATGGTCCATTCACACCTGATTTAGCCACTCCTATCTCCCAAATCAAAGAAAAGGCTATTGCTAATAACTGGCCTCTCAAAGTAGAAGTAGGACTAATAGGTTCATGCACAAATTCATCTTATGAAGATTTAAGCAGATCAGCATCTATTGCACGACAGGCAGTATCCAAAAAATTAAAGGCAAAAGCAGAATTTATAATAACTCCCGGGTCTGAACAAATATATGAAACAATTGAAAGAGACGGCATACTTAAAGACTTTGAGAACATAAATGGCGTTGTTCTTGCTAATGCATGTGGTCCTTGCATTGGTCAATGGGCAAGACATCGCTACGGTCCCGATGATGAACCGAATACAATTGTAACTTCGTTTAATAGAAATTTTGCAAAAAGGAATGATGGTAATCCCAAAACACATGCTTTTGTATCTTCTCCGGAAATAGTAACAGCGTTAGTTTTATCCGGAGATATTACATTTAACCCATTAACCGACAAATTAATTAATGAAGAAGGGGTCGAAGTGATGTTAGACCCTCCTGTAGGTGACGAATTTCCAAAAAACGGTTTTACATGTAGTAACTCTGGTTATGTTCCACCTGCAGAACAATCTCAAAACTTAAATGTAGATGTGCGTGCTGATTCTCAACGATTACAATTATTAGAACCATTTCCTCCAAATAATGGAGACCTTATAGGTTTATATCTTCTACTAAAAATCAAAGGAAAATGTACAACAGACCACATATCCCCTGCAGGACCGTGGTTAAAATATCGAGGACATCTTGATAATATCTCTAATAACTGTTTCATGGGTGCTATTAACGCATTCAATAACAAATCAAATTCTGTAAAAAACTTGGTTACATGTGAATATGGAACTGTATCGCAGGTCCAACGCTTTTATAAACAAAAAGGGATAGGAACCATTGTAGTTGGTGATGAAAATTATGGAGAAGGGTCATCCCGCGAACATGCAGCCATGGAACCGAGATATTTAGGAGTAAAGGCTATCCTCGTTCGTAGTTTTGCTCGCATCCATGAAACAAACCTAAAAAAACAGGGTATTCTTGCCCTAACTTTTGCAGACCCTAAAGACTATGATAAAATTCAAGAAGAGGATAAAATTGACATATTAGGTCTCGATAACTTTTCTCCGCAGAAACCGCTAACCGTTGTTATTCATCACACAGACGGAACAAAAGAAACTATATTAGCCAACCATTCCTACAACGCCACACAAATTGAATGGTACAAAGCCGGTGGTGCATTGAACATCATAAGAAACCAATTTTCAAAAAAAGAAATGTGATTATAAAAGAACAATTTATCTTATTTGTGTTTTATAATTTATTTAGGATTTATCATCAAAGAAGTGGTAATAAATTTTAAATAAGAATAAGAAAATGAAAACTGACAACAGTGGAAGTATGTTTTCTTTCATTTTTTAAGCGTATATCTTACCCCCTTAACTTATCTCTTATCCTCATCGTATCTCTCTCATATATCCCATTCGTCCTATCTGTCTCATTCGTCTCATATCTTCGCAATAACTATCAACTAACATTTACCTTCCAAAAAATTAGCTCTTGTTGCATCTTCATACAACAAGGGCTATAAAGATACTACAACAGTTTGTATTACTCTTGTGCTTCTTTGAACTGATTTATAATGGCTGTCAATGTCTGTTTAGCATCTCCGAAAATCATTCGTGTATTCTCTTTGAAAAATAGCGGATTTTCAACACCGGAGAAACCTGACGCAAGAGAACGCTTCAAGACGAAACAGGTTTTAGCGTAATCTACATTAATAATAGGCATTCCGTAGATAGCACTCTTGGGGTCTTCTCTGGCGGACGGATTTACAACATCATTCGCACCAACGACAATACAAACATCTACTGTGTCAATAATCGGATTAATATCGTCCATCTCCAACAATTGGTCATAAGGCACATTGGCTTCTGCTAACAAGACATTCATGTGTCCTGGCATACGACCTGCAACAGGGTGAATGGCATATTTTACTTCTGCCCCATTTTTTTCTAATAAGTCTGCCAGTTCCTTTACTACATGTTGAGCCTGCGCAACTGCCATACCATAACCGGGCACAAATACAACGGAACGCGCCGCTTCTAATACGAAATAGGCATCTTCTGGTGTCAACGCTTTCACTTCACCCGTCACAGAAGTGCTAACGGCTCCTTCTGATGAACCAAAGCCACTGAATAACACATTAGCAAGGGAACGATTCATTGCTTTACACATAATTGCTGTAAGGATAATACCACTTGCACCGACTAATGACCCTGCTACAATTAACACTGTATTATTTAATACAAAACCGGATGCACATGCTGCCATACCGGAATAACTATTTAATAAACATATAACAACAGGCATATCCGCACCCCCAATAGGGATGGTAACTAAAATACCCAGTATATTTGCTAATATCATTAACAATATAAGTACAGGATATATTATGGAACTGTTAGGACTTGCAAAGAAAAGAACTCCTATTAAAATAGCCAATCCCAATACGATAGCGTTTACTAACTGCTGTCCCTTAAATAGGATTGGTTTTCCCTGGATTTTTTCTTCTAACTTTGCATAAGCAACCATACTTCCTGAGAAGGTAACTCCACCAATCAACATAGCCAGATAAGTGGCAAGTATTAATACTATATTTTCAAGACTGTATGCCCCATAACCTTTTCCAGTATATGTAACATGAAAATCAGACCAACCGACTAACATACTGGCAAGTCCACCTGTTCCATTAAAAAATGCAACGAATCCGGGCATGGAAGTCATCGGGACTTTTATCGCAGCTATGGCTCCAATAACGCTTCCAATAAGCCCGCCGATTATTATCCACTCATAGGATTTAATTACTGGATTGACAAGTGTAATAGCAATAGCAAGGCACATCCCTAATCCAGAAATGATGTTTCCTTTAATGGCGGTTGTTGGTTTACTGAGCATTTTCAGACCCAGAATAAAGGTAACCGCCGATACCATATAGGCGACTTCAATTAATATTTTAATAGTTTCGTTCACGGTTACTTCCTTTCCTTCCCTTTAAACATTCTTAACATTCTGTCTGTAACAAGATAACCACCTGCAACATTTATCATGGCGCAAATCATTGCGATTACACCGATACCTATCAATAACCACGAATCTCTCCCCTGTCCCGCGGCTAAGCATGCACCTACGACTGTGATTCCCGATATAGCATTAGACCCGGACATCAGGGGCGTATGAAGTTGTGATGGCACTTTAGTCAAAATTTCTACTCCAAGAAATACCGCTATCAAGAAAGTAAACAAAAGTAATGTCATGGGGTTCAAAGTCCTACTGCTGGGCAACGATTGTTCTGTTGCACATTCCGTTGCTACAACTGCAGGTATTGTCGGAGCCCCTGCATTACTATCCGCTTTCACTTTTGGAAAACTCCCCAACAATAAAAGGGATAGGATAGATACAAACACCACCAAACTTACCCATCCCATCAGAGGAATTTTATTTAGTTTTACTATCCTTCTTTTCATTGTTAACTCCTTGCCTTTTGTATTAATTCATTTCTTAATTTACCTTCGTGAATTATCAAACAACCATTTAAGATTTCATCTTCTAATTTATAATTAAAAGATTTTGTTTCCTTATTCCAGAAATGTTCTATCAAATTTCCTAAATTTGCGGAATACATTTGACTGGCATGCACTGCTACGCGTCCCGGAAAATTCTCCGCTCCAATGACAATCACATTATCTATAATCACTTCTTCGCCGGGTTTTGAACCTTCTACATTTCCTCCGGTTTCAGCAGCAAGGTCTACTATAACACTACCCGGTCGCATCGCTTTTATCATATCATTGGTAACCAGTAGTGGAGCCTTTTTACCAAATACCTGTGCTGTTGTTATAACGACATCGGATTGGGCAATAACTTTTTTCATCCCTTCCCGTTGTTTTTGTTTCTGTTCTTCCGTAAGTTCCAGAGCATAACCATCTTTTGTCTGCCCGGTTGGTCCCACATCAATTTTTACGAATTTTGCCCCTAACGATAAAACCTGTTCTTCTACTACAGGCCTTGTATCAAATGCTTCAACACGGGCACCTAATCTTTTGGCTGTGGCTATTGCTTGTAAGCCGGCAACACCGCAACCAATAATAAAAATACGAATGGGTTTTAAAGTCCCTGCAGGGGTCATCATCATGGGAAAGACCATAGGTAATCTATTCGCAGCAACTACAACAGCCACATAACCCGCTAAATTTGCCTGTGAACTCAAAGCATCCATCTTCTGGGCTAATGTTGTTCGTGGAATCATTTCCATAGATATTGCGTTAACTTCATTCTTAATAAATTCATCTTGTATAGCAAAATCAAAGAAAGGTTCTAAATAACTAATATGCAGAGAACCCTTTTTTTGTAATTTTATTTCTTCAATAGGAGGCTTTCTTAATCGTAAAACAATATCTGCATTTTTTAATCCTTCCTCGCGTGATACAACCTTTGCACCTGCTTCTGTGTACTGTTCATTTGAATAACCACAACTCCACCCCATATCGGACTCAATACACACTTCGGCTCCTAACTTGACTAATTTTTTTACCGTATCAGGAACTATTGGTATTCGAGATTCTTTGGGGTAAACTTCCTTAGGAATAAAAATCATAAAAATACCCTCTCAATCATTTAATTATTCATTTTGAAAAGCAATGGACTTCACAAAATCAAGAGATAGTATAAAAAATGACTACAAAAATATTCAAATTTTAAACTTATTCTGCATATTCTATCACTCTACTTACCATTAATTAGTTTTTTATTTTTACCCTTTAATATAGAATAAAAAATTTTTTATTTATTAAACATATATAAAAAATGTATGAGAAAAAAATACCTCAAGATAACAGTCTAAAATAATTTTGTTTCAATATTTAATATCCGGTTAGATCATTAATTTTTGATAAAACTATTTTTATCTGAAGAATTACTATATTTTCTTTGTGAAATAGATAAAAATTTCCTCGTGGTTAAAATTTTTAAAATAATACTTGACAAACCACTATATATTGTGCTACTATATATTTGGTGTTTGGGAATTGCGTATGCCCGATTCCTCAGACCAGCCCAAAACTTCAATATAAATGTTGAATATGAATTTTCCTCTTGCGCCTACAGAGCAATTTCTCAGACACCCCCCGCAAATATAGCGGCAGGAAAGCCCAAGCCTGCCGCTCCTCCCTTTTATTAATCATTTCTTTTTATTATCCATGCTTGTGTTTTATAATTTATTATTCTTTTACTATTAATAAAATGTAATAACGATATGACTATACAACTACCCACAGGTTATAAAATACTTTCGAATAATATCGGTCATGCAATTTTAAGAGAAGACCTATCTTCTGATTTATTTGACATACTATCTGGATTACTTTCTAATTCTATATCTAACCAACTAATACCTTTATCAGGTGGTCGAAACAAAATTTTTTTATTCAAATCAACAACAAACCCTTCTGTTCTTATAAAGCAATATTCCCATGGTGGTATTTTCGGAAAAATTTTACCTAAGTATTATTTTTTTTCAAATCGTTTTTTGCATGAATTTTCCATTTATGTAGAAATATTAAAAAATAATTTGCCGATTCCAGAATATCTTGGTGGATTTTGGTCAAAAAAATTTGGGGTTTATAGGTGTGGAATAATTATTGAATACATTCCAGACACACATACTTTAGAAGAATTTTTAAACAATAATTTTTTCTCTATTGAGGAAAAATACGACATGCTAATTAAATGTGGAAAAATTATAAAGAATATGCACGATATTGGAATTTTTCATAATGATTTACAAATAAGGAATTTATTAATTGATTCTAAAAACAAATCTGTCTTTTTAATTGATTTTGATAATGCAAAAAAAATATTCACATTGAATAATTATTACCGTTCCCAAAATTTGTTAAGATTAAAACGATCTTTTCTAAAAAGAGGTATTAGCCCTGACTTCTTTAATATTTTATTAAAAGGTTATGACATTTCAAATCTCTCTTTTTGTGCAAAACTACTTTCATATCCACATATACAATGGGTGAATTATAAACATCGTTATATCAATAAAAATAGTTAGTTAACAATGAAATACAAATGCAATTCACAATATAGAATCTGGTCAAACGAAGAAAATTTTGACCCGGATATTTTTTTATCTGAAATATTCATCACTGGTAAAATATTAAAAAAAACATTAAAAACTTCTTCTTTTCAATGGCGTTCTTATTTTGTAAAAAAAACGAACTATCCTATTTTTGAGGGGATATTTAGACATTTATTTTTATCCAATCGTTGTAGGAATGCATGGAATATAAGTAATTATTTAATACATTCACATATACCAACCCCAAAACCTATCGCATATCTTGAAATGTTAAACTTTTCATTACCTTATCAACATTTTTTCTTATCTGAATATCTTTATGATAGTTACAATGTCGAAATATTTATTAAAGATAACATATATTCAAAGAAAGGAATAACATTAGATACTTTCTTCAATACAATGAAAAAATTTCTTGTGTTTTTGTGGGAAAAAGGGATATATCATAAAGATTTGTCTGGTAAAAACCTACTTACAGTAGATGGAAAAAATATATATTTAATAGATTTAGACTCTACCTATTTGATAAATCGTTTTACGATAAAATATAAAATAAGGAACCTAATACAGATTTACGATTCCTTTTGTGATTTTGTTGATGAAGAAATATTAAAAGATTTAATCTTTACAGTGCTAAGTGATTCATCATCAAACGAATTAACTACAATCTATAATAAAATAAAACAACTCCAAAAACAACGGAGAACACAACATTTAAGGAATGTATATAGTCATAAATAGAAAAGGATAATTTATCATAATGGAAAATAAATCGGATAGTGAGATTACAAAGTTAAATTGGCTGGATGAAAATATTCGAAATTACATTCAATCTATATACAGGGTTCAGCACTTTTATTCGAATTTAACGGATATTGAGCAACTTATTGTAATCATAACAGAGGAATGTAAAAAGGCATGTAATGCTGAAGCAGGTTCTTTATTGCTCTATGATGAAAAAAAGAAAGAACTTTCTTTTCAGGTAACTCTAGGTCCGGTTGGTTCTGAAATAGTAAAGAAGGAGATTCGCATACCTATTGATTGTGGAATTGCTGGTGAAGTAGCGAGGACAAAAAGACCTTTAATTGTTAATGATGTCAAGAACGATTCTCGTTTTTTCCCGGGAGTAGATATGGCAACTCAATTTTCAACTCGAAATATTCTTGCAGTTCCATTAATTGACCGCCAACGATTGATTGGTGTTATTGAGATGGTTAATAAAAAAGGAAATGACCCTTTTTCCCATGAAGACCTTCGTTTTCTAGAAATTTTGGCATCGTGGGCTGCTTCCGCCGTAGTAAATTCGCAATTAATACAGGAGAAATTACAGGCAGAACGTTTCGCTGCCATAGGTTATACATTAACAGCATTGGCACACCACTTAAAAAACATACTCACCGGGATGTTAACCAGTACAGAACTTATCGAAAAATCATTGAATCAAAAGAATTATGAAGTTGTTCATAAAGCATGGCCTGTCCTTAAAAGAACTTCCCTTTATGTTTTCGAGTTTGTTAAAGATTTACTGTTATTTTCTAAACCTCGAACTCCACAAAAAAACATATTGCTATTTAGAAGATATAACAAACAAGGTATCCGAATTTTTCTCTGACCTTTTTTCAAACCGTCAAATTGAACTTATTATTGATATATCCCAAGTCAAAGATAAAGTATTTCTTGACCCTAACGGTATTATCCATTGTTTGACTAACTTACTTCTAAATTCCGGTGAAGCAGTCCCCGAAAATAAAGGGATTGTTAAAATCGAAGGAGCGTTATCTCAAAATAAAGATTTGATTATTACAGTATCCGATAATGGAAAAGGTATTCCATCTGACGATATAGAACATATCTTTGAACCTTTTTTTACAACCAAAGGGTATCGTGGAACAGGTTTAGGTTTATCCGTTACCAAAAAAATTGTAGAAGAACATGGTGGTAATATTCAGGTAGTTAGTGAAAAAGACAAAGGCACCAAGTTTATAATTACACTTCCCCAGACTAATACAGAAGTAAATAGAAAGGAGACATTTTAAGCAATGAAACAATTAAAAAACCTCGAGTCCGTAGGATGGATATTCTGGGCAATTTGTAGTGTCTTATTACTCATTCCGAATTACTTTCTATCGCGTGTATTACTTTATGATAATTCTCTTGGTGCTCATATAGGTTTCACTATAGGTATGTCTGCCGTTATAGGTGCCATTATTGCATGGATTGTCAATGAAATCCTTTATAGAATCAATCTTTCCAAATACAAAGAAACGAAGAAAAGAGAAAGAAAAAAGAAGAAGAAAGCCAGTTAAATATTTTACGGAGAATAGCCTTGAATTTACTTGATTTGCTTGATTATGTAGAAAAAAATCCGAAAGATTACGAAAACCGATGGAAATTGGCAAAAAAACTTTATCAAAACAAAGATTATTCCTTAGCATTGGAACATTTATATGTACTAAAAAATGAGTGGGAACCGTATGTCAATGTTTATCGCTTTTTATCTGCCACATTATATCGTCTTGGAAAGTATGAAGAAGCCATAAACGAACTTAAAAAAGCCATTGAAAAATGGGATAAAGAACCCGGCTTATATGAACAATTAGGAAGAGCATTAATTTCTGCCGGAAAAATTGAAGAGGCACGAAAAGTTTATGAAAAACTCGCTGAAATTTGTCCTGAACACAAATGGGCACAAACCGCCGTATCACGAATAGAAAGTTTTTTAAGTAAAAAACATATTAGAAAGACCCCTTTCCCATTTACTTTCGGTTCTGATTTTGATTTACTCCCTGAATCTATATGTAAGCGTTGTGGAACGGAAAATCAAGGCTATATTGACCGATGCTGGAAATGTGGTGAGTCACTTACACCAGAAACAACTCGGTCTGATTTAACCACTACAGATATGTATTTAACCCCTGTCGCCATGTTAACACCTGAAATTATAATGCTCCTGCTTGGATTGGTTACTATTTCTTTTATATCTATAAATATCTTTATGTCTCTAAAGTTTCTAATGGGAGATTATAAATCCGTTCATGTTAGTTTGACTTTCTGGGATATTTATCGCTATGAACTATTCCCTGCTCGCATGATTACCAGCATTCTTTTGCTCTTTATTTCACCTATCTTTATCAAATTAGGATTAAACATCACAGGTTTAAGAGAAAAAATTCCTTACAATCTTATCATTCTGACAGGACTTATTATTGCCTCTTTTATCAACCTGTCATCATGGTTACCCAAACCGTTATTTTTATGGGGATTTATACTGGTTCCAATCTTTTCCTTTCTTATTATTTTCGGGACATTTGCTACATCTCTTATAAAGACATTAAACCTTTGTTTATTTCAGATGTTTATGCTATTTATATCATGTGTTATCATCTTTAGTGCTGTAGAATCTCATATCCTGAATACTTTTATAAATCCTTTTACCCAGATTCCCGCAGTTGCCCGTTTCTTTAAATACCAGCATATACAACCTCCTCATACTATAGAAATAAGTAGTACCGATGGTTCTCCTCAAATCAAAAACATAGCCTTCGAAAAAACAGGTTCTTACTGGCTCGATATAAGAGCCAACAGAATAAAAATAGACCTTTTTTTAGACAATATTGATACATTCATTTGTGAAGTTAATAAAGGAGAAACAAAACCCATTATCTATCAGAAAAGCAGGGCTGATAAATGGTCAGCGAATTGTTCTGTAAATACAGATGAAATTTTTACATTCAAAATCTCGACAGAAAACAAAACCCCGTTTGTTGCCCGAATACAAAGCCTTTTTATTTTAAGTCCCCAGTAAATAGCAAATATTCTCGTGCAGTTTTATTATTTGGAAAACGATAAAGACATTCCCGATACCATTTTATAGATTCTTCTTTTTTCCCCAATTCTTCTGCACATCTACCTAATAATAGATAAATATTCCCTCCATCTGTTTTATTGAGTGCTTCTTTCAATACTTTATAAGCGTTGTGGTAGTCCTTTTTTCTCATCAACTCTTGAACATAACCTTCATACATAGCATAAGTGGCAAATTTAGAACTCACCAAATCTTTATATTGGGATTCACAATCATATCCTAAGATTAATAGTCTTTCCGCTTGTCGAAGTTTGTAGTCTGGAATCCATAATGTATAGGTAAGAAATACAATGGATAAAAAACCAAGAGTAGAAAGAATAATTCTTGATTTATTTTTAACATTCCATAATTTTTCTATCTGTATATTTTTTTCTTTGAAAATTATTTGCTCTTCTTTATATATAGATAAGCAGGCTACAATCAAATGAGAAGAACTTATAAAAATCGGATTTAAAAAAGAAACAAAAATAAATGCCCACCATATATAGGGTCTTCGGTAAATAAAAATAGGAGAAAAATAAAATAATCCTACAATGAAGAACCCTATTATCCCTGTTTCTGCTAACAATTCAAGTATGTCATTATGTGCATGTAAAGTCAGTAATTCATTGCTAATATGCAAACTTCCATAACTCGAGTTTAATGCATCTGCCAGATATTTGGGACTCCAAAAATAAAAATTTCCAAAACCCACCCCGAAAAATGGATGAGATAAAAACATTCGAATAGAACCATCATATAACCACAAACGGACACGAAACCCAATATCTATATCCGTAAAACTGTATTTTAAACGCTCATATATAAATGGCAATGTAAGTAGTATTCCTAATAACATGGCTACCAAAACATAAATGTTTTTTCTTCCATGCCTCATATCTTCTTTATATCTATTTATGAAATAAAAAACCATTATTACCGAAACTGAAAGCCATGAACTCCGTGAATTACTTAAAATAAGTCCATATACCAAAATAAAAAAACATACGGACTTAAATATATCTCTCATTGAAATATTATCCCAGTAAAACAGGGCACTTATCATTACAATAGCAATATATGTTCCAGCAAGATTTTGATTGCCAAACACAGAATACAACTGTTTATAAAATGAAAATTTAGGAAATAAAACAGGTAACAAATCAAAATATTGCACAATTAATGCGAGAGCAACCACTAACCCTGATAATAATATGCCATATTCTATAACAGTGTCATATTTTCCATCTCTATTAAAATCTGTTATCAAAACAACTGTAATAAAAACTAAAAACAATTCTGCAGAACGAACTAATGTTTGTTCTGGAACTTTTGCATACAAGCAACTCAAAAATAAATATAAATTTAGGACAAAAAATAAAACAAGATGTATAGGGACAGATAATTCTTCCTTATTTTTTATAAAAAAAGGCAATAATAAAATTAAAAAGATACTTAACACAATCTCTTTGGGATAAAGAAATGATGTAAAGTCAAAAGAAAATACAAGCGTAGGGATGAACATAATACAGAGCAGGATAATTTTGATTATTTTTTCCTTCCCCATGAAACTCATAGATATACTCAGTAATTTCTATATTCTTATTGTGCTTGTATGTTTCTTTAACAAATTAAGAAAAGTCTTTTCAGTCTTTGACATGGATAAGAATCGAGGATAAATACAGACATAAGGAATGGTGGGTGTTTTCTTTATCTTTATTATTTCTACTTTTTCTTGCCAATCCATAGCCACCATTCTTGGGACAAAAGAAATACCAAAACCTTCTGCCACATACTTCATTATCACTTGAAATGAACCACCATCAATAACACATTTTGGCTCTATTTTTATTGTTTTTAAGTATTTACTAATTATTCTTCCCGTTCTCGTTTTGGAATCTATCATAACAATAGATTCATCATGCAAATCATAAATTATATCTGATGTCTTTTTCTTCGTAATAGGATGTTTTTTAGATGTTACAAGGTAAATAGGGTCCTCACATATTTTCACTTCTTTCAAATTATTGTGTCCCACAGGTTGGGTTACAACACCGATATTAATCTCTCCCTTATAAACCATAGTTTCTATTTCATCTGAAGAACGGGTTATAACCGACAACTGAATTTGAGGAAATTGTCGTAAAAACTCTCTAATTACCTTTGGTAATAAATGGAAGGCAAAGGTATCACTCGTACCTATTTTCAATTCTGAAGAAAACCCCTGAGTTGCTTCCTGAAAAAGCATGTTAAATTTTTTCTGCATCAATGTAAATTCTTTTGCTAATTCGTAAAAATTTTTTCCTAAAGGAGTCAGGCATTTTCTCCTGCGGTCGAATAGTTCGCCACCCAGCCTTTCTTCAATACTTTTTATTCTTTGGCTTAAGGCAGGTTGTGTCCTTCCTGTTTTTTCTGCTGCCTTCCCAAACGAACCGGTTTCTACCAGTGCACAGAAACATTGTAACGCATCGTAAGAAAAAGTTTCCATAAGTTTTACTTATAGTTTTTATAATTAAAATTCATTAGCATTATACCTTGATATATGCTATTATATCTCTAATTTTCCAGACAAATTCATATTCAATATGGAAGTATTATACAAAAGTGAGTCCGAGATTCATTACTTATCATATCTTTATAGTAAAGGATGCCTCTAATGGATGAACAGTCAAAATTAAGTTATAAAGATGCTGGCGTTAATATTGACGCAGCCAATGAAGCCGTAGGTGAAATAAAAGAATTGGTTAAAAGAACTTTTAATGACCAGGTTTTATCTAATATCGGCTTATTTGGTGGATTATTTCAGCCTGACCTACATGGGATAGAAGAACCTGTCCTTGTGTCAAGTATAGATGGCGTCGGAACAAAAATAAAATTAGCCATTATGGCAAACAAACACGATACCGTTGGGATAGATCTTGTTTCTCACTGTGTCAACGATATACTGGTTCAGGGAGCCAAACCGCTTTTTTTTCTGGACTATATTGCTATGGGAAAACTTAATCCTACCACAATTGTTGAGGTAGTAAAAGGTTTAACATGGGGGTGTGGACAAGCAGGATGTGCGTTGATTGGCGGAGAAACTGCGGAAATGCCTGATGTATATCAACCCGATGAATACGATTTAGTAGGAACGATTGTAGGTATTGTAGACCGCAAAAAAATTATTGACGGGTCAAACATACAAGCAGGAGATATTATTCTTGGTTTAGCATCATCTGGACTTCATACCAACGGTTATACACTTGCAAGAAAAATATGCTTTGATGTTGCAAAATTAAAGTTAGAAGATTCATTCCCCGGAACAAACCAATCGGTATACGACACATTAATGGCACCTCATACTTGTTATGCCAAAATCATGCAAATTGTTATTAAACTTGCAGATGTTCGGGGTATGGCTCATATAACAGGTGGAGGAATTACTGAGAATCTGCCTCGAATCCTTCCCGAAGGTATTGGGGCAGAAATAGATCTTTCTACATGGGAAGTTCCTTATCTATTCCACTTCTTAAAAGAAACGGGCAATGTAGATGATCTTGAAATGCTACGAGTTTTCAATATGGGTATTGGATTATTATTCATAATCCCTGAAGACCATTTGCCAAAAGTATTAAAGGCATTCGAACAAGCTGGTATTTCTGCCTATATTGTAGGAAGAACAATTCAAGGAGAAAGAAAAGTATATTATAAGGGTAATTTAAAATATGCTCAACCGAATTGAAGTAACAATCCGTCCTGAATTAGAAGACCCCATAGGGAAAAGTCTATGTTCTCAAATCAAGGACGACCTCTCTATTATATGTAAATCAGTTCGCGTAGTAGATGTTTATACTATTTTAGCCGAATTAACAACAGAAGAACTCGAAAAAGTAGCGACAGAACTTTTTACGGATTCCGTTATTCAAATCGCTTCTATAAACCAACATATACAATTTCCTCAGGAATACCAACATGTAGTAGAAGTGGGTTTTCGTCCGGGTGTAACGGACAATGTTGGTAAAAGTGCGCGAGAAGGTATACAGGACACATTATCGAGAAATCTAAAGCCTGAAGAATTAGTATTTAAATCTACAATGTATTGGTTCTCAGGTTTATCGAAGGAAGATTGTTCTCGTGTTGCTCAACAACTCCTTGCAAATGAACTTATACAACACTGGAAAGTCTTGTCTTTAGATGAATTATCCAGCAAAAAAGATATTTCGCTATTACCTATTCCCTTAGTAACTGAAAAAACAGAATCTATCGTCGAAACAATATCTCTAAACCTTTCCGACTCCGAATTATTAGAATTAAGTCAAAAAAGACTGTTAGCGCTTGACTTGCGCGAAATGAAAGCCATAAAAGAATACTACGAAAATCCGATTACAAGGAAACATCGCACAGCATTAAACCTTCCCGAATATCCAACGGACATTGAACTTGAAATATTGGCACAAACATGGTCTGAACATTGTAAACACAAGATATTCAACGCAGAAATAAAATTTGAAGATAATAACGGGAATTATACAGTAGTCAATAGCCTATTTAAGACCTTCATCAAATCTACTACTGAAAAATTAAAATCAGAAATTCCGTGGTTGGTTAGTGTTTTCCATGACAATGCGGGATTAATAGAGTTTGATGAAGAACATCTCATCTCAATGAAAGTCGAAACACACAACAGCCCTTCTGCATTAGACCCCTATGGTGGCGCTATTACAGGAATTGTAGGGGTTAATCGGGATATTTTAGGCGCCGGTTTAGGATGCCGATGCATTCTTAATACAGATATTTTTTGTTTTGCATCTCCTTTCTATGAAGGAAAAATCCCGGAACGATTACTTCATCCACGGCGTGTATTACGAGGAGTTCATGCAGGCGTCCGTGATGGCGGAAATCAAAGCGGTATTCCCACGGTAAACGGTGCTATTGTTTTTCATGAACGGTTTTTAGGGAAACCTCTTGTATTCTGTGGAACAGGCGGTATTATTCCAAAGAAAATAAACAATAAATTAGCCCATGAGAAAAAAGCATATAAAGGCGACCTCATTGTAATGATAGGAGGGCGAATTGGTAAAGATGGCATTCATGGAGCGACATTTTCCTCCGAAGAATTACATGAAGGTTCACCAGTAACCGCTGTTCAAATAGGCGACCCAATTACACAAAAAAAGTTATCGGATTTTCTTTTCGAAGCAAGAGACCGTGGATTATACAACGCAATAACAGATAACGGAGCAGGGGGATTATCTTCAAGTGTAGGCGAAATGGCAAGAGGTTCCGGTGGTGCAAAAATTCATTTAGACCGTGCCCCTCTCAAATATGCTGGATTAGCACCCTGGGAAATTTTCCTGTCGGAATCACAGGAACGAATGACTGTCGCTGTATCACCTCAACATATTAATGAATTTATGAAACTTGCGCAAAAAAGAGATGTTGAATCTACCGTTTTAGGAGAATTTACCGATTCAGGCTTTCTGGAATGTTACTTTAATGGTAAATTAATTGCATCCTTGTCTATGGATTTTCTACACGATGGCGTTCCTACAATGAATTTACGAGCAAAATTAGCAAGTTCAGAGACAAAGCCCTTTTACATACAACATAAAGATAATCTCACTGAAGACCTATTACATGTATTAAGCAGTTTGAATGTTTGTAGTAAAGAAACCTTTGTCAGAATGTATGACCACGAAGTTCAGGCTCAAACAGTGATTAAACCTTTCCAGGGAATTACCCATGATGGTCCCGGTGATGCAACCGTTATTCGCCCTGTTTATAACTCCAATCGCGGACTGGCAATTAGTTGTGGTATTTGTCCTAAATACAGTGATTTAGACTGTTACCAGATGTCTACAAATGCTGTAGACGAAGCCGTCAGAAATTTAGTAGCAGTAGGTGTAAAATTAGGTGATATTGCAGGATTAGATAATTTTTGCTGGCCTGATCCTGTGGAAAGTGAAAAGACACCCGATGGCGCACATAAATTAGCCCAATTGGTTTTAGCCTGTCAGGGTTTGCATGATACCTGCCTTGCGTATAAAGTTCCTCTCATAAGTGGTAAAGATAGCATGAAAAATGATTACAAAATCGGGGACATCAAAATATCCATTCCACCCACATTACTATTCACGGCAATCGGTTTTGTAGAAGATATACAAAATACAATGACTATGGATGTAAAAAAACCCGGAGATAGAGTTTATCTCATTGGTAAAACTGTTGAAGCAATAGGTGGAAGTGAATGGGCAGAAATTCATAAGTTTGAAGGTGGAACTGTTCCCACCGTTAACACGGACAAAGCCATACACCAATATAACCGAATATACGAATCTATAAAAAACAGGTGGATTTCATCCTGTCATGACTGTTCTGATGGTGGTCTTGCGGTTGCATTAGCAGAAAGTGCTTTTGCAGGTGGGCTCGGTATGAAAATAGATATTAATACAATAGGCGTACATAACGATATTGTTGCTCTATTCAGTGAAACACCCTGCCGACATGTCGTTACTGTTTCTCCTCAATATGAAAACGATTTTCTGAGATTAATGAATGGTTTAGATATTTTCTATTTAGGTGAAGTAATAGAACAACCTCAATTTTTAGTATACGGTATTACAAATGACCTTATTATCAATACTTCTATTTACGAACTTAAAGAAGCATGGCAGAAAACTCTACGGATATAAGGAAACTCTATGATACAAGTTCTTGTTCTAACAGGTTTTGGTATAAATTGTGAACGGGAAACAGCACACACCTTCCAACGGGCCGGTGGAGAACCTTTACTCATCCATCTCAATGATTTAATTGAAAAACCAGATTATCTCGATAAATCTAAAATTCTTGCTATTCCCGGCGGGTTCTCTTTTGGCGATGATATAGCATCCGGCAGAATATTAGCCAATAGACTCCGTTATCGTTTAGAAAAACCTCTACAAAAATTTATTAACGACGGGAAACTTATTATTGGTATATGCAATGGCTTCCAGGTCATGGTTAAAATGGGCATCCTGCCGCTGTTTCAAAAAGAATTTAAACAATTAGTAACTTTAACTCACAATAATTCCGGTCGTTTTGAAGATAGATGGGTTCATCTAAATATAAACATAAGTTCGCCGTGTATCTGGACAAAAGGTATAGAAAATATAGAATTACCTGTTCGGCATGGGGAAGGAAAATTTATCGCGAGAGATGATATTGTATTAAAGCAACTTAAAGAAAACTATCAAATCGTGATACAATATGCAAAAAAAGATAAGTCATTGGCAAAGGGAGAATATCCCGCTAACCCCAATGGTTCCATAGATGACATCGCCGGCATTTGCGACCCATCAGGTAGGATTTTTGGTTTAATGCCTCATCCTGAAGCCTTTTGGGACGCCAAATTACATCCTTTATGGCACCGTCTTCAACTTAAAGGATCCGGAGATGGGCTAAAAATATTTGAGAATGGAGTTTCTTTTGCTAATTCTCATCTATAACATAGTAACTTTTAATAGATTTACAATATATGCATAAGAAAAAATCTGACTTTGCTATAAATGATTATAATCTGATACAAACAAGGAAAGACTGGGAAAAAACTCTCAAAATCATTTCGATTGAACCGAAAATCGCTATTGATCTTGAAGCAAACTCTTTATACGAATATCCCGGGGAAATCTGTCTTATTCAAATTTCAGTTCGTGGTTTTGACTTCCTATTGGATCCGTTAGCCCACTTTTCATTCCCGGAATTAGGGGAGTTATTATCTAATAAAAATATTTTGAAAATTTTTCATGCTTCGGAATATGATTTAAGACTACTCTGGAAACAATACAAATGGCAAATTACAAATCTCTTCGATACCATGTTAGCAGGGAAACTTTTGGGTTGTAAACAACTCGGACTTGTTTCCTTACTGAAAACATTTCTAAATGTTCAACATGACAAAAAATTCCAAAAATCGAACTGGAAACATCGTCCCCTTTCCAATCAACAATTAAGTTATGCTTATCGTGATTCTCACTATCTAATTCCATTAGCAGAAGTCTTACAAAAACAACTCGAAGAAAAAGGCTTATGGGATGAGGCACAAGAAATTTTTAATGATTTTTCAAAAGGAATAATAATAGAAGAGGAAGAACAAAAATCTATTCAATTTTATAAAACATTTAGAAGTAAAAATCTGCCAGAAAAAAATCTAAAAATCCTGCAGAAACTTTTCTTTTTCCGCGAAGAATTAGGTCAATCCTTACATATTCTTCCTAACAAATTAATTTCCAATAAATGCCTTTTAAACATATCTAAAAAAATTCCCGAAACCCTTGACGAGTTAAACTTAATAACGGGTATACATTCAATATCCAATAAAATAAAAAAGCAGGAACTACTCGAAGTTATATTAAAAACTGTAAACTCGGAAGAACCCTTGTATACCCCACCAGTAAACAACAATCCACAAATAAAAAATCGCACATCTCTTCTTTTACAATGGAGAAAACAAAAATCAATTATGCGAGATATTGATTCCGATGCTATCCTCCCTAAAAACAAACTTTTTTTATTAGCATTATATGGACCTAAAACCATATCAGAACTGGAACAGTTAGAAATTTTGGGACCTGTGCGTTTAAAAATGTATGGTGAAGAAATAATTAACATTTTCAAGAAAGCCGATGAGTTTTCTGAACAACAACAATCGTAATACAATATTATAAAAGCAATTACAATCGTTATAGTGGGAATATATAGTATGTGGCTAAATGTAAATAAGTTCTTTTACAAAATTATTTTCTTCCTTTTTATAATCACATCAATATGCATTTTAACTCCCAATAGTTATACAGATGAACCTGCTCTACCAAAAGGATTATCTTCAACAGAAAACACTACTCCCTCTCAAACCCCAAACAACAATGAACCTGCACTACCCCAAGGGTTAGCACCAGCCTCCCCCTCAGAACCTCAACTTCCCCAAGGATTGCAATCTCAATCGTCAAATGAACCCCAGCTCCCTCAAGGATTAGAACAAACCAACATTAAAGAAGAACAAAAAGAAGAGATTAAACAAAAAAAACCGATGCCTTTTAATTTAGATATAAAAGGATTTTGGGATAATCGTGCTGGTGTTCGATATAGAGAAGACAAACAACAATCAAAAGACTTAATCATGGGAGAATCGCGTTTACAATTAAGAGCAGATAAATTTTGGGACAAAGTAAGTATTGAGACCACAGGGGACTTTTATGGAGATTTTGTTCAAGAAGAGTTGAATTTTGACCTGCGTCAGGCACGGTTGACATGGACATTATCTCCTACTTTAGATTTACGAATAGGACGACAAATTCTTACATGGGGAACAGGAGACCAAATTTTCATAAACGACCTCTTTCCAAAAGATTGGAATTCCTTCTTCGTAGGCAGAGAACAAGAATATCTAAAAGCCCCGTCTGATTCTATAAAATTAGGCTGGTATCCTGAATGGTTTAACTTCGAACTTGTATATACTCCTCGCTTTACACCCGATAGATATATAACAGGTAACCCTATCACTTTCTGGAATCCTCTTTTTAATGAACTCCAGGGAGATGAACAAGTTATCCGACCTGACCATCCCGGTCCTCGTTTCCATGACGATGAATGGGCTTTCCGAGCATATAGAAAGATAAACAACTTCGAATTTGCCTTATATGCTTATTCCGGAAGATGGAAAAGTCCCGGGGGACAAAAACTATTACCTCCTTTACAGGCATATTTTCCAAAACTAAATGTTTATGGAACCAGTTTAAGAGGACCTGTGGGGAAAGGAATATTATCTTTAGAAATTGGTTATTACGATTCAAAAGAGGACCGTGATGGGAGCAGTCCATTCATAAATAACTCGGAGTTCCGTTTCTTAGTAGGATACGAACAGGAATTAGCAAAAGACTTTACAGGCGCTTTTCAGGTTTATTTAGAACACATGTTAGATTATGGAAATTATGAAAACAATCAGCCATTCTGGGTACATAATAAAGATGAAAATCGCCTCTTAACCACAATCCGTCTTACAAAACAATTAATGAACCAAAATCTTATTTTGTCATGGTTCATGTATTATTCACCAACAGACCAGGACTTCTTTTTAAGACCTAATGTTCGTTATAAAATAAATGATAAATGGTGGGTTGAAGGTGGTGCCAATATCTTCATTGGAAATGAACCGTATACCTTCTTTGGACAATTTATGGAAAACTCCAATATTTATATAGGTGCAAGATGTTATTTCTAATCATCTAACACTACATAGGACTTTATATAATGCACAAACAAAAAAAAGTAATACTTTACTATATCCCTCTTTTAGTAATCCCATTATTTCTTATAACAGATAATATTTATGCTAAGAAGAAAGCCTCTGATAAAAAAGCCCCTCCTAAACAGTCTATTCCCACAAATCAATATGAAAACCAACAATATAGCGAATATTCAGGGACCAAAGGAATATTAGATATTGATGTAACGGATGTTTTAGGAAAATATTGGAGAGCCAGAGTTGATTTATTGAATATAGAGGATGGAAAACGATACCGATTTGATTTTCCAGAGGGTAAAGGAGAACAAAAAGTCCCTGTGGGAAGTTTTAGAGCGTATATTTATGCTTACGATAACGGGATTCCTGTAATGGTCCAAATCAAGGATATTACCATAAAAGAAAATCAACCTGTTTTCATTCCAATCACACTTCTGGAAGGAACCACAGGTCCCCTTGTCTTAAGAGATTTTGATAGTGATTGTGACCTTGTTCTGGATAGAGTTGAAATAGAATCGGGAACAGACCCTTACAACCCTCTGGACATACCCGGTAAAAAAACAATACCAGTTGAGAATAAAGTTATTCAGAATAAATCGGGATGGTATAAAGGTGAATTATGTTGCTTCTCTAAATATAGCATTGGTAGTGAAACTGTAGGAGAACTAATCAAAAGAGCAGAAAAGGATGGGCTTGATTTTATCGCTATAACCGACATAAACACATTAAAATCCATTGAAGACCCTGAATACCGTTCTGACAAACTTGTTCTCATACCCGCAATGAAATGGGGTAATGACCAGATGGGTTATGCTCTGGTTTATTGTCCACGAACACCTTTGGATAGCCCAACAACAATTCCAGAAGCACAGGCGGAATGTCTTCGTGTTCAGGCACAGGGAGGTATTTTTGCTATCGCCCATCCATGTTTTCCAACAGGATTCTGGCGATGGGGATTAAGTTATGTGAACGCCATTCAGGTATGGTGTAGAGAATGGAGATCTGTTCCACCCCTTACTATAGACAAATTAGACGATTGGCTCAAAGAAAAAAAAGACGGGAAATTTGTTTACTCCCTTGCTGCGGCTGTAAATGAATCCAAAATAGCATCTGTTTCTGCTAATTCCCAATCAGCCCGCTTCTGGGATTATGAAATAGCACGGGGGGCTATGGTCTGTGGTATTGCAGGAAGTCATTCTTCTAACCCATCGGTCCCCTTAGGAAAGCCTATAACCTATGTCCGTGCAGAAAATAAATCATTAGGTGCTATCCTTGAAGGACTTCGTTTAGGTAGAACTTATGTATCCTCGGGTGCTAATGGTCCTAAATTAAGTTTCATGGCAGATTCATTAGCCGACAATAAAATTGATGTAAGTATCGGAGGCATTGTTCCTTTAGGAATTGATATTCGTTTTGAGGCAATTGTTGAAAATGCAAAAGGAAAAAAGTTAGAGGTGTTATTTAATGGAAGACCAATCGTTACAAAAATAATAGAAAGCGATAACTTTACGGTTCGTTTCACAGACAAACCTATACGCAGTGGTGCTTACCGTCTCCGAGTTATTGGTCCTCCAGAAAATACAAAAGGTTTTGGTGATGTAGAAGTATATGCTATGACCAGCCCTATTTATGCACAGGATATTACAGCTGAATTACTCTGGCGTTTGCCTAAATTTGATCCTAAAAAAGCATGGATAGAAATTAAACCCAGTGAAGAAGGTTCCTACCTCAACCTCCCTGAAAACTGACCTTTTACAATTCCTTTTTTTGATAAAATATAATAACTAATTGAAATGAGATTGAAGTAATCTTTGTTATACCAATAATTATCTAATAAGGCATATCCAATGGAAGAAATAAATAATACATATTTAGACAATGACCCTCTTATCATAGCGGGCAGAAAATTTAAGTCCCGTATTTTAATTGGCACCGGCAAATTTCCCTCTGCTGAAGCATTACGAAAAACAATTGAGGCTTCTGGCACGGAGATTATAACTGTTGCACTCAGACGGGTTGATCTAAAAAAACCGGAAAATGATAGTATTCTTTCTGTCCTCAATCCCAAAGAAGTCTTAATTTTACCTAATACAAGTGGAGCGAGAACTGCAGAAGAAGCATTAAAATTAGCACGAATTGCTCGGGCTGCAGGATTGGAACCCTGGGTAAAATTAGAATTAACTCCTGAACCTCGATATTTGCTACCTGACCCTATCGAGACTCTCAAAGCGGCAGAGTTGTTGATTAAAGATGGCTTTACAGTCCTTCCTTATATTCAGGCAGACCCCATACTTGCAAAAAAATTGGAAGAATTAGGCACTGCCACAGTTATGCCATTAGGTTCTCCTATCGGTAGCAATAAAGGATTAAAAACGAAGGAATTTATAAAAATTATCATAGAACAATCTAATATTCCAGTAGTTGTAGATGCAGGATTAGGAGCACCATCCCATGCCGCAGAAGCAATGGAAATGGGTGCAGATGCAGTCCTTGTAAATACTGCACTTGCCGACGCTCAAGACCATGAAAAAATGGCTATAGCTTTCCGATTATCCACCGAAGCAGGACGGTTAGCTTTCCGAGCCGGTTTAGGTCCTCAACGAAATACAGCAGAGGCTTCTTCCCCATTAACAGGTTTCTTGTTTAACTCAAATAACAAATCCTAATAACAAATTATGTAATTATATGGAACCTTTCTCTTTTTCAAATATACTCAATAAATGGAGTTCAGAACTTATTCAAGAAATATATCAAAGAACTGATGAAGACAAAGTTTTGCATGCTTTGGACAAAGATACTTTATCTATTGAAGATTTAATTGCACTCCTATCCCCAAAGGCACAACCTTTCCTCGAAAAAATGGCTCAAAAAGCAAACCGACTAACACGATGGCACTTTGGCAGAACCATATCTTTATATGCACCTATTTATCTTTCCAATCTTTGTGCATCGGATTGTGTATATTGTTATTTTGCATCGCATTCGGGTATCCGTGAAAAACGAGTTACACTCACCGAAGAACAATTACGGAGCGAATGCATTGCATTGAATGAAAAGGGAATTCAGACTATATTACTTCTTACAGGTGACGCCCCTAAAATAGTCCCTGTAGATTACATATCTCAGGCAGTGCGTATTGCGAAAGAGTACTTTAAATCGGTTAGTATCGAGGTGTATTCCATGGATGAAGAACATTATGCGCAATTGGCAAAAGACGGAACTGAAGGCGTTACCTTATACATGGAAACTTATGATAAAGACACTTATGATAAGGTTCATTTATCCGGAAAGAAAAAAGATTACCTATACCGCCTCGATGCTCTGGAAAGAGCTGGAAGAGCCGGTATTCGTAGGCTTACTTGCGGCGTCCTGCTGGGATTAAGCGACTGGCGACTTGATATTGTATGGCTTGCATTACATGCAAAATATTTAGAAAAAATGTGCTGGCAAAGCGTTGTTTCTCTCTCATTCCCGAGACTAAAACATACCCCTTCTCGTTTTAAGGTTCCTCATATAGTCAGTCTTCAGGAATTGGTTCAAATTATCACCGCCATGCGACTTTTCATGCCTTATTCTCCTTTCAATTTAAGCACTCGTGAAAGTGCAGAAGTGCGTAACCATCTAATTCCATTAGGAATTACTTCCATGAGTGCCGGTTCTTCAACTCGTCCCGGAGGCTATAAGGTTTATCAGGGGACTACCCCTACACAGCGTCCCGTATTGGAACAATTTGAAATTGATGACCAACGAACCGTAGAAGAAGTTGTATCTGCCATCAAAGATAAAGGATATGACCCTGTCTGGATTGACTTTGACCCCGGCTTTATAAAATCATTATAGAAAACAATAGGAGACTTAAAATGAAAAAATACTCTATTCTCATCTTCCTTCTTGTCTTAATCTTTACAGCAAATGCTCAAACAATAAACCCATCAGATTTCAAAGAACTTTCCCGAGAAAAATACATTGACAAATGTAAAGGAGCATGGTTAGGGCAAATGATAGGTGTAACTTATGGAGATAAGTATGAATTTCGTTCCAACGGAATTCCCATACTTGATTCCTTAGACGAATGGTCTTCAGAAGCATTAGAACGAGCCTTTGCGCAAGACGATTTATATGTAGAAATGACTTTTTTAGAATCGATTGAAAAACATGGAATTAATATTTCTTTTGAACAGGCTGGAAAAGCCTTTGCAGATTCAAAATATCCTTTATGGCATGCGAACAAGGCGGGTCGGGAAAATGTCAGAAAAGGTATTATGCCTCCCCTATCGGGTCATCCTCGTTTTAATCCTCATGCAGATGATATTGATTTCCAGATTGAAAGTGACTTATTCGGAATTATTACCCCTGGTTTATTTAAGGAAATGCAACAAATAGCAGAAGTTTTTGGCTCTATCATGAATTATGGTGATGGCCTTTATGCTGGATACTTTATCGCAGGAATGTATTCCGCTTCTTTCTTTATTGAGGATAATGTAGAAGAAGTAGTTCAAATAGGGCTTTCATGTATCCCACCCGAAAGCACCTATCGCAAATGCATAGAAGATGTCATTACATCTTACCACCAGCACCCTGATGACTGGCTTGAAACATGGAAATATATCGAACACAAATGGCAGGATGATATAGACTGCCTACCGGGAAATCTTGTAAATATTGACGCAAAAATCAATGGTGCTTATGTGGTCATTGGCTTACTTTATGGAAAAGGAGACTTAAAAAAAACACTTGAAATTTCAACTCGATGTGGACAGGATGCCGACTGCAATCCTTCATCAGCTGCCGGAATTTTATGTTGTATGAAAGGTTTTTCCGCTTTAGAACCTCTCTGGAAAGAGCATTTGCCCAAAGTTAGTGATAATAAATTTATCTTCACAAATTACTCATGGAATACACTTATTGATGCATCGGTTCGTGTTGCTGAACAAATCATTCTAAAAGCAGGCGGAACTATTGAAAATGACATTTATAAAATTCCTGTTCAAACACCAACTCCACCACCAACATTAGAGCAGTGGGTAAATAAAAAAGAAATTTTTAAACCACCAGTTCTTACTGAGGAAATAGCAAAATGGAACTCTCTCTGGAAAGTAAAATCTTGCATGAAATCGGAAGAAGTAGGTGTATTTCAAAATAAATTTAATCGTGATAATGTGCTTATACTTATTCCGCCAGAAGAAGGTGTTCCTGCTCTTATTGAATACTTCTCTGAAATCCCAACAAATGCGAAACAATTATCAATAGAAACATGTTCACCCCTGAATAAACCTTTTTTACTTCGACTTAGAGTAGATTATTTTCTTGTCTATGAACAGACTGTTAATGATACACAGTGGGTAAAATTACCGGTAAATATTGAAAAATGGGCTGGTAGTCAACATGTAATAACCATAGAAATCTTTTCTATGGAGCAGAAAAATAACATCGCTGTCTGTTTGGGAAATATTACATTCCAATAAATACAAACATGAAAGAATCGTCCCAAATCGTTTAAAATATATACCTAACTAACAAAACATTGAAAACCTCTCACAAAAAGGAGTTTAAATATGGCTGTTGCTCCCATTAGTTTTCCAAAAATTCACTCAGGTCTCCCCTATAAAATCAAAGATATTAAACTGGCAGAATTAGGTAGAAAAGAAATCGAATTAGCAGAACATGAAATGCCCGGTTTAATGGCTCTTCGCGAAAGATATGCCACAAAACAACCATTGAAAGGCGCCCGCATTATGGGTTCCCTTCACATGACAATCGAAACGGCTGTTCTAATAGAAACATTAAAAATATTAGGTGCAGATGTCCGCTGGGCTTCTTGTAATATCTATTCCACACAGGACCAGGCGGCTGCCGCCATTGTTGCTACAGGAACTCCGGTCTTCGCATGGAAAGGTGAAACATTGGAAGAATACTGGTGGTGCACTTATCAAGCCATGTGTTTCCCTAATGGAGAGACACCCAACATGATAGTAGACGATGGAGGAGATGCCACACTTCTTATACATCGAGGATATGAATTAGAAGAGTATGTTCGTAAAAATGGTAAACTCCCTCCTATTAGTGACGGACATAAGGAACTCCAAATTATTGACAGTCTACTCCATCAGATTTATCAAGAAGACCCCGAACGCTGGCACCGCACTGTTGAAAACTGGATTGGTGTATCCGAAGAAACAACCACAGGTGTCCATCGCCTATATCAAATGATGAAAGAAGGCAAACTTCTAACGCGTGCCATGAATGTTAACGATTCCGTAACCAAATCAAAGTTTGATAATCTTTATGGCTGCCGCGAGTCGTTAGGTGATGGAATCAAAAGGGCTACCGATGTTATGATTGCGGGAAAAACAGTTGTTGTAGCTGGTTATGGTGATGTAGGCAAAGGTTGTGCTCAAGCAATGCGAGGGTTAGGAGCACGCGTTATAATCACCGAGATTGACCCTATCTGTGCTTTACAGGCGGCTATGGAAGGCTATGAAGTCATGAGAATGGAAGACGCCGCTTCCATCGGCGATATTTTTGTTACGGCAACCGGTTGTTGCGATGTTATCCGTGGCGAACACATGCTTAAAATGAAACATCGTGCTATCCTGTGTAATATCGGACATTTCGACGCAGAAATTGATGTAAATTGGCTTGAAAAACAAGAAAATATCCGAGAAGAGAATATCAAACCGCAGGTAGATAAATTTATCTTCCCAGACGGCAAAGAAATCATTTTGCTCGCCCGCGGAAGATTGGTTAATTTAGGCTGTGCCACAGGACATCCCTCTTTCGTTATGTCCAATTCATTCACAAATCAAACCCTTGCCCAAATTGCTCTTTTTACCGAGCCAGAAAAATATGAACGAGGGAAAGTTTACACACTACCTAAAAAATTAGACGAAGAAGTTGCACGGCTGCATCTCGAAAAAATTGGTGTAAAATTAGACCGACTAACTCAAAAGCAAGCAGACTACATTGGCGTTCCTATTGACGGACCCTACAAACCCGACCACTATCGCTATTAATTTGCACACATAATTCATTTGAATGATCATGCAGAATAACCTACTTTTTAGATAAAAAGAAATAGACATAATAGATAGTGTGTTCTTCTCTATATAATAAGGAAGTTTCCGACTTTGGCTTTGGTTCAAAGTAATCTGTGATTTCCCGAATTATAAACAAATCAATTAAAAAATATAGTTTTATACTTGTATTTATTTGTGTAAGTTTCGTTTAAAAAACATACGGGCGAATGTATAAAAAATTCGCCCGTATATATTTTTCTATATTCTTTATTCTACAGTAACGCTTTTCGCCAGGTTACGGGGTTGGTCTACATCGCATCCACGATTAACCGCAATATAATACGCAAACAATTGTAATGGAACAGCAACGACGATAGGACTAAAAGGTTCATAACAATCGGGGACATATATAACATCTCTACTATGAGCGAGAATATCGTCATCGCCTTCTGTGGCTACGCTGATAACCAGTCCGCGCCGTGCTTTGATTTCCTGTATATTTGATACCATCTTTTCGTAGGTATCGCCTTTTACCGCAATACAAATAACAGGGAAGGTCTCAGTAACAAGGGCTATCGGGCCATGCTTCATCTCTCCTGCTGCATAACCTTCTGCATGGATATAACTGATTTCTTTCAGTTTTAATGCCCCTTCTAAAGCACTCGGGAAATTAAAGTTTCTTCCCAAATAGAAGCAACTTTCTGCATCTTTATATTCTGGCCTATTGGCTAACTCTTTTACTTTATCATGATTTTTTAATATATAATCAACCTTTGCCGGAATGGTTCTTAAATGCTCAATCATTTCTCGGGCTTGTTGTTTGGTAAGTGTTCCACGAATTTGCCCTAACCATATTGTAAATAGTGCAAACGCCATACATTGTGATGTATAAGCCTTCGTAGAAGCTACGCCAATTTCCGGTCCCGCTTGTTGATATATAACACCGTGTGATTCGCGTGCAACACTGGATCCTACTACATTAACAATTGAAGCAACCTTAGCACCCCGACTTTTCGCAATGCGAATGGCTTCTAATGTATCGGCAGTTTCGCCAGATTGCGAAACAGCAATTAAGATTGTATTCGGTGGAATAATTGGGTCTCTATATCGAAACTCCGACGCTAAATCCAATTCCACAGGAACACGGGCAAATTTTTCTATGAGATATTTACCGACCATTCCTGCATGCCATGCTGTCCCACAGGCAACAACATAAATTTTCTGGCAGGCTTTTAATTCATCCTCAGAAATATTCATATCCCTCAATTGCACCTTATCAGAGCCTTCTTCTACCCGTCCCCGAAGTGTGCTTTGAAGCACCTCTGCTTGCTGGAAGATTTCTTTTAACATGAAGTGAGGATAGCCTTCCTTCTCTGCTGCGGAATCGTCCCATTCTACATTATGAACATGAACAGGGATAGAGTTTCCCTCAACATCCTCTATGCAAATGGTATCTCTCTTTATCTCACAGACATGTCCATTATCAATATAAATAACTTTTCGAGTATATTTCATAATAGCAGGCACATCCGAAGCAATATATCCCTCTCCGTCTCCAATACCAACAATGAGAGGACTACCATTTCTTGCGGCTATCAGCACATCCGGATTGTTCTTGCATATAACACCGATAGCATAGGCACCTCTTAAATCTTTGAGGGCTCGTTGAACTGCTTTGAATAAATCGCCATCATAATATTTCCTTACCAGATGAACTATAGTTTCCGTATCAGTCTGGCTTCTGAATTTAATACCTTCTGCCTGTAATTGTTCACGAAGTTCATGAAAATTCTCGATAATACCGTTATGCACCACAGCGATTTCCATGTTTGTATCAAAATGAGGATGTGAATTTACCTCAGATGGTTCTCCATGTGTTGCCCAGCGTGTATGTCCAATACCCAATTGACCCTGTATTGGATGTTGTTCTAATTTAGCATCAAGTACTTTTAATTTTCCCACACTTTTTACGAACTCTAAACCATTATTATTTACAACAGCCACACCTGCTGAATCATATCCACGATATTCTAAACGATGCAGACCTGAAAGAATAATTTCTACTGCATTTTTGGGACCAATATAACCTACAATTCCACACATTTTTAAACAATCCTTTCCTGTTTAAGATTGGCATTTATATTTGTTACAAAACTTTTAGGGACTACTCTAAATGGGATTTCTACTTCTTGTAATAAGACTTCATATCATCCAGAGTTAATGGCTTGTAGTCACCTGCATGACCAGCCTGACCGAAGGCTTTCATTCTCTCAACATATACTTGATATGCCGCTTCACGAGCCGGTTTTAAGTAATCTCTGGGGTCAAATTTCTCTGGTTGTTCCCAAAATACCTTACGAATAGCACCCGTTATCGCTAAACGACTATCGGTATCAACATTTACCTTACGAACACCATTCTCAATACCTTTCTTAATCTCTTCTAATGGGATACCTTTGGTACCCGGCATTTTGCCACCATATTTGTTAATAATATCCACCAATTCTTGAGGCACAGAACTGGAACCATGCATTACCATGTGACAATTGGGCATTCTTTTGTGAATTTCAATAATACGATCCATGGCTAATTTCGGTGGTAATACTTCTCCTGTAACGGGGTCTTTTCTTGAAGATTTATAAGCACCGTGACTTGTTCCAATAGCAACAGCAAGAGCGTCTACACCCGTTTGTTTTACAAATTCTTCTGCCTGGGCAGGGTCTGTTAAATGGGCTTCGACATCTTTATCAGACAAGCCTGCTCCGTGACCATCTTCAATTCCACCAAGACAACCCAATTCTGCCTCTACTGTTACACCTAATGGATGGGCTAATTCGATAACTTTCATTGTAATTTCAAGATTACCTTCGTATGTATTCGGTGTTTTTGCATCCTCTTTGAGGGAGCCATCTATCATTACGGATGTAAATCCAAGTTCTATGGCTTGCTTACATGTTTCTACACTGTTTCCATGGTCCAAATGCAATGCCACGGGGATATGCGGATATTCTTCTACTGCCGCTTCCATCAACTTCTTCAGGTAAATCATCTTACTATATTTCAATGCACCCCGACTTGCCTGTATGATAACAGGACTGTTGGTATCATTTGCAGCCTGCATAATCGCCTGGATTTGCTCCATATTATTCACATTGAAAGCACCCACACCGTAGCCGCCTTTGGCTGCTTCATCAAGTATTTGTCTCATAGGAACTAATGGCATAACATTTCTCCTTAATTTAATTGTTTATAGTATTATTACTCTTACAGTTTTTATAGATTTACTTTCCACTAAATTAATTAGGATTATAGACGGGCAGATAAAAGTTGTTTAATTATAACATTTATTCAAAATATAATTCAACCACCTTTTTCACAATTAAAAATAGGATATTTGTTTAAGGGACATTGTGAACATTTAGGTATTTTCCTACAATAATCTTTTCCTGTCCAGACAATAAGCCCATGATATTCTTTATAAATATATACATCTTGGGGTAGATATGTATGAAAATAATTTTGTATCTCATTGTAATTTAATTTTTCATCAAGAATCCCGTGCCTTGAAAAAATTCGTCTTGTATAAGCGTCTACGACAAAAATTCGATGTCCACAGGCATAAAGTAAAATATCATCTGCAGTTTCAGGTCCAATACCTTTTATATTTAGCAACTCGTTTCTTAGTTCAGAAATATTTTTATGAGCCATTTTTTCAATTTTTCCATCATATTTTTCAATCAGGTATTTACAAAATATGATAAGTCGTTCTGCTTTCTGTCGAAAATATCCTGAAGGTCGTATAGCCTGTTCCAGTTGATTTCTATCACATTGAATTATTTTATAGGGATTTAGCAAGTCCTCTTTTTTTAAATTCTCAATGGCTTTTTCTACATTAGTCCATGCGGTATTTTGTGTTAATATTGCCCCAATAGCGATTTCAAAAGGAGTTTCACCGGGCCACCAACCTGTGGGTCCATAAAAATCCGATAAGGTATTATAAACTTCCATTAATGTCGGTCGTTCCTTTTCTTTCCGCTTCTTCCTGCTACAAGACTTCATATTCACGATATTTTCTCAACTTCACTCCGTATGGCTCGTATATGTTCCGGGGTAGTTCCACAACAACCACCAATAATCCTTGCCCCGTTTTTATAGAAACCTGGGACATACTTTGCAAACATTTCAGGCGTTTCTGGATAACGAATTCCTTCATCGGTTATTTGGGGTTGCCCTGCATTCGGATAAACTAAAAAAGGTACTCCTTTTTCATAAGCATACATTTTTTGCAATAGAACACACATATCCTCCACAGATAATGTGCAATTTACCCCAAGAATAGACACCCCTATTTGTTTCATCTCCTGAATAAACACTTCGGGGGTTGTCCCCATAATCGTATTAAATCGTTCTCCATCACTACTTCGCATAAAAGTAAAACTGACAACTATCTCCAACTTTGTATTTTCCTTCACAGCACGCACAGCACATCGGGCTTCATCCAAATCTGACATTGTCTCAATGGTGCAAGAATCCGCACCTCCTTTTTCTAATGCAATAGCCTGCTCACGGAACGATTCATACAATTCATCTTCGGATACATCACCCATCATTATAAACTTACCACTGGGACCTATAGAAGCAAGCACATGGCACTTTTCTCCTACAGCTTTCCTTGTTAGGTAGGCGGCTTTTCTATTAAGTTCCTTTGCTTCGTTTTCTAAACCGTAAGATTTTAATTTTACTCGATTTCCTCCAAAACTATTAGTAGAAACCAAATCGGCTCCTGCTTCTTTATATGCAATGGCAATCCCACTCACAATGTCTGGATGTTCGATATTCCATAGTTCGGGACATTCTCCTGCCTGCATACCTGCCTTTATTAATAATGTTCCCCAGCCACCATCACCGACTAAAATTTTACCTGCTTTTATTTTTGATAATATACTATCCATCAACTTATTTCCTTTCCTTCCCCTTTTGTCAAATGCTTCCATGTTTCTTTTACTAAAAAACTGTTTGGAGCATCTTTCTCTACTTGTAAAAATAACTCCCATGGAAAAGTAATTGTTAAATAGTTATCTCCTATTTGTTTTTTCACATTTAATCGAGCAGAAATATCGGTCAAACCAATAACGGCTTTGGGTTCTTCACCATTCTTTGCATACGCCCAAATACCTATTGTCTGGCATCCAGCTGAATATGGAGCAATAACACTATTCATCGTTTTACTACGGAAATTGGCAAGGATTATTAATGCGGATAATTGATGGGGTTCTACTAAAAAAACGACCGTTTTAGGTTGTTCGGTATCTGGATTTACTTGAGACAGTGGCTTAAAGATAACATAGTCATACGGAATATCTATTATAGGTAATGTCTGAATAAAATTCTGCACCTGTTCTGGGGAAGATAAATATCCTTCTCCATACAGAAAATCTTGCATAAATTCGGGAGTAACAAAATTTTTAATCTGTTCAGCAACACCTTCACCAATAGGATGTCCTTTGTTTCCTGTTGAAAGAAACCTGCAAAAACAATCTTCCCCTCCGGGAAAATCTTTATATAGATTTCCAAAACCAAGCCCAACACCACCGCCCCAACATCCATAGGTTACACGAGAAAAAACGGCAGTCTTTCCTTTTGCTGCACTTACAAACCACCAAATTACACAGCCCCATTTACCGGGTTTAAATTCTATGGCATGTTCTGGTTTATGGTTTGACCAAAGTATTGCCACAGGTTCATATTTGAGAGATAACAAATCAGAAAGAACTGTTTTCATAAATTTTTACTAACTTGCCAAACCTAATTTTGCATCGAGATATTCGATACAGCCTTGCGGGTCTGGAGAATAGGCATCTGCACCTATCTTATTGCAAAAGTCTTGCGTTAATGGAGCACCTCCTACAACTACAGTAACTTCAGGAACCTCAGATTTCAATACTTTAACCGCTTTTTCCATATTCATCATGGTAGTGGTCAATAAGGCACTCATTCCTACTACGGCACCCGGATTTTCTTTTAACGCTTGGAGGAATTTTTCAGGAGAGGTATCTACACCTAAATCAATTACTTTCCAACCAGCACCTTCCATCATCATCCGCACAAGATTTTTACCTATATCGTGCAAATCACCTTGAACTGTACCTATAATAAAAATCCCTTTATGTTTTGCTTCACCCCTTTCAAAAGCACTTTTTAAAAAGGGCATACCCGCATTCATTGCTCGTGCAGACATCAAAACATCCGGAACAAATACTTCATTACAACTAAATTTTTTACCTATAACACTCATACCTTTCATCAAACCCTCACTTAGTATCTGACTTGCAGGTATCCCCATTCCAAGGGCTTGTTGAACCAATTCTTCGGTTCCATCCTGTCCCTTTAAATCAGGCGGATAGGGAGAATTCTTATTAATTTTACCTCTTTCAACGCAAGTTGCAATTTGTTCCAGAATATTTTCCATAGCCATTTCCCTTATCGTATATATTTTTTTTGAATTGATTTAAATTATTATCAAATTATGAAAGCCTTTTCCAATTATGGCCTCCTCCATTCTTACAGGGAACTCCTCCATACGGTGTATCTTTTGATTTAATAACCAGCCCACATTTGCTACACTGATAATTTTTATCTCCTACTTGACCTAAACATCGCCAGTGATGTCCCCCTCCTTCTTTACAACTACCCATAGAAGGCTGATTAACTGCTTCTATGTGCAATCCACACTTAGGACAATAATAATTTTTTAATACCATTTCATCAGCGGGTAAAGAACTATTGGGGAAAATAAAAAAGGAACAAACAATGATTATGATTAGAACAAATAAGAATGTTGTTTTTATTTTCACAATCAAATACCTTTTTATAATACATATATTTTGATATTCTTTTTATTTTTAATAACATAGTCGAAATATGAATTAATGATATAATCTTTTCATCTCACAAGTAAAATTTATTTTTCCCGTGAATATGCAACTATCCAAAAACGATAAAAATAATGATACGCCATCCTCTATATCCCTATTCCATTTATGCTGGGAGTTTTTGAAAATAGGGACGATTGGCTTTGGTGGCGGATGGGTAATAATTTCATTAATCCACAATCGTTTCGTGACACAAAAAAAACTCATAAGTGATGAAGATTTTACCGTAGGTCTCGGTCTTAGTCAATTTTTAGGGGCTTTTGCTGTAAATACAACCTCGTTTGTTGGGAGAAAATTGAAAGGAATAAAAGGTTCTATTTTAGCCTCATTTTTCTTTCTTCTCCCCTCTTTTGTAATTGTCTGTATTCTTACAGGACTTTATTTCAAATTCAACAGAATATTTAATTTTGAAAGCATATTAAAAGGTATTTCTCCTGTTATCATTGCTCTAATGCTTTCTACCGCATTTGATCTGTCTATCAAAATTAAAAAGGACTTAGCATTTTTAATCATCCTGCTCTTTGTAATTATTGGGGGGTTATTTAATATTAATTATGTACTACTACTTATTTTTTCCGGTGTTTTTCAAATATTTTTTTCTCATTCAAAACGAAATAATACAGAAAAAAACACTCTGCACCCTATATATTTTCTACAGCATCCTTATAACTTTCTTTCAGGTGTTCCAGCCTTTTTTTCCATTATAGGAACCCCTTCTTTTTTTACTATGGGCTTGGTGTTTTTTGGAATAGGTTTTATCTTTTTTGGTGGAGGATATGCTCTTCTCCCTCTTCTACAAAATATCTTTGTAAATAAACTTCAATGGATTGCAAATCACGATTTTATTGTAGGGATAGCCATAAGTCAAGCGACACCGGGACCTTTTGCCATAATTGCGACTTTTCTGGGATATTATTTAAAAGGCGTAATCGGGGCTTTTATTGCTACTTTTATGATTTTTTTACCTGCATTTGTGTTTTTACAAATACTTATCAGCCTGCAAAATAACTTCAAGGATAATAAAAATGTTCAGGCTTTTATAAAAGGTATCAACATTGCTATTATAGGACAACTAATCCTTTTGTCTTACCATTTCTCTATAGAAACATTAACCCCTATTTTTCTTCCTTCAGTTATTTTTCTACTTATTAGTCTGGTTCTGTTTTTTATTTATAAGACACCGCCCATTATTCTTATTGTAATAGGAATTGTTTACGGACTTCTTTTTATAAAATAGGGATTATTTCAAAATCTTGCGACCTTCTGAGGACTTAATACCGGAAACAATTCGTTCAAAGGCTTCTTCATTCGAACAGGCACTCATTGCTTCTTCTTTAGTTACCAATCCTTTTTGATACAACTCCACGGCATATTGGTCGAAACTCTTCATATCACCATCCACCTCCATAATTCCATGAAGTTTATCAAGATCACCTTCAAGAATAGCATCGCGAACAATAGGTTTTCCGCCTAATAATATTTCCAGACATGGGATTCTACCACCACCCACTCGTTTCAATAATCTTTGACATACAACCCCCTGAAGAGAGTATGCCAATTCTTGACGGATTAAGTCGCGTTCATTCTGAGGGAAATAACTGATAATACGATTTACCGTATCTACGGCTGTTGTTGTATGGAGCGTACTAAAAACAAGGTGACCTGTTTCAGCCGCACTTAATCCTGCACGAATAGTATCCCTATCACGCATTTCACCAACGAGAATTACATCTGGGTCTTCACGCAACGAACCACGCAAAGCATTGGCAAAGGATAAGGTGTCCCTACCTACTTGTCGTTGTGAAACGATGCTTTTTTTATCTGTATATACATATTCAATAGGGTCTTCAATTGTTATTATATTGGCAGAACGAGTTGCATTTATATAATCTACCATCGCCGCTAATGTAGTGGATTTACCACTTCCTGTAATACCACAAACAAGGAAAAGCCCCCTGTGTCTATTACATACATCACGGACTACTTCCGGAATATTTAACTTTTCAAAAGGTAACGGTTCTTCGGGGATTAAACGAATAGCAAGAGCAGGTGCACTCATTTTGATATAACCGCTACAACGGAGATAACCTACTCCCGCAGCATGGTATTGGAAACTGGTCTCACGCTCTGTATATAACATATCCACCTGTTCCTGGCCTCCCAACTGATATAACAAATCTTTCATGTCTTCCGCATTTAAGGGAGGTAGATCCAATGGCGCAAGGTCATTATCTACACGAATATAAGGTCTGGCACCGGCTCTTAAATGTAAATCTGAGGCATTTCTTGCCTTCATCATCTCTATCATTACATTTATATTGAACCCTGTATTCACATAAGCAAGAACTTCTAATTGCCATGTGCGAGAACGAAGTGTTGATTTTGAATATCTCTCTATTACATCATCAAGAGGCATAAGAAGTGGTAATTGCTTCCAGTTAAATCCCGGAACTAAAACTTTGCATAAGCCATCTTCACATTTGGAACGAACACCTATTCGGGTTTCATCAAATGCTCTAATTATTTCATCATGGTTTGCAGATTCTTTGGTAGCAAATGTAATTTGTATTGAATCTACTTTTTTACTTAAATCGTTAGATTTGGCGATAAGGCTACATCCTTCCGTAGCAATTTTTACCTCTGATGGCACGCCTGTTGCTCGGATTACTTCATGAAGCCCAATTCTAAAAATATCCATGATTGTTGACTTAGATTGACTACCTATGTACATAAATAATGCCCTTTATTAAGCCCGTTATTTTTGGTGTTAAATTATATAAAATCTATAAATATTGAAAATATTAACATAATATAATAAAATTTCCAATGAAAAGTCAACATTTTTAACTAATTATTTTCAAAAAATTTTCTTGTTTTTTCATCAATAACTCCAATTTCAAGTTCATGGGTTCTGGTTTCTCCTGCTTTTAGATAGTCCATTTCCCCTCTTTTTTCTGTTTCATCTCTGCCCAATACACCTGCATTACATGGTTCTAAACCAATTACATATTCCCCTGCTCCTAACATTTTCCATTGGACTAATTTGGGTAGTTGTGCTTTTTTATATTTGATATAAACACCATAGAAATTAGATTCAAATTTTGGCTTTTTATGATAAATGCCAATAACGACATCTCCGTTTTTTTGCGTTTGGACATCATGAAAATACACTCTTTCCTGATAATTTTCGGCAGGTGGCGTTATCTCATACCAGGCATCCTTCCCCTGTTTTGCAATTTCATCTCTCGGAATGGTTTTTCTAACAGGGATACAGACCCTGGCACCTTCACATACTACAGGCCAGCCAATATTACAATGATATAACATCATAAAAGGTGTTTTACGAAAACCCTCGTTTGTTATTGTGTCCGTAATCTTAAAATAATTTACCCCTAAATATGTTTCTATCTTCCTTTCTATTACAATGTTTTCAGCAAAAAGAGCCGATTGTCTCATTTTGCCTTTTATGGATAAAAGATACTTGCCCTGTTCCCATTTCTTTTCTATACATACATCTTCTGCGGGTGTATTGCTAATTCTACCATGTAATCCTTCGCCTGTTAGTTCACTCTTTTCACATGGCGGACCGACATTAGTAACACCGCAGGTCGTTAACAATCCACCGAAATAACTACGAAGCCAGCGAATACCTTCGGGTTCATAGTAAAAAGGAGCGACATCTCCTGGTGTAGAACGCCAACCTATTGGAATTCCTTTATAACTTGCATGAGAAATATCCATACAACGGTCTAAGTAAACGGAAAACTCTAAACCAGAGCCATTGTATACAAATGCGGAACGCGATGGGAATGCCTTTCCATCTTGAAGTATAGATGTTTGAATTCCTGCTATCTGGTCTATTTGACCTGCATATTTTTTCATTTCTATTGGGGATACTTCATACCAATTTTTTATTGCTTTTGGTTTCTTGTCCATACATTATCCTTTATTATTACGAAAATCTATTAATACTTTAAGGCAATCTTTATTTTGAGCAACCTCAAATGCATTTATTATATCTTCAAAAGCAAACTTATGACTTATCATATATTCGACTTCAACTTTTTTCTCCGCTAACGCCTTCAGTGCTGGTTCAAATGGACCACAACGAGAACCTACAATTTTGATTTCATCTACAACTAACTTAGAAAGATTTATACTATTCGATTGTTCTGTTGTGCTTTTTATGACTAATGTCCCCTGAGGTCGCAACATATTTAATGCAAAGGATTGTGCAGTAGGATTCCCTGTAACATCTATTACAACATCTACATTCTTATCCTTCCAATAGTCTAATAAACATGTATCAATACCATATATATTTAATAGAAACATTTTTTGAGAGTGTTTCCCTACACATACCAATTTCCGCACATAGGGATTTATAATTTGAGAAATAATTTGTCCCATTCGCCCATCACCCAGAACAACCACAAAATCATTCGAATTAAACTGCACTTGTTCAAGAATACGATACCCCGCCGCAACAGGTTCGGTAAATACAGCGATTTCATCAGATACACCATTCGGAACAATGTGTAAATTCTTTTCAGGAAGTGTAGTATATTCAGCAAACACGCCATCCCTATTATATATCCCGAGTACAGTTCGGTTCGGACAGTGATTTGACATACCTCTAAGGCAAAATGAGCAACGATAGCAGGGACAATTTATCTCCCCCACTACCCGTTTACCAATCAAACTTTTATTCTGTGCATCAACAACCTCCCCCACAAACTCATGCCCTAAAATCCCCTTGAAACCCATGTACCCCTTAACAATTTCCAGATCCGTCTTACATATCCCCGCCATTAAAACCTTGATTAATACTTCATCCTTACTCTGAATGGGTATGGGAACCTCTTTTATTAATAATTCTTTCCCGTCAAAATATAAAGATTTCATTAATTCGTCCAAAACTGCACTTGAGTTTTATGAAAATAAGCAAAAATTTTATTGCTCTATATTATATACATTTCTATTTTTACTTTCTACATTATACTTCCTCAATCCAAAGTTGGTTGAGCCTTTAATCTATCATAGTATTCAGGGGTTAAAAATGGTTTTGCATTAAGTAACTTATTTAAATACTCCCTCGTTGGTAACAAACCCGTACCAATCTTATCTTCTTGTGCAATATAAGTCATTGCAAGCACTTTCTCCCCTGTATCCAATGCAACTTCAATTCCTATTCGATTATAGTGTGTAGGATAAACCTCATAATCATCTAACTTATCAATTTCTTCTTCTGATATTTCATACAAAACCCCTTCCACGATTTCGTTAGCATCTGCAATAATGTTTGCATAACCCTGCTTTTCAGGATTACCACTGGCTTTTTTATTAAAGACTAATTTCCATCCCCTTACCGATGCTTTCTTAACTTCAGAAGAAGTGATTTCCCTTCCCAATCTCTTCGACATTTGTCCCAAATCCATATTTGAACCATAAGCAAAATAATACATCTATATTTCCACTTTCTTTAATGTCTTTCTAATTATGAAACATCTTCCACAAATTACTTAAGCATTTTCTTAAAAGAACCCAAAGATTTATTCTTTTATTCTTATCTGGCGGAGAGAGTGGGATTCGAACCCACGGTGCCGGGTAAACCGGCACAACGGCTTTCGAGGCCGCCGCCTTCAACCACTCGGCCATCTCTCCGTTTGAACATTACCCCTTTTTATACTACAAATCAGAGAATTAATTCAAAAACTTCAATTAACACTAACAAAATTTCCTTATGAATACTTCAGATAAATCTTACACTACAAGGGATCTTTACATTTTTTTGCTTGCTATGATAAAAAACACGAAATTATGAATATAAGTTGAATAAATCTTTTGTAAAACTTCAAAACAAAACATTACTTATTCTCTTACCCTGTTTCAAAATCAAACATAAAAACAATGTTATATCTAAATCATTGTTAATTAATATGTTACAGTATTTTTATTTTTTGGCATAAAGATTGCTTCATTAAAACACAAACAAATTAAAATAAGGAGTTTAATTATGACGATTGAAAGGTATTTGCGACTTATTGCAGGGAGTTTTATCTTAATCAGTGTAGCCTTAGCACATTTTCATCATCCCTACTGGCTATTTTTTACTGCTTTCGTAGGGTTAAATCTTTTCCAATCAGGGATTACAAATTGGTGTCCTATGGTTTGGATACTTGAAAAATTAGGAGTCCCTCATCAAAAATAAATTAAAAGGAATTTGTTATTTGCTATTATTATATAAATCAAATAGTCAAAAAAGGAGTATTCTATGAATCCCGGACTTAAAATGATAGAGTTTTCTGTTAACCATCCTAAAATCGTAGTCGGTGTAATGTCAATAATCACATTAATAATCATTGCACTTGTTGCCCTTCCTAATTTATTCCCACAGACATTTCCTATGCTCCATAAAATTAGTATTGATACAGACCCTGAAAACATGCTCAGTCATAAAGAAGCAGTTCGTGTCTTTCATAATGAGATGAAGAAGCAATTTACCATCTACGAGATTGTAGTTTTAGGGATTGTAAATGAAAAACATCCTCAGGGGGTTTTTAATGCGGATACATTGAAAAAAATATACGAATTAACAGAGTTTGCTAAAACGCTTCAATGGCAAAATCCCAATGACCCCGAAAAATATGATGGCGTCATAGCCAGTGAACTTATTGCTCCGTCCACTGTGGATAATGTAGAACAGGGAGGCATTGGGGAAGTTCGATTTGAGTGGCTCATGGGAACACCTCCCGCAACAGATGAAGAAGCATTAGAAATAAAGAAGAAAACGGAACGCCTTCCTTTCCTGAAGGACACTCTTATCTCTGAAGATGGGAAAGCAATGGCTTTATACATTCCCATCACGGCAAAGAACCAAAGTTATCGTGTTAGCAAAGCATTAGAGGATAAAATCTCCACTTTCAAAGGGGATGAAAAATACTACATAACAGGGCTACCAGTTGCCAATGACACATTTGGCGTAGAAATGTTCAAGCAAATGGCTATTTCTTCCCCTCTGGCTATGTTGGTTATTTTTCTACTCATGTTTTTCTTCTTCCGCAAATTAGTTCTAATCCTCTCCCCGCTCATTGTTGCCATGGTTACTACCATCTGGACTATGGGCCTTTTAGTCATTTCAGGAAACACCGTTCATATCATGAGTTCTATGATACCCGTTTTTATCATGCCTATAGCGGTATTGGATTCCATACATATCCTCTCCGAATTTTTCGAACGGTTCAACCCTAATAAACCAAGAAAAGAAATCCTATTGTCTGTAATGGATACCCTTTTCATGCCCATGTTATATACCTCATTAACTACTCTTGCTGGTTTTGCATCACTTGCACTTACACCCAACCCACCGGTTCAAACTTTCGGTATCTTTATAGCCATAGGCGTCGCTATCGCATGGATTTTAACTGTAATATTCATCCCTGCTTATGCGATGCTACTATCCGAAAAGAAACTTAAAAATTTCGGTACCTCTGCAAATAAAACCTCTCACTCAGCAGAGGAAAATACTCTATTGGCTAAATCTTTACATGCCCTCGGAAAATTCACCTATAATCAATACAAACTTATTCTTTTGGGCACGGCTATAATGGTCGTCGTTGCAATATATGGAATTACACAAATAGAAGTTAATGACAATCCTACTCGCTGGTTCAAATCTACCCACAAAATAAGGGTTGCAGATACCGTTCTAAATAAACATTTCGGCGGCACATATATGGCATACTTGGCATTGAAATCAGATGAAAGCCAGTTTTCTTTTGACAACTACAAAGAAGGTTTTAAGGAAAGACTTTTTAATTGGTTAAAAGAAAACGGAACCGATGAAACAAAAGCCAATGAAATTGTTGGTAAAGTTTACTCGGAACTTCTTAATCTCCATAAACAATCCAGTGATAATGAATTAAAATCTACACTTGAATCCCTTCAGAATTGGTGTGAGGAACAACTGAACAATACCAATACGGAAAATCAGGAAAACTGGGACCTTACAGAAAGGTTCGTCGGTCTTGAATTACAAAGAAGCGAAATATTTAAACAACCTGAAGTGCTTCATTATATAGACCAATTGAATGATACCATGATGAAAACAGGTATTGTAGGTAAAACAAACTCATTGCCTACCCTTGTAAAAACAGTCCATAGAGAACTTATGGGAGGAGATGAAAAGGAATATCGTATACCGGATAGTTCGCGTGCCGTAGCACAATGTATCATCACCTACGAAGGGAGTCACCGCCCACAAGACATCTATCACTTCGTTACACCCGACTATAAATCTGCCAGTGTATGGGTCCAATTAAAAAGTGGCGACAATAAAGATATGAATAAAGTAGTAGATACAGTAGATAAATTTATTCAAGAGAATCCTCCTCCCTTCCCCATGAAACACGACTGGTATGGATTGACCTACATTAATGTTGTATGGCAAAAGAAAATGGTTATCGGTATGTTAGAGGCATTTTTCGGCTCTTTCTTAGTCGTTTTAGCCATGATGATAATCTTATTCCGTTCAGGATTATGGGGACTACTCAGCATGATTCCGCTAACCATCACCATCGGTGCTATATATGGTGCATTAGGTCTGGTAGGGAAATACTACGATATGCCTGTAGCCGTATTATCCTCATTAACACTCGGTCTTGCCGTTGACTATGCCATCCACTTCCTCGCACGCGGCAGGGTTGCATTCAACGAAACAGGCTCATGGGAAAAAGCACATAATATTTTATTTGGAGAAACTTCACGGGCACTGTATCGGAATATTATAGTTATCGCATTAGGCTTTACACCGTTACTATTTGCACCTCTTGTTCCTTATATCACAGTAGGAACTTTTATGGCTTCTATCATGCTATTCTCCGGCGTTGGAACATTAATTATTCTACCCGCTTTAACCCGACTTTTTGAGCCATTGCTTTTCCCCAAAACAAGGTTTTGCAGTATTACCTGCATGTGCAATACATGTATCGTCACCGGTATTACAATCATAGGTGCTGTGGCTATTAATATATACCAGTTTTTAAATATCGGCTGGACTACTATCAGTTGGATTTCCTTAGTAGCCATTATTATCCTTTCCATCATTTGCTTCATCAGTTCGCGTAGAAATCAGTGCAAACCTTGCATTGAAGTAACTTCTGAAAATCAAAATAAATAACCCGAAAATAAGGAGATTTATTATGAAACATGTATCCATTTTATTAACAGCAATCGTGGCAATTTCTCTGCTCATGCCACATGGTTTCACACAAGATTTGACTGATGTAAATGAAATCGTCAAGAAAGCCAATCATGCTGCATATTATAAAGGCAAAGACGGTAAAGCCCGTGTCAAAATGACCATCAAAGATGCCCAGGGCAGAGAAAGAACACGCGACTTATCCATCCTTCGCAAAAACATGGACGACAAAGACGAAGAGCAAAACTTCTATGTATATTTCCATCAACCCGCAGATGTCCGCGATACGGTCTTTTTGGTTCATAAACATGTGGGCAAAGATGATGATCGCTGGTTATACCTCCCTGCTCTCGATGTCGTTAAACGAATTGCCGCTTCCGATGAACGAACCAGTTTTGTCGGTTCACATTTCTTCTATGAAGATGTTTCAGGCAGAGGTATTGACGAAGATAATCACGAATTAATCGAAACCACACAAAATTTCTATGTCATCAAAAACACCCCCAAAGACCCTAAAAGCGTTGAATTCGACTCATATAAAGTCTATGTCCATAAAGGAACATTTATACCTGTAAAGGCTGAATTTGAAAAAGGAGGCAAAGTCTACCGTATAGCAGAAGCACTCGAAGTAAAAGAAATTCAAGGTTATCCAACTGTTGTTAAATCCAAAATGACAGACACCAATATAGGTGGAGAAACTCTATTAGAATACTCCGATGTCCAATACGACATTAATCTACCCGACGATATTTTCACAGAACGCTACCTGAGAAAAGCCCCCAGAGAATACCTAAAATAAGTCTAACACCGGTTACGGAGATTACTAAAAACAAACCTATTAACCTTTTCAAACGTGTAGC
>AWNW01000014.1 GCA_000493945.1 Candidatus Hydrogenedens terephthalaticus JGI OTU-1
TTTCAGCTACGGTAAGGGGTGATGATTATCAATATATAGAGGCGAAAGATTTTTCGCCTCTACACTTCTTTGTATAATATAACCCGCTATCATGTAATTTTGGAAATACAAGAAAGGGTGTTTTTATATGAAACGGTATTTTATTCGCACAGTTCAGGTCGCTCTACTTTTTATACTGATATTGGCTTGTGTTGTTCTCTTTCGCACAGAACAGGCACGATGGAAAAAAGCGGTTTCTGTTCAAAAAAAGGAACCTATTTCCTTAGCCGATAAGCAGGAATATGCCCATCGTTTAGGGAAGGCTCTTACATTCAAAACGATTTCCTATCAAGAAGAAGAAAATAATAAATGGGAAGAATACAAGAACTTTATTAAATATTTAGAAGAAACATTTCCACAGGTGCATTTGACCTTAAAAAGAGACATTGTTAATGAACACAGTTTGTTGTTCACATGGGAAGGGAAAAATCCTTCACTTCCGCCGGCATTGTTTTTAGCCCATTATGATGTTGTCCCCGTAGAAGAAGGTACAGAAAATCAATGGAAATATCCTCCTTTCGGCGGTGTGGTCGCAGAAGAATATATCTGGGGACGCGGAGCGATTGATGTAAAATGCTCGGTTATTGCTTTATTGGAAAGTGTAAATTATTGGGTTCAACAGGGTTATCAACCAGAAAGAACCTTGCTGTTTGCCTTCGGGCATGATGAGGAAGTGGGAGGCAGGAAAGGAGCAAAGAAAATAGCCGAACTATTAAAAGAACGAGGCATATCGCCGGAATTTAGTCTGGATGAAGGTATGGCAATCAATGAAGGAATTATTCCGGGGATAGACGGACCCGTAGCTCTTATCGGTGTTGCGGAAAAAGGCTATTTATCACTGGAACTGTCCATATCCACACAGGGAGGGCATTCCTCTACCCCGTCGGATGAAACATCTATCGGACTTCTTGCCTCCGCAATATGTAAGATAGAACAAAACCTTATGCCTGCAAAATTGGCAGGACCCATCCGCTGGATGTTAGAAGATCTATCCCCTTACATGAATTTCCCTATGCGAATGGTATGTTCCAATCTCTGGCTATTCGATAAGGTATTAACTCGCGTTTTTGCAAGTATTCCCAGTGCCAACGCCGCCTTGCGGACTACTTTCGCACCTACACTATTTCATGCGGGTGAAAAAGAGAATGTTTTACCTACCCATGCCTATGCGGTCGTTAATATTCGCATGCTATCCGGTGACACGACAGAAAAGGTAACAGAATATATTCGCAAAATTGTAAATGACAAAAGAATAGAGATAAAAGAATTCTCTCCCGAAAAGACAGATGAAGCCAGTCCTATATCCGACCGAAATGCTGAAGGATACAAAGCCATCGCCCATACGATTCACGAGGTATGGGGCAATATTCCTGTTGCCAGTGCTTTGACTTTAGGTGGGACAGATTCGGTGAATTATGTCGGCGTGGCAAAAAATCTGTATCGTTTCCAGCCATTAAAATTTACAAAAGAGGATTTAGAACTTATTCATGGCACCAACGAACGCCTACATGTGGATAATTATATGAAAGGAATAGAATTTTTTATCCGCCTCCTCAAAAATGTCGGAAAATAATTTCAGATCATTATTCATTTTATTCTATCTAATGCTGGACCATACCATCAATATTCGTTCAGTTTCATTGCTTCGCTCTCTTTGTTATTTGCATATTTTTGCATTATTCAGTAAAATGTTAAATGAAAGAAAAACAATCTATAATAGAAGGAGAAACGCTATGAAGTATTTCTTACGCAGACAAAGCCTGATGTTGTTCGCTATTTCATTGTTTTGTGCGACCGTGCTGGCAGTAACCGCTTCCGCAAAGAATCTTGCAGAAAGTCTTGCCGATGTTAAGAATCATACAGCACACCGTATATCCAGTTATGACCGCACAGGGGGTAATGCAGATGGAATGCAGGAACAGCCTATTGCCATAGGTGAAACAAGGACATTAGCAAAAATCGAAGGGGCAGGGGCTATTACTCATATCTGGGTTACTATTGCAAGCAAGGATAAATATCACCTAAAAAATTTGGTGTTGCGTATGTATTGGGATGGTGAGACAAATCCTTCCGTGGAGTCGCCCATTGGAGATTTCTTCGGACTGGGACATGGGGAATACTATACATTTAGCAGTTACCCTATACAAATCGGGACATCCAACGCCCTTAATTGCTTCTGGTATATGCCTTTTGAAAAAGGAGCACTTATTACCATTACTAATGAGGGAACGGAGGTTTGTCGTGCTTTTTATTACTATATTGATTACAACAAATATGAATCCCTTGATACGCCCCTTCGTTTCCATGCACATTACAGACAGGAATACCCCTGCACGGAAGGGAAAAATTATACTTTTCTTGAAGCAAAAGGAATGGGACATTATGTCGGTGTGAGTTTGTCCATTCATAATCGCGCAGATGGTTGGTGGGGCGAAGGCGATGACATGTTTTTCGTTGATGGTGAGGAAAAGCCTTCCTTGCATGGGACAGGATCCGAGGATTATTTTTGTGGTGCATGGTGCTATGGTCCTGCATTTAGTTATCTTTTCTTTGGTTGTCCTCTTCGCGGAGAACATAAAAGGGGTGAGAAGTGGAATGTTTATCGTTTCCATATACTCGACCCTGTGCCTTTCAAAAAATCTATTGTCGTAAATATAGAGCATGGGCATGCTAATGACCGCTCGGATGATTTCAGTTCCGTAGCCTACTGGTATCAGACGGAACCCCATGTTCCTTTCGAACCGTTACCTCCTGCTGAAAAACGAATCCCGGAAAAAGTGGTGTCACAACCAGTACACATAGAACCCGGTGCTATTGAATTAGAAAGTGGGTTAATTCCCTTCCAGACTGCTGATGATACTGTTGTTGAACAGGATTTGAGTGGTTTTGGAAATGAATGGAGCAATAGCAAACAATTATGGTTTACACCGGAAGGTCCGAGGAATTACTCTACAACTGTGGATGTTCCTTCGGATATGGCAGGGGAGAAAAAGGTAACACTTTGGTATACCAAAGCCCCGGATTACGGAAAGGTAGAATTATGGGTTAACCAGCAAAAGGTAGCAGAGTGGGACGGTTATAATGAATATAAAGTAGTTCGTGCCTCGATCCAGTTCCCCGTAAAATTAGTAGAAGGTGCGAATACCATTGAATTGAGAATCGTGGGTAAGAACGAAAAATCTACCAATTATATGGCAGGTTTGGATTGTATTAAAGTTGAATAGTTCTGCATTTTCAGAAAGGTATCTTTTGTTTTTTTGCAAAAGATACCTTTCTCCTTTTACAAGAGATCATAGGCTCTCGTGAGGTGATTTATATGGGTAAAAAAAGGATAATAGTCGCTGGTGGTGTCGTTGTTGATACGCAAAACAGGGTGCTTTTGTTAGAGCGAGATGTAGTTAGAGATAAAAAAAATATCCATGAAGTGCGCTTACCCAAAGGGCATGTAGATAGAGGGGAAACGCATGAAAAATGTGCCCGTCGAGAGGTAGGAGAGGAGAGCGGATATTGGGATACCGAGATTATAGCAGATTTAGGATACGACTTGAGTGAGTTTAAATATCAAGGAAAAGATATAATACGAACCGAACATTATTTCCTTATGAGAGCAGACCCTGACAAGAGAGGAAATCCTACTCCTATGGGGGAGGAAGAAACCCTTTTTCGTCCTATATGGATACCCTTAGATATCGCAGAAACGATGATGACTTATCCATCGGAGAGGCATTTTATCCGTCGTGCAAAAGAATGGTTGAAAGAACAATCTGACAAGTCCAACTTGTTCAAACCATTAAATTAAAACGCCATCTTCCCAGCCTAATTTAACCAGTTCTATTCGATTTTCATCAGCATTCCCTAAGTTATATTTGTCCTGTGCCACCTGTATATGATGAGGAGAAACAGCGAAAGGTTGTTCGGCGCCAAAATATTGCAATCGTTTTGCCTTTAATATTCGCAATCCTGTGGCATCACAAGCAACCGGGTCCGTACCGATAACCAACCCCTGATAATTCCATGTATACTCTTTATTATAGTGATGGGGTCCTTTCCCATGGAACAAAGGAGTAATCATAACGAGAATATTAAGCCGTGTTTTCCCCTTGACAATAGGCAAGTCCCATAATCCTGCCAGATTGGCACAGGAATCCGCATGCCAGGTCGGAGGTTTCTCTGAAAACATAATATAATTTTTCAACAAACTACCGACACCAGACCAATGATGTGTCCGCATGGGGCGAACATTAATCAATGCGGTGCTATTCTGAAAAATAGGATTTCGTAACACTCCGCGGTCATCAACAGAGACTTTATCTGAAGGCACTCCTACACTTAATACTTTGGTCTTCAAAATATCTTCCAACTCAACAGGAGTGCGTGGAGGACCAGCCACATTACTTTTGATACCTACAACATCGTCAGGCTGAATTATTTTCTTCCATGCTTCTTCAGGTGTAGTGGTTTGAAATAAATTCTTCATCCCTTCATCAACCATTTTTTCCAGCACAGTTTTATTGAGGTTTCCCTCCGAATCCAGCAAATCCTTATCCCGAACAAGAACAACACGGGACTTTTCTCCGGCTTGCGGAGATTGCGACTCGGAACGACGATGGGGCATAGCAAACAAAAATGCAGTGCCTAAGGCTCCTGTCTGTAAAAATTTTCTGCGACTTGTTTTAATCATAGTTCTAGCTCCTATCGTTTTATCTTTTGCACGATCTCTTTGACATACCTATCTGCTATTTCTTTATTTTTCCAATCTATAACCAGTATAAGATATTTTTCATGGGAATGTATAAGTATCGAATTAAATCCAAATTTTTTGTTTCTTTCGTCTTCGGTCATTTCTTTTGCGGATTTATCAATAAGATTTTTAAAATTTTGACTAACAAGCGAAGCCTTTTTCTTATCCTTATAGCGAATAAGGATTATCTGGAATCTTTCATCTTGTTCCGTCAAGAAATAACGCAGCAAAATTCCCTCTGTGTCTTTACCTAGCTGCAATATATTTTCATCTGTAAGAAAAAAATGCACCTTTAAAAGGTCGTAATCATTAAAATAATGTATATGACTTTTAACCTGTCCTTTCTCGGGAAGTAGTTTAACAATTTCCGGAGGATTCCCTTTTTCAGGTATTTGACGGTCAATTATTTTCCCCAACTCCATTACTGTCTGATTTAACTCCGGAGAATCTCCCATTCCTACAATAGATACAAAATAACGGTCTTTCCAGAAAGCAAGTGAATTATTCATTCCTTCGGACTCAACACCCAAACCAATATCCTTCTGGTCGCGTATATCATGATGATAAGCACCATACGCCGAAGCAGAATTGCCCATATCAAAAATGTCCATAAAAATTTCTACTTGTTGAGGGTTAGACCAGCGATATGCATATACCTCTTTCACCCCTAACGAACGATAAACCTCCGCATTTCCATCAATGTAGTCGTATAGTGTCTCCGCATCATAACGATCTGGGACCGCCTTTTCTAACTTCCATTGATTTACATTGTTAGGGAAAGAAAACGCTATTTTTTCTTCGGAACTTTTATTTGTTGAATTCATCGTTGAGCACGAAACCAATATACTTATGGATAAACAGACCCAATATCCTTTCATATTTATTTTACACATTAAAACTAACTCCTTAAAAATTTATCTGATGTCATTATACATCACTTTTTTATTTTTATAGTAAGAGGTTTTAAAAATTTATTTGATTTTTATATGTAATTTGGTGTTATTGTAATAATAATTTGATTTCTGGGAAAGGGAAAGGATGGTTATATGTTAGAAAGGAAGCCAGAACCCGAGTTTATGGATGACCCATTGGAGGCAGAGGCGTATTCTGTAACGGATTTCTCGGATGTAAACAAGAAATTTGTTGAGACTTTTTGTGCCGCACTTCCTTTATCAGGAAATTTATTAATATTAGATTTAGGTTGTGGTCCAGGTGATATTACTTACCGTACGCATCTTTGTTGCGAGCAACATAAAATTATAGGAATTGATGGCTCCCCGTCTATGCTGCGATTTGCTCAAAAACAGAGCGGTTCTCGTAGTTTGACATGGGTTTTAGCAGATGCGAAATACCTTCCTTTTGTTAGCAAGTCCGTAGATGTTATTCTAAGTAATAGCCTACTTCATCATATTTTGGACCCCAAACCGTTGTGGATGGAAATCAAAAGAGTAATTAAATCTGGCGGATTTGTTTTCCTACGGGATTTATTCCGCCCGCAATCAGAAAAAGAAGCAAGAAGAATAGTAGAATTATATGCAGGTGATGCTTCCGATTTGCTGAAACAGGAGTATTATCGTTCATTATTATCTGCCTTTACCCCGGAAGAAATTCAAGGGCAGTTGTCGGAGTGTGGATTAGAATATTTATCTGTAAAGTGTGTTACAGACCGTCATGTAGATATATTCGGGACTATTTTATAAAGCAGTAAGTATGAGAAGTGCGGTATGGTTAAAACCGAACGACCCTTTTCCTGCGGAAAAATACTGGCAGGGATGGGTTGTTGCTTATGGCGGCGACTTATCTCCAACGCGGTTAATAGATGCATATCGTAAAGGTATTTTCCCATGGTACAGCGAGGGCGAACCTATCCGATGGTGTTCTCCCGACCCAAGAGCCGTTTTACCGATACATTTATTACATATCCCACATCGGCTCTGGCGTGAATGGAAAAAGAAACCCTTTCGTATCACTGCGGACACATCTTTTCAGAAGGTTATTCACGAATGTGCTAAAACGCCTCGTAAGTGGGAAGACGGAACATGGATTACTATGGATATCGAACAAAACTATATCCGTTTGCATGAAATGGGTTACACCCACTCTATAGAATGCTGGGAGGATAAAACATTGGTAGGTGGATTGTATGGTGTCCAATTAGGACCTTTGTTTGTTGGTGAATCCATGTTTTACCATATCTCAAACGCTTCTAAAATCGCTTTTCTTGCCTTATGTGGATTTTCATTTCTGCACGGAATTAAACTTATTGATTGTCAGGTGTTTTCAGAACATCTGGAACAATTCGGGGTTTTTGCTGTTCCAAGGAAAAAGTATTTAAGTTGGCTTAGAGTGAGTTTGCCCGAAAATTTGCCTACGGAACGGTGGCAGTTGGATATGGATAAAGTTTATGAAGCCGTACTATGCTTAAAGAAGAAAAGATTGGAACAATCCTCATCAGGGTAAATATGTTTTATCCTTTTTTTTGAATGAATAAACTGTAATCTGTTATTGCTTTGAAACAAGACAAATTTACAGTTGTTGGGAATATAAAAAAAAGATATTAGGTTCTTATAATTTCCGCATCTTTTACCTGGGGTTCTTTAAGTTCAGGATGCCATACGAGATACTTCACTTCTTTATTAGGATTTAATCCCACAACTTTGTAATTGCCCTTGTTATCAATGGCATGAACAGTGACCGCATTGATGAACCCTGTTTTTAGGTCTGCCAAGTCCTTGACTGCTTCATAAACTGCATCGGATAAATTTAATCCCATTTTTAAGTAAAGGACAACAGACCGTGCAGTGCCAGCACGAATAGTCATTTCACCCGTATGTGTGCAAGCACAGGCTCCGTATCGGCTGTCTGCATAACTACCCGCACCGATAATGGGGCTATCGCCGAGCCTGCCGGGATATTTCCAGGGCCAGCCGGATGTGCTTGTAGCCGTTGCTATTCTGCCGGTATAGTCTTGTGCTAAATATACGGTTGTATCAAATAAATTTTCAGGGTCCTTAGGTTTGGTTTTTATATCCAAAAGACGAATGTCAGGAAATTTTTGTTTTTGTTCTTCATTCAAAGTGCTGTCCAGATATTCTCGCCATGCAGTTTGAGTATGCTCCATCTCATTAACATACCTTTCTGCACCAATTTCTTCCGCAAATCGTTCGGCTCCACTACCTACCAATATTTCATGTTCAATATCTGTCATAACACGATAGGCAATTTCTACAGGATGTTTAAATCCTTTTAACGCTCCAACTGCACCACTTCTTCGTGTGTTCCCATCCATCACAGCAGAATCCAGTTCCAATTGTCCTAAAAGATTTGGAAGGGAATTAGCACCCACAGTGTGTATTTCAGGATTGACTTCAACTAATTTTATACCTTCGATAATGGCACGAATAGCGTCTACTTTGTTCATCAGTAATTCAACCGATTTTTGAACCCCACATCGTCCTTCGTAATTGGTGATTAATAGCATGTAAATCCCTCGTCAATAGTGATTGTTCACCTCATTATTTTTATGTCTTTAACTTGTTTTATAGGTTCAGAACTATTGATTTGAATGGAATCTATATTCCCTCCATGGACGATACACCAATGTTTATTACTACGATAATTAATAGGTCTGTCAATTTGTGCATTCTGTATGTCTTTTAAATATAAAATCTCTGTGTTGTCCGATACGGTTCTCTCCTGCCAATCAGAAAGAACGAAATCATGGACATCTTCCACCCAGAGAGCGATACCGGGCGATGCCTTCTCAAAATAATTCGTAGGATTTCCCTGTTCGTCCCAAATAATATCTTTATACTTATGGGTAGTAACGCGCCAGAATGGTGTTGACGCTTCAAAAGAGATATTTTGTAATTGCACTCCCTTTGCATGTCGTATATAAAAGGCATAACTCGGCAATGCGCCAAACATCAACGCTTCCGGATAGCGGGCTATCTCTTCAGGGACAGGCTCATTAATAGGACGGAGAGGATTAGAACCCGTAAAAGAACAGAAGACATTTTGTATAAGCACATTCTCTATTGGGTAGTTCGGAATACCCGCAATAATATTCGGATTACTTGCACGGGTTGCTACGATATTACTTATAGTAACTCCCTTAATATTTCCGGGGGAAGTGGCTCCATCTCTCCCTCGATTTCCAAGCCGTATGAATATTGGAGAACGAACCCAGTCTATAACGATACCCATAACAGTAATCCCTTCAATATGAGAACCGTCTACCGATTCAATTGCTACACCAGAAATACCCGGTTTTTGTGCGGTGATAAGTCCGCGGACAACCGAATTGCTAAATGTAATTCGCTTAAAATCGGCACCGGATTCCGTGCCTAATTTAAATCCATTACAGCGCGAAGATAAATAGCAATTGGTTACTGTAATATCTGTGCAGGGACGGCGATAACCTAAAGAAAAACTACTTTTAGGAACTATGGCGTCATCCACAGTTTCTATACGACAATTAGAGATAAATACAAACTGGCAACAGTCCGGGTCAATTCCATCGGCATAGCCATTTAAAATTTGCACCTTATCAATTGTAACCTGCTCACAGCCCAATAGACTGATAGAATAATTAGGGCAATTGCGAATGGTAATCCCTTCAATACGAATATTTTTACATCGCTTAAAAGCGAGAGCCTTCGGACCACCGCGTTTTGTAAAGTTTGAATTTATTGTTCCAAAACCTGTTATGGAAACATTTTCAATATCCTCACCCCAGAGTAAAGAATGATGAAAGAAAGAAGTTTCATAGTCTGCATCATTGGGAAAATTTAACTCCTCAAAGGGGTCGTAATCCTCCTTTTTTTGACTGCCTAAAATCACCGCCCCAGGTTCAAGATAAATATGAAGGTTGCTTCTTAAATGCAAACTTCCCGTTAAATACATACCGGACGGGATAATCAGTGTGCAACCTTTTTCTCCTGCTGTATCAATCGCTTTCTGGATAGATTGTGTATCCATTGTATTTGCATTACCTGTTGCACCGAAATCACGAAGGTTTATATTCTCACCATGAGACAAAGGACATATCAGAAGAAAAAGTGGAATACAATAAATAAAGATGAAAAAAAGTAATCTATTTTTCATGATAACCTCCTGAATGATTAATGGCTCAATATTATTAGGAACATAAAAAATATACACTTTTTACCAACATTTTCACAAGGGAAATAGTTTTGTGTTATATTATAAATATAATAAATACGGGTAATAATTATGGGTAATGAAAATTTTCGTTGGAGATATAGGTTTAATAGTTTTAAAAAAGTCCTTAAAAAATTAGAAGAAGGGATAGAACTTGCTTCAAAACAACCTTTTTCGGATATCGAAAAATACGGACTAATAAAAGCATTTGAATTTACTCATGAGTTAGCATGGAATTTATTAAAGGACTTTTTAGAAAGTAAAGGGATACAAAATCTTTTTGGGTCAAAAGATACTATTCGCGAATCTTTTCGGCAGGGACTAATAAAAAAAGGCGATGTGTGGATGGCTATGATAAAAGACCGAAATCTTACATCGCATATCTATAACGAACAAATTAGCTCGGAAATTGTAAAATCTATCATCAATATATATTTTTTGGAATTAAAAGAACTTCAAACAACATTTGAACAATTCAAAAATGAAGAAGAATTATGAAATACGGGCTTTCTGAAGAAACCATAGAAGAAGTGCATAAAATACTTAAGAACTACCCACAAGTGAAACAGGCAATACTCTATGGTTCTCGAGCCCGAGGCGATTACAAAAATGGCTCTGATATTGACCTTACCCTGATTGGTGGAGATGATTTAACAAGAGATATTTTATACCGTATTATAGATGAATTTGAAGATAGTTACCTCCCCTATACTTTCGGCCTGTCTATCCTACACAAGATAAACGATGAAGATTTCCTTTATCGTATTAAAAAAGAAGGGGTTGTTTTTTTTGAACGGGAGGAAAATAATGTGTTACATACTTGCGAGGAATAATCCCTCTTTGGAGTTTTCTTTGTTATTGAATATTGGTTTATAATTACGCCATAATACAAGCATGTTTTTAAGTTAGAAGGGCATACAAAAAAATGTTTGTTGTTTTCGTGTATGTGCATGTTAAACCCGAATTCGTAGAAGCGTTTCGGATAGAATCAGAACACAACGCCCGAGAAAGTCGAAAAGAAGCGGGTGTTGTTCGTTTTGATATACTTCAACAAATGGACGACCCGACACGCTTCGTTTTGTATGAAGCCTATAAAGATGAAGATGGAGCAAGAGCACACAAAGAAACAGCACATTATGCAAAATGGCGTGATGCAGTTGCACCGATGATGGCGGAACCGCGATATAGTGTAAAATATAACTTCTGTTTGGAGATATAAAGAAAAAATTTTACCTTTTTGGAGGAACTTTAAAGATGATAAAGAAATATAAATTGATGAACAGTGTATTAATGGTTTTACTGTCCGTTATCCTTATCTCAGGTTGTGCCCGCACATTAAAAGATACCAGTGGATTTGCGGAGGAAAAGGTCTTTACTGTTAAGGCTCCTTTTGATAAGACATGGCAGGCAACAAAAGAAACCTTGCGAGAACTAAAACTGGAAATATACACCCGTGATAAACGAGGCGTTTTCGTTGCTTATGACCAGCCCAAGAGAGAATGGATGCAATTGAGACGGGTGAAATATGAAATTCAGTTAGGCTCTGTAAATTCTGAAGAGACACGAGTTCTTGTCTCTGCCATAAAGCAAATATATGGCGTTACCTTACTTACCAGTCCTGACTGGCATGACCGCAAAATAAAGGGGAAGACCAAGTCTGATGATATTATTGCAAAAATAGTAGAAAAAACCGGAGGAAAAATCGAAGCAACCAGTACGGAAGTCCAAATTCAAGAATCAAAATCTGAAAAATAGTCTGAACAACTATAGTACATAGGTAACACATAGCTTTAGTGTCCTCACAATACTACGAAGAACAGGAAAAATATAAATGAAGAATAAAAGGGAATATCTTCCAACTCGATATACGCTACTTTTCCTCTTTGTAGACCGGATTTATTAGTAAAAAAATTATAACTACGAATTACATGAATAGATATGAATAAAAATGAATGAAAAAATTGTTTATTATTCCTGACATGTAAATTCTGCTAAGTTGAGTTTTCTATGTGGCTGAAGCGTCCTCGCTTCTGGTATTTTTAGGTAGTTAAATCTTTTTACCACAAAGAACACAGAGACTTTGCACAGAGTTCACGATGTAGAGGTAAAACATGTTTCGCCTTCCTCATGTCCTTTGTGTCTTCCGTGGCTAATTTTTTCATTATAAAGAACATAGAGATCATATACAAAGTGTACAAAGAGGAAAGAACCAGAAACCAGGAGGCTTCTGCTACAATTTTTATTTCTCTTATAGTCCTATAATGGCACGAAATATCATGCCCTTATGATTGGGAAGAAGGTAGAAATTTGTTCCCTATGTCCTATATTACTTCAAATAATATTTAATCAGAAGGTTTTTTGACTATCTGTTTGAGAAGGAGAAGACGAGTTTGATGATTTCTTCAGCGATGGTTTCGGAGGCAAGGGGGCGGGCTAATTTTTTTGCAGAGGTGGACATGTTATCAAGCCGAATGGGGTCGGCTAAGATTTTACGGATACGCGGGAGTAGTGTATCTGCGGAACAATCTTTATCAAGTAAAACTTCTGCGGCTCCAGTATTCTCAAGGGAACGGGCGTTGTATTCCTGATGGTTGTCTGTGGCAAAAGGGAAAGGTATCAGGATGGAGGGTTTGCCCAATACGGTAATTTCTGCTAATGTGGAAGCGCCGGAACGAGCCACTAGTAAATCTGATGCAGACATCAGGTCTGCCATATCCTCATAAAAAGGATAAATTTTTAACGAAACTTTGGATTGCGAAGCAAGGTTTTTATATTTCTCATAATCGTTATGTCCGGTTATCCAGATAATTTGAAACTCGTCCGACTCTAATTTGCTTAACATATCGGAAATAGCAAGATTGATTGTATGTGCTCCCTGACTTCCTCCCATTACAAGGATAGTTTTTCGTTCAGGATTCAAACCTAATCGGGCACAGACTTCTTCTTTGGGTGGTGGAGATAGAAATGCATGTCTTACAGGGTTCCCTGTAATTAAAAATTTCTCAGAAGGATAAATCTCTGCGGGTAGATTTTCTACCAGTGGGAAACTTAAAAATACTTTTTGTGCTTTTTTTGCAAGGATTCGATTTGCCATACCTAAACGGGAATTTTGTTCGTGCAGAACTGTGGGTATGTTTAGCATTTGTGCAGACCAAAGAATTGGGAAGGAAACATATCCGCCGACACCGATTACAATCTGAGGCTGAAAACGAAGTAATATCTGGAAGGAACGGACTATTGAGAAGGCTAATAATGAGGCGGTTATTCCCTGTGAAATACTCATTTTCCGAGGCCAGCCACGAATAGGAACACTTCGAAATGGAATTCCTCTTTGCTGACATATTTTTTCTTCCAGATTTCCTTTTTTTCCTACCCATTGCACCAGCAAGAGATGGTCGCGCCGTTGCAATTCTTCCAATATGGAAAGGGCAGGGAAAATATGCCCACCCGTGCCACCACCTGTAATGATAACTTTCATACAAAACCTCTGAAAAATGTGTGTTTTATAAAACTATTTTTAGTTAGATATTCGATATGTTTGTTTATTGTTCTGTCTTCTTTTCCTGTGGGAAGGCATTCGGGTCTAACTGTTTCAGGACGCTACGATAGCCTTCCATATCTTCAAGACGCAGAAGCATAATATTTACAATCCCAAAGCCATAGGTTTTAGGTGCCATCGTTCGGGTATATTTCGGGGTTTGTTCTACCCCTTCAAAGCGAAGGGTATGTATACCTTCAGAAAGTTCATGAATGTCTAAATATAAAGGAGCAATGTCGAAACCCGGAGCAGAGAAATCAATAGGTGCTCCGAAAGGTTTGCCATCCATATAAGGTTGAAATACACCACTTAACAATGAAAAAATCATATAAGAATCTATCCGATAAGTGCCTTTTTGCTGAATCTCAAAGTCAAATTCGATACTTGCTTTTGGAGTTAGAGGTACATAGAGTAGATAATATTCGGTAGGAACTGTCAAAATAGCAGGGTCGGCACGATAAACAAGGCTATCAAATTTGAGTGCCTTATATGGTGGAACTCGTTTATCTGCTGGGGGTAACGGTTCGTCCCATGTTGTAGGCGTTGTTTGATACCAGAAGGCTACCGAACTAACCCAATCCTGCCGTTCTTTGAAACCTGCAAGGTCCATCTTTGTGACGGGGGCTTTTTCATTCATGATACTGCCTTTGTGTTCGATAACAACCTTCAAACTTTTTTCAAAATGCACCGGGTCAGGAATATGCCAGCGATAGATACTTACACGGTCTCCGGCAAAAACCCCTTCGTATATCGGGACACCATAGTAAGGAGCATAAAATTCACGGAAACCCCATGCATCGTTAAAATAATCTTCTGTCCCTGTTCCTTTTAACTGGGGCATTTCTGCTCCGTCAATATAGAAAAAGTCGTCTCCTTCGCCAAACCAACCTGTTTCCATTTGTAAGGCGGAGTAGACCGTTCCTACATAATGCCCTTTTCCCTGTGTTTCAAGGAGGGTATAATTACCGGGTTTGGCGGGATATTCCTGGCGATAACGAGCGTGGAAATAAGGCGTATCCGGGGTCCATTCGTTGAGTTTTTTCCAGTCTATATAATAGTAAAAAGAATCCACACGAACATCGGATTCATTTGTAACTGTTACCTTAACATGTTTCTGGAAAGGCATAGGCCAGAAACAGGCACGAGCACGACCTCGCGATGTATTAACCACAACCTGGGATATGAATTCCTTATGTCCTGCCAGTCCTAACCCGAAGAAATCACCGATAGGTGCTTCTACACTGGGTTTTTCCAGACCATCGTAATAAATTCTTAAAACAATACTGCGCGGATAAAATAAATTTCCCGTAGCGATGGTGTTCCAGAAATGGGTAATCATTCCGGGACCATCTTCATCCATTAAAACCAAAGTCTGATTCGGTTCAATGGGACGGGCGTCCCCATTCTTCTCGATATCCTCAGCAGAACTGCTGTTTCGCATGCTTTGTCCTGCAAGTGGTTTAAGGAGACTTTCAAACGAAAAATCTCCAAAGGTATTATTCCCTACAAACAGAATGGCGATGACAAAAGAGAATAATAAGAAAAGATGAGCATTTTTGTTAGGTTTCATAATCTACCCTTTACCTTTAAGTTCAATTTTATTTATCTGTTTATTTTAGCAAAAGTTCCTTGAGTTGAGATACTCTTTCACCCAGATGATTCATAGCAGTCTGTATTGGTTGTGGAGTGGATAAATCAACACCTGCGGATTTGAGTTGTTCCAGCGGATATTTGGACCCGCCCATGCTCAAAAATTCCAGATAATCCTTTTGTGTTTCTTTGTCCCCTTCAATTAATTTTTTTGCAATAGCAATAGCGGAGGAAATGCCTGTGGCATATTTATAAACATAAAAAGCATGGTAAAAATGAGGTATGCGTAAACATTCCAGTTCTAATTGCGGGTCAATTGTTAAAGCACCTCCAAAATAAATGTTTAGTAGATTTCGGTATTCACTGCGTAATACATCCAGAGTTAAGGGCTGTCCGTGTTCTGCAAGGGTATGGATTTTTAATTCAAATTCTGCAAACATGGTTTGGCGGATTAATGTGGTTCGTATTTCATCAATTTCACGACATATCAAACGGATACGGTCTTCTTTGGAAGGTAACTTTTGCAGGTAGTAATGAACAAGGAGTTGCTCGTTAACTGTGGAAGCCACTTCTGCTACAAAAATGGTGTAATGACTATAATGGAATGGTTGTTTCTTATCGCTAAAATAACTATGCATAGAATGCCCTGCCTCATGGGCTAATGTGAACACTGAATCCTCCAACTCATCTTTATAATTCATCAGGATATACGGTGGGCAACGATAACATCCCCAGGAAAATGCTCCACTCCGTTTCCCTTTATTTTCATATCGGTCTACCCAGCGTTTTTTTAGTAGCCCTTCTTCCAGCGTTTGCGTATATTCTTTACCTAAGGGGGCTAAAGCAGATGAAATATCCTTGACGGCTTCTTCATATTTTCGTCTCCTCTGTTTCGTGTCAATAAGGGGAACAAGCAGGTCATAGGCATGGATATTCTTTATTCCCAGCACTTGTTTTCTCAATTGGAGATATTCAACCAGAGGGGTAATGTTCTCTTTCACCGCATTTAGCAGGTTATGATATACCGAAGACGGGATATTTTCCTCGAAAAGAGCACTTTCCAAAACCGAATTGTATTTCCTTGCCCGTGCATGAAAAACATCTTCCAGAACAGATGCAGATAAAGAAGCGGACATTGTATTTGCATGCTCTTCATACGCTTTATAATATTGGAAAAACGCCTTTTTGCGTAGGTTCCTATCTCTATTTTCTAAAAAGACACGAAAATTTCCATGGGTCAATTCCACTTTATTCCCCTTGTCATCGGTAATGGTGCCAAATTTCAAATCTGCATCATTCAACTGCTCAAATATCTTTCCGGCTCCTCCTGCACTTTCCGTATGTAATGCAAGTAGATACTCTTCTTTCTCTGAAAGAACATGAGGTTTAAACCTCCTCAAATTTTCCAATGAAAAGCGATATTTTTTCAATTCTTTGCTTGATAAAAACTCCTGAAATTTTTTATCAGGTATGGATTGAATTTCCGGTGCAATAAAACTAACCGCCTGAGCCAATAGCATGCTTAGATATTGAACCCGTCCCGCAAGGGCTAAAAACTTTGTATTGGTTATATCTTCACATACTCTTAAGTTTGCATATACACTTAATTTTTCCAGTGTCTGTCCCGTTTTACTTTCAAGTTCAAGACATGAACAGAGAATTTCAGGAGACTGTGCAAGTTTCTTACGGAATTGAGAAAATTTAGGTATCTCCTTCTCTAAATTTTGATAAGCCTTTTCCCATGTTTCATCATCAGGAAAAACCGGAGATAAATCCCAGGTAAACTCTACAGGAACATCGGAACGAACAGGAAGTTTTTTTATTTTTGAAGTGGACATAAAGTATCTCCTTTAAAATCGAGATGCATTATAGTTAGGCAAGAAAATAATGAATGTATATGATAGGGTATGCAAGGAATAAAAAACAAAAGAAGTTATCGAATAACTGAGAAAACTCTTCTGTAATGGGGCTAACAGACCAGATGAAACAACAGGGTCGGATAGACAGAAAAAACTTTATAATATTTAAAATATTCCACTTTGGGTAAAATTAAATGCTTTGTAGGGTATTAACCTCGTTTTAGATATTTTTAATCGTTCAAGAACATCTCTGTTTTCAATTTTACGAACCCATTCTTCGATAAATTCTTTTTTTTGCAATTCTTTTGGAAGTAATGATTGAAAAATAGTCTGAGAACTATAATTCTCAAAAATGTCATTTTCTATCAACTCATCTACTAAATCTCCAACTATATCCTCATATTTTTCTGGTTCAGCATCTAATTTTGAAAAATCAATAATATTAGGAGCTACTATACTGAAATTATTTATTACTACATCGGGGATTTCTAACTTTTTTGAAATAATATCATTGCAAAGTTTCCCAGCAAAGGTGATATGATAAAAGTGATTAGATTTCTGAATTACAGGAATAGTATTGTCTTGGAATACAATTCTTGCTTCAGCAAGAAAATTTGATATCATTTCACCCATTCTTTTTCCAAATAAAGAAATATCCACATTACGTCCTTTTAAATATTCATAAGTCCTATTCAATATCTTCAAATCAATACCTATTCCTTCTGTATAATATCTGATTTCTTTTGCATCTCTACTTGTTGTTTGTTCTGGTTTTACAAAGATACCGTTTCTTCCTACTTTTTCTACAAGCCAGTACTTACCAGCAAATAAAATGACCTCGTTTTTTTTAATCCTTAATAAATTAAATTTGGGAACACTTCCAATTTCTTTTTTATCGTGATAAATGCTAACTTCTTGATAACTTATAGGAAAATTACTATACACCAAGTTGTAATCAATAAGATGATACAATCCTTCATCTGCACCGTATTTATTTTTGTATTCATGTTTTTTAACATAATTTTTAGTGGAGGCAAATAATAAAATATTATCGATTGCATCTTCAGTAAGATGCTCATGAGCTGAGGATATATTCGCTAACTCTTTAACACTTGTGTAAGCCCCTTTTTTCGAAGTAATAAAGGACAATGCCTGTTGTAGCATTGCACCGTATAATCTCATAGGTCTTGTCTTTTCAATATCTCCTTCCTTAGCTAATTCTATAAGTGCATGGAAACACAACGCATACAAAATTGAACTCTGGGCTTTTTGGGGAATTAAACAAACTACATTGCTTTTGGTACCCCTTCTATTACCGCGTCCTATTCTTTGAAGAAATGAACTTACCGTTGATGGGAGCCCATACAGGACTGTCGCATCAATATCACCAATATCTATTCCCAATTCTAATGTACTGGTGGCTATACAGATTCCTGTTTTTTCTTCATTGAACTTTCTTTCTGTTTCTTCCCTTAGTTGGGCTGAGATAGAGGAGTAGTGTGTAAAAATATGTTTAGAAAGTATCTTGTTTCCTGAGAGAGTTGCACTTAATCGGTCACATTCCCTCCTGGAATTAGCAAATACTAAAAATTTGGTATCCTTTTGCATGATTTTTTCAAATAGTGCAATTATTTCCTTTTCATCCCTTATTGTTTTTATCAATGCATCAATAGGTCTTTGAGGTGGAATACTCACAGTTGAAAAGTCTGCAGACTTTCCGAAAAAGAAATGAATTATATCCTCACAAGAACTAATAGTAGCGGAAAGACAAGCAACTTGTAAAGGTGGATTTGTAATTATCTTATTTAGTCTTGAAATTAGCAAGGACAATTGTAAGCCTCGCTGGGTATTATATAACAAATGTACTTCATCCAAAATCAGAGCCCTTAAAGATCGGAGTAACCCATCTCCTCTACAAAGCAATACATCAAGCGATTCCGGTGTGGTTATCAGTAAATTTGTTGCTCTTACCCTTCGGGTATCATCTCTGTCGCCATGCCTAATACCGGATCTTAGGTCTAATCTTGAAAGCGTTGGCTCAATCCTTCGATAAATATCATTAACCAATGCTTTTGTGGGAGTGACATATAGCCATGTTAACCAATTATATTTATAGGCATAATCATAGTATTTATCTATTAAAGGAGCAAGAACGGCTTCAGTTTTTCCGGTGCCGGTGCCTGCAGAAATAATAACATTTCTACCTTCTGATAATAGAGGTATACTTTTTTCTTGGACGGGTGTCAAATTTTTAAATCTGTCAAAAAATGCGAGAAATACTTCCCTGTGCATAATATATGGTTTTTAGAGTTTTGTTAGGATGTACTGGTATTATAAATATTGTCTAAGAAACTAACGATATCTTTAACAGTTAATCGTACCTTACTATCCACGGGTATTTCTTCTGCCCGTTTACATATTTTCTTGATCTCTGGCTTAATATCACCGTTACAGATCCGATGATAGGCAATCTGATATATCTCTATTATTCTTTCTGCATATTCAAAAAGTTCAATCGAGGTTAACGGACTAATTTCAAACCTTTCTAATTTCTCAAATTTTGAATGGTCATAGTCAGAGATATTTTTTTCCAATAGTAAATTTTTACATTTATATACGAAATTGGGTGTTACCGAGAAGAAAATTAGATCCACAACATTTTGAGAGAAAAACTTAAAAAGATTTTCAAAAGCATTTAATTGATATTTCTTGTTGTTTAGGTTGTATATAACATCTTCATACTCATCCACTAATATTACAAGTCCTTTGAACCCTGCTACTTTTGTGAGTAAGTTTAGGTCACTAAGCGCATCCCAACATTGCTTGTAATTTGAAGGTCGAAAATCGAATACTTTATCTTTATAAAACTTCCAATCGGGCTGTGGGTCACAAAAATATTTTTTTAAATTAAATATAAGCACTAACCTGTTATAAAGATACGATCTCTCATTATAGTAATTAGTCGGGTCACACAACCAATTTTCAATAATATCGTCTACTTCGTCTAATAGTTCATCATGTTCATTATGAAAATTCCATGCCCTCAGTGCAATAAACATAGATGGAGATTTAAGTATTTCGGTTTTATCCCAAATATTATTATTTGATATTTTTGAAAGCAAACCTAAATCTCTTTTTGTATTATTAGCGTCACAGATTGCATTAAAGAGTTCTCTTATACCTTTTTCTCCATTTTTCTTGATTTGCAGATTTCTGCAGATGTGTCCAAAAATCTGGTCCATTCGATTAAATCGGGCATTTGTATTCGAGTCTACAGTTATCATGCTAACGGCGTATCCTCGAGATAGGGCTTCTTCTTTGATAAATTTCAACAAATGTGTTTTTCCACAGCCATAATTGGCATTGATTAGGAAGGCTTTGGAACTTGTGTTATCTAAAATTTGCTTTAATCGAATAATTTCACTACTTCGCCCGAATGTTAGTAGAGATATTTTATCTTCGGGAGGAATTCCCATTCTAAGAGATTCTATAATTTTTTGTGCTTCTGTTTGGCTAATATTCATATTTATTAATCCTGACGCAATTTATCCATTACATCATAGTATATCTCTCGTGCTGATTTGTCTTCTCCCGCTAATTGTGAATCGAATTTCTCAATTAAAGAGGTGGACAAAATTCTCCAGAATCGTGCTTGTGCAGAACTTGAATGTTCTTTATGAAGACTTTCTACGAATTTTTCAATTTCATTATCTTTTAATATTTTTTCTTCAGATTCTGGATACACTGAAATATATATCTTTCGTATCTTTTTCGCGACTTCATTATATTCTTCCTCATTGGGCTCTACTGCATCCAAATTCCAGATTATATCAATGGCATTTGGTGGTTTATTTTGAGGCTGTCCAATTCTACTTGATAGAGCTCCATATACCACAATCCCATGCTTCTTATGGTCATAAAAATCTGGGGTCGTTGCATAGAGCATGAAGAGCCCAGATGTATCTTCTATACTGTTAATTAGGGAAAGCAAATTGTTGTGTGCTTCTTTGAGGTTAGACTTTTTCATGTTTGAGTAACTTTGTTCTGCCTCATCAAAGAGTATTACCAGTCCTTTATAACCAGCAATTTTTATGAATTCAACAAGTGAATTTAGCATTACTCTTGCATTAGCCTTAGAAATCATAGTAGTCACACCAAATGCTTTGAACCTTTTCTTATCTCCTTCACCTGCAAACCATTGTAAAAGTTCTTGTCTTTTTTCTTCTACCATGGCAGGACTTCCTGTCGGATTCTGGTATGTTTCCCAATAAGCCTTGATTATTTTTTTGAAGTCAATGTTTATATTTCTATTTTTCATAAGGGTCGTTACTGCGTTGTTAAACTGTTCAGGAGAAATTTCGTCAGATAAATCAATATTTCCTAATTTACATAGGGCTGTTTCTATCAATCCTTCAAAAGGTTTTTTGTCGTTTTCTTCATCTTGATAATATTTGGGAGTCGCAATATTTTCCACAATTTTAAAAAATACTTTTTCGAATTTGTTTAAGGGAGCCTCATTTATAGATAGTTCAACATTTGATACTGCACAAGCTTCTTCGAATGCTTTATCCCGGATAAGTCGGAACAGATGGGTTTTACCCGATCCCCAAGAACCACAGATAAACCGAATCTTTCCTGTAACTTCAATTTTAGAAAGGTGATATTTTTTTATATCTTCTATTAGTTTTTGATGTCCTACAGAATATTTTTCAATGCCTCTTTTAGGTGGAATTCCTTTTCTAAGTGCTTCGATAATTTCTTCATCAATATTTTTAGTCATGTTTTAACTCCTTATTAGTTTTATTAAATCTAATGAGTCCTATATAGCCAAGTGTTTCATAACCATGAAGTAATATACCCTCTTTAGTGTCTCTTGTTTGATCAACTGTTAATTTATATGCTGCTTTACCTTTTGAAAATATAACATTCTCTTTTTGCAATTTGGAAAAATCTATAATAAATTCGTGTATTCGATACTCTTTCTGGGGCTTGTTTAATTGTTTTGTGATTTCTTTTATAACATCCTTAATGGGAACGGCGTCTCCCAATTTTCCTTTTTTATCTTTTATTATTTTTTTATAACTAATAAAAATATTTTTGAGAAATTTTTTTGGGTCAAAATTACTACGGTTAAATATCTTATCTATTTCTTCTTTTAATTTTTCTGCTACTATCGGGATATCAAAAGAGATTGGAGATTGTAGTAATTTACCCCCGTATGTAGATAGTTTCGCCGTAAAGTTTTTGTCATTTACTTCTAATGTTATGAAATTATCACAAAATGTATATTTTGGATAACGAGATGTTTTATCCATAGGGATGTTTTCACTTTTGCACTTTTCCTCTAACAATTTTGGGTATCGTTTAGCAATTTCTTTACACTTCCCCTCGGATTGAGAAGATATTTTTTGGACGATATCTGGTATCTTGGTTAAAAAAGAAATTCTACTATTAATTTCAGAAATTTGTTTGCTCTTTTGTTTTTTTAAGGTTAAAATCTGAGCGAAACAACCTTTTTCGAAGACTTCTATAAGTTTGTTAACGAATATTAGGTCTTTTTCTAAATTCTTTCTTATTTCTTCTAACTCTTTCTTTAGGTTTGAGATATCAAAAGAAGGCTGTTCCTGAGGATTTGAAATATTTTCCAACTTTTTTTCTTGGTTATTATTTTGATTAAATAACTCCAGAGAATCCATCATATACTTTCTCCATTTTTATCAATAATATAAGAACTATTTACAAAACTACAAATCAATAAAAGGTATATATTAAATATTTAGAGCTATTCCACATAGGTAAATAGAATTTATATTTTAAATGCGTCTTTGCTATTTATCATATTTTTGTTTTTCTATATTTTCAGTATATACCTTAAAGTTGTCTGGTTTATCAAATCATACTTATCAACTATTTCAAAGCACAGAAACTCAATCAGTACAGAGATAAACTATTACCATAAACTTTATGGACAAGATGGAGACAAATTGTTGTATTATCAAAAGTAGTTATGTGCATGTTATACTTAATACAGAAAAATTGTTAATCAAACAATTATCAGGAAAAGGATATTGTTATGAAATATGTTGCTGGGTTTGTGTTAATGGCACTGCTTGTTTTATCTTCCTGTCAGTCGGGACCTGAAGGAGGAGTTGTGAATAAGGTTCTTTCGGATTTTGGATTGCGAGAAAAACCGGAAGGATATGTTAGCGAAACAGATAAGGTATTTCAGCGTTTAGGTGAAATAGGTGCTACGGAATTGCAACGGCTTAACCTTGAAAATCGTCATGGTGAAATTAAATTTGAACAAAAAGGAGCCAGGGGTGAATATTATAAAGAGGTGAAGGTATACACACAATATTATCCCATAGATGCAAAGCCAGTTAGCCATTCGGGTGAAAGTGGACAGTCCTATACCGCTACTATAGAATATGCATATAGCATTTATCGTAGCGCGTCAAAACCGACCCGTGCTGAAGCCCAGGAATCGACAGCCGATATACCTGCGGGAATAGAAGGGCGAGAGACTTATCGGTATTCTTTAGGTCCTGCGGGTGTGTGGAATGGTGAAAAGGGGCAGAAAATTAAGAGTAATTAAAAAATATTCTCAATCAAAAATGATGGTTCTTCTCCGATAGACCATAATTCGGTCATCTGCATGGGCTTTAACAGCCTCCGATAATACCTTCTTTTCTATATCTCTACCCATAGCAATCAAATCTTCAACGCTATGCGTATGATTCACATGGATACATTCCTGATAGATAATAGGACCTTCGTCTAAATCCTCTGTTACATAATGACTGGTTGCTCCAATTAACTTCACTCCCCGTTCATAGGCTTGATGGTATGGTTTGGCTCCTACAAACGCAGGGAGAAAACTGTGATGCACATTAATAATGTTATTACGGTATTTATTCACAAAATCTGAACTTAATATCTGCATATAACGCGCTAATACAACAAAATCAATATAATGATGTTCGAACAATTCAAGGGTTTGTTTCTCTGCCTGTGATTTTGTATTCGGTGTTACAGGAATATAAAAGAAAGGTATGGAAAAATTCTCTGCTACAGGTTCTAAATCCGGATGATTGCTAACAATCAGACTAATGTCCGCATTGATTTCTCCATATTTATGCTTAAGGAACAAGTCATATAAACAATGGTCGTATTTGGAAACCATAATAGCCATTTTTTTTCGTTCATCACCGAATGAAATAGATGTTTCCATACAAAACTGTTCTGCTAATTCTGCCAACTCTTTTTGAAATTGCGATTTGGTGACATTTATGTTGGAACAATCGAATTTCACACGCATAAAAAAACGATTATCAATTTCTTCCTTATGCTGTTGAGCGTGGATAATATTCCCGCCTCGTTCAAATATAAATCGTGCTACATTGTAGACGATACCTGGCACATCCGTGCAATGTAACCGTAACACAGCGGTCTTGCTACTTTTCATCAGTCTGTTCCTTTATGGTAAGGATATTCCATGAAATAATGAAGTATTATAATCAACAAGGCTCTTTTAAGACTAATTATTACACGCTCTTTTTAATCTCTGCTTTTTATTTAATATAGGTATGTTTACACTTTCTTGGCGGGAATGACACAGCGAAAACCGATGGTGTTGAGTTTTGATTCTGGGAATAGACCTTTGCGTGCTGTGCAGGTAATTCCTTCTGGTCCAGAATTCCAACAACCCCCGCGTAATGCTCGCAGTGGAGGATTGGGAACCGTTTCCGGGTGGCTTCTCGCTATAGAGTATGGCAGGTAATAATCCCGTGTCCATTCCATAACATTTCCTGCAAGGTCGTAAACCCCTTCAGGTGTTTTTCCTTCTTCATGCATGGTTACAATCGAAGGCATGCCCAAATAATCATTAAAATTGCAATGGATTGTATCCGGTGGAACATTGCCCCATGGGTATTTTCGGTTTTCCTTTCCTCTCGCTGCAAATTCCCATTCCTTTTCTGAAGGTAACATTTTGCCTGCCCATTGGGCGTAGGCGTTGGCTTCAAACCATGAAATGCCGACAATAGGCTGGTCTGGACCGTTTAGCATGGGGTCATACCAATAACGGGGAAGTGGTGCGGATGTTGCATCGATATATTTTTTATATTCTGCAACGGTTACAGGATATATATCTATCCAGAAGGGTTCCACGAAGACTTCTTCTTCCGGTGATTCTTCTGGAACAGCATTATTTCCCATCAAAAAGTATCCGCCCTCCATAAATACCATATTTTCTGTAGATGTAGATTCCTTTGATTCGGACGAGGTAATTATATGTATAGACTTATCTTTGTAGGAACTTTCAAAACTTTGTTCAAGAGCCATGCGAAAATCCCGTGCCGTTTGCCAGCGGTCTTCACGGTCTTCAGCCAGTGCTTTGTTTAAAACATCATTAATAGAGGGGGATATATCATTTCTCGTTTGTAAAAGAGGTACATACGGATCAACAGGAGAACGCAATGATAATAATTCGTATAAAATAAGTCCTACCGTATATAAATCAGCGCGTGTATCTGATGTCCACTTTTTCTTTTGTTCTGGTGATGCATACGCATAGGTTCCCACAACATCCTGTTGCTGTGAAGAACTGGTATTTGCTTTAGATAGGGATTCTTCTACAGCAATTGCCAGACCGAAATCAAGAACCTTAATTTTTTCCCCGGGTAAAACCATAACATTTTCGGGTTTTAAATCCCGATGGGTTACCCAGCGATGAGCGTATTCTAATGCCTGCAATATTTGCAAAGTAAATTGTATTGCAATTCGTATCGGTAAAAATTGACGGTCTATCCGTTGTTTTCTTAACATATTTCGCAAAGATTGTCCCTCTAAATATTCCATGCTCAGGAATAAGAAGCCTTCGTTCGTATATGCTACATCGTGAACAGCAACAATGTTTTCATGGCGTAACCGCCGTGCCAACTGTGCCTCTTTAATAAATAATTGCCCTGCCTTGGGTGTTTTCAATAAATTAGGATGTAAAAATTTTAGGGCTACTACTTCATCTAATAGTTCATCCCGTGCTTTATACACATACCCCATTCCTCCTTTCCCTATAATTCCTTCGATGATATAGCGGTCATCAACACGGTCTCCTTCTCGAAATTCAATACGAAGAGAGGTCTCGTTTCCTGTATTTGGAACTACAATGGGTTGATGACAATTAAAACAATAACTTGTTTTTCCCTGAACAACAGCAGGTACCCATATTTTTAAGCCACAACTCTTACATATTACAGCAATAATAGGTTGCATTCTGCCTCTTTACTCCACCTCAAAAAATATCATTATTGGTTGTATGAATCGAGTATAATTTAATGTCAATAATATCTTATTATATTCGAGGTGTTTTAGTCTAATTTAGATATTTATATAATCACATAGGAAACTGTGATGAGTAAAAAGGGATATAAAAGCAAATCAATTTTTTTTGCTCTTATTGGGTTTTATATTGTTTCTCTGTCGAGTAATGCGGTGGAGGTAATTATTCCTTCTGTTTCTGTCAATACCGGAGAATGCTTTGCAATAAATGTTAACTTTTATAAAATTGAGGATGAACACATTCGCACATCTGTAATTGCTTTTGCCTTTGACCCATTTAAGATGCAAATAGGTTGTAATAATGTTTTTAATTCGGGAACTTATAACGAACCCTGGGTGTATGACTCCGAGACTTCCGAAGGGGAACAACCGATTGTATTAAGTAATTCGCTATTGAGCATAGGTGCGAAATATCGTGTTGCTATATATCCTCAAGGAATAATGGTTGTTGTTCTTTGGGATGTTTCGAATGCAATGCCATCGGATACGCTATTTACAGTTCCATGTAAATTGACAGATAGAGCCAAACCCGGGGATAAACTTATCATAGCCCTTATTTCAAAAGAATCTCCTATTTATATGACGAGGACCTTCCCCGATAATCATGTAGAAAATCTATCGTTTTATTGCTCTTTTGCAGATGCAAGCGCTTTACCTGTAAATGCAGCACTTATGTCAGGTACTGTTTATGTGAAGGGTTCAACGGATGGAGAACCTGAAGAAGGTGAAGGCTATCAAGAAGGTGCACTTGAAGGAATTCCTGCGGAAGGAACAGGAGAAGGTGTTCCTGTAGAAGGTATTCCTGTGGAAGGTATTCCTGTGGAAGGTATAAAAGAAGGTATCGCAGAAGGTAGTATTTCCGAAGGGATTCATGAAGGAAATTCAACAGAAGGGGAAAAACCTATTTGTGGTTGTAGAGAAAAGCATGATACAGAACAACAAAGCAGGCTCTCTGCCTTACAAATCCTAAAAAGGAACAACATGAATATAGGATTTATGATTGCTCTTGTTGTAATACTCCGCCGATTGTAGATAAACTATTTCCAACATACAAGCGGAATAATTAATATGATTATATTGAAAGGAACCGCATGAGACCTGTTCTTATTCAGATAGGTATATTTGAACTACATTCCTATGTTGTTTTTATGGCGTTAGGACTTTTAGTAGGGGTATCGCTTGCTTTGCGTGAAAATAACCGACTACCCCAACCCTATCCCGTATCGGGGAAAGTGGGAATCTGGGGATTGATTGGTGGATTGATTGGCGCTAATGCTTATTACATAATTCAATACGAAGGGATTCTGCAACTATATAAAATTATTTTTTTCTGGTCAGGGGGCTATGTATTTTTTGGCGGCTTTATTGGTGGAGCCATTGGAGTCTGGCTTTATTTGAGGAAACAAAAAGTTCCTTTTCTCCCTTGTGCGGATATAGGTGCCCCTTATCTTGCTCTGGGACATGCCATTGGAAGATTGGGTTGTTTTACAAATGGTTGCTGTTGGGGCGATTTATGTCGTGCTCCCTGGGGTGTTGTTTTTCCCAAAGATAGCGGGATATATGACTTCCATACCACAGAACATTTATTGCATATAGATGATTTGTTACCTTTACCTATTCATCCCACGCAATTATACGAAGTCTTTGGGCTTATTATTATCTTCTTCCTGCTGCGTATGATTTACCATAACAAACAATATAACGGGCAGGTCTTGCTATGGTATTTTTGTCTTTATGGAGCATGGCGATTTTTTGATGAAAATTTCCGTGGAGATAGTCCCCACGCAACATTCGGAATGACTACTTCCCAGTTGGTTGCGCTATCTGCATGTCTTATCAGTGGCTTTATCATCTTCATACTATATTTGTTTGTAGTCCGTAGAAAAAACAATTTATCACCTAACACCTGATAGCATAAAAAATCGGTATTTTGTAAGTCTGTAAGATGATGTGAAAGTAAATATTGAGTTTATTTCTGAGAAAACTTTACTATAAAGATTGCCATTCTAACATAATTGCAGAAAGAGGAGGTATTTCAACAGTCAGGTTACCATCATTATCAGGTTTTACAGATACGGGTGGAGTTGTGCTGTTTGGTTGATTGTATAACATTATATTATTTCGGTAGTTTTCCGATAAATGGATAGTTGCTTTCTGTGTCTCTGGCAGGTAATTGACTAAAAACTGGGCGGAACGGTTTTTATATGCCCATCGGCAGGTAAAGATAGAGCGGAAATGAATGATGTCATTTCGGGGTGTTATCATAGGCACATCTTTATCCCCGCTGTAGGCAAACGGCTTCAACATCCTGCCAAAGAAGAGATAAGAATGCCCATTTCCCGTTCTCCAAAGGTTCAGGTTGCGAACCAGAGTTAGTATCTGTTCCTGGTCGGGTCCTTTGTCCCATGGGGCAGAACTCCATTCCCATGCTATTTGCCCATCTTTCCGTAAATTTAGGCTTAACATATCCCCCTGAACGAAAGAAATGGCTACGCGTTGGTGCATATTGTAGATGCTTTTCTCTTCATCTATAAAATGGCTTGTTCCGTTCTGGTTTCCCATAAAATTGTTCAAATATTCATGGAAAACATAACCGTAGGCAGGCACCGGTACGCCTATGGCAAGACTGAGATAAGAACGACTGTCATTAAATAGAAGGTAAGGAATAAAAGGCTCGGCAGCATTGGCTTCACAACCTATTAACATATTGGAATTGTTTTGATGAATCAGTTCAAGTATTCTTCGATAGAGGTCTTTCATAGATTCCGTTTGCCAAGGTCCCGGACCCGGTGGATGTCCATGCGTGCGAGCATAACAACGATAACAATTTCCACCTAAATTCTGGTCAAAATACTGTAAGTAATCAATTTTATAAGGGACAATCTTTGCAATTTCATTGACTACGACTTCTTTAACCCATTCATTAGCAGGGCATAGGTCATAGCCAATACGCTGTGCATTAGGACCTGCACAAACGCCATTCTCCGCAGGTTTACCATCAGGTGCATGTGCCACATATTGCACAATTCGCTTTTCCTGAAATTCCTTTGTCATATCGTAAGTAGGGTCGGTATTACTACGAATTGTATAAGCCACTCCACTGGCATACAGACCAATGAGGTTTCCTGTCTTGTGCAATTCATCACAAAAATGGACGAAGTCCTGCAAATCGCCATAAGGAGGCCAGACATACGGAGGTGCCCACGGAGCACTACCTTCCCAGTGCATTAACAATGCCATTACAGGAACAGATAGTTCCTTTGCATATTTCTGCAGGATTGGCAACGCGTTGGTGTAGGGATAATATTCGGGATTGGGTGTCATTTCCACGCCTAAATCACGCTGTCCTCTCACAGGATACATAATGATTACTGGCGACTTAAAAAACCAATCAGGAACCATCTTGTTTTCTTCTAACTTGGGTGGCTTATACATGGCTGAATTTTCCCACCAGTTTCGATATATATCTGCGGCATCGTGCCAATCACCCTGAAAAGTTCCTAATACCATTGGATAGGGGAGCGTATATTCGGTTTCGCACACAGGTCCGGGGAAAAGACGGAAATCAAGGTAAATACCCCCGGATGGGTGCTTATGAAATTCGACGCCTTTGGGTGTCCCTTTGGGGTCATGAGCCGAAAAATATAATCCTGCACGAGGTGTGTAATATGCCATAAATTGCATCTGAGCGGGTCCAGGATAGATACCGTTCCAGCCCATAGTCGGATGTTCTATCGGCTGCCAGCGTAACCAACTTTTTTCACGAAGTTCCGAATCCTCAACGACAACACCTTCTCCCCCGGGCCAAAATATTCTTGCATCTCCACCGGAATTGGGTAAATCATTAGGAACAACAACCACAGGGAAATCTATATGTTCTAACCAGAAACCTGTTTCATTCTTTACTTTCATCGTCCAATAAGTTAATGATGATTCTAAAGGACACTTGACAAAAACAGTTACATCTATTGGTTTTTTATCAATTTGAAGGAATGCTATTTCGATTTGAGTTTCTTTTTTCTCTCCATCGTCTTTTCGGGAGAAACGAATCTGAGAAGATTGCAAGGAACTTAGGTCTACGGCTTCACCATTATCATTACGAAGGCGTAATTTAAAGAGTTCACGAGGCTGGTCGGAAGAAAATACGAATTCCTGACCCTTACTTTCCAGTGATTTTATTTCACCGGTAACCTCATCTAATCGCAAAACATAATGCTCTGTTTTTATCTCATGTATCATGTCTGAATATACTCCCTGTAATTGAACGGTAACAAATAAAAATAAAATAGAAAGTGTGGATATGTGAATTGTTCTTGACCACAGCATAAGAGTATCTCCTGGTATCGTTGTTGGTTATCAAGTTATTATACTTTATTTTTATTCTTTTTATGATTAAATCGGACAAATTAGGCTTTATAAAAATTTTGCTTTTCCTGCGTTAATTCGTTGGAATAGAAACACCCCTACCTTGCGAAGTAATTTATCCAGACGGACAATAGGCAAACCTAATACATTGTAATAACAACCATCATACCGAGACACTAATAAACTTCCCGGACCGTCTACTGTATAAGCCCCTGCACGGTCAATAGGGTTTACTACTCGAATAAAAGTTTCAATTTCCTCATTACTCAGAGTGCGGAAAGTAACATCCGTTGTTTCAGAACCTCTTGCCCTTCTTCCATCCGCGGTATTGGCTACTGCGATACCTGTTATTACTTGATGCGTATTTCCCGAAAGACGCTGAAGCATACTCCGTGCTTCGTCTACATCCTGGGGTTTACTCAAAACTTCGCCATCACAAAACACGAGTGTATCCGCGGCAATAACTACCGCAGGATAAGCCACTCGAGATGTAACCTCTTCACATTTTGCCCAGGCATTTTCCTCAACCAGTGTTGTAGGAGAAGCCCCCGCATCTATTTCTTTCGCATAACTAACAATTACTTCAAAATCAATACCTATGGATGATAACAACGAACGACGACGAGGGGATGCCGATGCAAGAATAAGAGGGAGTTTACAATCTTCCATAGAAACCGCTCCATATTGAATTATTTATTAATAGGTTCAAGGTCTCTTATTTCTATTTTATTCTGTTCTTCTGGAACATTTTGAGGTTTCTGTTCCTCTTTTGTTTCTTCGCTTACTTCTTTTTTAACAATTGATGACTTGGGAGATGTATCAATATATTTGGGATCTAATTTTGCAGGGTCAGGAATTTTTTTGCCTTCGCCAGTGATGGTTTCTTTATATTTGTCATTCTCAATTACATTTGTTCCCGGTGGCAGGTATATTTGTGTATCTTCCAATCGAATTTTATTATTAATTTCTATTTGCTCAAAATCAACAATGGTCTGAACATTATCTTCATTAACAATCCGCAGACGATAAGGTAAAAAAGTTTCATCATGGAGATACAAGACAATTTCTTCAAAAGGGCTGTCTTCTTCCTTGTCTGTAAAGGGTCGGATAGCTATGCCATGCTTTCCTCGTTCATCCGACAGACGAATCGGCAATACATGATATTTTTTTCGTAGCGTATTCAGGTCTTCCGCAAAGGCAAAGAAAAACAATTCGGTTTCTGCGGAATCTTTCAAATCATAAATAGTTACCTGCTTGATATCGGGTTCATACTCGTAGATTCGTTTTTCTTCTATCACGGTGTATTTCTTTGGCTCATCCGTAGTAAACACCATCCTTTGAGGTTTTACGAAAACAAGGGAACCGAAAGTGGTATAGATTTCATCGGGATAAATATTCTTTTGTTGGAAAGTTGCTACGAGAATATCTATTTTCTCTCGCGATTCTGTATATTTTTTGAAAAAGGCATCTAATTCCTTATCTTCATCTGTGTTCTGACAATATAGTGAAAGATGGAAAAAGACAAAAAATATTAATAGGGAGAGGATAAATATATAGGATTTATTCTGTATCATCATGTTTATCTTCTTCGGTATCTTCTTCGGTTAACGAATCCAGACTAAAGTCTACGGATAACGCCTGGTCAAGGGATTTCCGAAGACTACCTAATATCTTTTCGCGATTTTCGGGCGACAAATTTTTTATCTGTGTGGATTCATATTCGGAAAGCATGGATTGAAATGAAAGCAAAACCGTTTTAACCTCATGATGGAATCTATCCCGTAGATGTATCAGATGTTGTATTTCCTGTTCCAATCGGAGGGGTATTTGTTGGGCTCGCGTTTGAGCCTCTGTGATGATGGACTCCGCCTGTCTTTGGGCACTTTCTATAATATCTTCGTTCAATTTCTGGGCTGAATTTAATGCACTTCGTAAAACCGATTCTTCCTGACGGTAAAATTCAACCAGTTTGGTTTGCTCATCAATTTTTTCTTTCAATTCCTGAATACGGTCTAAAAGCAATTCTACGGTATCTGCTACGCGATGAAGAAATTCATCTACCGATTCTACCGAATAACCACCAACAAGACTTTTTGGAAAACGCTGAGCATAAATTTCACTGGGCGTAAGTATGGTTTCTGCACCTAATACTTCCGATATGACTTTGTCTCTTCTCATGGGTTGACCTCAAACAAATTTATTATATGAATTGTATCATTCCAGAGGGTCAAGTTTCTTATTATCTCTATGATTATTTTCCAAGTTCCTGGGCTCGTTGATATGCAGAATGGATTGCCTCTATAACAATAGATTTAAAATTTTTCAACTCCATCGTTCTTATTGCGGCTTCTGTGGTTCCACCTTTTGAAGTTACCCGAGCACGGAGAACCTCTGGCAAATCGTCTCCACTTATTAGAAGTGAAGCAGCACCATAAAAAGTTTGACGAACCAGGGATAGTGCGGTTTCTTCCGATAGACCCAAAGACTTACCTGCGTCTATCATACACTCACATAAATAGAAGAAGTATGCAGGTCCACTTCCACTAACAGCAGTAACTATATCTATTTGTTCCTCAGACACAAGAACCGTTTTTCCAACCGATTGAAATATCTGTTGAGCAAGAATTTTATCCTGTTCTGAACATTCCTCACTAAAAGTAATTGCCGTAATGCCTTCTCCAACCAACGCAGGGGTATTGGGCATAGTGCGAACTATCCGAAGGTCGGATTGCCCTAAGAGATTTTTATAATAGTGAATAGATATACCCGCTGCGATAGAGATAATTAAAACATCTTTTCCTATGATGGATGTCAATGGTTGAAGTGCAGACTGTATCATCTGTGGCTTCACGGCAACAAGTAGTATATGCGAAGTATTTAACAAATTTTCTATATGGGTAACAACTTGAACACCCATATCTTTGGCGTCCTGTTGTTTGTCTTCTGCCGGGTCAAAAACAAAAATCTGTGAGGGTAAAAAAATATTTTTTCGCAATAACCCTTTAACAATTGCCTGCCCCATATTGCCAAAACCCAAAAGGGAAAGATGAGTATTGTTTATTTCATCCGCAAACATAAAATCAATTCCTTTCAAAGAGAGGTTCCTTTTTTATTATCGCTTAAATATAAAATCATAGGAATTTCGTCACATGTTACCCCATATTTGGGACAACGCGCACAATCCTTTCGTATTTTGTAAGGAAGTTGTTCTAATGAAGTTTTCTTAAAACCCTGCTTCTCAAAAAATTCGGGACAACGCGTAAGGACATAGACCTTAGGAATACCCAATTCACGGGCTTCATTTAAAACGGCATGTAATAACATTTTTCCGATACCTTTTCGTTGGAGGTCATCACGCACAATCAGCGTTCTTACTTCCGCAAGGTCCTCCATATCTATATGCAGAGATACGCACCCGGCAAGACCGTTCTCGTCCGCATATACATAAAAATCGCGAACATTTTCATACAGTTCCTCTAAAGTTCTCGGAAGAACAAGGTCTTTACCGACTGCTTTGTCTATCAATGCTTTCAGTTCTACAACTTCTGATAATTTTGGTTTGCGAATCTGATACATGAACTTTACAACATCCTGCCCATAAGATTTTTGATGTAGTATACTCTTTATCGGGGAATATTTTAAAAATCAGTTTTTGTGAACTATGGGACGAATGGGACGAATGGGACGCATGGGACGGATGGGACGGAAAGAGATGAATGGGACGCATGGGACGGATGGGACGGAAAGAGCGAATGGGACGATGAGACGGATGGGACGGAAAGAGCGAATGGGACGATGAGACGGATGGGACGGAAAGAGATGAATGGGACGATGAGACGGATGGGACGGAAAGAGATGAATGGGACGATGAGACGGATGGGACGGAAAGAGGTGAATGGGACGATGAGACGGATGGGACGGAAAGAGCGAATGGGACGATGAGACGGATGGGACGGAAAGAGAAATTGCAATGTGTGAAATAAAAGTTCTATCGAAATAAGATGGTAAAATAATTTAAGAGGTATTATTAAAATGTAAAAATAAGTAATATTTCCCTGATTTTTGGAACATGTAATTTATGGAATAATATGGATTTAATATAGAAACTGCATTTATTTAATATATTTCTCTTTATTTCCTGTATGATATGGTATGATATATCTTAGAAAATATTACAATTAACTTTATTTGGCTGAGGGATTTTTTAATGTATACAAAATGGCACAAACAAAACTTATCATTATTGGCTATTTATTTTCTTTGTGTGTATGGTTCTGTTTACGCTCAAAGTATTTCCATAAGCAATATCGTAGATTTGCAAAAAATAGGCAATGATCCTAATTATCCACTAAATGGGAACTATGTATTAACCCGAGATATTGATGCTAACGAAACGATTAATTGGAACAGTGGAGCAGGATTTAAACCGATAGGTGATTACAACAATCCATTTACAGGGAGTTTTGATGGGCAAAATTATGGAATTTACAATCTTTATATAAACAGACAATCGGAATACGCAGGTTTGTTTGGGACTGTATCGGGTGGAACTGTCCATAATGTAATTTTGTTTGGTTGTAATATCGCAGGCTTTTTATATGCTGGGGGATTGGTTGGATTAAATATGGGCGGAGAAATAAGAGAGTGTGCAGTTTCCTCTTCAGGTATTGAAGGGTTTGGGGATATAAACGATAGTGTAGGCGGACTGGTTGGGGGCAATTCCGGGCTTATAGAAAGATGTGTGGTTTCTAATTCGACAATTTATGATGTTTATTCTCAATATGGGGTCGGCGGATTGGTAGGTTATAATTTGGGTGGAGTTATTTCAAATAGTTGTGTATATTCATCTTCATACATTACTTCAGTAACGGGTGCCTACGGTGTTGGTGGTCTGGTTGGAATATTCGAAAATTCAGAAAAAAGCACTGGGATTGTTACAAATTGTTATAGTAGTGCGGCTGTAGTAGGAACAATGTATACAGGTGGACTTATTGGATTTAATAATGGGGGAACTGTGACATCCAGTTATTGGGATACGAGTGTATCGGGTATGTTTTTTTCTGATGGGGGTATAGGGAAAACCACTGTGCAAATGAAGCAACGGGCAACATATACAGGTTGGGATTTTACTAATGTTTGGAGTATAGAAGAGGGAACGGATTATCCATATTTGAGATGGGTTATAAACATACAACATCCCGTTGAAGTTCCGAGTTTGTTAGGGATGACAGAGGCAAATGCTGTTAGTATTTTAAATGGCTTGGGGTTGGTTGTAGATGTTTTTTACGATTGTAATGATATATATCCAGCGGGAATCGTTATGGACCAATACCCTGGAGCAGGGTCATCGGTTGAGGCGAATAGCACCGTTACCATTATTGTATCCACAGGTCTATGTCTGATTCCTTTACCCAATGTTGAAGGAATGAATGAGACCGATGCTATTAATTTACTCCGTTCATCTGGGTTTACGGGTGAAATAACTACTCGTTATGATTGCAATGATTTAGTTCCTGCTGGAACAGTGATAAGTCAAGACCCAATGCCGGGCTCAACTGAAATGCCCGAAGCAAATATTTATTTATACATTTCACGAGGTCCCTGTTCTATAACGCTACCTGATGTTGTTGGAATGAATGAGACAACTGCCGTAAACACCATCCAGTCCCTTAATCTTCTTGCTAATGTTTTATACCGTTGTGATGACACTATTCCTGAGGGGATTGTTATCGAACAGGAACCCTTTGCTGGAAATGTAGTGCAGATAGATAACACAGTATATATTGTTGTCTCGACAGGACCCTGTGTTTATGTTACCTTACCAAATGTTATAGGGATGACAGAAGCCAATGCAGTAACTACCTTAGAGGGGATGGGCTTCCATGTAATTGTAGATTATGATTGTAGTGAAGGAATTTACCCCGCTGGCACAGTTATGGGACAATCACCGGAAGGGGGTGCACAGGTTATACAGAATAGCGAGGTATATTTAACTGTTTCTGCAGGACCCTGTCCAACTATTGAGATAGACAGTATTGAAGAATTGCAAAAAATTGGAAACGACCCGAATTATCCACTATTTGGCAGATATATTTTAACTCAAGATATATACGCAGATCATACTGCCAACTGGAATAATGGGAAAGGTTTCAAACCCATAGGCTCATGGGAAAAGCCATTTAGAGGCGTATTCAATGGACAAAACTATATTATTTTTGGACTTCATATAGATAATTCAGAAGCGGATTACACGGGCTTGTTTGGTATTGTAACATCTCCCGGAAAAATTCAAAACTTAATACTTGCTGAATGCGTTATTATAGGTTATTATTTTGTGGGTGCAATTGCAGGTGTCGTTGTTGATAGCGATTGTGAAATTGTGGAATGTGGTGTCGCCAACTGTTATATTTCGGGTATAAGTAAAGATGATAGTATCGGCGGAATTGCCGGTGGTAGTAGAGGGAAATTGTTAAGGTGTTTCGCAGGGGATATGTTCGTGTATGGGGAAACAGCCGATTACGGAGTAGGCGGATTTATTGGGCTAAATTACGGTGGCAATATAACAGATAGTTGTGTTTACGGGTCTTTCGTTGGAGGTAATTCTTTCATCGGTGGATTGGTTGGGTATCAAATGAATGTTGAGAAATCCTTTGATACAAATATTCAGAATTGTTATAGCAGTGCCAATATTGCGGGCAAGTTATATGTCGGTGGATTGGTTGGATACAATGAGGGGGGCACGGTAGTTTCCAGTTATTGGGATGTGCAGTCCTCCGGCACTTCGTTTTCCGATGGTGGAATTGGGAAAAATACATTAGAAATGTATCGTCAGGAAACCTATACTGGTTGGGACTTTGAAAATACTTGGGTTGCTAATGAAGGGACGGATTATCCATTCCTCAAGTGGCTTGTAGACCTTTCGGGTGAAGGAGAAGGAAGCGATGAGGGGGAAGTTCTCGTAACTATCCCGAGTGTGGTCGGTATGACAGAACAACAAGCAATAAATGCTATGGAGAATGCAGGTCTGAACAAAGTTCGGACGACTTATGGTTGTAATAATACGGTTGCAGAAGGGAATGTAATAGCACAAACTCCGCCGGCTGGAGAAGTAATCTCTTCACAGGCCTATGTTCGTTTGACGGTATCCAGCGGACTATGTCCCGGTGTATTAGTTCCGGATGTTGTGGGAAGAAGCGAACAGCAGGCAAAAGATGTGATACAGACAGCGGATTTGAATGTTAAAGTGGAACGGGAATGTAACAACTATGTCGCCGTGGGAGAGGTAATACGCCAATCGCCGATTGCCTATAGCGGGGTGAACCGAGGTTCTGAAGTTACGATTTGGGTATCAACAGGACAATGTTCCGGAACCACATATATAACAGTGCCTAATGTCATTGGACAGAACGCTACTTCTGCAATAGGTCAAATTCAATCCGCGGGTTTATCAGCTCGCACAGTAATGCAGTATAGCGATACGATCCCTCAGAATGTTGTAATGGGACAATCTCCCGTCGGTGGAAGTTCGGTATTAAACGGAACAACGATAGAATTAATTGTAAGTAATGGTCCTGACCCTGCTGGAGCAAAGATTGAGACACCACGGGGATTACAAACTTTTTCAGGGATAGACCATGTTTATCTTGTCTGGGAACCCAATGTGGAACGAAACCTCGCAGGATACCGATTAGAACGAAGTGAAACACGAAACGGACCATGGACTGCTGTCTCTGAAAATATCATCACAAGCACCAATTACACAGACAACACCGTAGATACCTCTCGGGCGTGGTTTTATCGTTTAATCGCTATCGGAACTAATGGGCAACAAAGTGACCCAACGGAGCCTGTTAAGGCGGAACCAGGTAAATTGCGTGTATGGATACCCATAATTGACTGGTTGCCCGAAGGAACTGGAGATACAATTCAGGTGCCGATAAATATAAATAGTGCACGGGGATTGGAACCCTATACTATTGATATTAATGTGAGTTACAACCATACAATACTTGAACTGGTAGAGGTTCAGAAGACAGTTGTAACACGGAATTTGGAGGTCGTTTCGGATACTCGCACTCAGGGCGTTATAAAATTCCATGCAGGACCCAGAGTGGATAATGAAAAGAAAGTGCTTTACGGTGAGGGGCACCTTTTTGATATGGTCTTTCGGGTGCGGCAGAATACAGCCGCAGGAACTTGTGTTCAGAATACAAACCTGACCCTACAAAGGGTTCTTATTAAGGACACCAATCAGAAGGAATTGCCTGTAGAATTAGTTCATGGACAACTCAATGTATTAGAAGAAAATCCCAACAACGATTGTATTAATAGTCGTTGTATCTATGGAGATATGGATACCGATGGGTATATAGGTATGTCGGATACTATTGTATTCCTGCGTAAGATTGTGCGTAGGGCAGGAATTGTGGATTTAGAATGTGATAAACAGCGGGGTGATTTTAATGGAGATGGGATTTTAGATTGTGCAGATGTGTCGTTGCTATTGCGTAAATTGGCAGGACTTCCTATCAATCCGAGTTCGACCCCGATCGGTGGTAAGGCTTTGTTAGAAGTGCAAAACAATCGAACAGTGGAAATTGTTTTAGATAATCAAACGCCAGATATAAACAATGAATATCGCATGGGTATAGAATTGAGTTCCTTGTTAGGCATTGCGGGTATGGATTTGTTATTAACCTACGATGAAGGTATAAGTTTCTCCGGTTTAAGTTTGCCAACTGTTGCCAGCAACTTTAAGAAAGATACGGAAGTCGGTGAGGGCTATTTGAAAATTTCGATAAGCAGCGAAAAACCAATTACAAAAAATGAAAAGGGTCGAATCTTACAAATACAATTTAAACCTACAACAATGACAACAAAGAAAATTAACATTCAGATACGCGAAGTAAAAATAAAAGGCGAATTTGGTGACGACCTGAGTTGGTATGGAGAAATTAATACAAAAGGTGCCTCTATTACCATAATCGGTGCGGAGCAATTCTTAAACGACCTGAAAACAAAATTTGATTTAGTAGATACAAATAAGGATGGAAAGATTTCCTATGTAGAAGCAGTGGCTCAATATCCCACACTTACCCGAGATACCTTTGACAGTGCCGATACCAATAAAGATGGATATATTGATAAAACAGAAGCAGGAGTGGTAGTTAATGAAGGAACACTCGAAGGAACTCAAGAAGGCAGTCAAGAAGGGACATCGGAAGGGAGCATTGAGGGAACTCAAGAAGGTGAAGGACAAAATCAAAATGAGGGTTGTGGATGTAATCGCAAATCAACAGGTGGAGATATTTGGCTGAAATATCTTTTGGATTTTATTTTGGTAGGTATGTTAATGCTGGCTATGGGTGGTATGCAAAGGAGAAGGTCGAAATTATAAAACTTCAAGATATTAGACGGCTAACCTTACCATAAGTTGCATCCATGTAAATAAAATCCCCTGTAGTAAGTTTCTGTGTAATTTCAGGTAGATTTGCAATCATAGGGATATTCATCTCCCGAGCAATAATTGCAGGGTGCGACAACTCACTACCTCGTTCTAATAGAACGCCGTCCCAGTATTGCAGACACCATGTCTGTCCGGGATTTAAACAGGGTGTTACGAGAATGCGAGGATGGGAGATATTAAATGGAAGCGAAGTGGGATTATCGGTCACATAAACAGTTCCCTTTACCCTGCCTCCCGATACACCCCAGCCTAACCATGTATCGCCGACCTCTTCTGAAATGGAGGAAGCAGAACCCCCTTCATTGATAAAGGATGGTTTTGGAAACACATGCTCAACGCACCATTGATGTTGGCGTCCCAAAACATCTTTTAAATTGATAGCCTTACCTTCTATAAGTGCTTCTGTCAATTCCTGCCAGTTTATAAACCAGACCTGATTTATCTCTGTCAGAATACCCTTTTCTACCAATCGTCTGCCTGCGTCCTTTAATAATTTTTTCTGGATATTTAAAATTTTTTCCCATTCAAATCGTTGCTCCTCCCGCAGATGTATGAACTTGGCGACAATACGATATAAGAGACCTGCTTTGTTCCTCGGTTGCAATTTTGTTGGAGAAAAATCCTTTTTCTCTTCCAATAATTGCATTTCAAACAATTCATTCTGTTCTTCACCGGAAAGCCATTCTTCCCAACGAGGGGATATAAAATCAAGACTTTCTGTTCGGTGCGAATATTCTGTGCGAAGAAGGGACAGTAATTTTAGGTCTCGGGTAGATAAGTATGATGTTAATATATTATTTGCCCATGTCGTAACGGACGGATACCGTCTTTCCTTACCGCGAACAATATACTTTCCACCCAAACGATATACATAACTTGACCAGAGTATTGCCCAGCGATGTATTTCCAAAAATTCTTCGGATAATCCCTGCCATTGTTCCCATTGAGTTAGCCATTCCGCTGTTGTAAGTTTTGACAATTCCGCCTCGTTCCATAAACTTAATTTCTCTGATAATTTCTTCTTCCATTGTTCCCAGCGACATAATACAAAAATAGCATCGCGCCAGTGTTTTAACAGGGAACGAAAAGCATCCAGCCAGAAATGTATTCCCAGTAGTTTCATCTGTTTGGGGGGGCAATCGCAGTTATCAGGAAATAACAATTTCAAATCGGATGACAGCCACCATTTAGGACAACCTTCCAGCAAATCAAAATAAGCCCGATGCGGAATATATACCTGTCCACCGAAATAAAAAGGCTCAATGGTTGCGGTTTTACCACGCATGTTCATGCCTTCTATGATTGCTTTGCGGAAAATTAGCGGGATAAGTGTCGTTTGCGTAATGGGTGTAATCGGTTCGATAAATCTCTGGTCAAAAAACCAGCAGGTAGTGCATTCTTTGGGGTATAAATTCAGCGAAGGATTTACTTTCGTAATGGGACGAACCTGCAAAAACCATACTTTTTCACCGTCCCATGTCCATTCCATATCCACCGCCGTGCGATAGTCCCATTCCATCTTTATTAAACCATTAGATAACTCTGCTAATAATTCTTCGGGTAGTGATTGGGGTCCATTGTGTCCTTCCTGAAAATCTACTATTTCTGCTGTGGAAGGTCGGAACAGAAGCCTTGTGGGTTGTATTTCTCCATCAACCAGCAACTTGTTTTCACCTATTACCATTTCGCAATATCCTTGTTGATGATTGGCATTCATAGGCTTTGTAGAGAAACATACACCGGATATTTTCCCAACGATAAACTCTTGGAGAATAATGGCAATGCCATGGGGACCTATAGATATTTTTTCCCCTTCCTTTTCTATTGTTGAAACATAATGTTCTGCTATCTTATCCAGTGTCGGAGTAAGTTCATCTATATTTGTTATAACCTCTGTTAAGAACTTACCCGCAAAAGAATGGTAACGATTATCCTCCTCACACGCGGAAGAACGGATTACTATTTTTTTACTTGTGGAGTAAGTCAATATTTCCTGACATCGTGCTATTATTGTATCCCGAAAATCTCTATCCGTATTCCAGATCCTATACTTTACTCCTTCTGTACTGATTATTCCAAAAAAAGGTGCATTTAACCCCTGTTTTTTTAGTCGAACCAAACCCCATCCCTTCCCGCCAATTTCTGAACGGGAAGATTTTAATAAAACCTCATCATCAATCAAAAAGAAATGCATAGAACAGAACTATCCTTCTCTCATATAAAACCAAAGGAGATAGGAATAAATCAAAGTTTATTTTATGAATTTAATAAGGGTAATTGAAAACTTGTTGCTTCGTAATAATTACACCTATCCCTTTTTAATATTCATTTCTTTTTCTTTATACGACAGGATTTTTTCCCTTAACTGTATCACAGATTGCTGGATATTATCCGCTTCGGTTACTGCGGTTACGACAGCGATATGCCTTGCCCCGCATTTTAGCACCTCATCAATATTTTCTAATTTAATCCCACCCATACAGGTGAAAGGGATATTCAAATAGGGCGATATTTTTCCCAACGCATCTACGCCTAAGGGAGAAACCGAAGTTGTCTTTGTCTGCGTGGGGAAAAGAGGACCTATATTTACATAACTTGCCCCTTCTTCCTGTGCTTTCAAAGCCTGTTCCAGATTGTGAGTAGAAGCCCCGATAATCAGGTTCGGTGCTATTTTTCGTGCTTCATGTATGGGCAAATCGTTCTGTCCTAAGTGAACACCATCGGCATCTACTATGAAAGCGAGGTCAATGCGGTCATCTATGATAAGTAAGGCACCATAGTCATGAGTGATTTTACGGAATTGAACCGCTTTGTTATATTTCATTCTGTCATCGCCATCTTTTTCACGAAATTGCACCAATCGCACACCTGCTTTCAGGCATTCTTCTAATACAAATTCCGAAGGTCTTCCCTTACACATTTTTTCTGTGATAACCACATACAAATCCGTCTGGTGAAATTTTTTAATACGCTCATCATGGGTCATAATTATCCACCCCCAACAATACGAACCAATTCTATACGGTCACCATCATGCAAGATTGTTTCTGCAAAATGTGTATGTTCTACAATTTCATCATTTACGACAACAACCATCGTTTTCCCATCTAAACTCATTTCCTTCAACAGAAGTTCTATAGAAGAATTCTCTAAAATCTGTTTCTCTTCATCATTTACAATAACCTTAATCATAAACAGCATCTCCTTCAAGTATCTGAACAACTTAATTATAGTAAAATAATAGATATATTTTAATCCTAAAACAAAAGGGTTTGTTTATGCGGAAAAATATCTTAATTATTATTATAACACTGTTTTTTTCTTTAGCATTTCCCGTATCCCTTGCGATTTCACAGGACAGTATATCGGATTCGCGTCGCAATGCAATAGTAACAGCGGTGGAAATGGCTGCACCCGCAGTAGTGACTATCAATGTGGTAGAATATCAAGCAGATGATTTAGACCCCTTCTTTGAGTTATTCGGTTTTCCTATACGCCGTCAGCAGGTTTCTTCAATCGGTAGCGGATTTATCTTCCATCAGGCGGGGTATATTTTGACCAATTACCATGTATTAGAAAATGCCAGTAAGATTACTTCAGTAACACTTTCAAGCGGTGAAAAATTAGATGTGGAATTTATCGGTGCTGACCCACGAACAGATATCGCTGTGTTAAAAGCAAATGGAAAGACCTTCCCCTATATTCCCTTGGGCGACTCGGATAACCTGTATATTGGCGAATGGGTTATTGCTATAGGAAACCCCTTCGGCTCACTGATGAAAGACCCCCGTCCTACAGTTAGTGTAGGTGTTGTATCCGCCGTGCATCGTAAAGTAAGCAGAAATGCTTCCGGGGACACTCGACTATATCAAGACCTTATTCAAACCGATGCCGCAATAAATCCCGGAAACAGTGGCGGACCTCTGGTTAACAGCAAAGGTGAAGTAATTGGAATTAATACCATGATTTTTTCTAAGACAGGAGGGTATCAAGGTTTAAGTTTCGCTATACCCATCAATCGTGCCCGTCGTGTCGCCGAAGAACTGATCAAATTTGGGAAACGCCGTGACCCCTGGTTTGGATTTAAGGCAGAATCTCTCGATTCTATTGACTCTCGACTTCTAAGAGAATTGGGCATTCAGGTGGATAAAGGGGTGTTTGTAACCCGAATATTAAAGGAAAGTCCTGCATATCAGGCAGGATTGCGTCCCGGTGATGTAATTATAGAGATAAACAAACAACCTGTCGAAGACCCGTTAGATGTTGATTTTATAAATTGGGATTTATTTATTGGTGACCCTGTAGAAATGAAAGTATTTCGAGAGGGCAAAATCCTGAATATGCAATTCACCGTCCGCGAAGTCGGCGGAAAATAAACTTATGAAATAACCGCAACACTTTCTGTCCTATCTTTACGAACTTTCCAGACATTGAATATAACTTTCTTTAATCCGAAAACCATAGGATATATGTAACACATTTATACTTTCTTCTCGATCGTAAGAACACGGCATGCCGTGCCCTTACAGGACTATAAGAGCAAGAAAAATTGTAGCTGAAGCCTCCTGGCTTCTGGTTCTTTCCTCTTTGTGCACTTTGTATAAGGTCTCTGTGTTCTCTATGGTAAAAAAATTAAACCACAGAGGACACAAAGAAAATTCAACACAAAGGGCACAGAGAAAGGTAATATAAAGAATATGTAAGGGCGAAACATGTTTCGTCTGTACATTGTGAACTTTGTGCAAGGTCTTTGTGACCTTTGTGGTAAATAGATTTAACTACCTAAAAATACCAGAAGCGAGGACGCTTCAGCTACATAAAAAAACAACTCGAAAGAATTTACATGTCAAGAACGATAAACAAATTTTTCCATTCGTTTTTATTTGTATCTATTCGTGTAATTCGTGGTTATAATTTTTTTGCCAATTTAAATCCAGTCTACCAAGAAGAAAAGTAGCGTATGTCAAGTTGTGACATATTTCCTTTTCTTTTTTATTCATATTTTTGATATTCTTCGTAGCATTGTGAAGACGCTAAAAGCCATGTGTTAACTATGTCCTATAGTTCTTCACATTAGGAATTGCTAAATTTTTATAAGTAGTTCAGGATATTTTAATTACTGCTAATTATCTCATCTGCGATCAATTCTGCTTGTTTAAGTACAGTTTCAGTAGCGAGTTCCTGCATATCCGGAGGGTAACCGTATTTTCTTAAAGTGCGTTTTACCGCAACTTTTAGTTTTGCTCGCACACTTTCTTTTAGTGTCCAGTCAATTGTTGCATTTTGTTTTACCTGTTGATATAAGACAACAGCCAATTCCCTCAGTTTTTCCTTACCCATCAATTCTCTTGCACTTTCATTATCGGCAACAGCCGTATAAAAAGCGTATTCATATTGCGAAAGCCCCATTTTTTCAGGTTCCTCATCCATCTGTTTTATTTCTTTTGCAAGTTTTATCAATTCTTCTATAACTTCAACAGCAGTTATAATCTTATTGTGATATTGTTTTATAGATTTCTCCAATAATTCCATAAATGTTTTGCTTTGCACCAGATTCTTTTTAGACCTCGATTTGATCTCATCATTAAGCACTTTCTTCAGAACTTCTACCGCAATATTTTTATGTTCCATATCCTTAACTTCCATAAGAAATTCATCCGAAAGGATACTAATATCCGGCTTTTTTATTCCTGCCGCATCAAAGACATCTATTACCGGCTCGCTTATTAAGGCTTTATCTATAACCTGCCGAATCGTTGTTTCAATCTCCTCATCTGTTTTGCCGGACCCGGGACTTGAGAATTTAGTTAATCTCGATTTTACCGCCTGGAAAAATGCCACATCATCTTTTATAGCCAATGCCTGCTCATGAGGAATAGCAATAGCAAATGCCTTAGATAATGCTGTAACCTCATCAATATATCTCTTTCTCCCATCCTCAAGCCCTAATATATACTCTTCCGCATCAAGAATAATTGATAATTTTCTGGATGTGCCTGCTGTAAAATAGTCTTGATATGAAAAACCGTGAAACATCTGGCAAACCACCTCGTATTTTTCCAACATAAGCCGTACTGCTTCCTCCTGAACAATCGCAGGGTCTCCTTTACCTCCACTATCCGAATAAAAAGACAACGCCTCTTTTAAATCACTCGCAATTCCTAAGTAATCCACAATCAGACCACCCGGTTTATCTTTATAAACACGGTTTACCCGGGCTATTGCCTGCATAAGATTATGTCCTTTCATCGGCTTATCAATATACATCGTGTGTAAGCACGGCACATCAAATCCCGTTAGCCACATATCTACCACAATAACCAATTTTAACTCGTCATCCGGGTCCCTCATCCTTTCAGCAAGTATCCTGCGGTCCTCTTTAGTAGTGTAATGCCTGGATATTTCAGGTCCATCAGAAGATGAACCCGTGATAACTACTTTTATTACTCCTTTTTTCAATTCATCACTGTGCCAATCAGGACATATCTGTATGATTTCATCATACAGAGCCACCGCAATCCGCCTTGACATCGTAACAATCATCCCTTTACCTTCAAATACCTCCTGCCTTTGATTAAAATGCATAACAATATCGTTCGCAATCTGTTTTAATCGTTCTTTACTTCCAACCAGTGATTCAAGCCGTGTCCATTTTGCCTTAATTTTTTGAGATTCAGCCAATTCATCCTCTTTTAACTCCTGGTCTAACTCTTTAATGAGTTTTTTGCCCTCCTCGCTCAAAGATATTTTAGCCAGGCGACTCTCATAGTAGATTTTTACCGTAGTCCCATCTGCAATTGATTGGGAAATATCATAAACATCAATATAATTTCCAAAAACGGCGGGTGTATTTCTGTCACTTTTTTCAATAGGTGTCGCTGTAAAACCAATATAAGTAGCATTAGGCAAGGCATCCCTCAGATACTTTGCAAATCCGTAGTTTATCTCACCCGTTTCTTCATTTACCCAGCCTTTAAATCCGTATTGCGTCCTGTGGGCTTCATCTACAATAACGATTATGTTTCTTCTATCGGAAAGTGTTTCGTAAACATTCCCCTCGTTCGGGTGAAATTTTTGAATGGTTGTAAAGACAATTCCTCCAGACGCCACCCTTAAAAGTTGCTTCAAATGTTCTCGGCTCTCCGCCTGAACAGGGTCCTGCCTCAATATCTGCTTCGATGCGGTGAAGGTATCAAAAAGTTGATTGTCCAAATCATTTCGATCGGTTATCACAACCACCGTCGGATTATCTAAAGCAAGTACTATTTTGCCCGTATAAAACACCATTGATAAAGACTTGCCACTACCCTGTGTATGCCAGATAACCCCAGCCTTCTTATCGCCTACAGGTTGCCCTTTAACATTTTGCAATCCATAGAGCGATGGCTCTTCCATCACAATATGGTTTCTTTGTAGATTAATACCTACCGCTCGGATGGTGGATTCTACCGCCTTGTTCACAGCATAATATTGATGATAGCCCGCTAACTTTTTCTCTGTGCGAATGGTAATCTGCCCCGTCTTTTCATCTTCTTGCTTTGACTTATCAAACACGATAAAATGACGAATTAAATCAAGTAGCGTCTTCTTATTTAGCATCCCGCTGATTAAAGGTTCAAGTTGATTAACGGAATGCGATATCTCTATTGAACCATCCGCCGTTTTCCATGCCATAAAACGGTCAAAACCAGCAGATAAACTACCCGCACGGGCTTCAAGCCCATCAGATATAACCAATATTTCATTATAAACAAACAAATTCGGGATAGCCTGCTTGTAAGTTTGCAATTGGTTATAAGCGGAACGAATCGTGGCATTCTCATCAAGAAGATTTTTTAACTCGATTACTACAAAAGGCAAACCGTTAACAAACAGAACAATATCCGGTCGCTTGGCTTGATGATTCTCAACAACGGTAAACTGATTGACCACAAGAAAGTCATTATTCTCTATCTCATCGAAATCAACAAGCCAGACTAAATCGCCTCGCTCATGTCCCTCTTTTTGATAGGTAACCTTTACACCTTCTGTGAGCATGCGGTGAAAAGCCTCATTGCTTGATATGATGTCCGGCGCATGAAAATATTGGATTTGCCTTATCGCATCTTCACAAATATCCGGCGGAAGTGTCGGATTGATTCGTTTTACCGCATCCCGAAGACGCCCCAACAATATAACCTCCTCAAAAGACCCCCTTTCCTGCATAATATATCCCGGCGCAATTTCAGGACCATACCGATACTCATAACCAAGTTTTTCAATCTGTTCTATGGCGAAATTCTCAATAGCAGATTCGGATAATTTACACCCTTCCATAATATTCATCTCCCTCCCAATTTAATGGATTATTAATGATGTATTCCGTAATAGCATAAAACGATGCCTCATTGCGGATAATATGTTCGTAATAATTCCGTTGCCATACCGGCACACCATGCATATTGCGAGCAGTATTAATTCGTTTTGCAGAATTCATCTTAAACCGCCCAATAATTTTTGATAATAACATCTGCCGTCGTTCAATACGCATTTCCTCGGAATTATTCGTTGGTTGTTGCGATAAATTCCGTTGGGGCAATTCGTGAATTGCCCGTACAATGGGATCATTCATTGATTGTTGGGATGGATCATGGTGTTGTGGTTTCCGTAGGGGCAATTCATGAATTGCCCCTACATGATGCGTCCGTATAATTGTATGGGATGAATTTATTTCATTTGGTGGTAAATTCCGTTGGGGAAAATCATGATTTGTCCGTGTGTCGGGATTTGTTTCGTTTGGTGATGGATTTTGTTGTGATGATTCCCGTGGGGATGATTCACATTGGGGCAATTCGTGAATTGCCCCTACATGATGCGTCCCCGGATAATTCGCCCCCACATGATTTTCCGTTCTGCCAATAATAACAATCCCATGAAAATGATTCGGCATCACAACATATTCACCCAATTCAATGTCCTCATAATGGTTTAATAAATCCAACCAACATTGTTCCACAATCCTCCCATATTCATTCAACACCATAACACCATTTACAATTTCACCAAACAATGATTCCTTATTCTGCATGCATATTGTAACAAAATACGCCCCTTCTTGTGAATAATCATAACCCATTAACCGAATAGACCGACGATGATGTTTCTGTGGATTATATTTCATATATTCCCTTTCATGTCATCTATCCCTACACGCACCTTTCCACGCATCAATTCCCGTTGGGGCAATTCGTGAATTGCCCGTACAATGGGATCATTCGTTGATTGTTGGGGTGAATCATGGTGTTGTGGTTTCCGTTGGGGCAATTCATGAATTGCCCCTACATGATTTGCCCATATATAAATTGCCCCCGAATAATTCGCCCCAATATGATGCGTCCGTATAATTGTATGGGATGTATTTGTTTCATTTGGTGGTAAATTCCGTTGGGGAAAATCATGATTTGTCCGTATGTCGGTATTTGTCTCGTTTGGTGATGCATTTTGTCGTGATAAATCCCATGGGGATGATTCACATTGGGGCAATTCGTGAATTGCCCGTACAATGGGATCATTCGTTGATTGTTGGGGTGAATTACGGTGTTGTGGTTCCCGTAGGGGCAATTCATGAATTGCCCCTACATGATTTGCCCATATATAAATTGCCCCCGAATAATTCGCCCCAATATGATGCGTCCGTATAATTGTATGGGATGAATTTATTTCATTTGGTGGTAAATTCCGTTGGGGAAAATCATGATTTGTCCGTATGTCGGTATTTGTCTCGTTTGGTGATGCATTTTGTCGTGATAAATCCCATGGGGATGATTCACATTGGGGCAATTCATGAATTGCCCGTACATGAATTGTCCATACAATGGGATTATTCGTTGGTTGTTGCGATAAATTCCGTAGGGGCAATTCGTGAATTGCCCCTACATGATTTGCCCATAAATGGGAATAATCATAACCCATTAACCGAATAGACCGACGATGATGTTTTTTCGGATTATATTTCATATATTCCCTTTTGTATCATCCATCATTACGCGCACCTCTCCACGCATCAGCTTGGGTAAAAACAAATCCCGCAACCTCTCAAGCACGCGGATTTGAGAGGTATTAGCCTGTATTTTTACAAATAATGGTTTAACATCATTGTTAAATTTGATCAAAATATTATCATTAGGTTTAGGTATTAATATTTGTGATATACCCTCATTATTTATATCTGGTTGTACAGAACCACTTACAAAAGAATCTTTTATTTCATGGAATTCCTCTATAAGAATATAACACCAAATATAATAATGACTTAATTCATTTGTTTTTAAACCTGTAAAACCTGTTGATAAAATATAAGACTCCGTATTTGAATAATTATCAAACATTAGCAACTTTCTTACGCCACCTTTTTTTGCAAACCATACAGAATATTTTACAGGTTGCATATTTGCTCTTGAAGGCCTTTTGTCATAGGTAATCACTTCTCCACCTCTAACCAATGTTCCTTCTACATCGCCAGTAGCTAAATATATTTTTGTACCATTGAACTTATTGATTCCACTTCCTATGATTTTTGATAAACTACTATTTCCTATACTTACCTCTTCCCAACCTTTGGGTAAGCCATCTTTGCAAGGCTCGATGAACCACTTTCGAAACAGTGTCATTGCCATTTCTTCTAAGGTTTTGTTTTCGTGATGGAGAAGGTCTATCTTGTCGTCAAGCGACGAAAGCACAGAAGCAATGGCTTTTTGCTCTTCGAGCGGGGGGAGGTAGAATTCAAATTCCTTTACAACTTCTGTCTGTACCCTTTGCCTTCCGGAACTTCCAGTCATCGATTTAATAGCCATATCTCTAAAATCATTTGAAATAGCAAAATAATATATGAATTGTTTATCAGTTATTCCTTTCTTTTCTCTTAGAACGATAAATTCTGTTGAACCGAAACCAATTTCTTCATACTTTAAAAAATCGACATACACTGTTTTTCCATTTTCTAAACTTGGAGTAATTCTTGCAACTAAAGTATCACCATTTCTGAATTTTACCCCACCATTATATTTTTCGAAATTGAAAAATTTTATTCTTTTGGTAAATGGATACAAAGCTTCCAAAGGCACCTTTTTAGCAATAATGCCTTTTTGTAACGATTCAATTGGGTTAACTATTACCACCTCCCCCAGTTTTACCTTTTTCCAGCCTTTTGGTATTTTTTCAGTCATGGTTTAATCTCTCTAAAATTTTTAATCCGTTTTTGTTCATTTTAGAAAAAGCAAAAACCTTTTTCCCTAAATCTTTTAATGATGCGCCAATGTGGTAAATTTCATTTTCATCAATGATCAAAAATCTATCGTGAATGTTATTAACTTCTTTGATTTCAATAGGTGGATATTGGCTATTGTGTTTTTCCAAATCAAGTTGTAGTGATTTTGTAATTTTATTTACTATGATCAGCGATCTAACATTTGCATTTCTTTTTGTTAATAAAGTTAAAACGCTATCGTCTATGTAATTGTCTATCAAAATTATAGATTTTTCTGCAGAACGAATAAGATCGGATACAAAGCTGTAGGCATCAAATATTTGTCCGTCAAAGAATATCCCCTGCGAAGGAATTTCCCCTTTATTTTCCAGCGCATTGAAAACTTCATCTAATTTTTTGTCGTGTTCAATGAGTTTGTATTCTGCTTTTTCCAATCTTGCAAAAATTTCAGCGTTATTGAGTATAAATTTTCTCATTGCGACAAATGCCTTCATTATTTGAATGCTTACTTCCACTGCTGTTTTGCTTTTTAAAACAGCGGATAGCATAGCAACACCTTGTTCGGTAAAGGCATAAGGAAGGTATCTTCTGCCGCCCCAACTTGAGGTCACAATTTGTGACCTCAAGTTTTCATATTCTTCTTCAGTCAATTGAAACATAAATTCATCGGGAAAACGCTCTTTGTTTCTTTTTACTGCTTGATTAAGCACTTTTGTTTTTACTTCATATAGTTTTGCTAAATCTTCATCAAGCATTACCTGAACACCACGCAAAGTATAAATTCTATTCGTTATATCATCTATTTTAACAATTTCTTTTTCTTCCATATCATCCTCAATGTTCATAGTTCATTATTCTTTTTCCAGCCTGTTGGTATTTTTTCAGTCATGGTTATCACCCTTTTTTAGTACATAATAAGTGCTTCTGCCTTCCCCTTTTCTAATTAATAATCCTTTTTCTACCAATGAATTTAACACATCAAAAGTTTTTGTTTTTTGAAATTTTAATAAACTTACGGCTTCTTTTCTTGAAATTGTTTTGTTGTCTAACAGATAAAGCAGTATCTTTTTTTCGTTTTTATCCAATTGTTCATAATCGTCCGTAATCGTCCGCAGTCGTCCGTAATCGTCCGCAGTCGTCCGCAGTCGTCCGTAATCGGTCTCTTTTTCTGAAATTAGCTGTAAGGTTTCGGTATTTATTTTCTTAAAGCTTACCCTAAAAGCGAAGCCTGGTTCACTCCATTCCATTTTGGTTTCAGGATATTTTTTTAATTCTTCAGCAATAAGCCGTAAACCATTTCCCCATTGTTCTATAATTCCAAGTTTTTTAAAAACAGGAGCAAGCGCTTTGTTTCTTATATCAGATTGTCCCGCTTCCATATCATTAAAATCAATGGTAGGCATGAGCTTGCCCTGACTTGTTATTTCAATTTTGTCATCAAACACGGCTATTTTTATATCCTGTCCTTTTAACGAATAATCTCTATGAATAACTGCATTTCTAATTACTTCACGGATTGCTATAACCGGATACTCCCAGCGATCTTTGCGGTATACTCCTTCGTAAGTAGAACCCTTTGAAATGTGTCGTAAAATAAAATTGTAAGCCTCTTCAGCTTGAAAACTGAGTGGGTCATCAACCGTCTTTTGGTCTATAAAATCTCCCGGTACAGTACCTTTAAATCTTGCACATTCTATTTTTGCATAGGGAAATAGCTTTTCTCTTATTCCATCATTTGAGAGTAAAACAAGGGCATTTGTGGGAAACTCTTTTCCTCTTTCTTCTACAATCAAATTTAGTTTTTTTAAGATATTTTTATTGATAACCTCTCCGACAGTTTCTTCCCATTGTTTTATAAAAAGTGATATATCTAAGTCGTGAAGTTTTTTTGAATACACAGGCAGAGAATCAAAAGAAATGTTCAATCTTTGTCTTTCCAGTTCTTCGATTATCTCTTTATTTGCAAGTCTATTGTTCGATCCTGCCCTAATGTAAGTTCCTTCTTCCCTTCCTTTATTTTTAATATAATATGGGGGATTGCTACCTTTGAAAACTTTTACAACTACTATGTGTTTTCCTTCATAATTCACAAAAAAGATTTCAGGCACAATCAATGGATAACAGTTATCATGGACTATGTTACTTATTTTTTCCTCTATTTCTAAAAGTTGTTCTTCTGGAACACCTATTACTTCTCTTGGCTGATTTTTAATCCCGATAAATAGTTCTCCGCCTGCATCGTTGGCAAAGGCAACAATAGTTTTGCATAAGTCCGATTTTGAAGGAAGCGTTTCTTTGAACTCAAGCCTTCTTCCTTCCGGTTGCTTTATAAGCTCATCAATTTTCATTCTTTTTCCTCAATAATTGATAACTCAATTTTTCCAAGGTTTTCCAGAATAAGTTTATTCAGCCGTTCCTCTTCCTTTAATTGATCCAGAAACTCGGCTTTTAGCTTGTTGAAGCGTTCTTCAAAATCAAAATCGTCTTCTTCATCCGGTAGTCCTACATATCGCCCCGGGGTCAGAACATAATCGAGTGCCTTTACCTCGTCAAGGGTTGTGGATTTGCAAAAACCTGCCACATCCTGATATTCATCATTGTCTTTTTGCCAGTTATGGTAAGTGTCGGCTATCTTTCTGATGTCGTCTCGCGTTAATATCCTCGTTTTCCTGTTAATAAGTTGTCCCATATCACGGGCATCAATGAAAAGAACTTGTCCCTTTCGTTTCTTGTTTCTGTTGATAAACCATAAACAGGCAGGTATCTGGGTATTCAAAAAGAGTTTTGCCGGTAAATTTACAATACAATCTATTAAGTCCGCTTCGATAATATTTTTCCGTATCTCATATTCGCCGCTTGTTTTAGTGGTTAATGAACCTTTGGCTAAAACAAATCCTGCTTTACCTGTGGGTTTTATGTGATAAATAAAGTGCTGTATCCATGCATAGTTAGCATTCCCCACAGGTGGCACACCGTATTTCCATCGGACATCGTTTCGGAGCAAGTTTCCACCCCAGTCGCTGTCGTTAAATGGCGGATTAGCAATCACGAAATCAGCCTTCAAATCTTTATGTGCATCATTTAAGAATGACCCTTCGCTGTTCCATTTTACCTGCGAACTATCAATTCCCCGAATCGCTAAATTCATCTTGCATAGTCGCCAGGTAGTCTGGTTGCTTTCCTGACCATAAATTGAGATATCGTTTATTTGCCCTTGATGAGCTAGAACAAATTTTTCGGATTGCACGAACATACCCCCAGAACCACAACAAGGGTCAAATACACGCCCTTTATAGGGTTCTAACATTTCTACGAGCAGTTCCACAACACTTTTAGGGGTATAGAATTGCCCACCTTTTTTACCCTCTGCTAAGGCAAACTCGCCAAGAAAATACTCAAATACATGCCCTAAAATATCTGCACTTCGTTCCTTTGCCTGTCCTAAAGCAATATTGCCGATAAGGTCTAAAAGCCCGCCTAAACTGGTGGAGTCAAGATTGCCCCGTGCATATACTTTCGGTAATACTCCCTTGAGTGAGGGATTCTCCTTTTCTATTGCGTCCATAGCGTTATCCACATACTTACCTATCTCCGGGGTTTTTGCCTTAGACAAAAGATATGACCAACGCGCTTGTTCTGGGACAAAGAAAACATTTTCCGCCTTGTATTCATCCCTATCCTCCGGGTCTGCACCGTTGGCTATCTCCGAAGTAAGTTTCGCATGTAGTTCTTCAAAAGAATCGGAGATATATTTAAGAAAAATCAACCCTAATACGACATGTTTATATTCTGCCGCATCAATATTCTTTCTCAGTTTATCCGCCGCCTTCCAGAGTTGTTGTTCCAGTTTTTCTTCCTTGTTGTTATTTTTTGCCATACGAAGATTCCTTTTTAACTTTTGTTTATTATATAGGAATAATTATTTTAACGAAAATAACAGGCTAATTTTTTTGTGAGAATTGTAGAAACACTCTATTTGGTGTAATATTAAACGCATTATACCGAACCTGAATAAATTTGTTTTCTTATGCAGGAAAATTCTAAGGACTTTTAAAACTAAAAGTATTTTAAAATCCTTCAAGTCGCATCCTTTTAAAAGAGATTGAATTGAGATATAATAACAGGGACAAGGTAGAAGATGATGCGAAACTATCTTCAGAAGGATTACGATGAGGAATCAGCAAAGAATTTATACATTTACTGCAAAAAATGAGTAAATAAACAAGATGTAGAGAGTAAATGAAAAAGAAAATTGGATATTTGGTTTATGTTTTATTTCTCTGTTTAATCTGGGGAATCGTAATTGCTTTATCCGTTGAATTTAGTACCCGAATCTTACTTCGTATCGGTAACTTTTTATACAAGCCCTATTTTGAGGCTCAAAATCGAAAAGTGTATGGAATGGTTCCTGCTTCTGAACAGGCAAGGCGATACCGACCTATCCAGGAAATACCTCAAAACATGGAAAATACTGCAAAACCAAACCCAACGATAATCCCTCAAAGGAGTGATGTTTTTTGTGATAAAAACTACGAATTAACCCTTGAAGGAATAGCCGAATTCTATTTTGATAGGAATGGAAAATTAACGAAGTGGTATGGCGACCCTTTGATAGGTAACTATATTCAATTATTACTTCAGGGCAAACGATATGGTTATTACGCCCCGGATTGGGATAACTTTATTGAAGATATAAAGAATAATCGCTTTCCTGACAAGCCCATTCGTTTGAAGTATGAGTATTATTATGTTTATCAATATGAATTTCAATCTAATCCAAGCAATGGTGGTTATGTATTACGGGCAAAAGAAATCAGGGATGGATATCCTATATCATTAAAACCACAATACTCTGTGACTAATGAGGATAGTCCTTGGCTCGTTCCCTTTTATTCCTACAAACCCAATTGGGAAAAGATGGGGAATATTGCCACATATAATAACTTTGGCTTTCGTGATGACGATATTGTAATGCCAAAACCCGAGGGATATTTTCGTATCGTTTGTGTGGGTGGTTCAACCACAGAAGAAGGAAACTCAAATGAACTGACTTATCCGAACATTATGGAAAAGAAACTCCGTGAACATTTTCAAACGGATAAAGTAGAAGTAATTAATGGTGGAATTTGTGGTATTCGCTCTTTCGGAGAGCTTCGTCGAATTAATGATTACCTGCAATTAGACCCGAATTTGCTTGTATATTACAACGCCGTCAATGATATATGTTATCACTACATTCCGTACTGGTTAACTCTGCCCAATCCTTATAAAAAAATACTTAAACACTCCGTATTTCTAAATCGCTTATTCAATCGGAAACTCCTTCCGTCAGATGATTACATCGCCGAATATTTTCAAAACAATATCTTGCGTCATTTAGGAGCGATGAACTGCGCCTGTAAAAATAAAGGGGTTCAAATAGCTATTTGTAGTTTTGCCTATCCTAAACTCAAATGGTATGAGTTTATTGCGAAATTGTATTACGATTTTAACATTCGCAATGTTTGGGTTTCGTTAGAGGATGTGATGATTACCTTTGATACTTACCTGAAAATTATTCACATCTATAATCAGGAGTTAAAAAAATTTTGCGAAAGGGAAAACATTTTGTATATCCCCGTAGCCGAAGAATTCAACGCAGGTACAGACCACTTTTTCGATATATGCCACATGACCCCATTAGGCATGGAAACAAAAACCGAGATTATCGGCTCTTATGTCGCCCAATGGATTAAAGAAAACGGCTTACTCAAATAATCAGAATGAAAAATTTTATACCGCCACAGATTCCTTATTTACAAAAAGTTAAATTTCTTATAAACCTAACTTTTTGATATTATGGATACATAATAAAATGCAAAAGAAAAGACAAGGGATAAAATGTTCTGTCCTAACTGTAAAAAAAACATATTACTCATCATGGAATACGAGAACATCGAACTCGATTTTTGTCCTGATTGTTTAGGTGTCTGGCTGGATGCAGAAGAACTTCAATGGATATTAGAATCCCAATTCGATGAGCGTAGTATATTCACAAAAACTACCGTAGATGAGACAAAGAAAAAATGCCCACGCTGCCAAACTTATATGCAAAAAGTATCACTTCCCCAAAACGATAAAATCGTTTATGACATCTGTCCTGAAAATCACGGTATATGGTTCGACCGCGGGGAATTGGAAAATTTAATTCAAAATCTACCTGAATTTCCCGGCGCCCTTTCCTTCCTCCAATGGCTCAAAACCATCTTCCACTATCAAAGCGGACAAGAAAAATAATTGATAATCTTTACTATATGCCCATAAAAGCCAAAGAATAAACAAAATCCACATCCAAAATCCGTCCAATGATTTCCATTTGTTAAAACCCTTTTGGCATAATCATAGTCAAATCGAAAAACAAACCAATTTTACAAATTATGGATAGGGTTTTTTGTCATGTCAGAACGCATTGCATTATATCCGGGCAGTTTTGACCCGCCTACATTAGGACACATTGACTTAATCCATCGTGCCCGCCGCATTTTTGACCGTGTTATTGTTGCTGTTGCTATCAATGAAGCCAAAACTGCTTTATTCACGGTAGAAGAACGGATACAGATGTTAGAAGAAGAACTAAACAGTTCTCCTGATATTGTGGTAACAAGTTTCATCGGACTATCCGTAGAATTCGCAAAAAAGTGCGGGGCACAGGCATTGATTCGCGGACTGCGTGTGCTCTCCGATTTCGAATTTGAACTGAGTCTCGCTATAAATAACCAAAAATTAGACCCCACAATTGACACTGTCTGCTTGATGCCAAGCGAACCCTACTTATTCTTAAGTTCGCGTCAGGTCAAAGAGATTGTCCGTTTCGGCGGAAGTGTCTCCCATTATGTCTCACCCAGAATCGAACAAAAACTCCGCGAACGCCTACTCAGTAAGTAATTTGAAAAACTATAGGACATAGACAATAGATTTATGTTTTCTTTTCCAAATCGTAGTAGTAGGGGAACGGCATGCCGTGCCCCTACTTTGTGAAAAACATTTAACCACAGAGGGCACACAGGAAATTATACACAAAGGACACAGATAGGGTGATTTATTTACGGTAAGGGCAGGGAATTAAAAATGTAGGGGCGAAACATGTTTCGCCCTAACGCTGAATTGATTGCATATCAATTTTATAATGAGGATTTTCGATATTGACGAGGTCTTAACGACAAATTCTTTAACCCAAAATTAATGCGAATGCCTCAAAGTCCCACAAGTCCCATTCGTCCCATCTGTCCCATCCGTCCTCCCAAAAACCCGCCTGCCTGGCAAGGTCGCCCTAACGATGCATTGATTGCATATCAATTTTATAACGGGGACTTGCGATATTGACAGGGTCTTAATAACGGAATTAAAAATGCCTGATTAACAAGGCTTGACACGATTGCACGGGTGGTAAACGGATATTCTCCCTTCATTTTTATCCGTGGCGATTCGTGCTACTCGTAACAATGGGATCTTTAACCCAAATTATCACAAATTCCTGCAAAGTATCATTCGTCCCATCTGTCCCCTGTGTGCCATAAGTTCCACAAATCCCCAAGGCACTGCCGTGCAGGCGGGATTAAGACGAGGTAAATAATGCCTACCTGGCAAGGTCGCCTGCCTTGCAAGGCTTTCTATCCCTTTTTCAGCAGGGGCACTGCCGTGCGGGCGGATTAAGACGAATTAAAACCCGCCTGCCTGGCAAGGCTTTCTATCCCTTTTTCAGCAGGGCAAAGACTTAAAGAGGATTAGGTTTTGATCCGATAGGGTCTGAGACCAGACCTGTTTCTATCCCTTTTTCAGCAGGGCAAAGACTTAAAGCTCCTCTCTGAAGAGGAGGTTGAGTGGGGGTTCCAGTTGTTTCTATCCCTTTTTCAGCAGGGCAAAGACTTAAAGACGAGAAGGATGGGAAATATGGTAGATCATGATATTCTGTTTCTATCCCTTTTTCAGCAGGGCAAAGACTTAAAGAGTATATTTTTCAATAACTTACGATTATTGATTTTCGAGTTTAGGTCTGATTTTTCTTTGTAAATCATTGCTGTATTGTGTTTTACAAATATCAACATAAACATACATCAGACCCCCACCACCTTATGTCGGTTTGTGTTGGTTTGTGTCTATGATTTTCTTGCCTGTTTTGCATAAATCCCTGAAATTCCTCATTCTCACCCATTTTCAGACCCCCCCTGTATTTTTAGCACTTTCAGGGTACAGCAAAACTATAAATTC
>AWNW01000015.1 GCA_000493945.1 Candidatus Hydrogenedens terephthalaticus JGI OTU-1
GCATGTAAACAAGAACACCAATATTATTTTCTCTACAAAAAGGAACTATTTCATATTCAGGGGAACGAAATAAAAGATTGTATCCAATTTGATTGGAAACGGCTGTCCCTCCTTGATTGAACCATTCTTGCATATTTTGAATTCCAAAATTGGATATCCCGATATGTCGAATTTTTCCTTGTTCCTGCAGTTTTTTCATAGTTTGAGCCACTTCTCCAAAAGGAATATCTTTAGGAGGCCAGTGAATCTGATATAAATCAATGTAATCTGTATTAAGCCGTTTGAGACTTTCCTCACACGAACGAATTAATTGTTCAGAGTGACAGTTTTGAGGACTTACCTTTGTCGCAATAATAATTTTCGAGCGTTTCTCCTTATCAATCATTCGTCCTAATTGGGCTTCTGATTCGCCAGAGCCGTACATTTCCGCAGTATCAAATAAATTTATACCAATATCTATTGCGTAATCAATGACTTCTTTAACCTCTTTTTCATCGCTTTTCCCCCAGAAAGAAGAATCTCCTATTTGCCATGCACCAAATGCAATAACAGAAACTCTTAGATTTGATGAGCCTAATAATACATATTCCATGAATAGAACTTTTCTAATCTTTGTTAAGTATTTTTATAATTATACATCTTTATTTGTATTTGTCAAATTGGTTTTGAAGGCAGTTTCTATAATCTCATGAGCATGATTTGCTATTTCATTAAGTTTATCCACTTTGCCCTGAAGCCGTTGTATAAGTTCCTGCTGGGCTTTTTGAAGACGGTCTTCTTCTTCGGCTAATTTTCGAATCTGGTTATTTAACTGCATATTTAAATCATCAAAATAGGTTTGAATATCAGATATAAGTTGATTTTTCCGTGTTTCAAGTTCAGTTTTTGTTTTTTCTTTTAATCCCTGTATTAATGTCTTTTCTATATAAGTACTTATTTTTTCAATGAGTTTTTCCCTACGGATTTCATCTCCCCCCATAGAACGAGCAATCAGACCTAAAATTCCACCTAAAGTTGCTCCGATACCTCCTAAAATATATGCTGATATATGAGGGATAATGGGTAATGCGATACCTAAATAATCAGGCCAGGAAAATTGACTTAAAAACCCTTCTCCTATAATGGCTCCTGTTACTCCGCCTAACAAAATACCCCCTGTGAAAAATAGAATATATGAAAATGCAAGACTGGCGTCTATGGCAACAATAGCACCTCTTTCAAGATTGATTTTTGATAAAGAGGTATGTTGAAAATTATATCCATTTTCTAAAATTTGATTTTTGACAAAATTTTCATACTGTTCAATGGACTGGTTTATTTCTGCAGACACAGATTTTAAGTAATTATCCAGGATTTCTCCTAATTTTTCCTGCAATGGGATATATTTATTCTTGCGAGCCTTTGTGAGGTTGTCGCCTGTGCATAACCATTGGCGAATAAGTTTGAATATTTCATTTTCGATAGATTGGCGGGAGAATAGGCGATTTATCAGATGATTTTGCCCTTCAAATTTTTCATCATTAATATTTCCACCTTCAGAGAGGGCATTTAATTGTTCGATAAGTTTTTCCATGAATTTAGAATTATTTTGTATTTCCTGATAAAGTCTTTGCCGTTCTTTACGAATTCTTTCTAATCGAGGGTTTTGTTGAGCAAGTTGTATTTTCACTTCGAGAGGTTTTGCATAACGATATGCAAAATCACGGATAAAACGACAGACCGATGTCAATACGGCACCTTCACGATTTTCTGTGTAAAGATAATCCAATAGTCTATTTTTAAATTGTTGGAAGGAACTTCGGTTCATGAGATAGTTAGCAATTTCTTCTCCCGGATTGGGTGCTTGTTCCAGTTGATTTCTTATGTTATATGGAATGTGGATTTTTTCGTTTTTATCAATGTCGCTCAGTGTAATACTACCTCGCAATAATTGGGATGCATATAAAGCATATAGGGCAGATACGAAAAATATTTCGGGGTTCTGGACAGTCCCTTCAAGACAACGAAGCAAATCCTTAGCGGGTCCCCTTCTTCCTTGCGGGTCTATTTCTTCTGGGTTTAACTGGTCGGATTTATTAATAACAAAAAATACTTTGCGTTGCCGTTCTTTTACTAATTTTGCAATAAAATCACGATTATGTTCATTGCCGGCACTTTGACTATCAAGTAAGCAAACTACAAGATGGCAATTGGGGATAATGTCTTCGGTTACTTTTCTATGGGTTTCTGTAATACTATGAACACCGGGAGAATCTACAAGGGCAATATCTTCTTCTACGCTTGATTCGGGAATGATGGCGATAACCTCTTCGATTTTTTCGCGTAGTATTTTGAGTTTAGGAAATTCTTCATCAGCCGTTAAGGTAACGATAGCACTAAGCGTTCTATACATATCTTCGGGATAATTCGATTTGTACTCAACAACCCAGTTATTAAAAGTTTCATCAGGATGAACATCTGCTTCTATTCCTGAATAAGATAGAAATTCTCTCAGTACCTGAACGACCTCCACAGCGATAGGTTGTTGTGCCCTTAAGACAACCTTCATGGTTTCTCCCACCATTACATAAGTTACTTTGGCAGTGCATTCTTCCAATACCATAGGAAGATAAGTGTCTCCAAAAAAAGTATTAATTAAAGTGGTTTTTCCGACATTAAATTCTCCTAAAAAAAACAACGCGATATTTACCATCTTTGAGTTCTCTTTTTTTACCTTCTATACGCGTTTTTTCTAATTCTTTTTCTCCCTCAAATTCAGGGTCAGAAATAAATTGTTCCAATGCTTTAAGAGCATCAAATGCCCAGAGCCTATTTTCCTGATGAACCTTTATAGACATTTTTATCACTCCTTATGTTAATTTTCTATAGAAATTACAAAATTATATAAATTTATCGAAATCATTTTCATAAAACTTGTTTTGTTTGGATTACCCTCTTTTGTATAGAGTTTAACTCTTCATTATCAGGAATTTTTTTCAGTGCCTGATTTAAGATAGAAGTAGCCTTTTCAATTTCCCCCTGATTTTCATAAGAGGTGATAAGATTTATATAGGCTTCTGCCAATGTATCGTTGTGTTGTAAAGCCTTTTGCCACATTTCACGGGCTTGTTCTTCCTGCCCTGAAAGAGATAACGCTAATCCGAGATTGTTCCACGCATTTGCATTATTCGGACATAACTCCAGCGATTTTTGATAGGCTTCAACCGCTTTAATTAGTTCATATTGATTAATATAGATATTTCCAAGAAGCAAATAAGCCTGACAATTCGTGGGGTCATATCTTATAACAGCATTAATCTGTTCTTTAGCATCGGAAAAATGGTTGGATTGGATAAGTAGATTAGCATAATTAATTCTCGCAAGAACATAATCAGGTTTTATGTGGATACATTTCTTATATGCTTGTTCTGCTTTGTCTTTATTCCCTATTTGTTCATAAATCCAGCCGAGATTATTCCATGCAATATAAAGTTGTGGATTTAATTCTAAACATTTTTCATAAAAAGAAACTGCCTCTGTATATTTTCTATCAAATTCAGCAATTCGTGCTAACTGGAAATAAGAAATGGGGTTATTCGGCTGAAGCGATTTAACTATTTCGTAATGACATTTTGCCTCAACAAAACTATATTGGTTGAAAAAAAGATTGGCGATATTTGCATGAGCAAGAGTAAAAGAAGGATTGCTTACAATGGAGCGGGAATAGAAGTATTGCGACTTTTCGTAGTCTCCCATTATTTCAAATAAATATCCTAATGCATTGAGTTCTGGCGGTGATGAGAGAGGCAAAGAAAAGTTCCTTGTCAGGATATAAATCCCTTCGGAAGGTCTGCCTGTTCTCCCTAATACTTGAGAATAGTTTATTCTCGCAAAAAGATTATTAGGGTCAAGTTCTAATGCCTTTTTGTAGTAGAACTTTGCCTTTGTTTCATCTCCTGCTAATGACGCAGAAAGACCGTTGCGGAAAAACCAAACAGATTGAGATGGCTGATAGCCTGTTAAATTTTTACTACCTATAAATAAAGCAATGAAAAATAAAATGGTAATGAAAAAGATTTTTATTTTTTGATTTTGTTGTATTGCGTTTACAAATTCATTAATAGAATAAACTCCTAAAATCATAATAAAAGGCATAATTGGGATACGGTATCTGCTGGCAACAAAATAGGGAAGAACGGAAAAGAAGTAAATAATTGCAATCAATAGGGGTATTAAAATGAAAATCTTTTTATAGTAATCGTCTTTATTAAATTTATAAAAGAAGGAAAATAACGCGGTGATTATTCCTGTAATAAATAATGCAAAATAAAGGGAAAAACCCGGGAGGAATTTTAGAGTTTTTGAATAATATTTATCCCATGAGGGGACAGTATCGTTTGTTATTTCTGCAGGACCCCAAAATAGAAGGAATTTTTTTAAGGTTAGTGATAACCATTCGTAAGGATGATTCCAAATATTGTTAAATGCAGATTTATAAAAATACTTATTGGCTTCTGAAAAAGAAAGGGAGGATTTGCCCAAACTTTTTCCCAATCCTCTAACAATTGCTGGATAATCAAAACAGGACCATTCATCACATCCAATCCATTCTTCAAGTTCAGGTATTCGTGGTTCCGCTCCATTTGATTTTGGATGATTTCCAACATAAAAATTTAGTCCACCGTAAGAAGATATAAATACAAAATCATGAGCAACAATATAATTCCGTATGAAGCAAGGGACTATAGGAATAATTATCCCTAATAAAAATAAAGAGGATATAACAAGAAAACGAGAAAAAGATGGTTTTACAGGGGCGAACATAAAAAATAGTAATGGGAATAAAACAAGCAAAAGCAGTCCGTTCGGTCGAAAAAGGGCAAATATTCCCAGAACGAAACCTAATAAGAAAGGATAAATGTTTTTGTTTGTTTTTTCTTTCCATCGGAGTATCAGAAAGAACCATACGAGAAGTAGAGTTATTGCAAATACCGGATAAGTTAGTTGAGATTCAAAATAAATAAATCCCCAAAAAGTTGCCATGAATAGAGCAAGTAAATTGGCAAACCGTAGACTGTAATACTTTTTGGCTAAATACCATGCAAATATAATGTTCAAAATACCAAATGTATATTGGATAATTCTTGGTGTCCATGGGTTTCTTCCGAAAATGCGATATATTATAGAGAGTAAATAAGGATAACCTGGTGGTCTCCCGTGAGGAGTAGTACGAATTTCAGGGTCGTTTACATAAGGGGGGAGGGTCCAATCTGCTGTAGCAATACCTTTAGCCCAATAATCATTATATTGTGGGTCATAGAGTGGATTTGTAAACCAGGGTTCCTTACTTATTTCTTGTAGATATAAAATACGAAGGCAGATTCCCAAACATAATATAAGCAATAAAATATAGGGGATATTTCTTTTTTGTCTCTTTTGCAAATTGGTTTCCTTCCTGAACCATAGACAGAATATTAATGGGATGATGGAACTAAATCGCTCGGTAAAAAGCCCGGCGGAATAATATATTCTCCTGTGCCATAAGAAAGCCCGATAACTCCTGTTGCATTTGTATCTATATTTAGATAGTTAATATTTATTTTCCCAGTAAAGTAAAATTCTATCTGAAAAGTATTTTTGGCTTCATTATTTTCATTCTGATAAGTAGGAACATTTTCATAACTAATTACTATTCTATTTTGTAATTGCACATAGGATATGGTTCCTATATTGTTTATATTATTAATAGGAAAAATTGAAATGCGGGGAGAGTAAAAATGTCGTTCTAAATCTGTTATATCTTCTTCGCTCTTTGTTTTAGATGATAATTCAGAACTTTGGAACTCTATCCAGCCTGCATAAGAAATGTAAAGAGTATCATAACTTTGTCCATAAAAAAGTGCTTTTTTACTATCAGCAATTTGTAGTTTATATACATTTTTAAATAAAGAAAAGTTAATAATATTTTTTTCTTCAGACTTTGTGGGAAAATTAGTTATATTATTCGTTGTAAGTTTATAAAAACTCAGGCTATTATCAGGCATAAAGGACAAAGACTTATAAGCAAGGTCAATATTTTTATCAAATATTTCTGTAAAATAGTTTGGAGCCGTAGTAATGGGTAAAGAATATGACTCAAAAAAACTTTTTATATTAATATTTGCAGTTGCATATTCTGGATATGCTTTTTCTGTTTGAGAATAGAGACGGTTGAGATATACTTGCACGGAGATTTTATCATTTTTTCCGAGAATGGCTTCATTAGGAGTAACTTCTAACCATGGTTTAGAAGGGTTAATCGTTATTGCAATTTTCGTATCCGTGTTTCCTTGATGGGTTATTTCAAAGGTTGTAAGGTTTTCTTCAGGGTCGAAGTGAATTGTTTTAGGGGTGATTACGAGTTGTTTACATCCGAAAAAGAAGGTTAAAAGGAGTAATACCAATAACTGTTGTGCTTTAATTCTTATCTTCATACTAATCTAATCTTTTTAGTTATGTTATGGGCAAATTATAACAAAATAAAACAGGAAGATAAATTTCTTGTCTGGACAATCGAAAATATTTTAACTATTTTGAAATTGAATTAGCTCTGCTTTTGTAAATTTTACCTTATATAGAAAATCCATTTGTCGGAGGGTGAGGGAATAATCAAATTCAGTCAGGGCGGAGATAGCATCTACAGGAACGATTACATTGTAATTGTGTAGTCGGGCTGATGAAACGGTGTGTAAGACGCAGATATTCGCCACAGTACCAGCAACAATGACATTTTCAATTCCATAGATTTTCAGGATATGTTCCAGAGGTGTTCCGAAAAATGCATCATACCGAAGTTTTTCTATAACAATATCGTGGGTTAGTGGCTTTAATTCATCAATGATTTGCCATCCCCAACTACCTTTAACAACATGCTCTCCCCAGATGGGAAATTCTATGGGGTCATCATGAAAATGTGTATCTTGAGTGTAAATTATTTTCACACCCGATTGCCTTGCTTTATCAATTAATAATTTAATGGGTGAAATAATTTTTTGTGCATTAGGGGAGAACAATTTCCCATCGGGATGAACAAAATCATTTTGCATATCCACAATAATGAAAGCAGATGTTCCCCCATAAATTGTTATCTCATTGATATTAGTCTGAAGTTCCATAATATTCCCTCAGGACTTATATTGAATAAATAATAAGTATATTTTAATCCAGAAGGAATAACGATTGAAAATAAAATCTATAAATGCATGAGTTTTACGATGAACCGATTTCGGTGGCTTTCGGCACTTCAATCAGTTTTCCGGAACGGACATCATATATATAACCATAGATAGGAATTGTTTTCGGGACCAGGGGACATTTTCTAATCCTTTCAACATCATCAATTACACTCTGTTCAAGATTTTTGAATGTAAGCCAATTTATATATTGTCCAAAAGAAGAACCATTACCTTTTACAGGGTTTTTCCATTGATTTCCATCAAATACTGCGGTTTCGAGGCTTTCTGATAATAGTTCATGCATTATTTCATTAGTAAAGAGTTGCATTCCGCAATCTGTGTGATGGATTACAAACCATTCCTTTGTTCCAAGAAGTTTATGCGATATGACTAATGAACGGATAGCATCATCACTTGCTCTTCCGCCTGCGTTGCGAATTACATGGGCATCTCCTTCCGATAGTCCTGCAAATTTAGCAGGATCAAGTCTTGCATCCATACATGTTAATATTGCAAATTGTCTTGCGGGGGGGATCTGTAAAGAACCTTTATCAAATTGTTGAACATAGTTTTCGTTTGCAGAGAGAACTTCATTTAAAATTTGGCTCATTTTTTTTCTCCTTATCTATATTTTCATTTGTAAACAAGATGTGGAATAAAAAATATTCCATACTTATTCCTCTATAGGATTTATTTTTTGTGTGTGGTATAATTTTGAAATATAAGTCAGGAGGGTTTGACAATGGTTTTGCTTTTAACAATTTTAGGAATTGTTCTTTTTGTTGGTGCTTATTTTACATACGGGAATTTCTTAGTGCGTATATTTGATTTAAAGAATGACCGTAAAACGCCATCTGAAGAACAGTATGATGGGATAGATTATTGCCCGGCACATCCATCCGTTTTGTTAGGGCATCATTTTGCATCTATTGCCGGTGCAGGACCTATAGTAGGACCTATTACTGCGGGTGGATGGTTTGGCTGGCTCCCGGTTTATTTATGGGTAGTAATAGGTTCCATTTTTATAGGTGGTGTTCATGATTTTGGCTCATTGGTAGCATCTATGAGACATAAAGGATTATCTATGGGGGAGGTAATAGACCAATGGGTTAGCCGAAAGGCAAAAATTTTATTTTTATGTTTTACATGGCTTGCTTTGGTTTTAGTGATTGCTGTTTTTTTACAATTATCTGCTGATACCTTTGCCCAAGACCCTGCGGTTGCTTTTTCTGCAACATTATATATTTTCTTGGCTCTTATTTTTGGACTGATGATTTATCGGTTTCGTATTCCATTGCTTTATGGTTCCATTATTGCCATTCCTATTGTTTTAATATCTGTTTGGATAGGTAAGATGGACTTTATTCAAGAAAATTTTGTGTTATCAATGGGAACATGGCGTTGGTTATTAATTGGTTATATCTTTTTTGCTTCTGTTTTACCCGTGTGGTTATTACTTCAGCCACGGGATTATCTCGCTTCTTACTTGCTTTATTTTGCTGTATTAATAGCCAGTATAGGAATATTGTTAGGCGGAAATTCATTTGAAATATCTTTGCCTGTATTTAAGTCATTTGTCCCCGATAAAAATACTTATCTATGGCCTATGTTATTTGTTACGGTTGCTTGTGGTGCGGTTTCGGGTTTCCATTGTATGGTTGCAAGTGGAACCACATCGAAACAGATAAGATGTGAGACGGATGCAAAACCTGTGGGTTATGGGGCTATGTTATTAGAAGGTTTTGTGGCAATTATAGCTTTAAGTTGTATTATGTTAGTAGGGAAAATTCCTAAAGAAGGTGGACCTCTCGCTGTTTTTGGCGAAGGATTTGCAAAATTTGCGGCGATTATCCATATCAACCCGGGTTTAGGTAAATCATTAGGTTTATTAGTGGTTAATTCTTTTATATTGACAACATTGGATACATCTACTCGATTGGCACGCTATCAGTTGCAAGAACTTAGTAAAATGAAATTAGACCGTTTTTCCGCAACAATAATTAGTGTTATTGCCGCTATGTTATTACTTTTTGTTCGGACCGGTAATGAACCTGCATGGAAAATAATATGGCCTATTTTTGGAGCGTCCAATCAATTAGTTGCGGGGATTGCTTTACTCGGGATTATGGTTTGGGTTGCAAGAGGTTTAGGGAAAAAATATTATTTTGTCCAAATTCCCATGATTTTTATGCTTATCACTACTATTTCAGCATTGATACTTTTTATAGTAAGTAATATTCGTAGCCATCAGTATATATTGGTTGTTGTTGCCGGATTATTGATTTTCCTTGCTGTTTTACTAATTTTGGAAACATGGACTGTGTTTCGTCGTTTCCGTAAAGGTCAATTAAGTTAATTGTTTCTGAATACATGAAAGACATAAGTCTTCTAATGCTTTTCCAATAATTTCGGGATTGTGTTGGGTTTGAATGGTATTACGAGCATTTTTACCTAACTCTTCACGAAGAGAAGGTGTCCGCATAAGTGTAATAAGTGATTGAGCAAAACTTTCTACATCATTATCCGCTACGACCATCCCATTAACCCCATTTTTTATCCCATAGGCAGAACTTTCACAACAAACTGCAGGTTTTCCACTTGCCATTGCGTTTAGTAATTTAATCGGATAGCCAGACCATGAAACACGGGGTATCGCCATTATAGAATCTTCCTCAAGCAGTTTTTTTAAAGAATCGAATGTGCCGATATGGACAACTTCTGCACCTTGTATTTTTTGTTTTTCAAATGTGCCTATAATTAACCGTGTTTCGGGTATTTCTTTTCTTACTCGTTCTATAACCCGAAAAAGAAAGTCAAGGTTTTGATATTGGTCTAAATTCCCTGTGTATAGAATAGGAGGAAGGGTATCTTTTTTAATTTGACTTATGGGAAAGGAATCAGCGTCCACAGGAGGAGGAATGATACGGAGTTTTTCTTTCTTTATTCCCTTTAATAATAAATTCGCCCCAAGTCGTTCATGGGGTGTAATAATGTAATCGGCTTTTTGTGGAAACTTTCTATCCATGTATCTCCCTAATAAATGAAAAAATTCCTTTCCGCGGTTAAAGTAATAGGGTAATTCGTCACTCATTGCATTATGGGCATGATAAATAATAGGACGAAAACCAGACATTAGAGCAATGATAAGTCCTTCATAATTATGAGCAAATAGTATTTGAATGTTTCGTTCACGACATACCCTTTGCACTGTTTTTACCATGAGCAGGTCGAGCCAGATTTTTTTAATAGAAGGTCCTGCGGAAGTCCGATTTTCACCGGGAATATTGGGTCCCCGATGTATTTGAAAATTATCCGTAGAATGATTTGTTCCATAACCATATACAATCAGATGAATTTCATGTCCTCTTTTTCGTAAAGCAAGGGCATTTTCACGGATGAATGCCTGTGAGCCTTGAGGAACAGGATATGGACAGCCTGCTACGAATGCTATTTTAAGACTCATTGCCAATAACCTATCGTTTTCATTTGTTGAATTAACAGCCATTCCTCGTAAGGAGTTAATTCTTTTTCATCTCCATCAGGGAATTGAAAATCATTATCAATTAAAAGAGAACCTAATAATGGTTTCCCATCAAGGGGAGGACACGGTATTTGCATTACACCAGCGATAGTGCTTGCTATATCTTCAATAAAGGCACTATTATTATTTATCTTTTCGGATATACAAAGAATACCTTCCTGTTTATGATGACCATTCATTCCATGTCCTTTTACCCCTTGAAATTCATCAGGATGAAGAATGTGAAATGTATCAACGCCTCTGGAACGGACACAACAGGGTATAGCTCCATTATCTTCTTTTATTTGAAGTATTATATCAGGTGCTTTTTCTGTAAAGGGACCCTTGTATAAATCTTCACGAAAATGAGCCTCTTTTATAAATTGCCATTTCTTTAGTTCCCCACATAAATGATAAACAAATTCAAAATAATTCTCTTCGGGAATAATTCCATGGGGTTCTCTGCCTTTTAAATTAATTCGCACAGAAGGGAAATAATCTAACTCTTCTGAAAATGCAGAGGTATTCTGCCAATCAATTCTTGAAAAACGGGATCGGCTTTCCAATTTTTCTGCATAACCTTTGAAATATTTAAATAGGTGAGTTTGTAAAGAGTAAGGAAATACTTTTAAGGCAAAATCTTTTAACAAAGGGGTTTTATGGGAATGGAAATGCAAGTATCCTTTTTGAGCAAGCCAATTATTAATGTATAACACGGTTTTACTGGAGGATTGGAAACCATGGTCAGATACAAGCAAAATCAAACAGTCATTATATTTTTTTTCAATTATCCTTATAATTTTAAGAAGAATCGTGTCGAGGTATTGATAAATAGTTGGGATTGCTTCTTTAAAACCATCTTGGTAACGAGGAGAGGATTCATCCCAGAACATCCAGAAATGATGACTTACAGTATCCGTCTCATTGAATACCGAAATAAAAAGGTCCCATTCTTCATTTTCTAATAGATTTAAAATGACTTGTTCTTTCTTTTTTAGCCGTTCCAACAATTTCGTTACTGTTTTTAAGTGCCATCCTTCTTTTATATTGCTTTCATTAATACCCCCATACCCCCAATCTTTAACAGTGGGAAAGATTTCTTGAGGATATACCTGTTCAGGGGTGATTTTACCGGGTAAAGGTGATACGAAACCAGAAATCATAATACCATTAATTTTTTCTATCGGATATGTACCAGGAACACCTGCTACAATACTTTTTGCCCCAGCCTTCGTAAGCCAATTCCAGACGGCTGGGAATTTACGAAAAGAGCCATTGGTAAAACGGATTTGATAAGTTCCGTTGATCATTTCCGTAAAATCAAAATAACCATGTTTCCCAGGATTAACACCGGTAAAACAGGATGTCCACGCTGGAATGGTTGCAGGAGGTATTGTTGAAATGAGATTAAGAAAGGAGCCATTTGAGATAAATGATTTTAATGTGGGCAACCATCCTTCATTTATCCCTCTTTCTATTACCTGTCGGGTTGCCCCATCCCAACCTATAACAGCAACTTTTCTATTCATAGAAATCGGTGATATGGGAGAAAGTTTATGTTTGCATAAATGATTACAGTTTTAATATATAAGGGGCTAAAATCCATGCCCAACCACCCAATCCGATACTGGCTACTATTTCCAGGAAGGATAGCCAAAATAGGAAAAAGTTAAGTATCATAATTGCAAAGGAAGAACTAAAAGATAATTCTCTTTTTACCGTCAGCCACCATGCACCTAAAAACCAGCCGATAATGGGAAATAAGTTTAAAAAGGTAAGCAATGCTGTATCCACAAACCAGTTCGTTATAGCAATGACTTTAGTATCTCCAAATGTTTGAGACCTTGTCCCTTGCAACGATAACCAAAAAATACCTTGCATTAAAAGCGGCCAGAGTAAAGCAAATGCCAGAGTTCCTTCCAGTGATACCGAAACCCAATCCTTATTAATAGTTATCATTAGCCCCCACCATCCAATAAAGGGCATTCCTATGGAAAATAGAAATAATAAAAGCCATAAAACCCGTTTTGCGTATTCCCAAATAATAGATGCGGGTGATTGGGGCTCTCTTGTTATTGCGTGAGGCAAAGCGTTTGCTTCTTCCGCCCATTGCATTATTTTTTCTTTTAATACTTTTGCTTTTTCATCTCGGTAACGGGCTAACAACTCATCACATAGAAGCATAGCATCTGCATAGTTACCTAATCGTGCAAGGCACATTGCCCGACCATAGGCAACTTTCTTTTCCCCGGGATTTTCCTGTTCGAGTTCATCAAGTAGTTTTAATGCTTCAGTGTATTTCTTTTCTTCGTATAAACTTTCTGCCTGTTTTAGTTTTTGTTTACTTGTTAGCATTTATGAAATCTTCCTATTTGCAAGTTCTTTTGCTGTTGATATGCTACCTGATATTGATGTTTTCAATCGTCCTTTTTCTTGAACAGGTAAATTATTGTATATCTTTTCTAATACTTCTTTCGATTTTTTCGCAACTGCTTCATGGAACTGTCGTTTATCAGTGATTTTTAATTCTAATTGAACAATGAAATCATTTAATTGGCGATTTAACTTATTTATTTCCATTTGTGTGGATTCTAATGGTTTGGGAATCTGTGGATTTTCTATCCACAAAGGATTTGTTTTTTCATTTTTTTCTATAGCGTATGCCTGATACACGGGGTCTTTTTCAATACATTTTTGATATTGTTCCAAAAAAAATGAATACAAGGCATCTATTCCTGCTATCTGAATTTTTGGTTTTTCGTTTACCCTTTTTACAATCATCAGTAGTGTTTTAAAATATTCATCTTTTCTATTATTTATAAGCATTTGAAGATGGATACTAAACAAACTCTTTGATTTTTTGTCAGGGATACACTGATTTAATAAAAACAATCGAAGTTCGGGTTCTTCCTGTTCTTCCCCCATACTATATATTAAATAATCAACTTCTGAACTTTTATCAATAAGGATTCCGCAATATTCCAAGACATAAGCAATATTTTCCTCACATTTAAGAGCTATTTCTTCTTCGTTCCAGTTTTTTTGTTTTCCTTCTTCTTTCGCTGATTTAATACTTTCACGACATGCCCTTATAAGTTCTCGTGGAGTAAGTGAACGAAATAAATCAAATGGGTATTTTTTATTAACCGTTTGCGAATATCTACCTTTATTAGGAACATCAGTTTCTCTCAGTTCGTCGAATTGTTGGATTAGCCCTTGAATGTGTTCCCAGTAATTACGAATAGGTTGATTGGGATTTCCTGGAGGTGGTGTATTCGTTTGTGAAACAGCGAAAAAAACTACGGCTATCACTAAATTAATAAACATGGTATATACTTCAAATTATTTAAAGTTTGTTTTTTTACTTATTTAATAATTAAAATTTACTTTATTTTATTATAGATGAATATATGTAAAACAATTTAACAATATAGGAGAAATATCATGAAAAAAATGTATTTAAATTTTATCAAAGCATCTTTTTGTTTGTTTCTAATTTTTTATTGTAGTCTGTCTTATGCTCAGGGTTTGTTTACACCTGCACTTCCCAGTGGTTTAAAGGCTTATGCGCCGGACCGTTATTTTCAGGTGGTTCCTCGTATTGTTCCTGCGGATAAGGAGACTACAATTCAAATTATCTCTCGATTTGAGTCTTTTCCAAAGCCACTTCACACCTATCGAGTAACTTATACCCCTGTTGGAAGATATGCAACACAGATAGGTTGGACTAAGGCTCAGGCAGAAGAAATTATTCCTCAGAATAATATTTTTTCAATAAAAAAATATTTTGAAGCAGAACAGGAACATATTTTTAAGTTGGAAGAAATTACTCCAGATAATAAGGTTAAAGAAATAGGTAGTTTCCATATATATTCCTTGAAACCTGATTTATTTGCTCTTCGCCCCTATAAAGGAGATTTCCACATGCATAGTTACCGTTCCGATGGAAGAGAATCTCCTGGATATGTAGCAGGAGCATGTAGAAGAGTAGGTCTTGATTTTATGGGTTTATCCGACCATCGGAATTATGCGGGTTCATTAGAGGCGATTAAACAATTTGAAGGGTTGCCTATTGATTTGCGTCTCTATCCAGCAGAAGAAGTTCATCCCCCTGATAATCCCGTTCATTTTGTGAGTTTTGGAGCAAAAGAAGGGATCACAGAACTTTACAGAGTGAATGATAAAACCTATCGTGAGGAAGTTCAAAATATAATGAATACTCTTGGCGAAATGCCTTATGGTGTGGATAAATTCCAATATGCTTCATGTCTATGGGCATTCCAGAAAATTAGGGAAAGAGGCGGATTAGGTATTTTTGCTCATCCATATTGGAGGCCGGGAAATACAAATTATATTTCAAATGCTTTAGTGGATTATCTTTACGAAACAACGATTTTTGATGCTGTGGAACTTATCAGTGGCTTCGGCTGGGATGAACTGCAAGAAGTGGATGTAAATAATTTGCAGTTGGTGAAATATATCGAAACAAAATCAAAAGGGAAGAAGGTGCCTATTGTAGGAATAAGTGATAGTCATAGTTGTGAAAATCATGATATGTTTGGGAGATATTATACAATTTGCTTTTCTCCTTCACTTGAATTAAACGACTTAATTCATGCCATTAAAGAAGAGAATGCGGTTGCAGTTGAAGCAGCGGGTGGACAATTGCCCCGTCCTTATGGTCCGTATCGTTTAGTAGCCTATACACACTTCCTACTACGCTATGTCTTGCCTTTGCATGATGAGATGTGTTTTGAAGAAGGGAGACTAATGATTGAGTACGCAGGGGGAAATAAAAATGTTATCGAAAATTTGAAACTATTAAAAGGACAGGTTCAAAAATATTATGATATGATTTGGGCGAAATAATAACTTTTTATATACAAAGTTCTTTTTGCCTTATTTTCCATTTACTTTTTATAAGGAGATAATATGTTTGTCGGAATGTTAACAGCACCCTTTGCAGACCAATCTTTGGATAAAGTAATTGATTTTGCAGAAACAGCAAACATAGCAGGTTTGGAGGTTATTACTTATCCGGGAAGTCTTCATATTGACCCTGTAAAATTGGATAAGAGTAAAATTAAATCTATTCGTGATAAGTTGGAAGACCGTTGTTGTGTTATTACTTCACTTGCCTACTATGATGCTTCAATAACAGACCCCAAAAGATGTAAAGTTGTTCAAGAAACTGCAAAGCAAGTAATAACCTCCGCTGCTAATTTAGGAGTTGATACCGTCTGCATGTTGAGTGGCTTTCCTGCTACTGGTATGAGCAAAATCGAGACAATAAGAAAAATCCTACCCAAAGCCTTTGCACCTATTTTATCCTATGCTCGAAAGAAAAATATTCGAGTTGCTCTGGAAAATTGGTATCAAACGAATTTACAAGGATTGGATACCTTTGAAGAAATGTTTAACGCTATTCCCGATGATAATTTTGGATTAAATTATGACCCTTCTCATCTGGTTCATCAAGAGTGTGATTATTTATTCCCCGTGCGAGAGTATAAAAATCGAATTTTTCATACACATGCAAAGGATACATTGATTGATTATGCAAAGAAAGCCAAAACGGGGATTTATGGAGAAGGATGGTGGAGATATGTATTGCCCGGGTTTGGTGTTATACGATGGGGAGAATATATAAGTCATCTAAAACACAATGGATATGATGGTGTTTTGAGCATTGAACACGAGGATAGCAGTCAGTCTCGCGAAGAAGGTTTTATAAAAGCAACATGGCACCTGGAAGCGTTTTGCTAAATAAAAATGGAAGAAGCAAATATTCAGCAAAATCAACAAAAAGATGTAGATGAGTTCGAATTAAAACGAAAAGAACTCTGGGAAAAAAGAATTCTGTTAGAAAAGAAATTTAATTTGTATGAAGGGGATGAATTTCAAAAAATCAATGGATTCGAATATCTGAGGACAAAAACAATAGCTGTTTTATTAAGATGTTTAGGACTTTATAAAAAAGGGCAATTCAACGCTTCGAAGATTAATCTGCGGAAGATAAAATTTGTTTACCCGGATATTCCCAAAGAATTGCATGGATTTAAAATTTTGTTCGTTGCGGATTTACATTTGTCCCAAACTTATTTGTCATGGTTTATTTCGGGAGCAAGTATTTTACAGCAAATTAAAACACCCGTAGATTTAATTCTATTAGGAGGAGATTATCGTTTCGGATATTTTGGTCCTGAAGATTTTGTTATCCCGATGATAAAAGAAATGTTTGAACCTGTGGAGTCAAAATATGGAATATATGGGGTGCTGGGAAATCATGATATTAGTTCTGTAAGAGAAAATTTTGAAGAAGTCGGGATACATATTTTAGTAAATGAAGGAATAGAGATAAATCATAACGGTGCTAAATTATGGATTGCCGGTGTAGATGTTCAGCATGGATTTGAATGTGCTGATGTGGCTTCTTCCATTGTACATGCTCCAAAGGATGCTTTCAAAATTATGCTTTCCCATTCTCCTGAATTAATAGAAGAGTCTTTACTTTGGGGTGTCCAACTTTATCTTTGTGGTCACACACATGGAGGGCAAATTGCGTTGCCACTATTAGGACCTTTATATGTTAATGCCCATTGCAAACGGAAATTTGCTTCAGGTAAATGGGAGTATCGGGAGATGAAAGGATATACTACGACAGGATTGGGTACCACCGATGTCCCCGTTCGTTTCAATGCAGAACCAGAGATAGTAATGATAGATATAGTAAAAATACCTTATGATTTGAAATGATATTCTTTAATGTGTTATAAATGATATTTAATAGATTTTTCTTTTTAAAAAAATGAATAAAATATTTGACAAATGTGTTAAATGTTTGTTAAATTTAAATATGTTTAAGTTTGGTTACAAAAGAATGATAGGAATAAAAATTTTTTTCAATAAAAAATTTGGAAAAATTTTTTAAAATAATTTGCATTTTAGTAAAGAAATATGGTATATAGGTATAAAGTTTATGATTTATAAATTGAAGGATAAAAAAATTAATACAACAACTCAATCAAAGATGAGGAGTTAAGCAATGCACAAGAAAAATTTGTTAGCGCTGGTTTTAGTAACCCAAATCATTCTGTTGTTATCAGGATGTACCCCTAAGATTGGTGTAAGTCCTACTTCCATAGATTTTGGGAAAGACTTAGACCAGGCAAAGATTAAGGTTTGGAATGATAAGTTTATCATTCTAAAGAAACTTGTATTCAAAGTCGAGAGTAATGTTGACTGGGTAGTTGGTATTATGCCTACTCAGGATGTGAGTAAGAAAAGAAAGGATGTAAAAGAAGTTACAATCCTTGTCTCTCGTGAAGGATTGGAAGCAGGAGAACACACAGGAAAAATAATTGTATCTCAGGTAGATCCCAAAACAGGCAAGAAAGTTGTTCCACCTGTAGAGGTACCTATTAAGATTACAGCAGAAGGTGGTGAAGGCACACCTGAAGGCATACCCGAAGGTGAAAATCCAACCCCGTCTATTGCGAGTGTCTTGGAAACTCTGGGAATTGGTGGAGGAGGTTCAAACTTTACTTACAATGATGTTGCTGATAATTTAGGGCAAATTAAAGCCAAATTACAAGAAATTTTAGGTTTGTCTATTAATATAGAATTATTAAAAGAATGCAGTAATACCATTCCTGAAAATTATTTTATTCGTCAGGTTCCCGTTGCCGGTGCGGTAATTTTGAATGGTGGAATATTACAATTGTATTTCTCTTCCGGACCGTGTGAAGAAGGCGAAGGAGTCGTTGAAGGCACGCCAGAAGGGACACCCGAAGGCGTAGTCGAAGGCACACCAGAAGGCACACCGGAAGGAACACCGGAAGGAACACCGGAAGGAGTCGTTGAAGGCACGCCAGAAGGGACACCCGAAGGCGTAGTCGAAGGCACACCGGAAGGAACACCGGAAGGAGTCGTTGAAGGCACGCCAGAAGGCACACCGGAAGGTACGCCAGAAGGCACACCGGAAGGTACGCCCGAAGGCACACCGGAAGGTACGCCCGAAGGAGTCGTTGAAGGCACGCCAGAAGGTACACCGGAAGGTGTAGTCGAAGGAACACCAGAAGGCACGCCAGAAGGTACACCGGAAGGCGTAGTTGAAGGCACGCCAGAAGGCACGCCAGAAGGTACACCCGAAGGCGTAGTTGAAGGCACGCCAGAAGGTACACCCGAAGGCGTAGTCGAAGGAACACCAGAAGGCACACCGGAAGGCACACCCGAAGGTGTAGTTGAAGGCACACCGGAAGGGACGCCGGAAGGGACACCCGAAGGTGTAGTTGAAGGCACACCGGAAGGCACACCCGAAGGAGTTGTTGAAGGTACGCCAGAAGGCACACCCGAAGGAGTTGTTGAAGGGACACCCGAAGGTACGCCAGAAGGTACACCGGAAGGCACGCCCGAAGGAGTAGTTGAAGGTGAGGGCACACCAGAAGGTGAAGGTGCACCCGAAGGCGAAGGTGAAGGTGTTGTTGAATATACGACTGTTCCGGATGTAATTGGATTAGAATTGACCGAAGCGACAGCAGAGTTAGCATCTGCATTATTAGTTGTCGGAGCGGTAATAGAAGAATGCAACGATGATTATCCAGCGGGAACAGTATTTGATCAAGAACCGACTGGAGGTAATACAGTTGAAGTAGGAACATTAGTGAATCTGTGGGTATCTACAGGACCATGTCCAGAAGGTGAAGGCGTACCGGAAGGAGAAGGAGTAGTCGAAGGTGAAGGCGTACCGGAGGGAGAAGGAGTAGTCGAAGGTGAAGGCGTACCGGAGGGAGAAGGAGTAGTCGAAGGTGAAGGCACACCGGAAGGAGAAGGAGTAGTCGAAGGTGAGGGCACACCGGAAGGAGAAGGAGTAGTCGAAGGTGAGGGCACACCGGAAGGAGAAGGCGCTCCCGAAGGCGAAGGAGAAGGTACGGTAGAATATGCTATTGTTCCTTATGTAATAGGAGAGACATTAGCATCTGCAAATTCACAGATTTTAGATGCGGGTCTAACAGTTGGAAATGTTGTAGAAGCATGCAGTGATGATTATCCTGCAGGGACAGTTATTTCCCAAGATCCGACGGGTGGAAATACAGCGGAGTTAGGTAGTCCTGTAGATTTAGTTGTTTCATGTGGTCCATGTGTAACCATCCCGGATGTAGTTGGTGAACAAATGACAGATGCATTATCAACTCTGATAGGCTATGGATTATCCATAGGTGATATTATCGCTATATGTGATAATACGGCACCAATAGGTTCTGTATTGTATCAAGACCCATTACCTGTTGAAGATGAATGTCTAACAGCACCGATAGAGGTAGATTTGTGGGTGGTTTGTGGACCGTGTATACCTGTAACTTTCCCGTATGTAGTAGGAAATACCGAAGGGTTAGCAACAAGTATCTTAACAGGACTTGGATTCAGTATAGATGATGTGGTTTATGTTTGTGATGATATAGTCCCGGCGGGATATGTGATAGACCAATATCCTCCATCTGACTTAAATACGCCACCATTGATTAATACATGCAATCTTGATGTAGACCTGCTTGTTTCAACAGGTCCGTGTAAGTAATAAGAAAGTTTAGATATATTCTCTGGGTCTCTAACATTGAGAAATGTTAGAGACCCTTTAGTTTTTATGGTAATAAATTATTTTATATGTTATAATGTAATAAAACTTGAGGAAGGAGAATTCAAATGAAAAATTATTTTTTCAAAAGGTATGGGTTTTTATTTCTTATTTTGTTTTATCTTGCTTCAGCAGGAATTTCTTTTTCCCAGGAAATGCAAGCACTTATTGCATACTCAAATGGAACAATAATTAAGTTAACAGAAGACAATAGGAAATCCATATTTGGAGATGAAAATTTACAACAAAAAGATTTATTTACTGCTTACGGTGTTACATTTAATATAAGTTACCAGGATGTTAATACAGGTTTTAATGACCCAACATTAGGTTCTCAAAGGAAGGCGGTATTACAAAATGCTTTGCACTATGTTGCAAGTGTATTAAATACTCCGGGAGGTAGGGTAGATATAAATGTCTCTTCGGTTTATTTAGCAGGACAATATTTAGCGAACGCAGGTCCTATTGTAGTTTGGTATTTACCGTTAACTCCGGGTATTAATAACGGGTGTGTCTCCCAACATTTATTAAATGGAAGTGTTGACCCTAATGGTCCGGGTTATCCAGACATGCAGTTAACCGTAAATTGGAATTATAACTATTATTTAGGGACAGGGGACCCGGGTCCTATGCAATTTGATTTGTTGAGTGTCCTTATTCATGAATTTACACATGGGATTGGTTTCCTCTCCTCTATTGCATACAACGATTCCGTATGTGGTGGAGGCTCAAGACCTAATGGGACGGGTTGGACAGGTTCTCAACCTGATATTTATTCAGCAATGGATACTTTTCTGGTTACAGGAAATAACAATTATTTTATAAATTCATCATTTTATTATATAGGTCAAAATAGTTACTTTGTTGGTGGTGATAATGGAGTATATTGTGCTGGACCACAGGCAACATCTGTCTGGGGAACAAGACCACGAATTTATGCTCCAAGCACTTTTGCGTGTGGAAGCAGTATTAGTCATTGGAATTCTTTAGGTGGAGTAATGGATCCCAGTATTGCTCCGGGAGTAAAAAAAACGAGAATATTTACCTTTTGAAGTAGCTTTCTTACGAGATATAGGTTATACGAATGCAAGTTTACCTTCAGGTGAGGGAGAAGGTGTTATTGAGGGAGAGGGTATTACAGAAGGAGAAGGAATAACTGAAGGAGAACCAGTAGTATGTGATTATATTACAGATTGCCCTAATTTTATTGGAGAGGGAAGTTTGTTTTATACGGAATTGTCAAATAGATTAGGGATTCCAACTATTAATTGGGATACTTCTGACCTTGATGGCTCCGGTATTCCAGATTCTTGGGAAGTAGCATTATTAAAGAAAGTGTTATGTCAATCCGTTGTTTACTGGCGGTTAGATGCAACATGTGTATATTTAGAAAATTTATCAAAAATAAGAACAGAACCACAATATGAATTGTGGTTACAACCTTATGAACATGTTATTGCAGGATTGTTATCAATAAGTAGTGAATTCCAATCTGCATTTTCTGTATTAAATCTTGTTAATGAATACCAGACGATAAAAAATAATGAAAAAACAGTTGATGAAACCCTTTCGGGAAGGGGTGATGCGGACAGAGATGGCTATTCAAATCGAACAGAGTATAACAATTGCATTAATTTTGGATTGGGACAAAATGATTTTTTAATTGTAGTACTCCATCCTGATTTAGATGGAACCGAAGCCCCTCAGGATGCTTTAACTATTAGCCAGGGAATGCAAATATTGTTTTATTCTTTACTTATTATGATTTTAGGACTCGTTTTACTATTAAGTCCTCGATTGTCTTTGCATCGCAAATAAAATACGGTTGAAAATAATTATTTCTTGTAATTCCGCAAGATGTTAAGAATTTCTTGGGCTGTATTCTCCCATGTGAATAATTTTGCTCTTTCTTTGCCTTTGATAGATAATTGGGCTCTAAGAGATTCATCTGTTAAGATTTTATAAAGGTTTTTAGAGATTTCCGATATATCATAGGGATTAACGAGGATACCACTATCAGCGACAATTTCAGGAATCGAAGAACAATTAGATGCAAGAACAGGAATTTCGCAGTTCATAGCCTCTATAACTGGAAGACCGAAACCTTCCCATAAGGAAATAAGAACAAGTACCGAAGCAGAACTGATTAAAGCAACCTTTTCTTCTTCACTTTCAAGGTATCCTAAATAATGAATTCTATGGGCATATTTACTTTTATTTATCTTGCTTAATATAGGTTCATATAACCAGCCTAAACTACCGACTATTACCAGATGATGTAAAATTTGTGGATGATTATTACATAAATCTTCGTATGCTTCAATAAGACGAATTATATTTTTTCGAGGTTGAATTCTACCTAAGTAAAGAATATAAGGATCCTCTATTCCATACTTTTTTTTAGTTTTATTTTGTTCCTCTTCGGTTGCTTTTGATACCTTACTACTCACTCCTAAATAAACCCTGTGTAATCGGGGTTTAATTTCAGGAAATAATTTAAGTATAGATTGTTTTGAAGATTCACTTATGGTTATGAAAAATTGGTTTGTTCGCACGGCAAGGTTTAGTTCAAGTTTTGCTTTTAATCGGGCAGACCATGTAAATTCAGTTGGAAAATCATAATACGCAATATCAAAAATTGTGCATGATTTTGAACAATTGCCCCAGAAAGGTGTTTGTAAGGAAGGAGAATAAAAAATATCAGGAGGATTTGCATTTAGTTCTCTTGGTAGAACTGTTTGAGTCCAAAATTTTCTCTTCGGTAAAACCTTTATCTCAATATTTTTATTTTCCTTTAATGGGAAAAAAGGTTTAGGTAAAGAGTCTAAATATATTACTAATTTATCATTACTCAATAAAGGAGCAATGGCTTTTAATAATTCATAACAAAATTGACCACTACCTACTTTATGAATATCATTTGCTAATCTACCATCAAAACCGATAATCATTTATAGCCTCTTAAAAAATATTTCATTTATCATACGAAAAATGATAGAATTTAAAGTGCGAAAATTAATATTTGATATTAATAAATTGTTTACAAATAACATTACAATATAATATTATAGTTATGGTAATTGAAGCAATGAGAATATCAGAAAGATGTCTTTCAAAAAGGATGTAAAATGTTAAGTTGGCGAAAAGATTCTGAAGTAGAGAAAAAAAATGTTAACAAACCAAAAACTCCAGTAGAGAAAGAATCTGGAATAGGGAATAAGAATCAGGAGCTTCAAGAAACCCGTGGAGGGATTTCACATAAAAGATTAGGGGATTTACTTCTTGAAGAGAAATTAATCACTTTAGAGCAATTAGCGGAAGCATTGAAAATACAGTCGGAAGAAGGAGGTTTTTTAGGGAGAATATTGGTTGAAAAGGGTTTTATTAAACAGGAGGCTGTATCGTCATGCCTTGCTAAACAGTGTAAGATCCCGCACATTAATCTTGTCGAATATGATATTTCCCCTGAGGTTATACATCTTGTTCCTGAAGAAATTTGCAGGAGAAGATATTTACTTCCCATAGATAAATTGGGACGAATTTTAACCGTTGCTATGGTGGACCCATTAGATACTGATGCTCTGGAGGAGGTAAAAAATTACTGTACCGATTTAAGAATAAAACCGATATTGTGTAGTTGGGATGATTTGAATCGGGCTTTTGAAAAGGCATTTCGTAAGAGCAAGCAAAGTAGTGATATGATGTCTGTCCTGACATCAGATTCATTAGGTTTGAGGAAGATAGAAACGGAAGTATCCGAAGTAAAAAGTCCTGTTGAATCAGAGCCGATTCTTCCTGAGTCTGTTTTAGAAGAAGTAGAAAAAATAGCAGAGAAAACAGAGGATACATTTCATCACGAAAGTCGGGTTGCCCCCGGTGTTCGAGAAATTGGAGAAAAAACTATACAAGCTCCTATTGCTACAGAGGTAGTTATTGATACCTCTGTCGTGCAAGCAATACGCGAACTTCCCANGATTCTTTCCGAGTCTATTCGTGAATCTCTTACGCAGGTAAATATTAATATTCCGATACCTTCACCCGCACCTCCTACAACGCCGTCTCTCTCTGAAGAACGGTTTGCAGAATTAGTTCAAGAACTGAGTAGAGTTTATAAAGAATCTATTACTCAGGTTGCTCAAAATATTTACTTGAAAATAAATGAAGATATGGTTCAGGGGCAAACCCAAATAGCAAATGATATTCAGTCAAATATTGCGGGTGTTTTCCAGCAGGCTATCTCAACAATGATAACCCAATTAAAGGAAGAAATGTCTGTAAGAGAAAAGAATTTCCAGACGAATACGGAACAGTTGGCAGGAGTAATACGAGATGGTATAAGTGAATTATCAAATCAGTTACTAAATTCGGTATCGAATGAAATACAAAATTCAACTCGTGTTATAGCACAAATTCCAGAAGAGGTGGCTAACACTGTAGAGAAAGTTATTGAGAAGGTAGATAATACTGACCGAAAACTTTCTTCGCAGATGGTTACACCTGAAAAAACACAAGAAATTCTTTTAACTGTGAAAGATTCTATTGTTGATGGACTTCAAACTACCTTAGAATCCGCAATAACCAAATTGGTCGAGGAATTTAAACAAGGAGAGGAAACAGGAGAACCCGACCCTGTTTTATTAAATCTTACAGAAGCAATTCGAAAATTAGATGAAGCCATTCTTGAAAACCGTAAAGTTCAGGAATCGCAGGTACAAAAATTTGCTCAAATTACGGAATCAGTAATTCAATCTGTTCAACAGACAACAACTCAGGCAATCAAGGAAATTATAAAAGATAGGGAACGATCGCATTCGGAAATAAAAGAAGAAAAGCCAAAAACAGACCCCATCATTCCTGAATTAAAAGAAGTTGTAGAACAATTAAAAGAATCTGTACAAAAAACGCAGGAAATACAAGGTGTTCAAACGGAAAAGATAGCCCGATTAACCGAGACAACTTTGGAATCTGTGCAACAAACAGCCCAATTAGTAGAAACACTGACTATAATGGAGGGGAAACGAATAGAAACATTAGAAGAGAAAAAAAAGAGGCTGTCTGCGGTTTCTCCCTTTGGAAATAGTCAAACGATCCCTCCGGAGGAAGTGGAGGAATCAGATAAGGAGGTTTGGAAAGCCCTCGAATCCGAACAACCTCTGGAAACGCTTACCTTTGATAATTTCTTCCCCGGTACTGTGAATGCCTTTACATTTAAATTGAGTAAAGCAGTTGCAGAAAATCCGGGGACAGAATACAATCCCTATTTCCTTTATGGTAATGTAGGTATTGGGAAAACGCATTTAATTAGTGCTATTGGCAATGGGATACTTAAAAAACATCCCAAAATGAGAGTGGGCTATGTATCTGCCAGCCATTTTTCAAGAAGATTAACAGAAGCGTTAAAAGAAGGAGCTTTAGACCTATTTCGTGAGAATTATTGCCATTGGGATGTTTTAATTCTTGATGATATTCAGTTTTTAGGGGGAAAGGTTGAAGCCCAGGAGGAGTTTTTCCATGTATTCAATGTTCTTCATCAAAATAAAAGGCAAATTATTATCGCCAGTGATAAAGCCCCGGACCGTTTAGGTATGTTAGAACAAAGATTGGTTTCTCGGTTTTCCAGCGGTATTGTAGCCGAATTAAAATCACCCGAATGGGAAACGCGAATGCAAATTTTGCGAAATCAAGTTAAAGAAGCAGGAGTTCAGGTCCCAGAAGAAGTATTAGGTTTAATTGCGATGCGGGTACCCAACGATGTTCGCAAGATGATGGGTTCATTAAAAAAGATAATTGCCTTTGCAAAACTGGTTGGACAAAATATTACCTGTGAGATGGCAGATGAAATATTAAGTCATTTAGGAGTTGTAGCGGCTTGATTTTAAGAAATATATGTATTGTGAATTTCGTTTATAATATATATAGAAAAAACAATTAGAGTTTTTACTATTTTAGGAGATTGAGTGTGAGAATAGCTAAAAAACGATTACCTGAAATGCTTCTCGATTTAGGAGTCATTACAAAAGAAAAGTTGAATGAATGTATAAAGATTCAACAGCAGACTGGAAAGAATCTTCAGGATGTATTACTTGAAAAGAAATATATATCAGAAGAAGAACTTGTGGAAACACTTAGCGAACAACTTCAAATCCCCCATATCCGCGTTTCTAATTATGCAATACCCAAAGAGGTGCTCGCTGAAGTACCCGAAGGACTTGCAAAACAATATCAAGTTTTACCTATATCAGTAACAGGTGATATTTTAACGCTTGCAATGGCAAATCCCTTAAATATCCTTGCTTTAGATGATATCCGAATGATTACCGGGAAAGAAATTGAACCTGTAATTGCTATGCCATCAGAACTTCATGATGTGATAGAGAAAAACTATAGTGGGGATAGGGCATCCGAGATGTATGCTTCTTTATTAGCCGAGCATTCTCAACAAGAAGAACTTGAAGAACTTAAATCTTCATCAGAAGAGGTTGAAGATGTTAGTAAAATAGAATCTGTAGAGGAAGATGAACCTGTAAAGAAAATGGCGCGTCTTATTGTATTAGATGCACTGGAAAAAGGAGCCTCAGATATACATATCGAACCTTTTGAAAAAATTATTCGTATTCGTTATCGTGTAGATGGTGCTCTTGAAGAGGCAAAATCACCTCCGAAGTCCATGCAACCCAATCTTACTGCACGCTTTAAAATCCTATCGGGCTGTCGCATTGATGAACATCGTCTTCCTCAGGATGGCCGTTTTCGAATTAAATTTCGTAATAGAGAGATAGACTTTCGTGTTGCCTTTCTACCTTGTAAATATGGTGAAAAGATAGTATTGCGTGTATTGGATAAGAGTAATTTGGTATTGAATCTTGAAGATATGGGATTCGAACCCCAACCTTTACAGGCATTGTATCAAGCATTAGATTTACCCCATGGGATGATTCTTTTGACAGGACCTACAGGAAGTGGAAAAACTACAACTCTTTATAGTTGTTTAACTCGTCTCAACACCATTGAGTATAATATCGTAACTGTGGAAGACCCCATAGAGTATGAATTGTATGGTATAAATCAAGTTCAGGTGCAACCTCGAATTGGATTCACATTTGCAGAGGCATTACGACAGATTTTGCGTCAGGACCCCGATATTGTGATGGTCGGTGAAATCCGTGACGGAGAAACAGCCGATATTGCTGTGAAAGCTGCGTTGACAGGGCACCTTGTTTTAAGCACATTGCACACAAATGATGCCGCAGGTGTTTTTCCGCGTTTGATTGATATGGGGGTTGAACCATTTCTTGTCCAATCGTCAGTAGCCCTTGCAGCGGCACAGCGACTTCTGAAGCGAGTTTGTAAAGATTGCAAAGAAAATATATCTGTAGACCGCAGTGTCTTAGAACGGATACAGTTTAAGAGTTTTCCACATATTCCCAATCCTCAATTTGTTCGGGGTAGGGGATGTCCGAAGTGTAAGGAATCAGGATATAAAGGGCGAATTGCTTGTCTTGAGGCTATGTTGAACTGGCCAGAATTACAACCTCTGATCTTGAATCGTGCTTCAGGTTATGAAATAAAAAAACAGGCAATTACATGTGGAATGAAAACACTACGACAGAATTCACTTGCTCTTGCCGCACGAGGTTTTACAACGATTGAACAGGTCCTTGAACATACCATTGCTGACTAATACTCACTTCTCAGTATAAAAAGGTTTTTAAATGGAAAGGGAAAATTTACAAATCAGGAAAGTAGGGAATTGTTTTTTGTTTGTCTCCCTATTTATATTTCTATCTTCATGTGAAGGGATTTATACAATACAGGGAAAGGTATTTGCTATTAATGGTGAACCTCTCCCCGGAGTGTGTGTGTCCAGTCCCGAAATATTTAGCCATGTAGTAACAAATACGAAAGGGAGTTTTGTATTCCGTCTTTCAAAGCCAATTAGTAAGTTAGAGTTTATAAAATCAGATTACCTCCCTTTTACTGTTTCGGTTCATTTCGCTGAAAAAAAGTATATTACACTAACAGACATATTTCTTACCCCAAAACCTGCAACCCCGGGTGTATATTTCCTTGATAAAGAAAAAAACAGATATTTACCCTTGATAAGAGGAAAAATAGAAAGAACCCAAATAGAAAAACGAAATTCTGTCCCTTCCATAAAATTAAGTGAACTAACACAAATCGAAGATACCTTCCCCAAACTTTATGTTTTTCGCTTGCCTCAATACGACTTAACTTTATATCAAATGAAAGAGTATACTCCCAAAGTGGATGAAATAAAATCAGACAAAAAGATGGATAAGATAGAAAAACAATCGGATGAAAAAGATACCATAGTGTCGAAAGAGAAAAAAATATGGATTCCTGACAAACCTATTTTAACCCACACAGAATTTCTTTCAGAAATGGATACAAGTTTATTCCTATTAAAACCTGTAAGTGAATTGAAAGCGGGTGTTTATTGTATAAATTGGCGAGCTTTTGAAGTCCCTTTTCCACGAATAAGTGAATGCTTTTTATTTTCTATTACAGAAGAGCCTAAAGCCAATGAATCCTCTGAGGAATCTGCTTCATCGGATACGAGAAAAGAGGACAAAGATAAAATGATAGGGGATGGTAAAGAAAATCGCAACTAATTAGAAAATAATATTTTTTGAGTTAGTCCTATAAATGGTAAAATAAGGTATTATTTTCGGGTCTAAGAGGAAATAGATACATAACAGGAAAGTGCTGTAAATATTGGATATGTAGTAATGAACAAAACAGATACACAGAATAATATTGACGATATATTATCAAAAGACACCTTAAAACTGAAATTGGAACAGTTTGAAGGTCCTTTTGAAATACTCCTTTATCTGATAAAGGAGCAAGAAATAGATATTTTTGATATTCCGATAGTTCAGATAACGGAACAATATCTTGAAATCCTTGATTTGATGAAGGAAAGGCAGTTAGAAATTGCAGGTGATTTTCTTGTAATGGCAGCCACGCTTATCCAGATTAAATCGCGTATGCTTCTACCTCCGGATACGAACGAAGAAGATGAAGTCGAAGAGGAAGACCCAAGATTAGAATTGGTAGAGCGTCTGTTAGAATATCGAAAATTTAAGGAATTAGGGAAAAAATTAGGAGAGTTGGAAGAACAAAACTGTGATTATCTTCCGCGGCATTTTCCTTCTTATTTAGAACCTTCCGTTCAAGAAGAATGGATTGAAGTTACACTTGCAGATTTAATGAAAGCAATAAAGAAAGTTTTGCGTTATCTATTAGAACCTTCCGTTCAATGGATAGAACTTGAAAAATATACGGTGGAAGAAAAAATTACCGAAATATGGGATATGTTATCAACACAACAAAGTATTTCTTCTGTAGAACTTTTGAAAGTATGCAAAACAACGATAGAAAAGGTATGTGTAATTCTGGCAATATTAGAATTATGCCGACAAAGAAAAATATCATTTCATCAACAACAGCCCTATGGGCAATTTTTCTTGTATTTAAATAAAAACTATAATGAAAACTCTGTTGAAATAAGTGGCTAATTGGTTACTGAAAATATTTCCTTTTATAGAAATAAATAGAGAACTTGCGCCTAAAGATTTGGGTAAGGAGGGGGAAAATGAGGCTGTTCGATTTTTAAAAAATCAGGGATTAAAAGTAGTGGGAACAAATATAAGAATAGGTAAGTATGAAATTGATTTAGTTGCCCGAGACGATGAGGAATTAGTTTTTGTAGAGGTAAAAACATGTCGGAATGATAAATGGAGTTATCCCGAAGATAAGGTTGGTTATAAGAAAAGAAAAAATTTAAGAAAAGCAGGGAAACGGTATATTGCCCGATATGCTCCCCAAACCAAATACTTTCGTTTTGACATAGTTGCTATCACATGGGAGCCTTCTGTGTCTATCCATTGGATAAAAAATGCTTTTTAACATCTATGAGTTTTCTTCCCATGATAGCCATTCAATTTTTCCCTGTGTATCAACCTTAAATTTTCTTGCCCTTAAATTAGATGAAGGTCCTTCTTCATAATAAACAATAAGTATACTATCGTCTTTTAATGTTACCATAGAAGGGTATGCTCCTATACATGGGTCTACCAATATTGGTTCGTTCCATGAAACAGCATCGTCTGTACTTACGCTTATGCAGGTCCCTTTGTTAGGGTACCGAATGCCCATTAATAAAACTCCCGACGGGGCGCGATGCAGATAGGGACAATGTCCGGGGAAAGGAAATGCCTTGCTGATGTCCCATGTTTTTCCACCATCAGCCGATATCGAAAATCCCATAGGTAAATGGCTATGTCCTCGTTGAGCAATAAATAAATTTTGATTTTTTAATTCATATATATCAGGTTCCGCATCAAGTTTTAATGTCCCATAATCAATATCTACAGGAGTAGACCAGGTATTTCCTTTATCTTTTGAAAAAGATACTGCCCCACACCCTCCTTTCCGCTCATCTGCGTACAGACTAATTATTAATGTCCCATCTGAAAGTGTTCGTATCGGAGAACTGCAATAGTATTCGGCTGAAATTTGTTGAGGTTCAGACCATGTTTTCCCCCAATCCTCAGAAGAAATCATCCATGTTCCCAATCCTTCCCATCGGTTCTTCTGATTTTCAAGAGGTTTTAAAGAAAAGAAATTACAAACCAACTTATTATTATCAACTACTGCAATAGATGGGTCGCGGTCATCATAGGGACTATCATAAATGACATACGGTTTTCCCCATGTTTTTCCTTCATCTTCGGAAAATATACCGGAAATTCGTCCTCCCTTAGGGTGTGCTTCATTAGGCAACGATACATGTTCATAACCATCATAGAAAACACAAAGTAGTCTTCCATCGGGTAGCCTGCATACATCGGGAAAAGCCTCGTAAGCACCACCTCCTCCATCTTTGCATATAACAAGGTAATCTTTGCCCTCTTGTAATGCAGTAGATTGTCCCTGTGCATAAGTAAACACAGTAAAAAAAGAAAAAAGTAACAACCACTGTATAGAAGCAATGCGTAATCGTTTCATTTTATTCTCCTTTTGTGTTGCTTTGATTATATGATATGTTAATATTATTAGAATAGTAATTTTAACAAAGAAATAACAAATTTAAGGAGGGATTATTATGAATAATTTGCTTCAAGTAATTAAAGAACGCAGAACCATTCGCAAGTATCAAGATAAACCTATCTCTGATGAACTGCTAAATACCATTCTGGAAGCAGGGAGATGGGCTCAATCGTGGGCAAATACGCAATGCTGGCATATTATTGTAGTAAAAGATGGAAAAGTAAAAGAAGAACTTCAAAAAACCGTTCCCTCTGGCAATCCTTCATATCAAGCAATTGTAGATGCCCCTATTTTATTGTGTCTCTGTGCTAAGAAAAATGTTTCAGGATTTTACAAAGGGAATGCATGCACTCCTTTTGGAGATTGGTTGTTGTTTGATATGGGTGTCTTTGCTCAAAATATTGCATTATCTGCTCATTCATTAGGTTTAGGAACTGTAATTGTAGGGCTTTTAGACCAGAAAATGGCTCAACAAATATTAAAACTTGATGATGACAAGGAATTGGTAGCATTAATGCCACTGGGTTTTCCCGCTGATATCCCATCAGCACCACCCCGTAAAGAAATAAAAGATTTTGTTCAATATATTTAATCTTTTATTTCTTCTTCAAGTAAATTACACTCGAAAACTTTTTTTTGCAAAGTGTCAATATAAAAAGTCTTTACCTCAAAACCCTGGAAGGAAACTGGAAAACTTAAATCAAGAGGGGGGATATGTATATCTGTTTTCTGTGTATTCCCCGTGGGCTCGAATAATCGTAGAATATAACCATTTTTCTTTTCTGCTTTTTTGAATGCAGAAAGAACGATAGAAGGGTTTTCTATCATAATTGCACTTGGATAGGATTTTCCCTTTTGTGTAGGGGTGAAAGAAAGAAACATAGGTTTCTCGTTATGTGCTAATGCTTCATTGTCTATTACTTGAAATCTTTCCTGTGCATTCCCACCTGATATCCAGAAACGGAATATCCGTTCTCCTTGCTCCATTCGTGGAGTAAATCGGTCCTGAGGAACTAAGGGACGGTTCTTAAAAGGTAAAGAGGAATAAGCAGGTGAATGGAGTAGCGTAAGACGAATAGTATTGTTTGCAAAATCAGAACCATAAATACCATCATTGATAATTGTTAATGCCATATTTTTATCTGGACTATATCCTGCAACCCATTTTTGTGAAACAACTTCATATTGTTCTCCGGGCAATTTATCCTTTCCAAAGACGACCTGCCCTATATATTCGGTATTCTTCCATGGCAAAGGAATAGAGAGTTTTAGCATACGGTCTTTTTCAAACCAGAAAACACGAACCTGTATTTCTATTTCGGTGAGGACTTTCGGTATTTTGTAGTGAATAACAATATATGAGTTGTTATATTTAAAAATAGCCTCAACAACAATTCTGACTTCTCCATCTTCGATGATATGAACAGGCGGATATTTGTCTTTTTGAATACCACATATTTTAGGAACTTCTGTTTCATCTAATAGAGAAAAAACACCTTCGATTTCTTTGTAATTTAACACTTCACTTCCCCAGGGGTCTTCATTATCTTTAATCACAATAGGTAGGAAAGCGGAACTTTGAAGAAAATCATCGCCATTTATACGATAAAAATCCATAAGTCCTGTTTTAGTATTTATTCCTACATGTGTGTTATCTCCTTTTATCTCTATAATTCCATTGTTAATTTTTACATTGGGTTGAGGTCTTTGGGGAAGTATTGTATCCGTCTTTATATCAATCTGTGTGATTTGCGAGGGAGGTAGTGTGGTCATAAAAACCATTCTTTTTCGCCAATCAACCGCGACATTCCCATGTTCTTTTTCTACTTGAGAAATAATTGGTTTTCCATTGATAAACATTTTGGGTAGGACAAAAGAATCTTCAAAATTAAAATCAGGGAGGCAGAATTCTGCTTCGAAAATATGTTTTACGGGGAAAGGATGTGGATTGTATGCAAATAAAGGAACAGCGTCTATGGATGGATTTTCATTTAGTCTACATAAAGAGAAAAAACAACGGGCTTTAACACGGGAAATGATATTCAACCCATGGTCTAAAATCTGTAAGGCAGTATCCTCTACAGTAGGGATAGAAGAGCCGGGTAATATATCATGAAATTCGGCAAATAAAAGATTTTCCAATGCTTGATGAAATTCATCAGTAGGATACTCTAATAGCTCTTGAAGGGCACATGCGCTTGCCATTTTCTCAGTCATGTATAAATCATTTTCTAATTTCCTATGCTTTTGTTTTATTCGAATTTGTGATGTATAACAACCAGGAGCCCACGGATTTAAGTCTCGTTCTAATTGAGGAAATGTCTTTTGTTCTTCTTGCAATTCTTTGAAAAAAGAATCTGTTTTTGAATGGAAAACTTCTGTTTCATTGGTGGATTGTATAAGTTCTCTTAAATCTTTACAATCTTTGAAGGAGGGACCTCCACCGTGATTTCCCACACCCCATAAAACAAGCCCTACGAGATGGTCAGGATGTTCTTTTATCCATCGTTCCACTTTTTCGCGAGCCTTACCCAATGGTGCATTATACCAACCGATAAAACGATAGGCTATTACTTCTGAACCGTCATATCCTTTCCAGATAAACCCTTTTTCGGGTAAAGAAAATATTTCTGCATGAGGTCTTCCAAAAAGGTAGTATTTATATCCTGATTTTGCAAGAATTTGAACCAATCCTCGCGAATGTCCAAAAGGGTCAAAATTTATTGCTGTTTCGGGTTCCACTCCAAATTTTTCTTTAAAATAATTTTTTCCAATAAGAATCTGACGAACAAAAGACTCCCCGGATGGCATATTACAATCCGGCTGGAGAAACCATCCCCCCATTATATTCCACTTGCCTTTTTGCACTTGAACCTGAATCCTTTTAAATAATTCAGGGGAATATTGTTCTACCCATTTATAAAGAATGGCTTCATTATGGTTAAAAATGAATTCATCAAATTGTTCACATAATTCTACTGCAGTTTTAAAAGTAGATAGGGTTTCCCCGGCACCTTCTTCCCACTCCCATAACCAGCATGGGTCTAAGTGTGCGTTACAGAGAAGATGTATTCGTTGTTTGGGCATAGTAAAAAATCCTTATTGTTTTAAAAAATGATTAGGAGTTGGTAGAAATATCTTTCAAGTTGGCTTCAAACTGCTTTTGAACTGCTTCAAGGTGTCGAGTTATAAGTAATTCTGCCAAATCCCCATCGCGTTGTTCAAAGGCTTCTAATATGCGTTCTGCAAGTCGGTCTAATTCTTGTTTCCCTATTAGAAGAATATCTACCATTTCATTGATTTTAAGAAAGGCTTGCCACATTGTGTTATATAGAAGTTCGTAAATCTGGTTTCGTGTTGCTTGCGAGAAAAGGCGGAAAAATCGTTCATTTACTTTTTGTAATTCCTCTGGATTGTATATTGTTGTCTTCCGCTTTTGGAATAGATAACGGAGTTCATCCAGTTCTTCCTGAGTATGTCTTTCCGCCGCAAGTCGAACAACTTGACGGACCATATTATCCCTGAATTCAAGAATGTCTTTTAATAAAGGTAGATTGACCATTCCGTTTTCATCACGAATTAAAGTATCAAATAATTCAAGTCCTCCAATCAGGTCAATATCCTGTACAACAATTCCAATCCTGCACGAATATAATCCGCTCCTCTACCCGAAGCATCTTTGTATGATGGGTCAAACAAATTCACTATTGACTCTACATTTTTACCGATAAATGCAGATTCAAATAGTTCCATTGTTTTTTTAATTGCATCTACTTGCTCTTTTTGGGGCGATTCTAATCCATCCGACGGGTCATTACATTTTGCCTGTTCGCTCAATAAAGTTGTTGACTGCATAATAGGGACGCTTTCAGCGACAAATGTCTCCGGGGCAAGAACAACTTCTTCTACAATTCTGCTTTCCACAGAACTAAACACAAAATATTCTCCATAATTGATAGTTCCCGAAAAGGGTTCTTGTTCTGATGTTAATGCTGTAATAGAATAAATAACAGTTTGCTGAGGTAATATAGATGTATCTTTCCACTCTCTCGTATCCAGACCCCGAGCCAATAACTGGAATGAAGTTTCAGGAGGAATTCGACGATAAACCTGATATGAAATATCCCCTTCCCTAAAGGGCCATTTTATTACAATCCCTTCCGCACTACGATTTGCACTAAATTTTCGGACAGGTGCAGGCAAATTGGTAATTTGAAAAGTTTGCTGATTATTTTCATACTCATTCGAGTTAAATACAAAAATAGTTTTCCCTATATTGGCAATAAATGCAGTTCCCTCTCCCACAGGTTGAGAAGTATTGGATAAAACCTGAGTCCATGTCCATTCTGGATGAGAAGGCCTATAACCAACAATATTCGGGAGAAAATTTGTTTCTTCTTTTGACAAAAAAGAAGGCAATATAGGGATAATATAAGAACTTCCATTTTCAGGGACAATGACTGGCAACTTACCATGTGAAGTATCTCCATAAATAATTTGAATCATTTTTCCTTCATTTCTTTGTAAATCTATTTCTTTTAAGTTTTGTAAAAACTCAAGTGGATTTGTGGAAGGGAATAATTGTAATCCTGTATTTACTCGTTGTGAAATCAGATTTTTTTGGGGTATGGAATTTACGGTGATAAGTTCCCGCAACGCTGGTTGTATTGCCTTTTCCCAGTGAATCTGTTCCTTTCCTCCCCATAAAGCATTTTCGTCTTCAATTGCATAAACCACAGCCCCTGCAAGCATTCCATTTAATATCATTGCTCGATAAATAGGGCTATGAATACTAATTGCACCTTCTGGAGATTTTCCCAACAAACAGGGTTCAATAATGAAATTATCGTGATACCAAGAGGCACTGCAAACGATCCCAAAACGATTTACAACATTTGAAGTATAAAGCCCCAACATTTCACCTAACCCCACCATGGAAAAATCGCCATTGTAACGATACGATGGAATTACATACTCAGCATATTTTTTAATCGTGTTAAATAAAGGTTCTCCCGCTGGATTTGTAAAGAAATGAGCCCACTCTATGGAATCCATACACCAATATAAGAATCTGCCATAGGAAGCAAGTACCTGTATGAGTTTCGATACCCACAAAACATGAGAATAATCCGGAGTAATCCCATATTTTGGGGAAGGATACATATTTAATGTAAAATCATGAATGGACACTCCAAGCATATTTGGGAAACGGGCAAATAATGATTCTAATTCTTGGTACTCCGGACGGGTTTCCTTATTCATAATTTGTGGTATTTTTAAAACAAAGGGACATTTAAAGTCCTGAAATAGGGTGTTCAATAAATCTTCTGTTTTACCAGGGTCTATTATTGTATTGGAACCTAAATCTAACCATAATGCAGAGAAAGGTTTTAAGTTATTATCCAGAGAATTCCACTGATTTTTTATTTTTTCTACATCTGAAGATTGGATATTACAAGAAAAGAGAAACAAGGGATGGTCTGCCGTGATTTCAGCAATTAAAGGGGTAGTTAAAGGATTTTCCGAAGGAACTTGTCCATGAGCATAAAAAAGAGTAATTATGTAAATTGAAAAAGTGATACTTGTAAACATTATTATTAACTTCTAATTTCAATTATAAGAAAGTGGAAATATTTTAATAAACTATCTTTATTGTGAACAAATACCAAATCAATCATAAATAAAGAATGACAAAATATGGAAAGAAATCCAGGAGAAAAACCGCCCATTCAATTAAGACCTGTTCAGGAATTATACAACCCGGCAAGCAAACTAACCATAAGACCCAAAACCTTCGGATTGTACAAACATCAACCCCATGTTGTATTTGCAGAAGCCTATGGTATCGGATTGATTATGGATGTGTTCCAGCCTTTAGAGAGTTCTAATGGCTATGGAATAATTGATGTTGTTTCCAATGGTTGGTTTTCTGACCGCCATCAACTTATTCAGCACATCGGATTGGGTGTTTATGATGTTCTTTGTAAGCAGGGGTATTCTGTCTTTGCTTTATCGCCGGGTTCCATACAGGTCTTTAATGGTATGCAAATGATTCGCAATGTTCAGGCAGGTATTCAATACATATTATCACATGCAGAGCAATTCGGTGTTAATAAAAAACGGTTAGGAATCATGGGAATATCCGCCGGTGGGCATTTAGCTATTAACGCTCTGTTTCAGGAACCTAAGTTCATAGGCAGTTTGCCAGCGGAGAAGAAACCTTTTTATAAGCATATCCCCGTAGTCGCCTTGTTTTGTTCTCCAACTGATTTATTGTCGTTCTATTCATTATCTTTTCTACCTTTTGATATAAAAGAAATTCTTAACCGACTTGCAAGAAAAAAAACTTTTCTCGAAGAAGAATTAAATTTACCTGAAAAAGAATTGGAAGCGAATTTAAGAGAAATATCGCCTATATATTTTCCGATGGAAAAAATTGAAAACCCTCCTTCAGTATTATTATTTCATGGAACAAAAGATATGATTGTCCCATTTTTGCAATCGGAAAATTTCTATAAAAAAATCAAAACATTACAATGGGACTGTGAATTAATAATTAAAAAGAATGCGCCTCATATCTGGAAAGAAATGTCTATTGATTTTGAGTATTTAGGAAAATGGTTCTTCAGTAGATTAAATGTATAACAAAAATTTGTACAACCGAAACTATCTTTTCATGTAGATATGTCTAAATATATGGAGTAAATAACCGTTGAAATATAGTATAATGTAATACATAATACAGCCTGCTAAAACACAAGATTAGGAGAACGAATTATGAAGAAAAAGACACGCAGACAATTTCTGATTGAAACAGGTTGTTGCGCAGGTGCGTTAGCCCTACAACCTATTATGGGCAATGCCCAGACTACAAATTCTCCGTTAGACATGGTCGTCTGTAAATGGAAAGGAGACCCTGTTCCTGAAGAACCCACAAGAGAGATAGCAGAAAAACTTCTGAAAAAAGCCGTCGAAACTATTGGCGGTTTAGAACGGTTCGTTAAGAAAGGGGATGTTGTCTGGATTAAACCAAACATGGCATGGGATAGGACACCCGAACAATCTGCAAATACGAATCCGGATTTGTTAAGAACTTTGATCGAACTCTGCTTTAATGCGGGAGCAAAAACAGTTAAAGTAGGTGATAATACTGTAAACGATGCAACCAAATCTTATGTAACCAGCGGTATCGCCGCCGTGGTAAAAGAAACAGGAGCAGAACTTATATATGTAGACCGTAGCCGTTTTAAAGAAATGGAAATAGGAGGGGAACGAGTAAAAAAGATACCTCTATATCCCGAAATAATCGAATCAGATATTGTAATCAGTGTTCCTGTTGCCAAACATCACGCTTCTACGACGGTAACCCTTGCAATGAAGAATTATATGGGTGTAATTGAGAATCGTAGAATGTTTCACCAGGATTTGCCTACCTGTATAAAGGACATAACCGCATATATGAAACCTAAAGTTTCTATTCTTGATGCTATCCGTGTCCTTACTGCAAATGGACCTCAAGGTGGAGACCTGAAAGATGTAAAAAGAGTAAATACTGTTGCCATATCCACGGACATTGTGGCGTTAGATGCTTTTGGATGTGAAATATTAAATTATGATCCGAATCAAATAGGAACTGTTAAAAAGGCTTTTGAATCAGGTTTGGGTCAAATTGATTATAAAAACAAACTAAAGTATCAGGAAATCGCAGTATAAATCATGAAGTTTAAAAAACCTCGTTCTTGGACACAATGGATAAGGCGTTTTTGTCAATTTGTGTTTTTTGTCTTATTCATTATTCTGGCATGGAATTTACATTTTTTAGATGATGAAGATCCGACAGGGATTTACAAAATCTTTTTTCATCTTGACCCCCTTATCTTTCTGCTCACACTTTTATCTACATGGACATTAGCAGGATTATCCTTGCTGTGTATTTTCACTGTGATAATTACCCTCCTGTTAGGCAGGGTATTCTGTGGATGGTTTTGTCCTTTTGGAACCCTTCATACCTTTTTTACATGGTTAGCACAATTAGGGAAAAAGAAAAAGGAATATCAAAATCGGACTTCTGCTCATCGTGTTAAATATTTTATTCTCTTTGCCATGTTAGGTATGAGTCTGTTTGGAGGACATTGGTTTGGAATTTTTGACCCGTTTTCTTTTTTCTATCGCGCCTTATCAACAGGTGTATTCCCCGCATTTCATATAGCGATAGAAGAATCCAGCACCGCTATATATAAAGAAGACCCTAAAATATTAGGGGTTCCCGTTACAAAAATTTCAGAACCTATCTATCAAAAATTACGAACTCATGTGTTTAGAATGTCTCAAAAAACCTTTTATACAGAGGGGACAATTATTACTTTTACACTACTTCTGGTAATAGGACTGAATTTCGTTCGACCTCGTTTTTGGTGTCGTTATATATGTCCCTTAGGGGGATTGTTGGGACTAATTTCTCAAAAACCTTTGTTGCGTCTTAAAAACGATGAAAGCACTTGTTCAAACTGTCGGCAATGCAGTAAAGCATGTCCTGCGGGAGCCCAGCCTGACCAACGCGGGGATTGGTTGCCAACGGAATGTTTTGTTTGCTGGAATTGTGTAGCCTCATGTCGTTCGGACTCTATTACATTCCAATTTCAGGTCCCTGGTAAAAAAGCAATTGCTACCGGAAAACTTGATTATCCGCGGAGAACAGTTTTAACCGCAATGGCAACCGGTACTGTAGGATTGCTTGGTTTTCGCGTTGCACCACAATCAAAACAGGGACAGCCATTCCCTGAAACATTGATTCGTCCTCCGGGTTCAAGAAACGAAAGGGAGTTTTTGCAACGCTGTATCCAGTGTGGGGCATGTATGCGAGTATGCCCAACAAATGCAATACAACCTGCGGGTATAGAAGGAGGTTGGGAAGCCCTATGGACACCTAAACTTGTGCCCAAAATAGGATATTGCCTTTATAGTTGTAATATGTGTGGACAGGTATGCCCAACGCAAGCAATTCAGCCTATTCCTTTATTAGAAAAGCAAAAAATAAAGATTGGGTTGGCTACATTTGACAAAGGGAGATGTATTCCTTACTCTTATGGTAGGGAGTGCCTCGTATGTGAAGAACATTGTCCTCTTTCCCCTAAAGCCATTTACCTTGTAGAAAGAGATGTAACCCTTAGAGATGGTAGAGTTGTAAAGATAAAGCAACCAGAAGTTGACCCTGATTTGTGCATCGGTTGTGGTTTTTGTGAATGGTCCTGCGTATTTCAGGATAGAGCCGCTATTTATGTAACCACTGCCAATGAATCGCGAAATCCTAAGAATCAACCGATCTTAGTATTTGGAGATACTTATTCGACAGGGACAGAAAATAGTTCAAGCCCTTATTAATCTATATGGTTATTTCTCCATAAACAGTAAGAAGAAGGGGTCTCCTGAACAATAACAACATCGGGAGGATGGTTAAATTCGTAAAGTTTTTCTACGATCCAATGAGTTAAAATTTCACTTGTTGCTTTTTCCAATCCTGGAATTTCATTTAACCAGCGATGGTCTAATAAGTCATATATTTTTCTTAAAACAGAGGGGAGATTGTCCATATCTCTTGAACCTACTTTTACAAAATAACTATGGCCATGTAAATTATGGCAGGGATGGGAATTCGGCAGTTGGGGCAAGGATTGGGCAGATTCAAAAGAAAAACGCCATAATTCAGGAAGGTCTTTCTCGGCTGGGAGTTTGCACGGTTTAAAATCAAGGTCACCTATAATTCCAATACGAACACCTTTAAACCACCACGGTTTTTCCGGAATCTGTTCCAAAAACCACTTTTCTATTGCAGGAATAGTTGTATCCTTTTCCAATCCAGTAATTTCATTTAAATAGGAATGGTCTAACATATCAATAATAGGAACAATACTTTTTTTTATCTCACTAAAATCAACTATCCATCCATAATCGGGATGTAAAGACCCTTCTGCAACTATTTCAGCGTAAAAGGTATGCCCATGCAATTGAGCATATTTACCTCCCTTAAATTCATTCTTATGTGCAGAATCAAAATATAAATACTTCGATATTTGTAACATGAATTCAACCTCAAACTATAATATCAACATCGTATCACCATAAGAATAGAAACGAAAATTTTTTTCTATAGCATAATTATACGCCTTCATAATCAATTCTTTTCCAGCAAAAGCAAAAACTAATGCTAATAAAGATGAGCGTGGAAGATGAAAATTTGTTTGTAAAGCATCAATGGCTTGAAAATTGTAAGGGGGGTATATATATTTCGTTGTGGAGCCAAAACCTGCTTGAAATTTCCCTCCAATATATTGAGTTTCCAGTACTCTTGTAACCGTTGTTCCTACCGCAATTATCTTTTTTCCTTCTCTTTTTTTCTTATTCAATAAAGTTGCTGTCTCTTCACTGATAGCAAAATCTTCTGCATCTACAACATGTTGTTCTACCCTCTCCGTTGTTATAGGTTTAAAAGTGCCATAACCCACATGAAGAGTAATGTAACATATATCAATTCCTTTTTCTTTTAGTTTCTTAAATACACGATTTGTATAGTGTAAACCCGCAGTTGGTGCAGCAACAGAACCTGATTTCTTGGCATAGATCGTCTGATAACGAATTCGGTCATCAGGTTCTGGGGATTCTCTACGAATATATGGAGGGAGAGGCACTAAACCTATTTTGTGAATAACCGATAAAAGGTTTCCTTGCGGATAATGCACAATCCGTTTCCCTTCACCTAAAAAATCCCGAATTTCAACTTTTATTTTATCGTGAAGCACAATGCTTGTTGCTATAGGAACTTTTGCTGAAGGCTTTACAAGGGCTATCCAATCTTGTTCATTTATCTGTTTTAGTAAAAAAACTTCTACTTTTCCTCCTGTTTTTTCTTTATACCCCAATAATCTTGCAGGAATTACTTTTGTATCATTCAGGACAATAACATCCCCCGCATTTAAATATCGGTATAAATTGCGGAACACATCCTCTTTTATTGAAGCATCCATTCTATTTACTATCAGTAATCGAGCGGAATCGCGAGGTTTAACAGGATGTTGGGCTATCCTTTCCTCTGGCAAGAAATAGTTCAATTCATCGGTAAACATAAAATTATATTTGTTATCTTACTTTAACGGATTACTTAGATTTAAAAAAACAAATGCTTTCCAATAAGAAGGCGATTCAGTTCGCACCTCTTGAAATCCGATATTTACAAGACAGCCTAACATAATCATATTAGCAATAAAAGAGGAACCACCACTACTAATTAGGGGTAAACACATCCCTTTCACAGGTAGAATTCCTACATTTACCAGCATCATTACAATTCCCTGTATTCCAATCATACATGTTATTCCCGTAGCAAGAAGGGAACCCTGCAAATCAGGAGATTTTCGGGCTATCTCAAAACCGTAGTAAATCAATAATAAAAATAGAATTACAACGAGTACGGCACCTAACATACCCATTTCTTCACCAATAATTGAAAATGGGAAATCACGATGTGCTTCAGGCAAATAATCTAATTTTTGTTCACCTGCACCGATACCCACACCTAATAAATTTCCGCGATAAAATGAGACTAACGATTGGATAATATGCCATCCCTTTCCAGAAGGGTCCCATTCAGGAAACCAAGTATATATAATTCGGTCAATTCGATGGGGTTTTGAAATTACAGCAAAAGCAAACCCACACCCAAAAATACCTGTACCTATCAACAGATATTTTCTATGTATTCCTGTAACGAACATCATACACAGAACCGTAGTCATAATTACTGTAGGTGTTCCCTGATCATTTTCCAAAACTATTAGCATACAATAAACTAATGCAAGTAAAATGGGGAATACTATTCCATAATGTGGTTTTTTTAACTTATTATAGAAGCGAGAAAAGTACCATGTAATAGTAACTAAAACGGCTATCTTTGCAAATTCGGAAGGCTGAAGAGAAAAAACTCCAAAAATATTTAACCACCTTCTTGCTCCATTTCTTAATTCTCCGAAAAATAAAACGGCTATTAACCCCAGGAGACAAATAATGGTCAAAATCCACAGGTTCCCGGGCTTAAAAAGTTTGTGATAATCATAAAAGAGTAAGGTAATGAAGCAGCCACCCCCGATAAATATTAAAATAAACTGTTTTATCAGGAAAGATTGCAAATTACTTCTCAAACCTTCAACGCTATACCCTACTAAAATACCCAGTATGGCTAAAATCACAGTTATAACAATTATTGCGGATGAATCCTTGTGCATTTCTTATAACTCCTCTGCTAATAATTTCTGAACACATTCTCGAAAATGGTCCCCACGAGCCTCATAGTTGGCATACATATCAAAACTTGCACATGCGGGTGATAACAATATCACAGATTGGGGAATAGCATTTTCCCATGCTACTTTGACGGCATCTTCCATAGTGGCAACTCTTTCTGTTCTCACCAAATCAGAAAATGCTTTCTCGATATTTTCTGCATCTTCGCCGATCGTAACGAGAAAATAAACCTTTTCCTGAATTAATGATCGTAATGGTAGATAACTTGAACCTTTGCCTCGTCCACCTGCAATTAAAATAATAGGTTGTTGGAAACTTTCCAGAGCAACACGGAGACTTTCCACATTTGTGGATTTTGAATCATTGTAAAATTCTACATCATTTTTGCTTCCTAAAAATTCTATCCTATGAGGAACTCCTTTAAAAGAAGTCATTGCTTTTAAAACTTGTGCTGGTTGTTTATATACCACATTTACAGAAGTCAACACGGCAAGGGCATTTGACAAATTATGCATGCCTTTTAAAGGTAAACAATCAACACTATCCAAAATTGTTTCATCAAAGCATATATAGTGTTTATCTCTTATCTCAATCCACGCGCCAGGAGACACTTTTTGATTAATTGAAAAATAATATCTATTCACAGATGGAGGAATATTCATCGAAGAGACCCATTCGTCATCTTTATTTATCACTGCAAAATCATTTTCACCTTGATTATGAAATATCCTATTCTTTACATCTGCATACTCTTTCATAGTAGGATGGCGTGTTATATGGTCTGGAGTAAGATTCAAAACAACTGCAACATGAGGATGAAAATAATAACAATATTCCAATTGATAACTGCTTAATTCTGCTACAATCCAATCACTTTGCCTATTTTCCGAAACAACTTCTGACAGTGGAGTATCGTTATTTCCCGCTAAAACACTACTGAAGCCTAATTCTATTAGGGTGTGGTGTATCCATGAAGTAACCGTTGTTTTTCCATTTGTCCCTGTTACCGCAATTATAGGCGATTGCGTAAAATAATAAGCATATTCAAATTCGCCAATAATAGGGATATTGTTTATTGTTGCTAATTTTAATAATGGAATTTGTGGAGAAACTCCCGGACTGACAATTATTAAATCTATTTTTGATAACAAATCTTCTGGATGTTGTCCTAACACATAATCAATACCTAATTTATTAAACTGCTCGACAGCAGCCGGGATTTCATCTTCTTTCTTTATATCGTTGATAATCACTTCTTTCCCCTGTTTTTTTAATAACTTTGCTAAAGCCAAACCAGACTTACCAGCACCAACGATCAGCACACGATTTAGCAACTTTACTTTTTCAGGTGTGAAATTAGAGGTAATCATCTCAGTTTAAGTGCTCCCAAACTCAAAAGTGCAAATAACAAAGCAATTATCCAGAAACGGAGTGTAACTTTTGTCTCTGTCCAACCTAACAACTCAAAATGGTGATGCAATGGAGCCATTCGGAAAATTCTTTTTCCTGTAAGTTTGAATGATGCTACCTGTAATAAAACGCTTCCTGCTTCGAGGACAAAAATACCTGCTACTAATGGAAGTAATAACTCTTGTTTTGTAAGAACTGCAAGAGATGCTATGGCTCCTCCCAAAGATAATGACCCGGTATCTCCCATAAAAACCTCTGCCGGATGACCATTATACCATAGGAAACCTAAACCCGAGCCCAGCAAAGCAGAGCCAAACACGAACAATTCACTTGCCTCAGGGACATAAGTAAGAAAAAGATACCGACTCCAATCCGCACGGCTCACGATATATGCAATACCGGCGTATGCCATAACAGAAATAATCGAAGAACCTATGGCAAGTCCATCCAATCCATCGGTTAAATTTACAGCATTGGATACACTGACTACAATGAGTGCTACAAATAGGATGTAAAATATGCCTAAGGGGATAAAAAGATTTTTAAATCCAGGTACACCTACCTTTGTATGTAATGAAGTGGTAGAAAGATAAAAAGAATCTTTGAAGGTATCCTCGATTAATAATCGTGCCAGACGCTGTTTTTGAAAAGGTTTATTTTTATTTTTGTCATTTAAACACATTTGAATTTCCGTTCGTAATTCTTTCCCGTTCCACAACGCATTATACTGCCATTCGTCCTTATCAATTACCTGATTCAAACTTCGAATAAGTAATAACTGCTCTTCTATTTCCAATTCTTTTTTCATATCTAACTGCAATAAATGTTCTTTCAAGGACGACGGAATTTGTGAACAAATATAAACAAGTTGTTCATCTCCATTTTTACTTAAACCTTGAACTAATTGGTTCTTTAAACTTGCCCAGTCTTTTACATCAGATAGTGTTAGATAAATAGCACCAGGAGTTATAGGATTGAAATATAAATAAACTCCAAAAAGAATTCCTATAAGAATTTGTCCTGCTAATTTATCTTTCGCCCGTAAACCATCATTATGCTTCCGCTTTAATTTAATGTAATCATCTAAGAAACCCAATATCCCCAGCGCACAAAAAACACCCATCGTAAGCCATAAAAAACGATTGGTAAGGCGACCCCATATTAAAAGGGAAACAAAAGTTGAGATAAGTATTAAAATACCGCCCATAGTAGGCGTTCCTGCTTTTCCTTTATGAAGTTGGTGCAGGCTTGCAACATGTTCTTTTTTGATATATTGACCTATTTTCATTTCCTGCAGTTTGTGTATGACAAAAGGTCCTATTATGAGAGTTATAAAAAAGGAAGTAAAAACCGCTCCCCCTGCCCTAACTGTGTGATAAGTTAGAACATTTATTAAACCAAAATAAGGAAGTAGTAAAATAGCAATGTAATATAGCATCTATACCTCTATTAATAATTCTCCTTCATAAAAAAATAAGATTATATAACAATCACATCTATTCATTCATTATTTTCTCTTTCAAATACTGGATAACTTTTTCCATTGTCATTCCGCGGGAACCTTTTACTAATATTCGACTTTGTGGAGGAAGCATTTTAACAATTTTATCCGCAATTTCTTCATGATGTAAGCATATCGTTACGAATTCTACTCCTGCTTCTAAAGCACCTCTCTGAACTTCCTGTGCATAATTCCCATATAGAAATAGAATATCTACGCCACATTCCCCGGCTTGTTTGCCTAACAAATAATGGTATTGTTCACTTTCATCTCCCAATTCAAGCATATCTCCCAAAACAGCACAACGATAGCCTTTGACAGCGGTTAATTGGAGATATTCCAATGCAGATTTCATACTTGCAGGATTTGCGTTATAAGTATCGTCAATAATAGTAAAGTGCCCAACTTGATATGTTTTAATTCTTCCTGTTTTATAATATGCATCTGCAAGCGTTTGCTCGTCTATAGGTATCTGGTGCTTCAAAGAAACCGCTACGGCGAGTAAAAAGTTTGATAGTAGAGATGGAGAACACAAAGGTAGTCTTAATTTGCCAACAGGTTCTATTTCCACCTCCATTTCTTCCAATGAAATTTTATGGACAGACTTTAATCTCACATCACCCTTTTTACCATAATAAATTTTATTGGCAATAATTCGTTTTCCTACGGAAACACAATAGGGATTATCCGTATTGACATAAAAGTGTCCCCAGGGAGGAAGACATTTGGCTATATTGGATTTCTCTCGTGCTATGCCTTCTAAACTTCCTAACCTTTCTACATGTGCGGGAGCAATAGTGGTAATAACTGATTCTTCCGGATATGCAATACCAGATAATTCAGCAATGTCTCCGGGTTTACCGGCACCCATTTCGATTACGCCCCAATCTGTATTTTCATCCATCTGTAATAATGAAAGGGGACAACCTAATTCATTGTTATAATTCCCTCTGGACGCCACTACTTTATACTTTTTTGCTAAAACGGCTGAGACCAATTCTTTTGTAGTAGTCTTACCACAGGAGCCTGTAATTGCAAAAACCTGAGATTTTAAGTTTGTTCGATGCCAACGAGCAAATTTTTGAATTGCCTGTAAAGTATCTCTCACATATATAGAAGGTGACCCATCATCTTTCGATACAACAACAGCCACAGCACCTTTTTTAAGTGCTTCTTGAACAAATTGGTGTCCATCAACTCTGTTTCCTGGTAAAGCAAAGAAAACATCTCCCGATTGGATAGTTCGGGTATCTATAGATACTCCTGTAAATTCAATATTTCCATCTCCCTGCAATTTTCCAGCGACAACTTTTGCCAAATCTCCTAAGCAATATTTCCAGGGCATCTATACCTTTCCTTTCAGGAATTTGCGTGCTACTTCTCTATCATCAAAAGGCAATTTCTGTGTTCCAATAATCTGATACGGTTCATGTCCTTTCCCCGCAATTACTACTATATCATTTGATTTTGCCTTGTTAATAGCAAACTGTATAGCCTCTTCTCTGTTTTCGATAACATAATAATCGTCCCCTTTGTGTTTACCCATCTTTTGTACACCCACTTCAATATCTAATAAAATTCGTTTTAGGTCTTCTGTTCGTGGATTATCCGAAGTTAAGATGATTAGGTCTGCCCATTTCCCGGCAACCGCTCCCATCTTTGGTCGTTTTGTTTTATCGCGGTCTCCTCCACAACCAAAAACCACAATTACTCTACCGCGAGTTAGATTTCGTGCTGTTTGTAATACATGATTTAAGCCATCGTCTGTGTGTGCATAATCTACTACAACTGTAAACTCTTGCCCTTCTTCAATTAATTCAAAACGACCCGGAATAGACTTTAAGTTTTTTAAACCCTTTTGAATTTCTTTCAAGGAAATGCCCAGTTCCCCTGCAATAGCAGAAGCACATAACGCATTAAAAACATTATGCTTGCCTACAAGAGACAGTTTTACTTCCCCTTCTCCGTATGGAGTATGTAAGACAAATCGTGTATCCTTCATGGATACTTCTATATCACTTGCCCAATAATCTCCTTTCATACCGTAAGTAACATATCTTGATTTGCAATGTTGTATAAATTGTTCTCCATAAGGGTCTGATTTATTTATAACACCAAAGGTATTTTCTCCTTCTAAACTTTCAAACAGTTTCAGTTTTGCTTTAAGATACTCCTCCATCGTTTTATGGTAATCCAGATGGTCCTGTGTAAGATTTGTAAATGCCCCAACCGTAAAATGAATCCCTGCAACGCGGTCCTGGGCTAAAGAGTGGCTACTCACTTCCATTACCACATGTGTAATACCTGCCTCCTTCGCTTTAGAAAATAGAGAAACAAGTTCTTCATTAAAAGGGGTCGTGTGAACTGCTTCTATATTTTGCTCCCCGATAGTATAGCCTAATGTTCCGAACCGTGCTGTGGCAATTCCTTTTTCCTTGAAAATACTTTCAACTAAATAAGTAGTGCTTGTTTTTCCATTTGTCCCTGTAATTCCTATTACAACCATTGATTGAGTGGGGTCTCCAGCAAGATAATGTGCCACTTCACCTAAAATGCAACGCGGATTTTCATGAGCAAAATAAGGGATATTTTTCTCTTTCAATAGATTTAGTAATTCCTCAGGTAACTGAGGTAGACCTATAACTGCAATGGCTCCTTTCTCAATGGCTTCCGGGATATAATTCCAACCTTGGGCATGTTCTCCAGGTACTGCTGTAAAAACAAACCCTTTTTGAACTCTTCGTGAATCCTCCGTTATTCCACAAATATTCTCATCAGGAAAAGAGGAAAAACACTTTAATTTCCATTTTTCTACCATTTCTCTAAGGTTCATTTTCTATTCCTCTTTTTTTAATGAAACTATTTCCGTTGAGGAGCGGAAATCTTCAGAAAAATCTAACAAACATATATCTATTTCTTTTAAGGGAGTTCCTGCCACAGGGAATTGAGATACAACTCTTCCGTAGCCACGACATTCATAATCTATTTTTAATGAATTTAAAACATGCAATACTTTCATTTTTGTTAATCCTGAAAGGTCAGGTAAAGTTTCCGTTTGTTTTGCAATATTAATAATTTCTATCTCAGACATAGGATTAAATACAGGTTTTTTTAATACATTTTCTTCTGTTTTACTTTGCTTTCCTTTGTTATTTGTTCTATCCGATGTGTTTTCTGCGGACATAGTTTTGCCTACTTCTGTCGAATCTTCATTCACTAACTCATGAACCCATAGAGGGTCTATATCCTCAAAATATAACGAATCATTATCTTTTTCTATACTCTCTTCTGCAATAAATCCTTCCTGTTTTAGCAAATCGTTGGAAATGGAAGGGTCTGGGGGGACTTTTAGACGGGTCAATGTATAATAAACGACATTTCTGAATACCGGACCACATACATACCCACCATAACGAATCTTTGACATGGGATAACGAATTACAATCACGGCTACAACTTTTGGGTGCGAAATAGGAGCAAAACCAGCAAAAACAGAGATAATCTTATCCGGGTCATATCCACCACCTTGTTTTTGAGTCCTCGCTAAATGGGCAGTCCCTGTCTTTCCTCCGACTTTATACCCGGGAATACTTGCTGATTTTCCCGTGCCTTTTAACACAACCTGATGACATAGGGTCCTCATAATCTCTGCAGTTTCAGATTTTATTACCTGGGGTTGTTTCTCTGCTTTATGTTCATATAAAACTTCCCCATCAGGAAGGGTTACCTTATCCACAATATAGGGTTCTACCAGATATCCTCCATTGGCAATAACAGCATAAGCCCTCGCAAGTTGAATAGGTGTAACCATAACGGCATAACCAATAGACATAGAACTTAAAGTTGTTTCTGCTTTGTTTGTTGAAATAGCACCTATTCTTTCTGTGGAAATATCTTGAAGCGTTTTTGTTCCAAATCCAAATTTCTTTACATATTCGCGTAAAGTTTCCAATCCCACAGTTCTTCCCACCTTTACCATAGCCACATTGCTGGATTGTTCAAAACATTTCCAGAACGGCACAGCCCCCATACCATGGACATCCTTGATAATTTTACTTGCTACTCGAATTCTTCCCCCTTCACAGTCAATAATAGTATCCTTATCAAAACCTCCTTTTTCAATTCCTGCACAGGCAGTAACAATTTTAAAAGTAGAACCTGGTTCTATAAGTTCATATAGCACTTTATTTTTCAATGCATCACCCTGCCTTGTTTCAGGGACATTAGGGTCATAAGAAGGACGAGAAGCCATAGCCAGAATTGCCCCACTAAAAGGGTCCATTATAATGCCCATTCCATCTACTGCATTACATTCTTCGATCCTTCGGTCTAATTCTTTTTCCAGAATATGCTGAATTTCCAAATCTATTGTAAGATGGACATTGGCTCCGGGATATTGCCCTTTCTTCTCCTGTGAAGTAGACGGGAGAATATGTCCTGAGCTATTCTTCCGCCCGGAAATTTCCGTAGGGTCTGCATAAAGATATTTATCCCAATCTTTTTCTATTCCATCTATACCCCCAACTCGGTTTTCATTGTTCATGGCTACAAAGCCAATTATGTTCCCTCCAACTTCATGATGAGGATATTGGCGAAACCATTCATAATTTATAAATAACGGATTTCCCTTGGGTTTACTATTATCTCCCGACTTATCCAGATTTTTACTAAAATAGGATAATAATATTTCTTTATAAGATTGTTTTTTTTCACTTTGTGGTGTTGTAGTTTTTTTTAGTTGTTCCTTTTGCCATTTATTAATTTCTGATACAAAACTTTCTAATTCTGCCTTCGGGATATTATCAATTCCTCTGCGGAGTAATACATACTGTAATTTTTTACCTTCCTCGTTTGTAAGTGTCATTCTCTTTTTTACATAATCAACATCTAATCCCAATTTTTTGGATACTTTTTCTGCCATTTCATTCGGGTATAAAATATCCACAGGAGAACAAAATAGGGAAGGCATCAGAACAGAGTAGGCTAAAGGATTTTGCGACCTATCATAAATCATTCCTCTCGGATTTTCTCGTTTTATTTTCCCATCATGTTTATTTGCATACTCCTTAACAATTTCCTTCGGGAAAAAAGATACGACAAAAAGACGAACAACGATTACACAGAGTAAAAGAAACAAAAATAATTGCAAAAGAGCCAATCGTTTTATTTCGATTGTCTGAGGAACTCTTTCTTCTACATCAAAAGGTGATTTTTTGAATGTATCACTTACCATCTTATCCCTTACAGTTTTTCTATTAAGAACTCTGTTAATGAATCAATGTCTATTTCATCATTATTTTTATCGGGCGGTAATTTCTTTTCGCTTTTATCTGTTTTTGGAAAATTGTTTTCATTCGATTCTTTTGTAACATTGCTTTTCGATTGCGCACTGACAGGAGGTATAAATCTATTCAAAAACTTATCATAAATAGGATTTCCGACTTTGTTCATTAAGTTCTCCAACTTTTGTTCAAAACTTTTCTCTTCTTCTGCATATTTAATTGCAGAGGGGGGAATCTCTATCCTTTTAGGTTTTTGGGGAAATAACATATCTGACGACGCAGTCTGTATCAATTTATCCCGTTCATCTTTACTATATGTAATTCGCACTACCTGTTCTGGTTTTGGGTTTACTAAACCCAATTGGTATCCCAGTCGTGTTAAATTTTGTAAGTTTTCCAATTTTACCTTTTCAACTTTCAACGCCTCTATTTCCGCCATCATCGCCTGTAAGCCATAGTTTATATCCTCTTCTTTTTGCGTATTCGTTTCTTCCTCTTGCGTTTGATTTTGCTTGGATTCTGTAGAAAAACCTATTCTTTTGATTACCTTTGAGAAAAAAGATATGGAACCTATATTTTTTGTTTCTTCATCTTTTATTGACTCTACAGGAGATTCACTTTTATTATCCTTACTTATCTCCTTTAATTCATCGCGTTCTTTAAATCCACTCTCACTCTTAACCCATCGTGTGATATTCTTTTTCGCTTGTATCGTTAAATAATCATAATGCCAGCGTTGGACATTGATGTATAAATCTACCGCTAGCACTCCAAATACAATAAACACAGGGATAAGATATAACGAACCGATAAATAATGCTTCTTTTCGTATTTGTATAACTTTTTTACTCATTCATTTATCCTCTCTCTTGAAATATAATGTTGAATATATGTATCCGAAATTTTTTCAATGGCTCTCAATCTTGCACTTTTCGATCTCGGGTTCATTCTTACTTCTTCTGATGAAGGTGATAGTGGTTTTGGTGTTAAATTTTTTGCTATAGGAGAGATTTGCTCCCTTAAAATACCCTCTGGAGATAAGATCCGTAATGGCTGAGACACGAAACGAAATACAGATTTTACAATTCTATCTTCGCCGGAATGAAAACTAATTACGATAAATCGTCCATTTATAGCCAATATTTTCAATCCTGCCCATAAACCTTTTCTCAAAAAAAATAATTCATTATTAACCGCAATTCGTAATGCCTGAAATACTTGACGGACTTCATCTGGAATACGGTTAACATGAGGAAATTCTTCCAAAACAGTTTGAACTATATCTGATATTTTTCTAATTTTTCCTTCTCTTCTACGCATAATAATTTTTTTTGCAATGCGATAAGGCTTTACAACATCTCCATATTCTTTCAGTATATTTGCAAGAGCATGCTCGTCTGTACGGTCTAAAAAATCGCTAAGAGTTTCCTTCTCATTCGTATTCATACGCATATCCAGAGGACCGTCCTTCTGAAATGAAAATCCGCGTTCTTCATCATCTAAGGCAAAACTGGAAAGTCCTGCATCAATTAAAATACCATCTACTTCTTGAATACCTAATATATTGATTACCTTATCCATATCTGCATAATTTGCGTGATATATTTTTACTCGTTTCTCTTTCTCGAATTTTTTAGAACATATCTGTATGGCTTTGGGGTCTCTATCTAACCCAACAACCATACGAGGAGAGAGGGTTTCTAAAATGTAAGAAGTATGCCCACCAGCACCTATCGTCGCATCAACAAAAATACCCTTCTCTCTCTCTTGGAAGAGGTTTATTACCTCCTTTGCCATTACAGGAATATGATGTTTTTCATTGGTCATAAATTCTTGACATGATAAGTTAAAAAATTTCCAGTAAATAAATTTACTGGAAATAATTGTTAATTTTATGCGGCTAATTTGAATGCGTCAACCGCACCTGTTTCAGTTGCATATATTTCAAAATAATGCCATATACCCAGAAAACGGAATAACTGTTCGATGAAGGTACTTGGTTTGACCAATTTTAGGTCTCCACCTTTTCTTCTTGCCATTTGCAGACACTCTAATAAATACCCTGCTGAAACCTGGTCCATCATCTCTACATCTTGCAGGTTCAATACCACACAACTTTTCCTGCGTTTGATGTAATCAGCGATGGCAAGGCGCAGTTCACATACATTTTCCTCATCAAGACTACCAGAGATCCTGAAGAGGATTACATGCCCATAATTAAGTTTTTCCATGTCCATAGCCACTTACTCCTATTGTGATAGGTTTTGATTTATATTCGTTAGTGGAAATAATTCCTCCATAAAAATTTTCATATCTGTTTGAACATCATTGTTTTTAAAGAAATTGTCCCATAATTTTTCATTCCAGACTTCAAGATACATACCACAGCCTGCTATCACAGCATTATCCAAGATCTCTGCCCAATTCCGAAATGGTGCCGGTAATGTTATGCGGTATTGCCCATCAGGTCTAACCTGAACAGAACCACCAATAAAACGACGGCGAAGAAGTTGAGCCTTCGGATTTAATGTAGGCAATTGCTCTAATTTATCTGTTATTTCTTTCCAAACCTGTGAAGGGAATAATAAAAGATTATTTTCAAACCCGCGTGTCAGATACCAGACCGTATGGTTATTATCAGACATAATGGACTTTAAAGACGAAGGAATTAATATCCTGTTCTTATCATCCAGAGTGACATGATATTCCGACTGATATATTATCACTATTTTACTCCACAAAATTATTAAAGAATTACTAATAGATTACTATATAATATCACTTAAAATCCATTTTGTCAAGTCGAAAATAATAATTTTATTAAAATATTTTATTCCCAGTTTTTTGCAAAAAAAATCCCCTTGATAAATTTCAAGGGGATTAAATTTCTAAGTTTATGAGACTGAAATTATGAGTTAATTATTTCTTCTGAAATTTCTATCTGTGTCTCTAATTTTTCTCCCGAGTTTATCATTTCGTCCCATGTAACGGTTCGGTTTTGATAAGCAGCCATTCTGCCCAAAATACTCGTCAAATTGCTATACGCAGATTCTTCAAGATTATTTAAATACTTACCGCTCTTAATTGCTTCATAGAAATCTTTAATGTTATTTACCGCACCTACTTCATAAATATCCGAACTTTTTCCTCCTTCCCAACTATCGGACTTTCCTTCAATAGTAACAATACCTCCATAATGGGTATCTGCCGTTCCAAGAGAGCCATAAAGTCGCATACATAAATCGTCATAACCATAAGTAAATTGACCACTACTGAAATCAACGATAACATCATCAGGGTATGTAAATTGGACACAGAAATGGTCCCAGCAATCACCCACATCCGTTCGTGCTTTTCTACCACCACTGCCAAAGGCTTTTACGGGATGTGATTTCAAATACCAATTTGCCATATCAATCACATGAATATTCTGTTCAACAATAATATCGCCCGAAAGAATTTTGTCAAAAACCCAGTTTTTCAAATTCGCTCCGGGCGTTCCCGGTTCTGCCTGTTTTCCCAATCTACTACAATAATAATAACATTGTCCAATAACCGGGTCACCAATCATACCACCATGAATTCGTTTTACACATTCTTTGAATAGTTCGTAATTTCGTGTCTGAAAATCCACCAGTAGGCATAATTTATTCTGATATTTTTTCGAAATATCTATCAAAGATAAACAACCATGGACATCTACGGCAATAGGTTTTGCCAAATAAACATGTTTCCCTTTCTCTACAGCCGATAGAACCTGTTGGGGATGGAAATACGGTGGACTTTCAATAGCAACTGCTTCTATATCCGTTTCTAATAGTTGTTTATAACCATCCAATCCAACAAACACATTTGATTCAGGGACATTACATTCCTTCGCTACACGCATAGCCCGTTTACGAAACACATCATGAACTGCCGTTATCTTAAACGGTGCATTTTTTTCAAACAAATGTGCTATCCACCGACCTCTACCTCCACAACCTATCAAACCCAATTTTACTTTTTCATTAGACTCACTTCCAAAAACAAGATTGGGAGACAAAATTGTAAATGCACTTGTTCCTAAGGCTACTGTTTTGATAAATTCCCGTCTTGAACTGTTGCTAAAGTTTTCTGTTTTCATCTTTATATCCTTTTCTGTTAATTGTTAACTGAATAATTGACGAAGGAAATCTAAATTCTTTTTAAAATCGTTTACTTTATTCATTGTAGGTAATCCTGTTTCTAAAACAAACCATCCTTTATAATTAATCTCTTTTATAGCCTCTGCAATAGGTTCCATTTTTACTTTGCCTTTACCTAAATAGAAAGCACCATCCTTGAAATGTATTTGGCATATTTTATCTTTAAGCATTCGTATCTCAGCGGGGACATCATAACCATTATAAGTAGAATTGCCAACATCATAGTATACCTTACATGCATCACTTCCTATTTTCTCCAATATTTCCATATTTTGTTGGGCAGATAAAGTATTTTCAATACCCAATATAATCCCTTTTTCTTTTGCTTTCGGAGCACATTCTTTCAAACGGTTTATGACTTCTGCTACCTCGTTACTCTTTAATTCATTCTTATTTCTTAAATCCCCTTTACCAAAGAAAGCAAGCAATATTACTTTTGCGTTTAATTCCTTTGCGGAATCAATGGTATCCAGAATCCAATTTATCGCTCGGGGTTCACTGGCTAATGGAGCATCGTTCAAAAGACCCATGGCGATAGAAGGAATAAGTATCCCTGTTTCTTGCATTTTTGATTTATACTGTTCCTTTAATTCTGAATTAGCAATGGCAATTTTATCTTCTGGTTTTCCTGCAGAAATCTCTACACCATTCAAACCGATTTGTTTAGCCAGGTCAAGAGCCGAAGGACCTTCGGTCCATAAGGACCAATCACATGCTGCAATAGGGTATTCTATCTTTTTTTCATCACCGAATAAGGAATGGGACAATCCGAAAGTCGAAAGACCTATTCCTGTAATTTTTAAAAATCTCCGTCTTGTTAAGGACATTGAATTTCTCCTTATAGTTAGATGTTAATTAAAAGTATTATTTCACATTTGTTATGGTTTATTTTTATAATTCTATCCAAAATAAATTATTGAAAGAAACTGCAAAGGCAAATCCTACGATAGAAAGGAAGCATCATGAAATGGGGTAGAGTGATTAATGAACAAGGAGATATTTCTTATATAACCATTGCAGAAGATAATAATCTATATGAACTTGAAGGAAATCCATCTGATAACTCATTGCAGATGACCGATAAAAAAATTCTACCTAAAAAATGGCTTCCCCCTGTTGATGCTCCTGCTATCTTATGTATCGGGTTAAATTACAGGGGACATGCAAAAGAAACAAATAAACCCATACCTGAATACCCTGTCGTTTTCATGAAAAATCCGTCTGCAATTACTGCTCATCTTGACCCTATAAAAATTCCTGGGGTTTGTAATAATGAGGTAGATTATGAAGGGGAGTTAGTAATTATCATAAATTCTGATATAAAAAATGTAAAAGTAGAAGAAGCATATAACTATATCATGGGTTTTACTATCGGGAATGATGTCTCTGCAAGAAAATGGCAAATGGAATTGGGAGGGGGACAATGGGTACGAGGAAAAAGTTTTGATACCTTTGCCCCTGTGGGACCTTTTGTGCTTCCCATGAGCGATATAAAAAATACAGATTTCTTTCAGATTACCACAAAGGTAAACCATCAAATTATGCAAACGGGTAATACATCTGATATGATTTTTTCTCCTTTTGAATTAGTATCTTTTTTAAGCCAGGATACAACATTAAAAGCAGGGACTCTTATTTTTACAGGGACTCCTCCCGGGGTAGGTTGGGCACGCATTCCTACAATAACTTTATCAAAAGGAGATATTGTGGAAATAGAGATTTCACCTATAGGGATTTTGAAAAACACTGTTATTGAATAAAACAATAAAATAAAATCAGCATACAGGTAGTTCCTGCATGCTGACTTGAATTATAAAATTTGTAATATTTTCGTCTATTCTGCAATATCGAAAACTCTCATAATTGCAGCGAGTTCAGCAACCATAGGCGGTTCACCCGGAAAACGGACAAAGGCTACATGCCCATCCATATATAGAATATTACTACCACCCGGGATATGGTTAAATTTTGCTACCTGGTCAGAGACATTATCCCACATAACAAAAATAGAACTCTGCGCCTTCGCACTTGCAGCAGGATTATTAATATCTGTAATTAAAAACCGTTCTATACCTTCTCTTAAACGGTATACAATCGTTCCACCACCATTTCCTAATCCTTGCGAAACCTGTCTGTCATTATCCGCCTCCCGCATAAATCCATTCGCATCTCCCGATAGAAAGTAGGGTCTTAATTTATCAATCATGTCTTCCATCACTTCTATAAATTGGGCTGCTCCTTCTGTAATAGAAGGGTCAAGAGGATTTCCGATTATAGTTGCTAATGCCTGCAATGAAGCCGTAGATTTTTTAGGATATTCACTTCCACAACGGTCAAACACATAATCAGCATAGGTATAACTTGCATCAATCCCTTCGACACCTTGCTGACGATTTCCATCTATCTTTTGTAACATTGTGAATTCTTTCGTCTGAGGGTCAATAAAGTTATCTAATTTATCTTTCGCATCGGAAGGACAGAAAATTATTGCAGGGTCTGTAAGATATTCCGGATATATAACATTAATTAAAGGACCAAATGCCATACAAGGACGAGCACCACAACCCAATTCTAATTCACTGGGGGGAAATTTTCCTCCAGGGGATTCGTTAGCATACATTTTAAAAACAAGTCCCCATTGTTTTAAATTATTAGCACAGGAAGAACGGCGAGCTGCCTCACGAGCGCGAGCCAATGCTGGAAGTAAAATTGCAGCAAGGATACCAATAATGGCAATAACAACCAAAAGTTCGATGAGTGTAAAACCAGTTCGTTTCATTTTTCATTCTCCTTAAATAGTGTTAAATTTTATAATTGGTTGAACCAATTTATATAATATATCAAATAATTACTTGTTTGTCAAATTAAACACTATAATTGGTGGAACAACTATGGAAAAGAAAAAAAATTACAAAATTCCTGCTTCGACCCGTTCGAAAAAAATTGCGGATGAATTATGCAGAAAAATTGTTAATAAAGTATATAAACCCGGAGAAAAATTACCTACAGAACGGGAATTGGCAGAACAGTTCAAAGCAACACGCCATAGTGTTCGAGAGGCATTAAAAAGATTAGAGGCATTAGGTTTAGTTAAGATTCGACAGGGATCGGGCATTGTTGTACAGGATATTGACCTGATTGGAGGACTTGAATTATTTGATACTTTAATTCGTGATGAAAACGGAATGGTCAATCTACCTTTATTAAA
>AWNW01000016.1 GCA_000493945.1 Candidatus Hydrogenedens terephthalaticus JGI OTU-1
CCCGAAGAACAACCTGTGTATGGTAAGACTTTTACTGTTACCGTTCCTCCATATACCCCAGCAGATGGACAAGTCAATGATTATGTGTTATGTATTGCTTTTTGGTTAGAACAGACTTCAAATAATGAACCTATTTCATTAAACTTTCTCGAATTCAGTCAAGAGCCCGACCATGAATATATAGAAATTACTAATATTTCAGATAATCCCATTGATTTAACAGGATATACTCTTGAAATCGGTGTTCCCCAAGATAATTCAGGAGTTCGCACAGACCCCTATAAAGTAATTGCAAAAATAGGTGACGAAAATAGTTCAAATAATAGGTATATCATCGCTCCCAAAGGTAGATTATTGTTAACATTTGATTCTTCTTCAGACCTTGTTGGAGACAAATTTGACCATTATCGAGACCCCAATTTAACCCCCGCATCTTTGATAAAGAGGAATGGTGTAGGTGTTTGCGATATTATTCCTACTATTCCTGTCCCACCTGAATTAGAACCTCTTGTAGGTATAACAACACCTTTTATAGCCTTAAATGAGACGAACAATGTGTTCCGTAGGGAATATACAAGCAACGGTCTTGAAGAGGATTTCACAGACTATAATGGAGACGGGATACCGGGAGATAATCTTGCAGATAATGATATACGAAGCACTCCCAATGATAACAATTTTAATATAGGTGGGCCCAGAAAGGCATGGGACAGAATTGTTCCTTTATATTCTGTAGAATTTCCACTTATTGATGGGGAAAGCACAGAACGCAGAAAGACAGAACAAATAATAACGCTAAATGACCTTGCTAAGTTAGTTTTACAAGGAGGTATATTACCTAATTATCCCGAGCATGATGGATATGATAATGATGGCGACGGTGGATATTTAACAGGGACCGGTGATTATAAATTAGGAACATTGGAAAAAGATGGAGTGGATAATAATCTGAATGGTGTTATTGATGATAGACCCACAGATTTCACAAATCCATTAAATGTTCTCTTTAATGAAGGAGTAGATGAAGGCAGAGTAGAACCTGGTACTACCTATACGAACGGAAGGGTTTATGGGTATGGTTCTTATGAACGAGGTATGATGCCTGTTTTTCATTTGAAGGACATGACTACTTACGGTGGAAATATTGATGTTGACTTTATTAGTGACCCTTACGACCAGGTTCAGCCGATTAATATAACGACAGGATTTAATTATATAGGAAATCCCAATCTTATCGAGCCTTACTTCGGAACGGACAATGACCCACCTCAATGGAAACATTTTGTGGAAAGACGATGGAATCCCGGTGATTGTGTTGTCATAATCTTGTATGATACTTATGGCAACCAGGTGGATGGAGTTTCTTATAACGAATATGATGTTATAAACCGTTGTATTGATGATATACTTCCTGCCCCTAACAGCGATATGCAATTAAATACAGAGTTCTCTTCTTGGTGGATTCCCGATTGTATGTTATGGGATTTCTATCGCTCACTAAACCGAAAAAATCCGGAGTTGAGTGGAGACCGTTTTGGTTTGTCCAATCGTTGGGAAGCGACAGATGGTTTTTATGATGATTGGGAAGAATCCCCACATTATTTAGAACAACTTGTACAGGTTATGTTAGATAATATGACACCCAATAATTTTCCATTGTTCCCGTATACGAATAACAATCCCTATCGCGATAAGAGAGATATTGATTTTGTAGTGAATACTTATCGAGGGACACCCTTAGGAAAATCATATACGGAGATTGCATTGGCTGGAAAAGACTTTTCATTCCCAATCGTTTCCTTGCCAGATTCTCCTGTAATAAATGGCAGGAATATTACACTATTATATCCTTATTGGAATACAGAGCAAAGGCGTGATGCGGGAATAATCTATACGGGGACATTGGGTCAAATAAAAGTCCCAATCCAGAGAGAATACCTATACTCCTCATACCGATTAAAGCAAGTATTTACAAATCCTGATTACAGGTACTTATTCGATTTAAACCGCCAAAACCTGACTCTCTACCCAACATTAGGAGGAGAAACATTCTGGCGGCAGGTATGGACAAGTGTAAATGTACTTGCCAGTCAACTTCAAGGAAAAGATGAATTAAGCAGGCTTGTGAAGGGTGCTTCTTCTATGGTAACCACAGCGGAGAAAATCCTTACTGTGGGTACTGCTGATTTCATTCCGATAAGGCCTAATCCTGCAGAAACAGATGTGTTCCCATCTGGTTCTAATCTTACGGACATGCTGCGTTTTGATTTAACCAGCAATACCTATCCTGAGGCATGGGTGCCATTATTCCTATTTATGCTTCCCGGTGAAGTATATAGTTATCCTAAATTTGTTGATGGCTCTTTATGGGGTGGAACATTCCCTACGCCGTATAACACTTTATTTAATGCCCAACCTAATAGTAGTTGGTTATTTGATAACAACGCTGCTTTTGGTAGGGCTCAAATGGACATTAATGATATTGCTCTACGCTGGGAAGTCCCCAAACGCATTTTTGCTTATGTTAGCAGTTACAGAACTATTTATCCCGAACAAAATCGTCCTGAGGCACTATTTGTATGGGATGTTAATGATGGTATCGAAAATGGAGATTATTATGTTTATATTAATGTAGTAAGTGAGACACAATTAGAACGGTTGCGGCAGTATGATAGGCAACTTCATGCTTCAGGAACACCACCCTACGAACTGTTTTCACAAGAGTTTGGACAACTCTGGATGAATGAAGACTATGACCCGACAAGGGTAAAATTGGCTCTTGAAGTTATTACAGACCCAGCAAAGGCAAGAGGATTAAAACCCCGAGGTTCAACGCTTGAAACTGGTTTAACTCATCCCGATGATTGGTATCGGACAGAGGTTGGGGGATTTTATGAAGATATTGTTGACTTTTCTCCGAATAAAGATGGTATAATATTATATGGGCAGCAAGCCGCAGCCAGCTGGCAGCCCCAAATGGTTCGAGTTACACAAAGATTTGTAGCATTACGAGTAAGGAACACGGGAGATGCTCCATGTTTTCTTACTCATATTACTTTAGTCCCCGCAAAATCCTCCCTCCACAAAATTAATGTAAACACGATAGAACCTTATATATACACGGATGGGAGTCGAAGAAGAGTTTTTGCTTCTTCTATGTGTTTACCGGGGTTCTATTATAGGTCCGATATTCTCCCCAAAAATCAAGACCTGAACAATCCTCTCTATGGTGTTAATCCGATTCCCCCAGCCAATGCAACCTATTCTGACAATGTAAATGACACAATTCTATCGGCATTTCAATTGTCCAATCTATTAATGGAAAACCGTCCAGAATATACCGACGGTAGATATTATTTATCACCCATAGAACTCGCAAATACCATCCGTTCTAAATATCTGCTACCTTTAAGTGTGAATACAAATTACAGTGGTAGAATAGCAGATGTTCTCCCAAGATACGAATCCATTGCAGACCATATTAGTCTCAGGTCCGATGTCTTCAAAATAACAACGCTGGTGCAATTAGGTTATGGTGTGGATGGGAATAAGGATGGTTGTTATAGTTATCGGACGAATGACGAGTTTGTTGTTCAATCAGAAGCAAGAGCCAGTGTTATATATGAAAGAAGCGTGCCCGCAGCCCGATATGAGGAGGATTAAAAAATGAAAAAACAAGTAAGACGGAAAAGGGGATGTAAATCGGATTATGTAAAGAGAAAATTATCAGCAGTTATCCCTTTGATTTTCCTGATGATATTTTTCACACTACATTCTGAAGCCAATGCTCAGGTTACTATACAACCCGGAGATAATATCGTTGATATTATCTCAAATAACCCTACAGAAACTACTTTTCATATTGAGGCAGACACTACCACTCCCACAATTTATAATATTGAACAACCCATTATAGTTAATCGTGATATCACTTTGATTGGTGTTCCTAACTCTGCTTCTCCCTCTTCTCCTATATTACCCACGGATGTTGTTATTGCCGGGGATAATGTGTTTGAAGGGGTTGTGAGAAATGGTAATTTTGAAGATACAACAATGATAGATTGGAATATACAACTGCAACCACCAGACCCAGATGATCCGAGTTACTCTATTATTGAAGAAAATAGCCTTGCATTAAGTCCTACACATTTAGCCTTATTTAAAGGAGTAAATGAAAATATATTACCTGAACAAATACATCAGAATTTTCAATTTACAGAAGACCCATTATCAGGAGACCCTTATCTCATAGCAGGCTATCCAGAAGTCTGGCAAAATATTACTTTTCCTAAAATATCTACATTTATAGATATACTTCAAACACAGCCTATAGACTTCCCTAAAGGCACGGAACCAACAGGTATATCCTATATAGAAAATACCCTTCCTCTTTCAGCACAATTGCCTCTTGAACTTCCGAACCTTGTTTCTGCACAACTGCGATTTGAGATTATGCGGAGTGCTGACCCTATAGATTCTGGAGACAGAGTCGAGATATATATAAAAATGTTAAATGTAGACAGAACCTATATCATTCCTTTAGCGGCTATTGCTAATCCTATGACTTGGGTAACATGGAATATTGATATTATGCCGTTAATACAACAGTACAATCCGGGGGATACGCCTATTGTAGAGTTACGGATTTCAAAGTTAGGTATAGGTGAAAATACTGTCTATCTGGATGATTTTCGGGTATTTTTAGATATGGGATTGGTTACTGCAGAGATTCCTATTATTTGTGGGAGTTTTGATGATATTGCATGTGTCGGTTGGTTGGGTGAAGGAAATTGGCGTATTGATAATGACCCGTTGGGTCTCCCCCCAGATAGATGTCTTATTATAGGACCTTCTCCTGTATCCCCAAGAGATGTCTGGATAGAAATGTTTGTTAAAACGAAAGTATTCAGTGGAAGAGCGACAGATTTGTTAAGGTTTTATTTTGATGGGATGTTAATGGCTACAGAAATATTTGCCGAAGTCAATCCCGGTAACTGGGTACTTATCCCTGAATATAAACCCGATTTAATCCCGAATACCGAAGATTATACCCGTATTTTAGTCAAAATACCATCGCCTTTGACCAATGACAATATAAAGCATGTTTTTCATATTGAAAGTCAGGTTTTTCCCTGCGCCCTTACACCAGAAAGTGTTGACTTTAATACCACCACTTTCGATATAGATGATGTGCGGTTTCTTGTGGGTCCTTTAACAAACTTAAAATTGCCTGAAAATGGCATGAGTGTCCCTAATGGAGATTTTGAATCAGGAAATGATGGGTCATGGGTATTGGTCACTAACCCTGCTATACCGTGGAGAAATATCACCACTATAATTAAATCTATAGGGGGAAACATTGCTCCTTTCTGTGCAGAATTAGGGGGTGTTCCTCCTGCAAAACTTTCCTTTCAAGTTAAACCTGTAAATGTAGATGGAAGTCAAGATTTCTTTAAGGTATGGTTGGATGATGATGAAAACATAGTAGCGAAAATTGTTTATGATTCTCGTATTTTAGGAATGCCTACGGATGGGGTCTGGACTAAAATTGAGAGGTGGTTAGTTCCTCCTTTGTTAGAAGAAGGCATTAATAGTTTTTCGCTTCATGTAAAAGCAAAAATCTTTTCATTAAATCCGGGATCATATATTTTGTTTGATGATTTTTGTGTAAGCCCCTATGGTGAGTTGGGAATACTGATAGACCCATTTGGAGTATGTCCTGATAACGCGGTACAGAATCCTTCTTTTGAAACGAATCCAGATTCTGCATGGGATAAAAATGCTACCGCTTTACTTATGGGACCTATTCATTGTTATGACCTGGCATATCCCGTTGACTGTATTTTGCCTGAACCCCCCATAACGGGAACAAGAGCCTTACGATTTGGTGCTGTTAATCCATTGCCCGTATTAAGTTTTTGGTTAAAAATCCTTGATGCAACCAGTACTTCAGACACAGAATTGGAAATTTTGATTGATGACCAAGTAATAAAGAGAATAAGTGCCAACAATACTTTCTACTGGAATAACTATGCATTGGTAATGATAGATAATGAACTTTTGCCCTTCTTGGATATGCAGATGCATAGTCTAACAATTCGAATTGGACCGAAAGAATGTGATAAAACTCCTGTTCGTTTTCTAATTGATGATGTATGTTTGGGCTATGAAATCCTTATGCCGGGTGCTTCCTTAATATGTTTAAATAACATACTATCAGACCCCGGATTTGAATCAGGATTGGCAACACCATGGGATGCTATCCCTGATAAAAGCCAGATAATTCAGGGAGGTGCTACGGGCTTTGGTGATGCTCATACTGGCGTATGGTATGCACAATTGAAGGGTCCAAAACTTGATACGCGTACGCTCTGGCAAACAGGGATTTTAATTCCTCCTTCAGCCACAATACTCCAATTTTATGTTTATGTTGAAAAAGGAAGTCTACCAGAACAAACCAAACTGAAAGTTTACTGGGATGATATAGCGGGAACCCCTGTATGGGTTAAAGATGCTGGAAGTATTGAAGGAGGGAAGTGGATTCTTCAAGAAATACCTATATCTTCTTTAGGTTCCGGTCCACATACTTTGTATTTCGTTTATGAAAATTGTAGATTTCTTGACCATTCTATAATTATGGTTGATGACATTGCAATAGCAAGAAACAAATTCCCTCTGATAGAAGTTCAATCTAACGGCAATTTGTGCATAGAAAATATTTCTCTTACCAGAGGTAGTGTCGGTATCCTGAATACAAGAGGAACAAGTAAAATCTATCGCTGTTTCTTAGGTCCCCATCTTGATGATGGTGTTGTTGTTATGTCAAATGGAACCGCTTCTATTTCACAAACTGTTATCCATGGAAATTCAAATAACGGCGTGTCAAATAACGGATTAACAGCGATATTACAAAGTACTATTCGTTCTAATGGAGGTATAGGCGTTGAGAGTAAAGGAACCGCGAATACTTATGTAGTGGCATCGCTAATCTGGGAAAATGCCACTGGCGGATTGATAAATGATACAGGAGCAAGTTTGGTGAGTGGTTGGAATCTCGTTTATCCTGCAAGCATTACAAATGTTACAGAAGTAGGAACACCAATAACAATCAATCCTCTTTTTGTCCAGTTCCTTGACAGTCCATGGTTAGGAAAATTATTAACTCCTATCCCAGCACGAGTTCCACTTGCAACAGCTCTGACCCATATCCCCAATATATTTACACCGTATTTAAGTCTGACAAGCTGTAGTAATGCCCCTTATGTAGATTTTGAAAGTGAAGTTCGTGATATTCTAAACCTCCAGGTGAGTGCTGATGAAGTAAGCGTTTTAGGGACAGAACTTTTGTGGGTATATTGTAAAGTAAATCCAGTTGTTCCTCGCAGTATTACAGGTAGAGAAAGAGATATTGGTATCGGAAATGAATTTACTGTAGAAGTAGGAATTCAGGGGAATTATACACTTAATGATGCTACCTTGTATCTTGTCCCCGAAGAGTATGTTCCTCAGATTACAAATACTTCTGACCCATTATTGCAAATAAACAAACTCCCCATAGAATTAAAACAAGTTGTTACTCCCATAGACACTACTCTTCAGAAAGGAAGAAGTGTGTTTCCCATTGACTCGTTATTTGTGTCAGACGCTGATGGACTATTATTTACCACAAATGGTAGAGCAAGACTCTATTTACGAGTAAATCAAATTTTAATGGGTATTGCAACTGTTAACGATTACAGAATAAGGTTTAATTCAGAAGACACAGAGTTTGTAATTGATACCGTTCAGCCTCGTTTGAAAAATGATTTGTATGATGCAACTGCGGCAGGTTTTGTTATACAAAATAATGATGTTGTTTCTCCACCAACGCAATTTAGTTATCCCCCTAACTGGGGTCCTGCTATTCTTAATCCTCTGGCATATTCTTACGGAACGATAAGTAATGAGACAGAACCAACAGCACAAATATTCTTTAACAATCAACCTCAAACGAGCCTTGCCTTTATATTGCAACCAGCGTATTATGACCCATATCCCGAATATAATGGTTTGCCGAGAATTGTAGAGGTTTCCGGATTTATTAATAATAGACCAAATATTTCCGCAACTACTATTAGCCCTATAATAGATTTAATTACAAACGGCCCTGTATACCCGGGTTTTGAGCCTTATAGAGGTTTGGGATGTGCTTTTATTACTCCGTTAAATGATATAACGCGAATTCTCACATACACATCCAATCCCGTGGTAGAATATCTTGCTACACCCGACCCATCTCAAATAGAACTTACACAACCATGGCAAACTGCCTTAGTCCAATGGAGATGGTTAAATCTTGTTTTCGGTCCCGATTGGCATATTCGTATGAAGTTTTTAGTTAAAGATTTGTCAGGGAATATTATTGCAGAAAATCCTATTCAGCAAGATGCTCTCGAGTTATGGTGGATGAGAGATCCTGTGTTAGATATTACTTCTGCCCCACGAACAGGCTCCTGGGATAAAAACCCACGAATACAATGGAGATTAATAAGAAGTGTATCAGATAAACCTGTAAATTCTGATCCATGTCTTCCTATTTATGGTATTCGTTTGTGGTCTGCGATAGACCCCTTCAATTACGAAACCTCTATTTGGGAAGTTGTTGATAGATTTATAAATCGTTGGGGTTGGATTATTAACCGTGAAAGTATGGATAAAAATACACCCATCGTATTTTCGGATGGAACAATAACAACTCTTAACGACATTATGAATGATAGTCGGTATTGCGGAGCCCTTTTAATGGCGACAATTATCGGAGCCGATGAATCGGGAAATGTTCAATCCATTCCAAATGTCCTGTTAGGAAATAGATTTACTTATCTGGGAACAGTGGTAGGGAACAATATTCCGTTCTGTATATGGAGAAACCCCTGTGAATTCGACATTGATACTAAATTGGATATAAACTCATGGTGGAACCGTGTTACTGCAAACCCAACCACATGGAGATTTGTTAATTATAATTTTGGTGAAAGAGAATTTGGTGCCTCGCGAAGGGTTCCTTTACCTGCACTGGAAAATGCCTGTGATTATCGTATTGAAATAAAATTAAACATGTCTTGTATCCTCCCTTCAGAAGGATTTGTTACTGGAAGAAGGGGATTTGATGTGCAGATATTTGAAGATTCTAATTTAGTTGCTGCTGGAACAGTAGTTATGACATACGGAGATACGAACGCAGAAATTTATATCCCGTCCGATTTCTTATCTCCCGGTGATGCAAGTTCGCGTCTCAACTTAAATTGGTATACCGCTGTTCCTGAATTTTTAAATCTACCCCCTGATCAGTGTGGTGCAAATATGTTTAACGACCGATTAGGAGATGAGGGTTCTCCTGCCAGTGGATTTAGAAAGCGAGAAGTGAAGTATGACATTGTCGTTCGTGCCTTTGTGCAAGATATGGCAACAGGTGCGTTAGTAACCGATTCTACACCTGCAAAAGCCACAGTAACAATATATCCTCCTACGGGAAGTAGCGAAAGATCTGTTACGGCACCTTCTCAACCTAAAGAAGAACAGAGAATAAAGATGTTCCAAAGAGAATGAAAATGAGATACATAATTTAATAATATATTTATTAATGTATTTTTTGTATTTATAATTATAGGTCTTAATTAACAAATGATGAGCAGTTATATGAAGCAGGCTGTAGTATGGGGTATAGCGGGGATTATTGTCATATTGCTTGCCTTATCATGTTCCTCTGAAAAGAAAAAACAACAATTGAGCAGTGTTACAATTGATAGTTCTCCTGAACAGGGAGCAACAGTTGTGGTATTTGGCGAAGAAAAAGGAGTTACCCCCCTGACATTGACAGACCTTCCACCGGGCTCTCTCGAAGTAATACTAAAAAAAGAACGCTATCAAAGAACAGTGGAAACATTACTTCTTCGTCCCGGAGAGCATTCCCAATATTTATTAGAATTAAAGCCATTACAAGGATACATAAACTTTGAAACAGAACCTCCGGGAGCCGAAGTTTATATAGATGGGGTGAAGATAGGAAATACGCCCATTTTCCGACATCCCGTAGAAATTGGACATAAAAAATATAAATTACAACTGACAGATTATTATCCTGTGGAAAGTGATTTAGAAGTCCGTGAGGATTTTCATTACCCTATAAAATATATTTTAAAGCCTATGGAAGGTACTATAAATATTCTTTCTCGACCCACAGGAGGAACTGTTCGGATTAATAATGTTCCTCAATCACAAAAAACGCCCTTACAATTACAACTTGCCCCAGGTGAGTATTTGATTACAGTTTCTGCGGATGGCTTTCTTGAAGAACATTCAAAAGTTGTTGTTCAACCCAACAAAGAACAAACTGTTACGCTTGTGTTGAAAGAAGGCGAAACGCCACCAGGAATGGTATTAATTCCAGCGGGTGAATTTATTTTTGGTGAAAACGAACGCTCACCGGATGAAGCTCCAAGAAGAAAAGTTTTTGTCCCTGCATTTTATATTGATAAATATGAAGTAACAAATGAAGAATTTAAAAAAGTTTTTTCAGACCATAATTTTCCCAAAGGACAAGAACGCTATCCTGTAACCGGTGTTTCATGGGACCAGGCTATGTCTTATGCTACAAGGGTAGGCAAAAGATTGCCCACGGAAATTGAATGGGAAAAAGCAGCTCGTGGAGAAGATGGCAGAGAATATCCATGGGGAAATGAATTTTCATTAGATTGCTGTAATACAAGAGAAAAAAATCTTGACATGCCTGTCCCTATCGGCAGTTATATCGGAGGTGTTTCTCCATACGGTTGTTTTGACATGGCAGGAAATGCGTATGAATGGGTTTCGGATTGGTATCAGCGATACGAAGGAAATCAATATATTCGAAAAGAGTATGGGCAAATTTACCGTGTATTAAGGGGTGGTTCCTTTATGACAGAAAAATTTGATGCAAGATGTGCTCGTCGTCATTTTGACAGAATGGATGCAAAGCGTGCGGATTATGGCTTTCGATGTGTAAAAGACTTGCCCAAAAATTTATCAGCAGAAAAGAAATAATTTCCATCCAGTGATACATTTGGTGTAATATACATTAAAAATGTATTAAAATAATATGTCAAGAAAAATTGGATAGGTAAAAAAATAAATTATTTTTGTCAATAATTTTCTTGACTTTAAAGATTATTTGTAATACAATTATTAACATAGGATATTAGAAGTGTAAAAAATGAAATGTTGAAAAGAATTTACTTGGAATTAAAAGATGTAGTAAAATAAGATGAATACATACAAGGAATAGTTAAGAACAAGATATGTCAGTATATACGACACGAAAAGGAAAAAAGAGAGTTGTCATTGAGATAGGAACTTCTGCCGTTCGCCTTTGTGAATTTAAGAAAACAAAAAGCGGATTGCAGTTGATAAAATATTTTGAGAAACCTGTGGCTAATGATTTTCGAATGGATGAGGAAGAGCGGAAGGATTTACGAAAGAAAGCCGTTGCAGAACTATTAAAACAGGCAAAAGTAAAGACAAGAAAGTTAATGTTAGCCGTTCCAGGACAATCTGTATTTGTTCGTGTTCGTTCTCTTCCTCCTGTAGCCGAAAGGAAAGTAGACCAGATTGTTAGATATGAAATTCAACAACAAATTCCTTTCGATTTGAAACAAATAGCGATTGATTATCAGATATTAGACCATCCTGAAGGTGGGGGATATGAAGTTTTGATGGTTGCTATCAAAACAGATGTTGTTGATAAATATTTATCTATTGTAGAAGGATTAAGATTAAGCCCGGACATTGTTGATGTTATCCCCTTTGCTTCGTATAGTTGGCTCAAATATAATGGGGAACTACATGCACATAGTGAATGCGTTGCCGTTATTGACTTAGGTGCTTCTACAACAAATATTGTTGTAGAACGCGACGGTATTTTCCGAAATACAAGAACATTAAATATTGGTGGAAATGATATTACTCAGGCTATTGCAGATACCTTTAATATTCCTTTTGAGGAAGCAGAAAAAATCAAATGTGAGAAGGGCTTTGCTCCTACAGGTAATCCTCAAATTGATGGTAAAGGTGGAGAAGCCATTGGTCGCGTATTGAACCGTCTTGTAAACGAAATTCAGCGTTCTTTTTCATACTTCCGTTCTCTTCCCGGTGGAGGACAGGTAACGCGTGTTTATTTATGTGGAGGAGGATGTGCCCTTCGGAATATAGTGCCATTTCTCCAGCGAGCGTTAGGAATAGATGTTAGAATTGCTCAACCGCTTAGTGGAATTACAATCGGTCCTGATGCACAATCAATCGCTCAACATCCCGAAAGAAGTTGTGTTATTTTGGGATTAGCACTTCGCAACTGGGAAACCACCGCATTAGAAATCAATCTTATTCCCCCGCGTATTATAGAAATACGAAGGAGAAAAGAACAAGCCATTTATTGGGCATTGTCTATGGTTACACTTGCCCTGATAATGGCATCTGTAATTCCTGTACATGCAGCACAGAATAAGTTTGTTAAGCAAAGAATAGAAGAACTTCGCCGATATGTTCGAATGTATGACCCCGAAGTAGCCCAGAACCCTACGATCGTATCTCCTCTGAAACAGGAATTGAGTAAAGCCCAGGCAGAAATCAAAGTTTTAGAAAGTAAAGTAAAAGCACTGGATAAAGCCGTCTATAATAGAAGATATTGGTTAGATGAAATGTCTTTGGTTTTATCTGCAAGACCTCCTCGAACCGATAAAGATGGAGTATGGTTTAGTTCTATCGAAACCGTTTTTATCCAACAACCACAGGCAGGTCAACCTATGCCTGCAAGAGGAAATATTCCACCCGCAGGTATGCCCGTGCAGCAGCAACAGGCACCCGTAAACATTACCGGTTTTCCGGGAATTGGTTCCCGTGGACCTATGGTAGGAATAGGAGGAGGTGGTGGGGGAGGACTTTTTAGAAGAGATGATAATCCCCCTCCGACAACACAGCAATCTCCTGGAACACAACAAACGCCACCTTTACCACGCTCTAATGGATTCCGTATAACTGGGTTAGCAACTTCAGATACTATTATTAAATCTTTTGTAGATAACCTCAAGAAAGCCTCTTTAAACCTTCCCGAAGGCGTTTTAAGAATTAAAGAAGTTTACTTTTCCGAAGCCAGTGTGCAAGTAACACCATGGAGTTCTTTGTATAATGCCCAATCTGCTTTTCAAGGTAGTTCTGCACCAGGAATGGGAAGTTTTGGCGGTCAACAACGATTAGGAGTATTTTCTCAACAAACAGGACAAACAACCGCATTTTCAGCAAGCGGCCAAAATCTGTTTACCTTTATAATTACAGTGCAGTTTGAACGAGTATCTGCAAAAGATTTAGCACCAACTGGAGGAGGAGCGGGGTCATGAATATAACTATTTCAAGAGGGACAATTATCTATATCACAGTTCTATTACTTTCTTTCCTCCTTTTTGCAGGTGTTTATTATTTCTTTTTACAAAAGCAACTGGCAGCCTATAAGAAAGATGAAGATTTAAAGAAAACTTATGAAACTGCCTTGAAGGATTTAGAACAAACCTTTTCACGAACAGACCCCGAAGTATTGATTCGTGAATGGCGAGCCCAGGTAATCCCGTGGGAAGATGCATTAAAGAACAGGTCTACTTTCTTTAACCTGAGCAATTGGACGGATCATGAGGTTCCACCAAAAGAGGGTGTTATTTTAAAATTTTGGTATGAAGAACAAGCACAAAAAATGGTGAAGCAGTTATATGAAAAAGTAGGAGAAAAGATGGGGCGTTATGACCTGTTTCCTCAGGATATACGAAAATCTTTAGGGGTGCTGACTCTTGATGAAATATCTCGAACGGATGTTACAGAAGAATTAGTAAACAAACAATTAGCCAAACTTGCCTTTGGTATAAAAATGTGTGAATATCTTTTGGATTCTAAAATGACAAGCATTGATGATATTGTTTTCTGGCCCCCAATCTTACAACATCCTGATTTTGAAAAATTATTATCGTTTTTTGTGTTCGGGGTCCGTTGTAGTATGACCATGAAAGACTTCGTTAATTTTGTAGAGCAGAAATTACGATTGGCAGACCGATATTTTCATGTTAATGCTATTAGAATTCAATATCCCTATATCGCTTATAATGTAGAGCCTTTACTCCAGATAGAAATGATTATTTCACAAGCAAATTACAAACCTCCTCAGGAGGTAGGTGCTGATATTCGACTTCAATATCAGGCACAAATGGGAGTAGGTGGACAAAGACGACAAGGAACCCAGGAAACTACTCCTGAAGAACAACCAGGTTTTGCGGCAAAAGCATGGAAATGGTTTAAACGAAATATTTTATATATGAATTAAATATAATATGATAGACAAGATACAAAAAATACTAATATGGTTTTGGTGGAACAAAGAAAGATTTGTACTACTTATACTGGTAGGAATTTTAGGATACCGTGTATATGTAATCGCATATCCACCTCCACCGGAAAAAGAAGAATCTTATTCTCCACCCAGGAAGGAGGTCCCCAATGAACTTAAACCTCCTATACCACCATTACCTCCTGCATTATCTATACCAGGAACTTATGCTTCCCTATGGCGAGAAAATCCATTCTGGTATTTTGCCGGTGAATCTACAGGTTCCACTGGCGCAAAGGAAATTACATCAAAAGACCTTGGAATTACTTTACTTAATGTTCGACAGGTGGGAGACCGTTGGCGTGCACAACTTCGTACCCGTTCTACAACGAAATGGTATGATGAAGGCGAAGAATTCGAACAATTTATTCTTGAACAGGTTAATCCTGAAGATAAAACGGTTGTTATATATTCAGAACAATATGGAAGACGATTTACATTAGAAATGCGAAAATAAGGTAGAAAAAAATGAAAAAGGATTGTCATTTAGTAGATAATTATAGATATAATAACAACTTCCAAACGGTTAAAAGACCACGGGAGGAAAAATTACGAATGCGTACAACGAAAAAATTCTATTTTGGGTTTATGATGTTCGTATCAACCATAGCAGTCATATTCCTTATGACAACTCAGGGTGCTCGCGCACAAACTGTTGTAGAGGATACTTCGACTGTCTCACCTCTAACTGTTCAAGAAGCAGTCCCAACCGACGCTTCTGCAGGAAATACAGCAACGGAAGAAAACGCTGAAACATACTTCCGTAGAGGTGTCGGATTGTATAAAAAAGAACTTTATCGTGAAGCCCTTACAGAATTTAACCGTGCCCTTGCGTTAGACCCGAATCACAAAGAGGCACAGGTATATCAGCAAAAATGTAATGCCCAATTACAGTTATCTGTTGGAGAACAGACAGGAAGTACTCCACCACCCGCTTTTGAAACATTTCAACCAACCCAACCCGGTGAAATGCCAGAAAAAACAGCAGAAGAGTTAAAGAAAGAAAGAGTTCAAAAATTACTTTCTGATGCTCAGCGTTATATGGAAGCACAAAAATTCGATATTGCCGTAGAGATTTATAATAATATTTTATTAATTGACCCTAAAAACGATATGGCTCGTGAAGGACTTCATCAAGCAACAATTAAACTCCATCAAGAATCTGTAAAAGAGTCCGAAAGAAAAGTTTCCGAAGACCGTGCTCGAATAAGAGACTTTATTGAAAAACAAAAACAACTTCCAGAAGGTGCCGATGCCCGAGGAATAAAACCCTACAAATTTACAGTACCTGAGATAGAAGAAGAAACCGCTCCTGTAACCAAAGTGAGTGAAATAGAAAAATCATTAGATTCAATTGTTAGTATTGAATTTGAAGATATTCATATCAGTGAAATTACAACTTTCATTTCTGACAGTTATGGTGTGAATATCGTTATTGACAATCGTGCCGTTGAACCTCCTTCAAAACAACAACCTCAACAGGCGGCAGGGCAACCTGCACAACCCGGTGCCATGGGTATGCCCGGTGCTCCTGGACAACCTTTTGGCGCACCCGGTGGAATGCGTCCTCCTATGGCGGGACCTGGTGCAGCACCCGGGGGTATCGGTTTAAGAGGAGGACCAGGTGGTGCTCCGGGTGGACTTCAAGGAGGTGGTTTAGGGGCTCCTTTAGGTGCTCCTGGACAACAAGGTTATGCTGTATCCCCAGATGTGTATTATGGTACAAAATCTAATGGTATTGTTCCTTATATTAGTCTTAAAGATGTTACCTTACGCGAAGCATTAAAAGCTTTGTTGCGCCCATTAGGTCTGGACTTCTCTGTTCAACCGGGTTTTGTCTGGATTAGTAAACCCGAAATTATCCGTCAGGAAAGTTTCGAAGCATTAGAAACACGATTCTATGAAATGCGAAATGTTGGTTCTGACCGTTTGTTTAAATTAGTATTAAGAAATCCATTCGGTGGTGTTGGCGGCATGGGTGGTATGGGAGGTGGTATGTATGGCGGCATGGGTAGTTTTGGCGGAAGAGGTTATGGAGGTGGCATGTATGGCGGCATGGGCGGAATGTATGGAGGTGGAATGGGTGGAATGTATGGAGGCGGCATGGGTGGCATGTATGGAGGCGGCATGGGTGGCATGTATGGAGGTGGTATGGGTGGCTATCGTGGCGGTATGGGCGGTGGCATGTATGGCGGCATGGGCGGTATGGGAGGTGGAATGTATGGAGGTATGGGCGGCTATCGTGGCGGTATGGGCGGTGGCATGTATGGGGGCGGCATGTATGGCGGAATGGGTGGCATGGGTGGCATGTATGGAGGTATGGGTGGTTTTGGAAGAGATGTCACAACATTAAGCAATATTTCAGATATGTTTTCTACCATTAGTGACCAGATAGTCGGTGAATTAGGTCCTGTGGGTATTACCCAAGTTGGAACGGGCGCCGGTGCTGGTGGATTAGGTGGTAGAGGAGCATTAGCAACGGGAACCCCAGCCACGGGTTATGGTGGAGCACAGGGAACAGCACAATTAGGTGCCGGTGCTGGTTTTGAAGAAACAGAATTATCCGGATTGCAAATTCTCGCTGATGCTATACCTCCTGTAAAAGAACCTTATACGGGTGAGGTTTTGTCTAAAATTGCTTATAATGAAGCCACGAACATGTTAATCGTAACAAATACACCTACAAATTTAGATAAATTTGAACAGGTTTTAGGACAGATTGATGTGACGCCAAAACAGGTGAGTATCGAAGCAAAATTCTTAACAGTGCGTATTGAGGACCTGAAGAAAATAGGTTTCAACTGGACGGGTAATCTGAGTGATTTAAATAATAGAGTTCGACAGAATGATTATTTATCTCAACAGACTTACAGTTACGATATAAACGGAGATGGTGTTGATGAAGAAGTTCCTTTCTATACTCGTCCTGATGGTAGTAATGTGGTTCGGAATTCTATAACTCAGGGAACAATTTCAGGGTTGGTAAATCCGCCGGCTCCCGCGGCAGCCGCATCAACTTTAAGTTTAATAACTAAAATAATTGACAACGCCGATGGTGACCAATTAGGTGTAGTATTTGATTACTTGAATAGTTTAAGAGAATCGGAATTGTTAAGTGCTCCCCGTGTTACAACCATGAACAGAAAACCTGCGGTAGTGGCTGATTTCCAGACCGAATACTACCTAACACAGGTATATAATGAAGTATATGTATCCGAAGGAGGTTTCGGTGGTTCTCAAACACAATCCGTAATTACACAACCGCAATTCAGTCCGTTCAACTTTGGTATTGCTCTTTCTGTAACACCACAAATTCGTGATAATGACCAGGTGCGTCTGTGGTTAAACCCGGAAGTGCGTGCACGAATTGGTGAAAAGAAATTTGAGCAGAAGAATGTTGTTGGGACAACAGAAACAAAGACAGAAATTATTCTACCGACAACCTCATGGCAGGCTGCATGGACCAATGTTATTGTCCATGATGGTGATACTTTGGTGTTAGGTGGTTTGGTTCAGGATAAAACCATCCATAGCAATCAAAAAATGCCATATCTCGCAGATATTCCTTTAATTGGCTTCTTCTTCCGCGGAAAGTCGAAAGAAGTTCAGCAATCCAGTTTGTTGATTTTTGTGACTCCTGATATTATTGATACGACAGGTGCCCGATTCTTCAGCGTTGGAAAAGAATCTTCTTAATTACATCTTTACAACACATATTTGAAAACTTATTATTGGTTAAATTTATAAAATTTTGAAAAGGGGTTAAAAGGATAATATTCAATTCGATATGTGGTTATTTCTATATAATTGTTTGTGGATAATTTTAACCCCTTTGGCAAAAATTTATCTTCAATTTAGCAAAAAATACTTTTTATTAAAAGCACGATTTCAACCTCCTGTTCCCGATATAAAAAATCCTTTATGGATACATGCATGTAGTGTCGGAGAAGTTAATCAAATATCTCCTATTATTGAACAATGGATACGACAATTTCCGCAAATCCCCCTTTTATTGACTGTGAATACTATTAGTGGTTATCAGCAAGCAGAAAAGAAATATAAAGATATGCCTGTTTATATTACATGGTGTCCTTTTGACCACCCAAAATCTGTGGAACTGTTTTTGAAACAAATATCTCCCCGTATCTTAGTTCTGGTTGAGACAGAACTCTGGCCTAACTTAATATTGAAGACACATAAATTCAATATCCCGATAGCCATCATTAATGGACGAATCAGCGACAGGTTTCTTCATACCTATCAACGCTGGAGAAAAATTTATCAAAAACTTTTAAATTGTTTCTCTTTCATTTTAGTTCAGACTGAAGAATATGCAAAACGATTTGTAGAATTAGGTTCTGATGCAGGGAAAGTCTATATTGCTGGAAATATTAAGTATGATGCCGTTACTACAGAAGTAGACTTCCGAATAAGAAGTCGCCTTCGTAGTTCTTTAGGTATTCCATCCGATGGAAAGATAATTGTTTTTGGTAGCCTTCGAGATGGAGATGAAAAAGTTGCAGAAAAAATCTGGAATGAACTTAAAGAAAAATATTCAGACCTATGGCTTATTCTTGCTCCACGCCATCCGGACAAAAAGGATATCATCCTTAATCAGTTTGGTTCTAACAATGTTCTATTGCGGAGTGAAAATCTGAACGGTAAAAAGAACTGTGGAGAACGAATAATTGTTGTAGACACTTTAGGCGAGTTAATTCATTTTTATTCTATTGCTACGGTGGCAATAATTGGTGGAAGTTGGTTTCCCGGGGTTGATGGACATAATCCTTTGGAACCTGCAGGATTAGGTGTTGTGCCTATTTTTGGCACTTATATGCGAAATTTTCAAGAGCCTGCGGAAAGATTATTAAAAGATAATGGAGCCATTCAAATAAATGATTTCAATGAACTTCCGTCCATATTAGAAAGATTGTTATCTTCTCCTCATGAACACATAAACTATGGAACACGAGCACGAAAGATTGTCTTACAAAATCAAGGGGCTGTTTCGAGAACTATCAATTATTTAGCAAAGAGCATCTCTGAATAAAATAGTTTCATCGCAATTTTTATTTTCTGGTCAGTTTATACGAAAATAGCATAATAACTGAGGAATAAAGGAATAAATAAGTGCTATTTTCGGATAGAAAAAATAAAAGATCTTCTCATTTACTGCCCGCTATTATTATGCTTGCACCTTCTTTTGTAATTCTTATTCCCTTTTTTATTTTTCCGTTATTTTATGCTTTCCAGTTAAGTCTATGGGGTGGAAAAAGAAATATGGGAGACTTCGTGGGACTGAAGAATTACCTTATGGCTTTTCAGAATCCATTGTTCTGGCAAAGTTTTAAAGTAACAATTTATTATGCCATGATGACTGTCCCTACTACTTTAATATTGGGCTTTATCATTGCCTATTTGCTTTCAAAGATCACTCGCGGAAAAGTTTTTTTTAGAATTCTTTTCTTTGTTCCCTATGTAACATCCACAGTTGCAGTGGCTATGGTCTGGCGGATTTTTTATAACCCGCAAGCAGGACTTTTTAATTTTGTTCTGGATTATTTTGGATTTTCCATACAAAGATGGCTTTTAGAACCCCGTGGAATACTGCACATACTTACAGGGGGAATAATAGCCCCGCAATTCGGACCCAGTCTGGCATTGGTTTGTATTTCTTTATTTGACATTTGGCATACCTTTGGTTTTGCAGTGGTCGTTTTTCTTGCGGGTATGAGCACAATACCAAAAGAATATTATGAATCTGCACAGATAGATGGTGCCCGTCCCTTACATATACTTTTTCATATCGAATTGCCTTTATTAACCCCTACATGGCTTTTCCTCATTACAGTGCAATTAATTCGTTCCTTACAGACTTTTAGCAGTTTTTATGCACTAAGTCCTGCTGGTGGAAGAACGATGGGAACAACCGAAAATCTAATGCTCCATATCTATTCTCAATTCTATGAATATGGTTATTGGGGTTATGGCTCTGCGGTTGCTATCTTTTTAAGTATTTTAATTATGACCTTAACTTTCGTTCAATGGCAATGGGCAAGGCGATATGTTTTCTATCAATAACATGCAAAGTAAAAAATCTTATTATTTGTTTTCTATTCCATTAATGTACCATTATTTCTTTAAATTGGTTATATATATTATTCTATTTGTACTGGGGTTAATCGTGTGTTTTCCTTTCTTATGGATGTTTACCACTTCATTTAAAACATTAGAGGAAGCAACAACTATTTCATTATGGATTTTTCCATCGAATTGGCAATGGGAGAACTGGGTTCGCGTTTTTCAATTTGCGCCTTTCGGTAGATACTTTTTCAATTCTTTTCTTGTAGCAGGTATTATTACAATTGCAGTCTGTGTTAATTCAATATTAGCAGGATATGTTTTCGCACGATTGAAATTTCCGGGGAAATCAATACTGTTTGCTATTATCATGGCTACGATGATGGTGCCCTTTGAATCTGTGTTAATCCCTAATTTTATTCTGATTAGTAGATTAGGTTGGTATAATACTTACATGGGTTTGATTGCTCCATGGTGTGCTAATGCGTTTTCAATACTTTTACTTCGACAAGCGTTTATGACCCTTCCAGAAGATTACTATGAATCTGCACAAATTGACGGTTGTGGTCATTTTTCATTCCTGTTGTATCTATCCGTTCCTTTTGTAAAGCCGGCGCTGATTACAGTGGCTTTATTTACCTTTCTGAACAGTTATAACTCATTACTCTGGCCCCTGATAATTACCGCAGATGAAGCGAAGCGGGTTGTGCAGGTTGGTTTAACAGTATTCTCGGGTGATGCAGGAATTCGTGTAAATCTTCTCATGACAGCATCTACTATTGTAGCATTACCTACAATCATTATTTATTTAATTGCTCAAAGATACTTCTTCCAGGAGTCCATACGCGTTGGATTGAAAGGATAAGAATGTCTTACCAAAAAAGAATAGAGAGAGTTATTATCTGTTATTTCCTTTTATTGTTACTATTATTTTCAGGAAATGGATGTTTTTTTTCATCCCATACAGAATTTGTGCCATTGAATTCATCTCAGGTTGTGTTCTGGGATAGGCAAACAGCAGAGAGTGCCGTATTTATTAAAACCAAAGCGAATGAATTCAACGAACAACACCCCGGTCTGCCAATTAAAGTGGAAAAAGCAGGTGCTTATGCAGAAATATTTCGGAAGGTATCTGCAAGCATTCAAGCCCGTAAATTGCCTGCCCTTGCAGTTTCATACGAAAGTATGACCAGTGAATATATCCCTACAGGTGCGGTAGTTCCTATTGATGAGTATTTAAATGACACCGAGATAGGTTTGTCAAAAGAAGAATTAGAGGATTTTTTCCCGGCTGTTATTTCCGCAAATCGTTATTCAGATTTTGAAAATAGACTATATTCCTTCCCATTAGCCAAAAGTGTTCTTGTTTTGTATTACAACAAAGATGTTTTGAACAAATCAGAAATATCACATCTGCCCGAAACATGGGATGAGTTTTATAAGCACTTACAGATAATAAAAAAGAAAACAGGGAAGAGGGGATATGCGATTTCTATAGATTGTTCCACGGTTATTGCTATGATTTACAGTTTCGGAGGAGAGATTGTAAAAGGTCGCCAGACATTATTTAATTCACCGGAGACTATCCGTGTCTTTTCTTTTTTACAACGACTAATTAAAGAAGACCTTGCTTATGTAATTACCCCCGGCACTTTTGATGACCAGATAGCCTTTGCCCGAGGTGAAATTGCATATATGATTCGTTCCAGTTCTCTCCGCATTGCTTTAGAATTGATAGAAAAAGAAAAACCTTTCTATTGGGGAATAGCACCATTACCCCATGCTACAAATTTTCCTCCTGTTACAGTTCTGTTTGGACCTAACATTACAATATTCAAAACAACACAGGAACAACAGAAAAGAGCGTGGCTATTTGTTCGTTTTATGACATCAAAAGAAAATACAGTGAACTGGGCTATTGAAACAGGATATGTTCCTATTCGCAAATCCTCTGCAGAAGACCCCAAACTACAAAAATTCTGGCAGGAAAAACCTTATACTAAAGTGCCCTTTGATTGCCTTAAATTTGCACGACCAGAACCTAATCTATCGGGCTGGCAGCAAGTTCGTGACATGGTAGAAAGTGCAGAATTGGAAGTGTTAACTCTAATGAATACCCCAGATATTGTCTGTCACAACCTTAAGAAAAAAGCCGATGCTGTCCTAAACCTACCTTAAAAAAGAAATAAAAATCCGTAAATTAGTTGTTTTAATATTTAATATAAAAAAAGGAAAGAATAATGAAAACCTTAAAAGAACAGGTAGATATATATGCCAGTTACCATAAAAACCCGTATAACAGATTAACTCATTACTTTGGGATTCCTGTAATTATATTTTCCATACTTCTTTTCTTCTCATGGTTTCGACATCCTTCTTTGCCATGGTGGCTTAACGCTTCCTTACTTTTTACAATAGCCGTTTTTATCTACTATTTACTACTCGACAAAACAATTGCTATTATTATGGCAGTTATTGTTACGCCCCTATTAATACTTGCATTTTGGGTTAGTCTGTTATCCTGGAAACTTAATATCAGCCTTTTTTTGTCCCTCTTCATCGGAGGATGGATACTCCAATTTATCGGACATACAGTTTTTGAGAAAAGAAAACCTGCCTTTACAGATAATTTAATCCAACTATTAATTGGACCTCTCTTCTTTGTAATTGAAATCCTTAAAAAATTCGGATATGCAGAAAAATATTAATTTGGTTATTTGAAATTTAATTACTATTATGTTAATATATTTTCTGATGTGTTAGTAGTAGAGTAATAAAAAGAAATTAATAGAAGGAGACAGGTATGAAAAATGGGTTGCGAAATATTGCGGTTATTTTCATATTGTGTCTTTTATCTATTTCCGTTATACTGCATTTTAACCCTTTCTTCATAATAAAACAACAGTTTCAGAAGATTTTCCACACTTATCGCCCTATTTATATATTGGAACAGGAGGACTACGCTACTTTATTAAAAAAGACTTTATTGGCTCTGGATGACGACCCGCTTGTATATTATGAACAAACCAAAAAAATTGTTCGGGAAGCCTGTGTTGCCATTGATAAACAACAGGATACCTCCATAGAAGCGTTATTTATTTCTTCCGTTCAACTTATTCGGGAGCAGGAATTTGCTAAATCTTTTGACCAACTTTATGAAATTATTTCTAAAAACCCCAATTGGTGTGAAGCCTATTGTTATTTGGGGTATATTGGCTTTAAATACAATATCATTCCTATCGAAAAGTCAATAGAATACTTAAAAAAGGCTGTAGAATGTAATCATCAGAAAGCCCGATACCACTCTTTCTTAGCCACTGTTTATCGTCACCAATATATAAATATGCAGGACAATCAATATAGACAGTTAGCCGAAGAGAACTTTGAGTTAGCATTAAAATTAGACCCCGAAGATTTGAATGCCTATAACAATTACGCAAACTTTTTAGTAGAAATAGGGGAATATGAAAAAGCAGAAGAGAATTACAAAAAAGCCATTTCTATTTATCCAGAACATGGAAAACCTTATTATAACCTTGCATGTGTTAAAGCCTTACAGGGAGATAAACAGTCCGCATTGAAATACTTAAAAGATGCACTTGATAAAAATCCAGATTTTCGATATGATGCCAAAAATGACCCCGACCTTGAAATTATCAGAGATACACCGGAATTTTTAGAATGGGTCTATAATTATTTACCTAAAATTCCTCAAAGTAATAATGAGAAAAGAGAAAACGAATAAATAATTTTCTTTTTGCAGTTTAGAGAGTAAATCGCTACCTTTTCCTGCAAAACGGATTCCGTATCCAGGAGAAAAAATGTAAAAATTTTTTGAATGATGTTTTTCTTTGGTTATTTTCAGAAGAATCCAATTTTTTTTGTTTTCTATTTATATTCGTCTCTGCCCAAAAATGAGATAATAATTCTTTTTCAGATATGAGACACAAATTATTGATCTGTTTATGAATATATTGATGATTTGCAAGGATTTGAAGGCATTTATCACATTCGCAGAGATGTCTTTCTATTTCCATAATATTCAGAGCATTTAATTCATTGTCTAAATAGGGAGATAGATATTTATAAATTTCGGAACATAAATCTGAATTATTAGAGAAGGGCAATAAGGATTCTTTACTTAATTGAATTCTTAAAAATTCCCTTGTTTCTGTAAGAAATAAACTTATTTCATCACGATGTCGAATAGTAACTGTTTCTAAATCCCTATATGTAAAATTCTCTTTAGTCCGTAATAAATAAATGAACCTTTTCTCAAAGGGAAGTTGCCGAATTGCATGAACCAGCGGATTTGAAAAAATAGTATCATTATCTTTCTTATCTATTTTATTTGTCGCATCTCTTCTCATCTCACTAATAATTTGGTGAGCCGTAAAAAAGAGAGATACTTTTGGAGTTAAAATAGATGGCGAATTGATTTGTTCACAGCCACGGTCTAATATCTGCTGTAATAATTTAAATATCTGAGTATCATTTATATCTTTTTCAAACCAGATAATTTCATAAAGAGTCATTCCATACTGTTGTAACAATTGACTACACAGATCTACAGGTATATCTGCAGAAAACAACTTTGTCTGACTTACTACCTCTTCCGATATTTTTGTGTCATATACCATTTTTTCAGTTCACTCCTCTATATGTTATTTTACATTATAATGATATTCAAATGTGAAATTTTTTGTAAATATAACAACTAAAAAATCAGGTTTAATTCATCATGGAAAAAGAGACTTTACTCCAATTTATTAAAGAACCTCCACATGAGTATTCTTTAATGCCTTTCTGGTTTTTAAATGACGAATTAGATGAGGAAAAAATTCAAGAATATTTGAATGATTTTATAAAGCATGGTGTATATGGGCTTGTTCCTCACCCCCGTATGGGACTTCCCAGAACTATTGGTTTTATGTCAGAGCGTTGGCTCTATTTCTTAAAAATTATTATTGAATTTGCCCATGCAAAAGATATGAAAATAATTCTTTATGATGAGGGAATGTATCCTTCAGGTTCGTGTGCAGGTAAAGTAGTAGAAAGTAATCCCCGTTTTTCTGCCCGTGCTTTAATTCGTCGTGAAAAAGGTGTCATCCCTTTGAAAGATGATGAAGAATTGGTATTGCTTACAGACAAATATGAATATGTGCATACCCGTTCTATGGGCACCATTCGTGGCGTCCATTTTGGGATGGATGATGGAGAAGCCGAAGCACCCCCTGCAGGGGATATTTTAAATCCCGACGCTGTAAAACGGTTCTTTGAATTAGTTAACGACAGATACTATGCAGAGTTTAAAGATTATTTTGGAAATACAGTCATCGGTATTTTTACAGATGAACCCAATCCTTTGGGTAGAAAACCCATAAAGAACGCTCTTCCATGGACATGGGATATGCTTGATTTTATCTCAAAAAATGTTGGTTATGATTTTAAACCGTGTATCCCTTTGTTGTGGGGAGAAGAATCAAGTGAAGCCCAAAAAGTGAAAAAAGATTTTAACAGAGCAATTCAAAAACGATTGGAATATGCCTTCTATTTGCCTTATAGCAAATGGTGTGAGGAGCATGGCGTTGCACTGACAGGACATCCCAAAGGTCCTATGGATATTCATACACTCAAATACTTCCATATACCGGGACAAGATATTGTCTGGCGATGGGTAGAACCTTTTAATAAAAATAGCATAGAAGGTCCTGAATCCACAGGTCCAAAATGTAGTGCTTCCGCAAAATTACATTACAATCGTAAACGAAACATGAATGAATGTTTTGGTGCATACGGCTGGAATTTTACATACGAAGAAATGGAATGGTTAACGGGTTGGTTATTGGTTCGTGGCGTAGATTTATTAATTCCCCATGCCTTCTATTATTCTATTGAAGGACCCCGAAAAGATGAACGCCCTCCGGATGTGGGTCCTCATAATGTATGGTGGAATAATTATAAAAACTATGCTGATAAATGCAGACGACTATGCTGGTTTGTTGGAGAGGGAACCCCTGTTGCAGATGTCGCCATATTAGCCGATGTGGAATATCTCCCATGGATGGCAAGTCGAGTTCTGTTTGAAAACCAGATTGACTTTTTTTATCTTGATATAGAGACACTCCTGAATACCGCAACAGTGTCTCCTGATGGTATTCAGGTATCTGCTATGAAATATCCATTACTTATCATTGATGATATAGACCAACTTCCCTTGGAACTAACCCAAAAATTAGAGCCTATAATTCAGACAGAAAGAGTTATCACTTATCAGAAATCTTTATCAGAGGTAAAACAACATGCCGACAATCCACAAAAATTGTTAGATTTTATACGAAATAAAATTCAACCCGATGTTCTTTTATATCCTTCAACAGCAAATATCCGGTATTATCATGCGATTATTCAAGGGATTCATGGGTATCTCTTCTTTAATGAAGGCAAAAAGGAAGTACAGGCAAAAGTTAGCGTAAGAGAGAAAGGAGATTTTCTATGGATAGACCCTATAACAGCGGAAGTGAAACCTGTGAACCCTCCAAACCATCTAAAATTGAACTCAGGTGAAATGATTTTATTATTTATATTCCCCCAGAATAATTTACTGACTACATAGGAATGGATAGATGTTAGGATTAACTATTTTTGATTGGGCGGCTATCTTTTTATATTTTTTTATAATTTCTTTTGTAGGTGTCTGGTTTGCCCGAAATATTCGCAACATGCATGATTTTTTTATGGGAGGAAATCGGTTTGGTAAAGTTACAATGGTATTTTTTTCTTTTGGGGCAGGGACCAGTGGTAATGATGCTGTTGGGGTATCTTCAAAGGTTTATACCAACGGTATTTCGGGTATCTGGTATCAATGGCTATGGTTATTTTGCACCCCATTCTATTGGCTTATACCTCCTATATTGAGACGGATGCGTATTCTTACGATGGGTGATTATTTTGAAGCACGATTCAGCCCCGGAGTGGGGGCTCTCTATGCTATTGTCGGGGTAATACAATTAACTGTTAATATCGGGGTTATTCAATTAGGTGCCAGTGCTACAATTGAAGCATTAACAGGCGGGGCTATTCCAAGATATGTCTCTATCCTTTTTATGAGTGTGATTTTTATCCTATACGGTGTAGCAGGTGGACTGGGTGCCGCAATTATTACAGATTTTATTCAAGGGATATTGACAGTCATGTTTTCATTTATGTTGCTACCGCTTGTCTTTCAAGCAGTTGGTGGTATTGAAGGGTTACGAGATAAAATTAGTAATCCGGAAATGCTTCAATTAGTTGCACCGGGGGAAATTAACCTCTTTTATGTTATCGTTCTCTGCTTTAATGCACTGGTAGGTGTTGTTACTCAGCCTCATATTTTAGGAAATTGCTCTGCAGGAAGGACAGAGATGGACGGAAGAGTTGGATTAACGGGGGGGAATCTTTTAAAGCGTTTTTGCACAATTGCATGGGCTTTTACAGGACTTTGTGCTATTGCCTTATATCCAAATTTAACCGGTAAACAAACAGACCAGGTTTTTGGTATGATTGCCCGTGATTATTTGCCGGGAGTCGCTCCTGGATTGTTGGGATTATTTATCTCTGCACTGGTGGCTTCTGTTATGTCCTCATGCGATGCCTTTATGGTTTCTTCATCGGCTTTATTTACACAAAACCTTTATCGGCGTTATTGGGTTAAAGATAAACCTGAACAACACTACATTACGGTAGGAAGAATTGCCTCTATTGTAATTGTAGTAGTTGGAATTCTATTCGCTTTTCAAGTTCCAAATGTCCCCCGTGGATTGGAAATATTCTTTTCCTTACAAGCGATGATGGGACCTATTTTCTGGTTAGGTTTATTTTGGAGACGGACAACACCTCAAGGTGCTTGGGCTTCAACAATCGGGAGTTTTGCAGTGTTTGTTCTTACTTCCCTGCCTGCATTTCAAGGGTGGGCTGTTCAGAATCTTCCTGAGTTTATGTTATGGCAGGAAAAATTGAGGCTCTCCTGGCAAATGACCTTTTATCTGACTACAGGTTTTTCACTGGGTATTCTGGTAAGTTTAATAACAAAACCCGTTTCTGAGGAAAATTTAAATCGGATATACAGATGTTTGTATACTCCAGTTAAGAAAGGGGAAACACATATTGCTCCTTTTACCCTTCCTGAAGGGGTCGAACCTGGTGAACATAAAAAACTTTTACCTTTCAAAAATATAGAAATACCCTATCCTTCCTTACAGGGGATGATTGGCTTTGTAATAATCTGGTGTATTGTAATCGGTATGATTTTCTTTGTAAAACAGGTTGTATAAAAGATAATTACTAAAAGAAATCAATCTTCTTTTTTATCCGATTCAGAATCGTCGTTTTTCTCTAATATAATCAAAAAATCATTATAACTTTTCCCGTGATTGGGCGTAATAGATACCACGGTCCAGCCTTGTTCCAGTAAACGATCTAATTCACTTTTTCCGCGTCCATTGGATTCAATAATCAATGAAGTTTGCATTATTTTCTCCTCCACCGGTTTTTTGACATTTATTTTTTTGGTGAATTCTATAGATAAAAATAATATCGAAAAATCTTTTACTATAACAAATTACAGAGGTGCTTTTTTCAAAAGGTATTCATTAATTGAAGTTCCAAAAGGTTTAATAGAGGATTGTTCGTAAGTTTCCTCTAAATGTTTCTTATGCTCCTCACTAATACGAGCATATTCAGATAGCGAAATTAACACATCTAATTGTTCCAGTTGGGTATAATTTAATCTCTGTGCAGGATTGCCATTATTTAGTAAAATTTGTCTATCCATTTCACCATTATATCTTCGGAGTAAATGTTCCAGTTTCTCAACAGTTAGTACAGATAGAGGTAAAGGAGCGGATTTGTAATATTCTGTAAAACTATCGGGTGACAAAGCCCATTCCAATTTGTTATGTCCTGCCACAGGGGAAGGACCTCCTTCATCGAGATATACGAGAGACCACTGCTTGGTTTTGCTCCATGGCTTATCGGCTGTTTCAGGACGGGTTTTGGGCTTTAATTTGTTATTGTTTAACATCTCGCGAGTAATCTCAAAACTATTCTTTTGCGGCTGAAGCAAGAATATTTCGTAATTGTCTTCGGGAATAAGTTCCTCGAACACCTTTTTACTAAGTGGGCAAAAAGGAAGGTTTTTAAAGTCCCGTGTAAATCCTTCAGGGAACTGCTGAGTATCGTATTCCCTTACATATTTTTGTGTCATTTGCTCTATAGGGACGAGCATATCACCCGTAGCACAGGTTATCATTACTGGATTTGTTATTAAATTTAAGTAAGAAATCGGACTTAGATAATGCCAGCATTCGTGGTTTAAATCTTTGGGAAAGTATTTATAACACATATCCGCCAGAACAATAACACTTGCAAGCACAGGCATTGGAGATTGGTCTATGGGCTTCCCAAATCCTGCGATTTCTCTATTTGCCTCAAAATAGGCAAAATTATATGCCCAATTTACTACAGGCACATCTGCATGAGTGGCAATTACCGGGAATAAATCGGCACTCATTGCCAGAGCCATATATCCTCCCTGACTACCGCCATCAATGAGAATATGAGTTTTGTCAACAATGGGTATCCGTTTTATCCATTGAATAATAGCCCGTGCTAAATTATAGCCATTGCCTAAAGCAGCGTCTATGGGCGATTCTCCATCTGCGGGAGTATAAACCGCGGTTGAAACAATCCAGCCATTTTGTGCCCATTTTTTTGCCCCGCCTATATCCTTTTCATAATGCACATGACAAAATGCCGGTAGTTTATTATTTTCTTTTAATTTGCGAACAGGAACAACAACCCTTGCCAATCCCGTTTTGTTATCGCCTTCAATTCCGATATATGGAACACGGACTGTAATAATTTGATAGTTCCAATCCCCTTTAACGGAAACCACCTCAACCCCGTGTTCTAACTGAGTCTCACTATTGATTATCGGTTCTACTGCACAAGCCGTATGAGTAAAAATGAATATCAATAGGATAAATTGTGCAAACATATATTTTGAAAAGAGAAAAAAACTTTTCATTGGTATTCTCCTATCATAGAGGTTTTATTCGGATATTTCTAAACCTGCAATAATTTCCGTGGTCAGTCAATCCGATAAATCCTTTCCGTAGACGATATTTTAACTCTTCAATTTCATCAAAATTAATGTCCTGCACCACCTGTCCATTCAAGGTTACTTTAACATACGGTCCATTACAAATAATTTCAAGGTCGTTCCACTGCCCTTCAGGTTTCATTGCTTTTACTTTCGGCGGAACTACTTTGTATATAGCACCCGTCGTATCATCGGTTAATGAGGTTGTATCGCTATCACCTAATATTTGCACTTCAAACCCAATTTTAGACGCTCTACTCCCGCGTGGAGCCCTAACCCATACACCCGTATTGCCTCCTTTCTCTATCATCCATTCCAATCGTAAAATGAAATTATCATATCGTTCACAGGACATTAGTGCCTTACCCCCCTTACTTTTCCATTCAATAAACCCTTCAGGATTAACTGCAAAACAATCATGATTATCCCCTAAATACCACCATCCATTCATTGTTTTCCCATCAAATAAAGGAACAAAACCTTCCTGTCGTTCTTGTTCACTTAATAAGGATAGTGCAGAATTTGTATCCAGATTTGTGCAGGGTGTGTATTTTGCATAACTCTCTTCTATACGATTGAGGTTTTCCTTGGTGTAGGGCAATAAGAAGTGAACTTTTCCGATTTGTTCTTCGGGAGCAACAGAAAATATGACTTTTTCTTTGGGTAATTTTGTTTGCGATATATCTTCGGTAAGGATTAAATCTGCATTCTGTTTAGAAACAATGACCCAATATTTATTAATCTTCTTCATTGCTTTTGTCCATTCGTCTGCATAAGGTCCGTCCGTCCAATAGACAATAGTTAATAGTCCCTTAAAATTCTGTTTGATTATATTTAACAAGGGGTTCTTCTTATTAGGTTGCGAATTCGGAGCAATTCTCAAAATAACAGTCATATATTGGTCTTTAGCGCGGTTCGCATAAGTTTTGATTGTTTCCAAATCCTGAGTGTCTACAGAGGTAGAATTGGGGTCTCGAAGTAAGTCCATAGCAAGGCTATTCCCTCCAACCTCTCCAATACTGGCTAACAACGGTATCATTGTTTTTAATTCAGTACCTTGTCTGGCGGTATCAGGCGCATAAAAACACTGGAGAATATAGGTTTCTTTCCCACGATATAAAACACCTTTTTTCATGCTAAAATCTCTATCCCCAAATATAATGGAGTAGCAGGCGGTGTTAAGCAATAGAAGTATTAAAGGTAATACAAAAAATAGTAGGTTAGTTTTGTTTTTCATGGTTAACTCCTTGAATAGATATATGATCATGATTCAGTTCTTGAAACACATTATACGACTTTAAAGGATGTCTAAGATGAAATGTTATAAAAGAGCATATAAAAGGTAGAATTTTCTTCTCGAACAAAGACAGAAATGCCTTGTTTTCATAAGGGATATTCAACGGGTCTTCAAGATATTGTAATAATTGCAAACCACGGACCTCTTCACTATTTAATGTTTTATCGGATTTGCAATTATCACACACGACACCCCCTTGTAATGAAAAATGTAGCACCTCTTTTATTGGCTTTCCACATCGAACACATATATGTAATTGAGGTTCAATCCCATTATGGATTAATATCTGCCATAAGTGCCAGCAAGTAAGAAAAACAGCATGTTCACCAGTTATAGTCGAATTGCTGATGTGTTCAAATGCTTTACAAACTTGTGTGTAAGTTTTCAAAACTTTCTGTTCCGTTTCTGTCATGGAAAAGGCTGTTTCTAAAATAAGACTTGCGAGAACCTGCTTTTTTATGTCCCTTTTTAATTCGGGGTAACTATCAATCAAATTAACCTCTGTTAAAGTTTGCACCTCGCGGGTAGATTTCCATGTGTAAAAAATCTCAACTCGATTTAATCGGTCTAAAGAAAAACTCCAGGGATTATTTTTTCGGCGAACCCCTTTGGCTATACAAGACATTTTCCCTCTATGTGCCGTTAGAAATTGGATAATTCGGCTTGTTTCACTATAATCGTATAAATGGACGATAAAAGCCTCTGTTTGATTTGCTGACATGAGATTTATCTATTTTAAAAATTGTATTAATCTATAATCTTTTTTCCCAAGACGGATAACCAATAATGAACCACCAAGAAGATAGTTTTCATTTAATCGTAAGGTATCTTCTGTTACTCGTTCGTTATTTATATATAAACCTCCATTTTTAATAAGTCGTTTCCCTTCTCCTTTGCTTTCCAATATCCCTGTATTTATCAGTAAATCCAATAGAAACTGATTTTCTGTAATATAATTTATTGGAGCTTCTGCATGAGGAACATCACTGAAAACATCTTCCAGTACTGAAAGTTCTAATTGGTGCAAATCTCCTCCGAACATTGCTTCACTGGCACGAATAGCACTCTGGAGAGCAGTTTCCCCATGCACCATTCTTGTTATTTCCCTTGCTAACGCCTTTTGTCCCGCCCTTTTGTGGGGTTCTGTTTGAATCTGTCTTTCTAATTCCTCTATTTCTTCTGCAGATAGTAGTGTGAAATAACGCAAATATTTGGGAGTATCTGCATCTGCCTGATTAATCCAGAATTGATAAAAGCGATAGGGGGTTGTTTTATTTGCATCAAGCCAGATATTCCCAGACTCCGTTTTCCCAAATTTTGTGCCATCTGCTTTTGTAACCAGAGGGAGCGTTAATCCATAGGTCTCTTTTCCTAACAATCGGCGAGTTAATTCCATACCAGAAACAATATTGCCCCATTGGTCAGACCCACCTATTTGAAGTCGGCAATCAAAATTCTTGCACAAATGCAGATAGTCATAAGATTGTAAGAGACAATATGTAAACTCTGTATAAGAAATTCCATGTTCACGGTCTTCCAATCTCTGCCGTATAGCATCTTTTGTTAGCATAACATTCACACTAAAATGTTTTCCGATATCCCTTAAAAAGTCCAATAGATATAATTCACAAAGCCAATCCGCATTATTAACCATGATAGCCGGGCTATCTCCCTCAAAAGAGATAAAGTGGGAAAGTTGTTTTTTTATCCCCTGAGCGTTCTTCTCGATATCCTCTTTACTTTGAAGTTGCCGTTCATCCTTTTTACCACTCGGGTCACCTATAAGCCCAGTTCCTCCACCTACAAGAACAATAGGCTTATGTCCCCATCTTTGAAAATGAACCAAGCCCATAATTGGTAATAAACTACCAATATGTAAACTATCGGATGTAGGGTCAAAACCGCAATACAATGTAAACTTTTCTTGATGTAGTTTTTCTGCAAGTTCCGGATGTGTTGTCTGGTGTATCATTCCACGCCATTGAAGTTCTTCAAATAAAGTTTTAAATGCCATAACTACTTATCCTTTAATAAAACAAAAAAGAATTGTTAAAGACCGATTATAGTATAATATGAGAAAAGAACCGATGAATGTATAAATTATAACAATTTTATATTATAGTTTTACATTAGGAGGTTTGTGTCTAAAACAACAAGAATCCCAAAAATATAAGGAAATGAGACATTTTTATTAGGAAAAATGTTGACAAAAGACATTAAAAAATTATACTATTTTAGTATGTTATAAAATAAAAATATTGTTGAAAAAACTTGACAAAAAACAAAAAAAATAGTTTTAATAGAACTTTTCATATTCACAATTCAATAACTGTGTTTTATGCAATTAAAGAAGATAGGATTTAAGTTTATGGAAAGAAAAAATATCTTATATCCCGTGGTAGTATTTTTACTTTTGGCACTTGTTATAGGAGGGGTGAGTTGTAAAAAACCACCTGCCAATAAAGAACCGATTGCACAATTTTCTGCCTCACCCAAAGAAGGAAATGAACCTTTAATAGTCCAATTTAATGACCTTTCGGTATCGGAAGACTCTCCCATAGTATCATGGTATTGGGATTTTGGAGATGGGGAAACCAGTAACCTGCCCAATCCAAGAAAAACTTATTATCACAATCCGAAAGATGGCAATAACCCCAGTCTATATACAGTGCGATTAATTATCTCTACAGGTAGAGGTCTTACAGAACGAAAAGAAGTTAACTATATTCGAGTAAATCCGGGTACAACCTTCTCCGTCATTGACCCTAATCAGACTGTATATAATGGTGTTGCTTCCGGTTATGGCGTAAATATCAGAGTTCCTAAAGGTGCTCTTTCTGGAAAAACCACCTTCAGCATTTACGAAACGAAAGAAACCAAACAATTTAGTTTTACAGAACCGATGGAATTGGTATCTTCTTTCTATCGTATTGCCCACAATGCAAAAACAGAAAATCTTTTTGCAAAAAGTAGCGATAACAAAATCGTCTCCACGACATTAGAAATTCCTTTGTTCCCCGGTGAAGAAAGTAGAACCGACCGTCCCTCAAATCGGTATTTAATTCTGGCTCTTTTAGATAACGGTTCAATAGTCCCTATTTTAGGGGAAAAACGAGCGAATTATGCTATTGCTCAAATCACAGGGTTACCTTATCAGGCGACCTATGTTGTGGGATTTTTCCCAACTGCATCAATTATTGATGTCCCTATAACAGTACCTGAAGATGCAAAATTAAGTTATCCATGGAATCTTAAATGGCGTATTTTTGGTTCAATGCCTGTAATTAAACAACTGGTTGCCTTAGAAAAAGGAAGCATGGAAAATCCTAATTCCTTTTATAATGAAAACTTTTCAGATGCGGTAATATCCGATAGTCTGACAAAACTTGGCGGTAAAATAGCAGGAGTTTATGTCGAGTATCTTGCATCGGGAATGAGAAATCCCATCTTAGTAGACCATGACGGAGCCTATGGTATTGTTTTCTTTAATATGAACTCCAACTATACATCAGAATATGAGGATTTTAATCAGCTTGCAATTGCAAACCGTAGATTTGGGAATATTGTTGTTGACCCGAAACAACTTTTAATGGTATCTATTCATAATGCATTAACTGCTCTGAATGATACAACCAACACAGATATAAAACAAAAATTTACACCTTATAACATTTTTGCACAGTATCTTTTCTATTCTTGTTTTGATAACTATCAATTCCCTGACCTCACAATTCCGGACCCGTCAAATATTGATATATATGGAAAACCGCAAATGGTTTCATACTTTAAAGGAATTCGCGAATCTATTGCTATTTATTTAGGGCAACGAGCAGACCGTATTGTTGAAGAGATTGAAACAAAATCAACAAAAGCCGATACTGCCCAGACATGGGCTCGTTCTTTTGAAAAAAATGAATATCTTGATTTATCACAGGCTCTTTTCCAGCCCGTTTCGATGAAAACGAAAAATTATTATAATGCGGGACATGAGTTTTGGGTATATCTCGAACGAAAACTTACAGATATCCCGATTATAGCTTTAATTGGCGCGTCAGGTGACCCTTATGGTGGTTTTCTTCAAGAATTGGAAAAAGTGTTCAAAGAAAGTATCAAACCTCAACAAGTATTAAATTATGAATTAGCAACTACACTTACTTATGCCACTTTGGACGCTGTAATTCATGCCGCGACAGATGAAGAAGAAAGATTATCGGATTTGTATTGGTATTATGTTCGCGGTAGGTCTGCAGAAAAATTTGAAGAAACCGTATTGCGTAATTCTGATAATAAGAACAAACCCTTTGTATTTAATGAAGAACGCTTTAATTCAGTCGGTGTCCCTTCTCGGGAAAACCCTGCTCCAACAGACAAAGTAACTATTAATGCGTCAACCATTCCTGAACTGGCATCCGTACTACCATTTTCATCTCGTGCCATAAAGATAAATATAAATCCTCTTGCTGATACAGCACAGGTTGTGTTCAATCCAACCGAATGGACTGCAGATGATAATGGCTACAGTCTGAAATTCGCCGTCTATCATCCGTTGAGAAAAAAAGTTTTTACTTTAGATGAGAATGGAGAAGATACGAACGGTGATGGAGTGCTTGACACAATAAATATGCAAAGATTCGTGCCTACAGAAGACGAATGTTTTGATTATTTATATTTGTTAGTAAGTAATGTCAGTTTGACGACGGTCAGTCCTATCAATGTTGCTTTACAAACCAAAGCTCCCAGTTCTGTGCCTGAAAATCAAATACTGAAAAAATTTGTTCAGATTTGTGACCCCTATTATGATTATGAATTATTACGAACCGCTTCATTCCCTGCTTTTGGTATCTCTTCATACCTGCTGGAAATGACATCCGGCATGTGGAGAGGGTCTCAAGAATTATACAACGCTCAGCCCTGGAAGCATTATCTTACCATTATAGAACCCTCTATTGTATTGCATGACAAAGCAATATTGCTGATTACGGGTGGTTCTACGGGCAGTGAACCTGATATTACAGACCAAGCAGAAATGGTCCTGCCTTTTGTATCTGCTACTGGAACAATAGCCGTTCTCCTGAAAGCGGTTCCCAATCAACCCTTACAATTTATTGACGAAACCAAAAAGAGAGTTGAAGATGGGATTATAGCATACAGTTACGATAAGTATATGGATGGATATAAGGCAAGGGAAGCAGATATTACCTGGCCTGTGCTTTTACCTATGGTCCGTTCTGCAGTTCGTGCTATGGATACAGTCCAGAAATTTACAAAAGAAGAAAAACCGGGACGCCGATATGAAATTAATAATTTTGTAGTAACAGGTGCATCCAAACGCGGTTGGACTACCTGGTTAACCTCTGCGGTTGACCCACGAGTTTGTGCTGCAATGCCTATCGTAATAGATGTGTTAAACATGCCCTATCAGATTGAGCATCATTATTATTCATACGGTGAAAGGTTTTCACCTGCTTTGATTGATTATGTGTCGTTTGGTATCTTTGACCGATTAGGGACACCAGAAGGCAATTCTTTGTGGAAAATTGTTGACCCCATTAATTATCTTGACTCTTTGACCATGCCCAAGTTTATGTTGAATTCAACCGGGGACCAATTCTTCCTACCTGATTCCGCAAAATTTTATTTTAATATGTTAAAACCTAACATTACCCTTACGAATGGTGTTGTATATCCTGATAATGCATACTTATATTATGCACCGAATACAGACCATGGATTGGTATCTTCCAACGCTCTTGACTTAGATGAAAATTCATATAGAGCATTATTAGCCTTCTACCTTTCCGTAATTAATAATCGAGAAAAACCTAAATTTGTCTGGTGGGTTGAACAGGATACTACGGAAACAAATATAAAGAAAAGGGCTTTCCGCATTCGTTTGGATACAATTACCAAACCCAAAGAGGTTTTGTTATGGCAGGCAACAAATAAGAACACAAGAGATTTTCGTTTAAGTACAATAGGTCTGGGATGGTCAAGTAGTAAATTGAAACCATTCTGCGAAGAATGTGGGGGAGATCCCGGCTTTGACGCAGAAGCAATTATTGATACTACTACCAACAATGAAAAATCGTATGTTTCAAACTTTGAGACAATGAATGAGGCAAAGTCCATCCTCGGTAAGATTCAGGATGCCGATAATCAAAAGGTGCTTTATTTAGAAGGTGCTCCCTATCAAATGGGATACCAATACGGTTCCTTGCTCAAAGACGAAATCATCAAATTTGTTCAGAATGAAAACTATGCTGCTTTTACATCTGAAGATGAACAGTTGGCTGTCCAGTTGAAAAAGGATATGCCTTCTATTTGGACTGAGATTACACAAGGTATCGCCGATGGCTCTGGTCTCCAATACGAACAATTGTTAAAGGCTCATATTTCATGGTGGAAATCTGGGACTATAAACAATGGAATGGATAAAACATCCATTGTTTCAGTAAATAACGGCAAAGAAAATAGCACATTACTATTAACTCTATGGAAATCGGATAATCAAGAAGCGTTTATAACTATAGACCCCATAGGGTTACTTGCTATGAACATAGTTATAAAAGCCACAGGAGAATCAATCTCTATTGTTAATAATGCAACAGAACCATTGGCAAATAGTATCAACAAAATACAATTTGTTATGGATTGGTTAAACACATCCATTCCTATAACAGGAACTGAAATGAATAATTCAGAGATTGATTTGTTATATGCCAACAAAGAATCTTTCTATGCCGTAGATTTAGATGGTGCAAAAATAAAATCTATAAGTGTGGCGAACTCCACTATATCTGAAGATAAAAATTGGATGGCAAAATATACACCGTCCAATCAGACAATTTCGCTCCCATCTGAAAATAACGACTATAACTCTCTGACCGTTGCATCTATTGTTGATACTATGGCTAATTTCACCATAGGCAAAGACAATACAATGCCGATAAATCAACAAAATACCTCCATTCAAATACTGAAAACGAATATTGCAGATAGTACCAAATCTTATATCTCAGCAGAAGGAGAAGGCGAAGAAGAACCCCCATGTATTTGTGAGTTTGGAGAAAATGAAATTATCCCGTATGTCGGTACTGTTGAAGTGCCCGAACAGGGATGGACAGCATTCTTTATTCAAATTCGATTCCCCGGTCCGGAACCTTATGTGCCAGAACTTAAAGATTTAGATTATGTGTTTAGCACTCGTGTTGTTGTCGTCCCCGATACATATCCCAAACAATAAAATATAAAGAAAATTAATATAAAAAACACGATACATGACGAATGGTATCGTTTTAATATTTGGTTAAATAGGGGAAATAAAACATATTCCTTCGGACATGTATAAAGGTAAAGAGAAAGGGGGTATATTTGCAATGTTATCGTATGTCCGCGTCAAACCATTTCAATACAGCCATAATTCCACGGGCTCTGCGGAGCATTGTGGCTTTCAATCCTTTCTGACGCAGTTTTACCTTCGCTTCCTGACGATTTTTAGCAATAACAACTCCGCCAATAAATGATTTTTCAAAATCACCTTCTGCCCGTATGGCATGATATTCGTAAATTGCCATACTCTTTTACTCCTTATATTTGGAGTTAAATTTATTTATTGATTATAGCACAATTATTTGGTGTTGTCTACTTGTTTTTGTTTATCTATTTCCTCTACCCGTTTTAAAATTTCTGGTAGAGTTTTACCAACAGGCCCTTCAATAAATATGTCCGTTACTGACTCCGTAAATGGTGTTCTTTGCAAATTAAACTCAATAATCACTGCACCCCATTGTTTTGCAGTATAGGGGAGAGATGCCGCAGGATAAACCTGAGCCGATGTCCCGACAACTAACATAATTTCACAACTTTTGGCTAATGTTTCGCCCATAAATAATGCCTGAGAAGGAATAGGTTCGCCAAATAGAACCACATCAGGCTTCATATATCCCCCGCACTCACAACGAGGTGCCCCATGATTCCGATGAGATAGACTCATCGGTCTTTTTCGCCAACAGGCTGTGCAGGAGAGCATTTGAGCATTACCATGATATTCAACTACTGTTTTGCTTCCTGCGGAATAGTGTAAATTATCAATATTTTGTGTAATTACTGCTACCAGATGACCTAATTCCTCTAACCGTGCAAGGGCAATATGAGCAGGATTTGGTTTTGCTTTTGCAAGCGTATCTCCAATTTCGTAGAACAACTCCCATACCTTATCCGGATTATCCAGAAATGCTTCGTATGTAGCATATTCCTCCGGTGGAAAACGAGACCAGAGCCCACCTTCACTTCGAAAATCCGGAATTCCACTTTCAACAGAAATTCCTGCACCTGTTACGGCTACTACATTTTTGGAATTAGCAATTAACTCTGCAGATTTTTCAATAAGTTCATTCATAGTTATGGTTCAATCCTTTCTAAACCATGCATATAAGGTCTTAAAACTTCGGGAACGACAACAGAGTGGTCTGGTTGTTGATAATTTTCCAGAATGGCAACCGCAGTTCGTCCGACGGCAAGACCCGAACCATTGAGGGTATGCACAAATTCTGGCTTTTTGTCTCGCTTAAAACGAATATTGGCTCTTCGTGCCTGAAAATCGGTGAAATTCGAACAGGAACTAATTTCACGGTAACAATTTTGTCCCGGTAGCCATACTTCCAGGTCATAAGTTTTGGAAGCAGAGAAACCTAAATCTCCCGTGCACAGAGTTACTACTTGATAGGGGAGACCTAACAACTGCAAGATATGTTCTGCATCCTTTGTTAATTTTTCCAATTCGTCCCACGATTCTTCAGGACGCGTAAATTTCACAAGTTCTACTTTGTTGAACTGGTGCTGTCGAATCATACCCCGCGTATCTTTTCCATACGAACCCGCTTCACTACGGAAACATGGAGTATAAGCCACATATTTTATAGGGAGCATTTCATCAGATAGTATTTCATCACGATGGATATTTGTTACAGGAACTTCCGCCGTCGGAATTAACCATAAATCAAAATTTTCTATATGGAATAAATCCTCTGCAAATTTAGGTAATTGTCCTGTTCCTTGCATCGTCGCAGAATTTACGAGAAACGGTGGCAAAACTTCCTTATAGCCATGTTGGAAAGTATGCACATCTAACATAAAATTGATTAATGCCCTTTCCAACAATGCCCCGGCACCTGTCGAAAGAGCAAATCTTGTCTTCGCAATTTTTACGGCACGGTCAAAGTCGAATATTTTCAGATATTCTCCCAATTGAACATGATCCCACGGTTCAAAATCAAATTTTTTGGGTTCTCCCCATTTTCGTTCTATGCGATTATCCGAAGAATCTTTTCCAACTGGGATACTTTCATGGGGTAAGTTCGGGAGTGTTAATAATATCTGTTCCAGTTGCTCGTCATACGATTTTAATTCTTCTTCTAATTGAGCAATATTCTGTTTAATTTGGCTCATGGAATTTAACAAATCATCCACATTTTCTTTTTGTCTCTTTTTCTGAGCAATAGTTTCACCTGTCCGATTTTGCTCTGCCCGCAATTGTTCGCATTGGTATAACTTTTCCCTGCGAATGCGGTCTATTTCCAAGAGTTCTTCCAATCGAATTTCTTTACCTCGTTTATCTAAGGATTCTCTAACCTTGCTCGGGTCAGAACGAATAAGTTTGATATCTATCATAAACAATCCTTTTTGCTCACTATTATTCCAGATTAATTCCTAAAACTTTTAATATTCTTGAAAATTCATCATTATTAAAATAAGAAACTTCAATTTTCCCTTTTCCAGAATTTCTATGTTTAATATTAACTTTGGTTCCTAATCGTCGGCATAATTGCTGTTCGATTTCTACAATCTGTATATTTTTAGTCTTTTTAGATGTAAGAGGTTTCTTTTTGGTATCTTCCTTTAATCGGGCTACCCATTGTTCTGTCTGACGAACGGATAGTCCCCGTTCTACAACTTGTTGTGCAATTTGAACTATAAATTCCGAATTAGGCAGACCTAATAATGCCCGCGCATGTCCCATCGTCAATGTCCCCTCAACAACCATATTTTGCACTGCTACCGGGAGAGAAAGAAGTCTTAATGCATTGGATATTGTAGAGCGGTCTTTACCTATTGTTTCTGATAACTGTTCTTGGGACCAGTTAAATCGGTTCAAAATGGATTGATAGGCTTCTGCTTCTTCAATAGGATTTAAATCTTCCCGCTGTATATTTTCAATCAATCCTAATAAAATGGATTCATCATCGGATATATTACGACATATTGCCGGAATTTCTTTCAGTCCAGCCAAAATACATGCCCGCAATCTTCGTTCGCCACAGACCAACTCATACTTATCTCCTATCTTGCGGACAATTACAGGTTCCTGCAATCCATGCTGCTTTATGGAATCGGCTAATTTCTGTAAGGACTCCTCATTAAAAGTTTTCCGTGTCTGAACCTTACTGGGTGTAACCTCTGTAGGATTTAATAGAAGTATTTGTTTTTCGGATATTTTCTCTTGTGGGGTGGCAGATGCCCCTTCTGTCGTTTCCTCTGTTCGTATCGGACCTAATATTGCATCCAGACCTTTTCCTAATGCTTTCTTCTTATTGGGATTCACGGGATATTATCTCCTTTGTTAACGCAATATATGCCTGAGCACCGAGAGATTTTCCATCATAATAGATTACAGGTTTCCCAAAACTGGGTGCTTCACTTAAAGTCACATTTCTTGGGACTATCGTCTGGAAAACCTTATTTCCTAAATATTGTTGCACTTCACTGACAACCTGCCGTGAAAGATTTGTATGCTGAAACATAGTTAGCAATATTCCCGAAATTTCCAGATTGGGATTAAAATTCTCTCGAATTCGTTTTACCGTTTGCAATAATTCCCCCAATCCTTCTAATGCATAATACTCACATTGCAACGGAACAATTACTTTTTGAGCAGATACCAGTCCATTAATGGTCAATAAACCTAAGGCAGGTGGACAATCTATAATAATATAATCAAAGTTGGAGATTATGGGCGATATAGTCGTTCTTAATTTATATTCCCTATTATCCATCTCAATTAATTCCACTTCTGCTCCTGCTAATGAACTATTAGAAGGAATTAGATATACATTTTTGTATTCTGTATTTCTTATGGCATCCTGTATGGGTAAATCCAAAAGTAAAGCAGAATAAGTTGTATGTTCTAATGTATGTTTGTTAAAACCAAGTCCCTGTGTCGCATTGCCTTGAGGGTCAAGGTCAATAAGAAGCGTCTTATAACCTTCATTACCAAGGCAAGCAGATATATTTACAGCACTTGTTGTTTTTCCTACACCGCCTTTTTGATTGGCGAAAGCAATAATGACACCCATAGCCTTATCTTTTGTAAAAAGGTAAAATCTCGCATTTATTAGATATAATATCAGTTATGGAAATCGTATGACAAAGACAGACATTTTATCAAACCTCGATAATAAATAGAAAGAGTATGTTTCATCCCTATTTCCCTTACAGAGAACCTTTGAATTTAGGTGGAATCTCCTGCCTATCCGAACAGATTATTCAGGCATTAGAACCATGGCTAACACCTGAACGAATAGATAGAATTGATGATGTATTACAAAATAGAACTTATACCATTTTACCTGTTTTAGATGGATTGTATGACATCGGTAATATGAATGCTGTCCTGCGGACTTCGGAATCTTTTGGCTTTCAAGCAGTGCATATCATCGAAACCAGCGCCAAATATCGTGAGGCAAATCGGGTTGCTCAGGGTGCCGAAAAATGGCTCGATATTTTTCGCTGGAAAAATCCATTAGACTGTGTCTTTTTTTTGAAAGAAAAAGGATATAAAATTTGTGTTACTTCATTAGATTCCCCAAAGACAATTAACGAGGTGGACTTTTCAATTCCAACGGCTATTATCTTTGGAAATGAGCACGAAGGAGTTTCAAAAGAAATTATCCATCAGGCAGATGAAAATATTATTATCCCGATGTATGGATTTACCCAAAGTTTCAATATATCCGTAGCCGCTTCTATTACCCTGTATCATGCTTTTCAGAAGCGTATGGAACTATTTCAATCCAATGGTGATTTATTTGAAGACGAGAAACAAATATTAAAGGCGATTTTCTATTGGAAATCTCTCTCCCGTGCAAAAGAAATTGTGTCCCATGCATTAAAAAAAGATTTCATCATATAATTAGGGTTGAATATTTAGGTTACAAATACGATAAACTATAAGTTTGAAATATAAAATAAATATTGAAGGAGGAAAAAATATGTGCCGTTCTTTACTAAATTTTGTTTCTGTGCTATCCCTTGTCCTAATCCTTATCCTTGTTTTGGGTTGTGAAAGCAAACCACAAGGACCCTCGAATCCTCCTTCCACCACTTCTCAGAAAGAACAACCTGCATCCCCTTCTGCTAAGAAGATTAAAGTGGCTTTTATTACCAATAATGCATCAGATTTCTGGAAGATTGCAGAAGCAGGTACGAAAAAAGCCTCACAGGATTTCGGTGTAGATGTGATTTTCAGAATTCCTTCCGCCGGTACCGCAGAACAACAGCAACAAATACTGCAAGACCTGATTACATTAGGCGTTGCAGGTATTGCCATTAGCCCCAAAGACCCTGAAAATCAAACAGAGATGCTAAATGAAGCGGCAAAGAAAACGAACCTTATAACCCAAGATAGCGATGCACCAAATAGTTTAAGGAAATGTTATATTGGAACGAACAATTTTGATGCAGGAGTTGAAGCGGGAAAACTTATACAGGCATGTACTCCGCCGGGCTCCAAAATTATTATTTGTGTAGGCACATTAGATGCACAGAATGCACGAGACCGATTGGAAGGTTTAAAAAAACAAATTGAATCTACAGGGCAACAGATTATAGACATACGCACAGACGAAACAGACCGAGCCAAAGCAATTGCTAATGTTCAGGACGCTTTAGTGCGTTATCCCGATGTTGCGTGTTTTGTCGGTCTATGGAGTTATAATGGTCCCGCCATTTTGAATGGCGTTCGTGATTCAGGCAAATTAGGGCAGGTTAAAATTGTTTGCTTTGATGAAGAAGATGAAACACTACAAGGCGTAAAAGATGGACATATCTACGGGACCGTTGTGCAAAGGCCCTTTGAATTCGGATACCAATCTGTCCGTATTTTGAAAGAACTGGCAGAAGGAAATACATCCAGTATACCGGAAAGTAAACAAATTTTTATTCCAACCTTATCCGTGACCAAAGAAAATGTAGATTCGTTCTGGTCCGAACTAAAACAGATTTTAGGTAAATCGTAAATATAATTCGGGATTAAAAGGAATGAGAAAAGCATTAGGTTTAGTCGGTCTTATTATTGTCTTATGTATATTGGCATATTCATGGGAATGGTTTCAGTGGTATCGTCATAGTAAAGATTTAGGAATTTCTTTTTCCAGTAATTTTTTATCTCTTACAAACTTTAAAAATTTATTACCATGGATAGGATTGTTCGGGATATTAGCACTGGCTCAATCTATAGTTATTATTACGGGTGGGATAGACCTATCCATCGGGAGTGTTGTGTGTTTGGTTTCCGTTATTTCCTGTATCCTTATTGATAAAGGACAGGGCTGGTCTCCATTCCTGATTTTTCCCTTTGCCTTATGCATTTCTGTCCTGATTGGTATATGGCATGGAACGCTCATTTCTTACTTTAATATTCAGCCTTTTGTTGTTACCCTCTGTGGGTTGTTTGCATACCGAAGTTTTGCCCGTTTCTTTGCCGGGGATACAACTCAGGGATTTGGAAATGCTTTGCCTAATTGGAAATGGCTGGGAAAAGGAACACTTTTAGATTGGTTCCCTTCGCTTCAACCTTCTGCAGGTGCTCCTTCCTCTACACTTGCTTTACTCATGGATTTAATCGCTGCTCCTCTGGTAATTATGATTCTTTTTACCATTATTGTGGGACTTTTTTTACACCTTTCACCTATGGGCAGGCATCTTTTTGCTTTAGGTGCTAACGAGGAATCGGCTCGCTTTAGCGGCATTCAGACACATCGATTAAAATTATTAGCGTATGTTATTTGCAGTCTCATTGCAGGTATTGGAGGACTTTTATTTGCTTTTAAGGTAAATTCCGTCCAGCCCTCTGATTTTGGTAGTTTTTACGAATTATATGCAGTTGCAGGCGCCGTTTTAGGAGGATGTAGTCTCCGTGGTGGAACAGGAAATGTAATCGGGGTTATCTTAGGTATTGCTCTTATTATGGTTCTACGCAATCTCGTCAATATTTTAGGTATCCGCAGTGAATTAGAATATGTCGTTATTGGTGGCGCTATCCTGGCAGGTGTTTGTGCCGATGAATTCTTTATGCGACGGTCACAGAAAAAACGGACTATAGAAGCAAAATGAATATGCAAAACGAATACTACATCTATAAAGGGCTTTTAAACAAAATCAAAGAACCACCAACCTTAGAAGAACGGGAGAAATGTTCCAGTATTACATTTTATGCAGAAGATTTAATGAAATGGTCTTTGGAGGATGACCCGGGAGAAGAGGAATGGAAAGGTATTCCTGCTAAAAGAATGATAGAAGAAATAGACGGGGAAAAAGTCTTAAGATGGACAGGTGATTTTAGCGGGCTGCGAAGATTAAATTTTTTAAAGGATATGGAAAAACCCAGTTTTTGGGTTCCATTAAGCACTCGAACCAGTTCCGTTCCGCATTTTCCCATTAGTCAAAATAGACACCCCATTGTTGAAATATCCTATCGTATGCAATACGGTAAGTGTCTTCCTGCGTGGACATGGCATTATACAACAGGTCAATTTTTTGAATTTCTGGATATGGATTTTAAGTGGACTACAGTAGCAAGAGCATGGTGTTTTAATAGTTTCCCCAGAAAGATGGAAAACTTCGCCCTTCGCTTGTATTCCTTTACAAGAACAAAAGAGACAATGTATATACGCAGTATCCGTTTTCGTGAGCCTACCGAAAAAGAAAAAAGTCTGCTTAATAAAAAGGATATTTTACAATTAGGTAATGAAAAACCTATCCATTATCCTGTATTAGATAACTTTTTCCCTATAGGAGCCTATATTAATGCAAATACAGCAAGAAATATGTCCCATCTTCTAAAAATAGACCTGGCTTCTTATCTGGATTTATTATTTGAAGATATGTCTTTACATTACCATAATGTTGCTTTTGTGGAAAAATTTTACGATTTTCTACCGGGCGACCAGGAAGTTATCTTTGAGACTTCCAGAAAACACAACATAAAATTAATCATCTCTTTAGAAGAAGAAAATGTACTCCTTGACCCTACAAAGGTAACATCATTTATTAAAGAAAAAGAACATTCAATTAAGAGATATGCTACCGAAGAAAATCTATTCGGATGGGTCATCAAAGAAAATCCCTCCGATGCTGAAGTGGATGCTTATATACAAATCAAAAAGAAAATAGAACAAATAGATGAAAAGCACCCTGTCATTTACCTTACCAGAGAAGCCAATGCATTTCCTCTATATAGCCAATTTTCTTCGATTGCCGGGATAAGTCATTGGAAATCAAAAAATCCATGGGAATTGGGACATGTCCTAAAAACGCATATAAAATTTATTAATGGACAACACTTGTGGGCAATTGGTCCTACTTTCGTTTTTGGCTCTGGTGCCCCTATATGGAATTCTGCACCAGAAATACGACTTATGATTAATCTGGCAATATCCAGCGGTGTTCGTGGATGGTTGAGTTATACATACCATAATATACCCCTGTGGTCAGGAGGTGAATGTCAGCGTTCTTTAACTGGACCCTTCCTGACTTTTAGTGATGTGTGGGAAGAATTAGGAGGCAGGTTAGGACGATTTTATTCTCTTGCCTCTTTGGTTATGTCCGCAAAACCTACAAACCCACCAGATTTCTCACCTGATATCCAATCACGAAAACATCCCCGTTCCAGATGTCCCGATAATGTTGATATTTTGTTACATACATGGATGAAGGGAGAAAATTTCTGGCTATTTTATCTTGTGAATCAAGACACATCGGAAGTAACAGGAACTAATGTCAATTTTCGTTCTGCTTTACCCGAACAGTACCGTGCTTACGATGCTACTCAATTTGTCCGCTCCTATCAATGGGAAGAACTGCCGATGTCTTTTCATCGAGAAATGTTTCCCGGACAGGGACAAATCATACTAATTGCTACCCCTGAAGAATGTCAGCGTTGGGGGGAAATAATTATGCAACGGATTTTCGATTATATCGAGCAGCAGATTTTTATTAATGTAGAATTGCTTAAACCTTATGTATCATCTGTAGAAAAAATAACCGATAAGGTAAAAGAACTAAAAGAAAAACAGTCCATGAATACCTTGCAAAAAATGGTAGAAATAAAAAATCAAGTAACAAATACCATATACTCAACAGAAGATATATATAAAGTACGGGGGAAACTTTTTGAAGTCGGGGCTATTTTATGTGCCTGTGATGGTGTATTGTGTCGTTTGTTGAGCGAAGGGAAAAGCACCGTCGTAGAAAAATATAAAGAGGATGTATTAAAGTTAGCAGGCGAGTTTATAGAATACCGCATAGGGGTTCGTGAAGGAAAAGGAAAAAAATTTCTTACCTATATCGAAAAAACATCAGAACGACTTTCTACAATCTTACAAGAATTACGGCAGAATGTAAGTTCATAGAAACATACAGCACGGTGAACAGATTTATTACCCCTCTAACTTTTTCCCAAGTCTTTTAAAAGCAGGAGCAAGGGATAAATATGCCGACTTATATTCCTGATACCAGAATTCATATTCCTCACTGTTTTGTGGGTTAGGTTCTACACGGTCTAACTCTTTGATGATACTTTCACATGCTTCAGAAAGAGATGAAAACATTCCCGCTGCAATACTCGCTAACAAACCAGCACCAAAGGCAGGTCCTTCATCTACATTTATAACCACCATAGGAACTTTACATATATCCGCCATTATTTGTCTCCATAAACTACTTCGTGCCCCTCCACCTGATATACGAACCTCATTGATGGGAATCCCCATACCCTTCATAATTTCAACACTATCCCGCATGCCAAAAGCAACTCCTTCCAGTACAGCCCTTGCCATTTCTGCTTTCCCATGCATCAGAGACAACCCTATAAAAGCACCTCTTGCATACGGGTCTTTATGTGGAGTGCGTTCCCCGCTTAAGTAGGGGAGAAAAATCAATCCATTCGAGCCTATGGGAACTTTTTCCGCTGGTCTTGTTATATATTCATAAGCATCAATACCCGTTTCTTTCGATTTTTCCATTTCTTCCTTACAAAGTTTGTTTCGGAACCATTGGAGCGAACCTCCTGCACTTAACATTACACCCATTACATGCCAGGCACCCGGAACGGAATGGCAGAAAGTATGTACCCGTCCTTCCGGGTCTGTGTGAACATGTTCCGCAAATGCAAAAACAACACCGCTCGTCCCGAGAGAAGCAGAAACAATTCCCGAACGAACAACACCACAACCTACTCCCCCTGCTGCCTGGTCACCTCCTCCTGCTACAACAACTACATCCGGTGATAAATGAAGTTGCTCTGCGACAGAAGATTTAATTTTACCTGTGACCTCTGTCCCTTCATAAACCTTTGGTAACCATGCTACGGGTATGTCCAATTTACTTAATAATTCCTCATGCCAGCACCGTTTATTTACATTAAAAAGCAATGTCCCCGAAGCATCCGCCACATCCGAAGCAAATTCCCCGGTAAGTTCATACCGAATGTAATCCTTGGGCAATAGAACATGTTTTACTTTTTTATATACTTCAGGAACTTCATCTCTTAACCACAAAATTTTGGGTGCGGTAAATCCTGTCAAAGCAGGATTAGATACCATTTCAAGAAGTTTTTTCTCCCCAACAATTTCATTAATCTTTTCACATTGTTTTGCCGTTCGCTGATCACACCATAAAATCGCAGGATATAAAACATCACCCTTTTCATCTAAAAAAACAGAACCGTGCATTTGTCCTGTTAAGCCAATGGCACGAACTTCCTGCCCATTAATTTTGTGGCAGATTTCGGAAAGTCCATCAAATACGGCTTTCTTCCAATCCTGTGGGTTTTGTTCCGCCCAGCCCGGTTTGGGACTATGCAAATCATAAGTTTTTGTAACAGATGCAACTACTTTTCCCTCTTCGTTAATAGCAACAATCTTTGTTCCACTGGTTCCTACATCAATACCAATTACATAACTCATAATCCAATCCCTTTATATTTTGATTTTTAATTAAATCCGACCCGTTCAATTTATCAGACAACCAATATATCTGATTTACAACTTATTTATCATAACCAATTACGAAATTTCATGCAAAAAATGAAGATATTAAATACGCTTCAAAGCGGTGATGAGTTTCCATGTTGTTTGTTCCCATGTATATTCCACAACTCTCAATTTCCCCAATCGTATCCGCTCTTTCCGTTCTTTGGAAGGGAGATTTATAATACGGTGGAGAACCGCATTCAAAGAGGATGGATTTTCTGCATGGTAATAAAACGGCAACTCCCCACACCGTTCTTCCATTACAGGAGTTAAAGGCGTTACAACACATGCTCCTGCTTGCATGGCTTCTATGGGGCGTAAGGCACTCCCATCATGAAGTGCAGGATATACAAACGCAGTTGCATGCTGAAATAAGCCCGATAGCGTTCGNTCTGGGCATTCCTCTATGCGAAAAACATTATCCCCCCAGTTTGTTGGTTCTTTAGCATGTTTTTTCCCGAGAAGGACGATCGTGTGAGGAATTTCTTTGCAGAAATATTGCAATACCTCTAATGTCTCTGGGAAATGATGAATAGTAGCATCATCTACAACAGAAACCAGATAAGGAGGAGTTATCAAAGGGGGTGCTGATTGAGCAAGTGTCGGTTCTACACCTGCAGATAAAGCAACAATTTTGTTTAAAGGAATTTTCCATACATCCAGACAACTTCGCCGCGTATATTCAGATGCGGTTAACCATAATGGACTTTCATGAAATATTCGTTTTACATCACGCTTGCGGAAAAAGTCTTCTTTCAATATCCCCCGATACCAATTTTCTGTATGAACAATTAATGGAATACAGGGTACACATGTAATAAAATGGGCTGTTTCCAGAGGTGTAATTACAACCTCGATTTTAAATTTCCGAATAAGCGAGTCCAATACCGAACCCCGAATTGAAAAAGAAGAAAAGAACCCCTCTTGTTTACTTGTTTCTGTGATAACAGACCAGCCCGCCCACTTTTCATACCCAACTTCTTTATTAAAAAAAATAAAAAACTCTGTTGTCTCTTGCAATTGTCGGGCATGTGAAAGAGATTTGTATAAAAACCGACAAAAGAGGTCATCAGGCTCAAATTCTTCAGAAGCAAATAAATTAATCCCTACTTTCATGAAGTCCCTCTTTTATTTTATCTTGGTGTACAAAAAAATCCATTTATCCATTCTGTGCCCATTTCATTAGAACAGAAGCGACCTCTGTTCTTGTAAACTCTTGTGGCAGAATTTCTCCTTTCTTCAACATTTCCCGAACCTTTGTCCCGCTTAATACCACATGATTACTGGTATCGTGAGGACAGGTCTTGATTGATGCCATATTTCCACATGCCCGACAATAGAAGGTGTGGTCAAAAAATAAAGGTGTAATTTTTAACTCTTCAGGGTTAAAATTGTCAAAAATCTTTTGTGCATCATAAGTGCCGTAATAATTTCCAACTCCGGCATGGTCTCTTCCCACAATAAAATGTGTGCATCCATAATTCTTACGGACAATAGCATGCATAATCGCTTCTTTGGGCCCTGCATATCTCATATTTACAGGCATAATGCTCAATAAGATATGGTCTTTGGGATAATAATTTTCAATTAATGCTTTATAACATTCCATTCGAACACTTCCCGGTATGTCATCACTTTTGGTAGTTCCCATTAGTGGATGTATAAGGAGACCATCACATATTTCCAGAGCACATTTTGTAAGATACTCGTGGGCTCTATGGATCGGATTTCTTGTCTGAAAAGCAACAATTCGTTTCCACCCCCGTTCATCAAAAATAGCACGCGTTTGTTGAGGAGGTAAATTATATTCTTCAAATTCAATCACCTTCTTATCAAAAACCTCCACAGGACCCACAATAAAGACATCCCCTAAACTATAAGTCCTTTTCACACCGGGATGTTGCTCATCTGTGGTGCTATACACTTTTTCCGCGAGATATTTTTTATCTAATTGAAATTTTTCCTGAACGGTTATAGTCCCAACCAGTCCATTTTCGGAACTATACAAGCCAACAACTTCGCCTATTTCAATGGTTTCGGCTTTGTCAGAAGAGACATCCAGAAGAATAGGAATAGTCCATGGGATTGTCTTGCGAATATGCATGGTCTCCAAACTCGACAATGTTTCCTCTTCACCCATAAAAATTACCAGAGGAGCAGCGATTAAATCCATGAGTAAAGCAAGTGTAGAGGAAGGAGCACCTGCAGAAGGTTGAAGCGAAGGGAACCAATCTAAAA
>AWNW01000017.1 GCA_000493945.1 Candidatus Hydrogenedens terephthalaticus JGI OTU-1
CACATTAAGCAAACAACTTTCTCGCGTTATTTTATTCAGATATTAAATAGTCTCATTAGAAAATATAACGATAAAATACATTGCAAATACCCGCTTTATTTTGGGTGGAATATAATATAAGATAGAGGTATTATCGGATTTCTATTTCACAAAAATATCGTTTATGGTGACATAACGCAAACTGCCAAATTCCGCAAGAGAATCAGAACTTATTCTATTTAATGGTAGCATAACACTGATAAGTCGTTTGCTGGATTTAACCTTTTTTTCATGAAATTGAAGCAGGTCTTGTAGGGTTAGTTGTTGGACACCTTTATACCATTGTTTTCTCGGGTCATCTTCAATCCCGTGCAGATACCAGCCATAGACACGCCCTAATATTCTTCGGAACGGAACCTTGTCCGTCTGATAATCGTTTAGCACGGATTCTTTGGCAAAACGAAACCGTTCTTCGGATATAGGCAAATTATCAAATAACTGTAAGAAGCATTCTAATGCATCTTTTAATTTATCAGGTTGTGTCTGTATAACACCTACCATTAAATCTTCGTCACCCTTCTTATATCCCCCAATATACTGTGCTCCTGCCACATACGCTAATGCTCGGGCTTCTCGTAATTCCTGAAATACAACCCCCGCCATGCCACCACCAAAATATGAATTAAAAACCTCAATCACCGGTTCTTCTTCCATAGCAGACTCTTCCAACCCGAATTCTATTCGCACACTCGCCTGTGTCGTTTCTTTATCTAAAACATACAATTGTGTATTTTCGGGTTTTCGTGATTTTAAGTAGACATAAGGAGGTGTGTCTTTTAACCCTGAATATCCCTTTTGCTTCTTAATTTCCTTTTTTAGATAGCCTTTATAAAGTTTTATTAATTCTTTATGATTTAATGTCCCGGCATAGAAAATATGATGTTTATAATTCAATAAACTTTTCGTTATGTCCTGTAATTCGTCAACTGATAATTTTTTCAATTCCTCTTCCGAAAGCAAATTTAGATAAGGAGACTGTGTATCTAATCGGTTAAACTGCACTAAAGCCCGCATTACTTCTTCCGGGTCCTTTTTAGCATCTTCACGCTGAGTAAGAATAATCGCCTTTAACTCTTCCAGCACATCCTTCTCTACTTGGGGATAAAACATTACCTCCATCAATAAATCCATGGTTTCCTTAAAATGCTCATCGAATCCATTTAAAGAAATTGCCGTTTCATTATTAGTTGAACGGACGCCGAATTCCGCCCCTAATTTATACCATTCCTTCTTGAGGTCTTCTGCAGAAAGATGACGCGTTCCAGACTTTTCCAATAACCGTAAAGCCACCGGAATTTTGGGATTGTGATAATTTCCAATATCTATGCGTATTTCTAAACTGAATATTTTATTTAACGGATTTTTACAAAACCAAAAATCTAATCCCTCTTTCTTTGGTAGATGGATATAATCTTTCCCTTTTTCCAGGAAAACAGGTTCACTTTCAGCCATAGGTACTGACAAAATCTGCTGAGCAAAAGATGACAGTTTTGTGCTATCAATTGTTAGTGGCGTTAACTTAGGTTTAGGGACATAATTAATTTCGCGTTTTCCATCCTTTCGATAACCAGCAACATATCCCTGCGAAAAATACTTCTTCGCTGTATTTACAATCTCATCTTTGGTTATCTTTTCCATCCTTTCAATCCGTTTCAGATGTTCCTGCCAGTCTTCATGTGCAATAAAAGCATCAGTGAGTTCACCTACTCGTCCCTCATTGGTTTCTCTTGACCGCTCCTTCATTTTTCGGAAATCTGTAATAATTGCTGGTAAAAGCCAATCTTCAAAATTCCCTTCACAAAGTAACTTTACCTGTTCTAATAATAACTGTTCCACATCTTCCAAACTCTGTCCCTCTTTGGGTACTCCAAGTATATACTCAACGCCCAAATCGTTTAACTGCATGATAAAAGAACCGGCTCTTCTAACTTTCTGCTTCTGGATTAAATTCAAATTAATTAAACCGGCTACCGAATTATCCAAAATCATATCCATCAGGGCAATTTTATCGGAATCAGGATGTAATTTAGGTACAGTCCGAAAAGCAAGCATAACCGCAGGCTCACCTTCAAACTGTATTTCTACTGGAATTCTTTCTTTCAACGGTTCATAGCAATATGTCGAAATAGGCGAACAGATTTTACCTCCTTCGTTTTCTCTTTTTTCGATTATTAGGTTTTCCTTACTTTCTTTCTCTTTTGTTTCTTCTTTTCTTATTTCTGAAAAATACTTCGCTATGATTTCTATCGCCTCTGGAATTTTTATATCCCCCGAAATTCCAATGGACAAATTTTCCGGGACATACCACTTTTCAAAAAAATTTTTTATATTTTTTATAGATGGGTTCTTCAAATGTTCCGGGTCCCCTAACACAGTCTGTGTCCCATAAGGATGGTCTGGGAATAGCATTTTATTAACAGCATCCATTAGCACGCGTTCCCGATTGTCCATGGCTCGATTCTTCTCTTCATACACCGTTTCTAATTCTGTCGGAAACAAACGGAAAACAGGTGCCGAAAATCGATCTGATTCCAACATAGCCCAATGTTCCAGACACCCTGAAGGTAATTCTACTTTATACACCGTTTCATCAATCCATGTATGGGCGTTAATCTTATCTCCTCCTAATGATTTATAAACTCGGTCTAATTCATTAGGAACGGCATATTGGCTTGCCTCTTGCGAAAGTTGGTCAATCTCTTTGTAAATTTCTTCCCGTTTCTGTGTATCTGTTGTCTGCCGATATTTTTCATACAAATCTTCTATTTTATCAAGCAACTCTTTCTCTTTTATAAAATCAACAGTCCCCAATCGCTCCGACCCCTTAAACATGAGATGCTCAAAATAATGGGCTAACCCCGTAGTATCCGGCGGGTCATTCTGACTGCCTGCTCGTACGGCTATCTCTGCATAAAAACGGGGTACTTCATGATTTTCCGTAAGATATACGGTTATCCCATTATTCAAACGGTAAATATATACCTGCATGGAATCTTCAGGTTTGGGTTGATATATCAGTTGATAACCATAAACAGAGCCTGTCGAACAAAAAACTACTGCAGTCATAGATATTCCTATTAAAAATTGTTTCATTGTCATATTAAAACCTTTAAAAAATAGAAACATATACCTATACAAGATAGATATAAGAATGAAATATTATACTAATTTATCATATAATCAAAACCTGTAGTCTTTTCAAACACTCTAATTATACACTATTACCAATCAAAACTTCTGACGAAAAGGAATATCATCATGTTTTCTCCCAACTCTTTTTTAGGTAGACATCCTATTTTGCGATGGACTCTTATAACCATTGTGGTAATTATTGCTTTATTCTTTGTATGGCTCTATTCACGCATGCGGGGACCCTATCATAACTACACACTTGACTTTTTAATTCCTGACCCCGCTTCTGCACCACAACCGGGTACCCTTGAAGTAGGTGTAGCAAAAAGGGATATTACCCCTATTCTTGACCTGTATGATCCATGGGAAGATATAAATAATAACGGAAAGTTTGACCCCGGTGTAGATACTTATGTAGATAAGAACAATAATGGTAAATTTGATGGTATATGGATTGCCGGTTTCGGAACCAATCGTCCTGCTAAAGGAATCCATGATCCCCAATGGGTTCGTGCTATTGCCTTTCGCAATAATGGCGTTACCCTGGTTATGGCAAGTTTCGACGCTATCGGCATTTACCATAATGATTTTATAACCATACGCAAAAGTATAGACCCAAATTTAAAGGTAGACCATGTTCTCTTCTCATCTACTCACTGCCATGAAGTAGTGGATACCATGAAAATCTGGACTTTCTGGAAACGAATTAAAGGGCTGGATATTCCGGGTTTTGGTTACGACGATAGACACATGAAATTTATTCAGAAGATGGCAAAAGAAGCCATTGAAGAGGCAGTTCGTAATTTACAACCCGCCGATATGTATTGCACACAAGTAAAAGTAGGACCTGAAGGGTTTGTCCGTGATTCCCGAAAACCCGAAGTAATGGACCCTTATATGTATTTATTCCGTTTTACAAAACCCAATACCGATGAAACGATTGCAACCTTTGTATCCTGGGGCAATCATCCTGAATCATCAGGTAGCGAAAACAACTATCTATCCTCAGATTTCTGTCACACACTTCGTGAAGGATTGGAAAATGGCGTTCCCGATCCAAACGGTGCTCCCGGTTTTGGTGGCATGTGCCTATATTTTCAAGGAATGGTTGGTGGTCTGATGACACAACTGGGTGTTGAAGTTCCCGACCGCTCCGGTACAGTAACTTATAAAGAATCCTCATTAGAAAAAGGGGTAGCCTTAGGGTATAATGTAGCCCTTGTTGCTATAAATGCACTTCGTGGACCAAATGTTTGGAAGAATGAAAAACCTTTGTTAGCAGTCTCTGCTAAAACTTATCTTGCCCCTATGCAAGGACATTTTAAATACGCCATTATGTTAGGACTTATTCATGAAGGATATTATTGGGGGGGTAAATCAAAAAGTGAAGTCAATGTCGTGCGTATTGGTGATGTTATGATTACCACTGTTCCCGGTGAATTATACCCCGAAATTGTTCAGGGTAATATTGAAGCACTGCCAGGCAATGATTTCAACTTAACCGCTCCTGTTGAAAATCCGCCCTTACGGATGGAAATGGAAAAGGAAGCAAAGATGGCGTTTATTATTGGATTAGCCAACGATGAAATCGGTTATATGCTTCCCAAATCGCAATGGGATACAGAACCTCCATTTGTTTATGGCAAAAGTCAATACGGTGAAGTTAATTCCGGAGGTCCTGAAGTAGGACCCACCTACCATAAAAATGCTCTGGAACTTATCCAACGAATGAATAAAGCCTACCCGCGGAAGACAACTCAATAAACTTAATCAGAAAACCGATGAAAGGAAGGATAGAACAAGAATGAGCAAAGGAATAACAAAACGCTCCGAAGATTATTCTCAATGGTATATTGATATCGTATTAAAAGCGGAATTGGCTGATTATAGTCCTGTAAAAGGTTGCATGGTCATCCGCCCTAACGGTTATGGTATCTGGGAAAATATCCAAAAGAACCTTGACCGTATGTTTAAAGAAACAGGACATGTTAATGCCTATTTTCCCCTGCTTATCCCAGAAAGTTTTTTGAAAAAAGAGGCGGAACATGTAGAAGGTTTTGCACCAGAATGTGCAGTAGTAACACATGGTGGGGGAAAGCCTTTAGAGGAACCCTTAGTAATACGACCGACCTCAGAAACAATTATCTGGGCTACTTACAAAGATTGGATAAGTTCTTACCGCGATTTGCCATTGCTTATTAATCAGTGGGCAAATGTCTGCCGTTGGGAAATGCGAACACGGCTTTTCCTTCGCACCACAGAGTTTCTATGGCAGGAAGGACATACCGCACATGCCTCCTATGAAGAAGCGGAAGAAGAAACCCTTCGGATGATTCGTGTCTATCAACGATTCGCAGAAGATTACCTCGCTATGCCTGTTATCGTCGGTAGAAAAACTGAATCCGAAAAATTTGCAGGTGCTGTCCATACTTATTGCATTGAAGCACTCATGCAGGATGGAAAATCTTTACAAGCAGGGACATCCCATAACTTAGGTCAAAATTTTGCAAAAGCCTTTGATGTAAAATTTCAGGATAAAGACAAAGAATTAAAATATGTATATGCCACAAGTTGGGGTGTTTCAACACGACTTATAGGTGGAATGATAATGACCCATTCAGATGACCAGGGCCTTGTTATTCCTCCCAAGTTGGCTCCACTACCCGTAGTAATCGTTCCTATATGGCGAAGTGATGAAGAACAACAAAAAGTCTCCGAATTTGCTCGAAACATCACCCGTGATTGGGACCCACTGTTCTATAAAATTGATGATCGCGACCAATACAAACCCGGTTATAAATTCAATGAATGGGAACTGAAGGGTGTGCCTCTACGCATTGAGATAGGACCACGCGATATACAAAACCAGCAAGTAGTCCTCGTAAGAAGAGATACTGCAGAAAAAATAACCTTAGGTATTGATAACCTGAAGGAGCAGGTGCAAAATACTCTTGTAGATATACAAAATAACCTTTTCAAGAAAGCCAAAGAAAGAACAGAAGCAAATACATTCACAGTTGACTCTTATGATGAATATAAAGAACGAATTGAAAAGGGTGGCTTTTTCCGTGTTTTCCTTGACCATACCAACCCTGAAGTAGAACAGCGATTAAAAGAAGAAACCAAATCAACCATTCGTTGTATCCCCTTTGAGGCACCCGAAGAAGAAGGTCCCTGCATGATAACCGGGAAACCCTGTAAATACCGTGTTATTGCCGGACAAGCATATTAGTAAAAATTATATAGAAAGAGCAGGAATTTATCACAAATTCCTGCTCTTTTTGTCTTAAAAAGGAAAGGAGTTTTTAATCACCACTGGTTTGACTATCTAAGAAGCAAGCCCATAAACGAGAAACAGGGTTTTTTCCAGGATAGCGTATAAACTCCACATGACCATCCATATACAAAACATTCCCGCCACCGGGAACATGGTTCATAAATTCAGGCTGTGAATTAACATCATCGGACAATATCCATACCTCACTCTGGGCTTTACTCGAAGCAGCAGGATTGTTGATATCCGTTATCAGAAACCGCTCAATCCCTTCGCGAAGCCGATATACGGTAACGGCTCCTTGTTTTGCATCGGAATCCAATAAACTGGCATCTCCATTATTTGCCCAGTTGGCATAACCATTATTTAATATCGTTAGAATAGCGGTTAAGAAGTCTGGATTAAAATAGTTCATTGCGTTTGTCTCGTTAATTGCAGGGTCATTAACATCCTGTCCGGGTAAAACCATATCGGCATCCATAATTGCCCAACCGTAATAATTGTATGATTCCGCACTAAAACGGCAAGGATTCTTTTCATCTAAATTCGGGTCACCATTGCGATTCCACCATCCATCAACAGTTACATGAGTTCTCGCGGTTGAATCTGATGGACATATCATAACATTCGTATCCGTCAGATATTCGGGATACACTGTTCGTGCATTAAAGAAAGCCTCAACAGAAGATCGACGATTGCAATCGTCTGGCATCGCAGGATCACCTTGCCATATCTGAATCGTAGGGTATCTTTCTCCTTTCGATTCATTGGAATACATCTTGAACACCAATCCTAATTGCTTAAGATTGTTCTGACATGAAGACCGCCGTGCTGCTTCACGCGCACGAGCAAGTGCTGGCAAGAGGATAGCAGCAAGAATACCAATTATCGCTATCACAACCAGCAGTTCGATGAGAGTAAAACCTTTTTTTAACATATCTTTATTACTCCTGTTAAAAAGTTAATAATGATAAACACATATATAAGTAAACCCATGTTTAGTTTACTATAAATATATAATAATACTTATTATGAAAAATATCAAGTATTTATTTTTAAAAACTAAATTACAAATACTTATATCTTGGGTTATTTTTAATATTTATTTTTTGAATTTAGTTTATTTTATAATTTTTTTGTTTTATCCCAACTATTCGGCGCAGTAAAACTAAATGATAATTATATGTATTTTAAATAACAAATAAAATTTTTCATAAAATATATCTAATGTGAAGAACTATAGAACATAGGTAACAGATTTATATTTTTTCTTTAGTTAATGTATCTTATTATGTAGGAGGAAGTATCCCTTAATGGTATGGAAAACCTATCTAAAACCTCCTGGCTTTGGATTCTCTCCGCTTTATGAACTTTGTTAAAGTTTCTGTACTTTTTGAGGTGTAAAAAATTAACCACAGAGGACACAAAGAAAATACTACACAAAACACACAGAGGAAGTTTATAAGAAAATGAAACAAACTCTACTTTGTGGACTTTGTGTAAAGTCGTTGTGTTCTTTGTGGTAAAAAAAAATTAACCATTACATTTTTTTTATAATTGTTATATTATGGTATATATATTGAAAATATTAGGAAATACAGATGACAAATTTTATAAAAAAATGGAAGAAAAATTTTTATATAAAGGGCACAGATGAACACTGGTGGGCAGATAAATTAAAAACAATGTTTTTTCGCAAAGTCCCTGATTTCCCACTAACCGTGCAAATTCAAACACGAACCGGTTGTAATGGCGCTTGTATTTTTTGCCCCTATACTTTAAGTGTAGAACATGTTCCTAAGGGAACAATGTCCGATGAACTATTTAAAAAAATTGTTCATGAAATAGCACAACACAAAAACACGCGGCGTATCAGTCCTTACTTAATGAATGAACCCTTTTTGGACCCTAAAATTTTAGAACGATCACGATATATTAAACAAACAATTCCCAAATCACGAATTATTATTACAACAAATGGTAGCAAATTATCTACGGATGTGGTAGATGACTTGGTCAGAGATAATCCTTTTCTACATATATTTATTTCTATGCAGGGCATCGAAAAAGAACCTTATGAAGAGACAATGCGAGGAAGTTTAAAATTTGAAGAAACAAAAAGAAATATTGAGTATCTTATTCAAAAACGGAATGAATATTGTCCCAAATTAAAAATTACAATAACTATGGTTAAAACAAATCTTATTGATGTGGATAAAGCAGTAAATTACTGGAAAAGTCTTGGTGTTAATTCAAAATATACTGCATTAGAAAATCGAGGAGGAAATAATTTCACTTTCCGAAAATTAAATCCCGGTAAAGCAGTCCAATTTAAACATTGCACACGATTATTTAAACAAGCCTATATCTTGTTTAATGGGGATATGGTTTTGTGTTGCACGGATTATTTCAAAAAGATGGTTTTGGGAAATGTGGCGGAAAGTTCTATTTATGAAGTTTGGAATTCACCCCGGGCTATAAAAATTCGTCAGGATTTTATACGAGGCGATTTTTCTAAAAATCCTCTTTGTGCATCTTGTCTCATTTCTTCGGACGAAATGTAAAGAAAACCTAATAGCGTAAAAACCTCTTTTTCGTGCAGCAATCTTGTATATCTGGAAAAAATTTCCTTTCTATGTAAAAAATTCCCGATGAATAAAAAGTATAAAATTATTTCAATTATGGTATATCAGGGACTTAAATAAAACACATACTTGGAATATGTTTTGCTTATAAAGAATCAACTTTTAGGATAAAATGATATGCATCGTATCCATGCGATTTCTTATTCCACAAAAAATAATATAACAGGAAAAAATCCAAAGACATTTTCTTCTTTATCCAGTTTGTCTTTATTGCAGACGATTCAAAATACCTCCTTTTTGAATTTATTACTGGATAATATAGAGACAGAAATTTCTTCTAACAATTTTTCAGATTTTCTAAATACCAGCAATCACTCTTCTTTTCTTTTATCATATCCCAAAAATTCAGAAGTTTATACTAATTTTACAAACAATACAAATTCCCTTTCTTCCTTAAAAAATGTAACGAATTCTCAAACAAAAGTTTTGAAAAATTTTAATCAGAAACTGAAAAACACATATATAAACTCGCCCAATCCATTTTTAAATATTGTTCCCTCACAAAAACGGGTTTCCTCTCCGTATGGATGGCGGAATGACCCATTTACAGGGAAAAGAACTTTTCATAGGGGTATAGATATAGCCGCCCCTCAAGGATCACCTATATATCCTATTAAAGCGGGCATTGTAGAAGAAACAGGTTTTAGTAATAGTTATGGGAATTATGTGCGGATAAAACATGAGGATGGCACAAGTAGCCTATATGCTCACAATGAAAAGAACTTAGTCAAAAGAGGAGAGCAGGTTGATATTACGACACAAATTGCAAGTGTAGGTTCAACAGGAAGGGCTACCGGCAATCATTTACATCTGGAAATCTTACAAAACGGAAGATCTATCAATCCACAGAGATACTTTGATAATATTCAATATGCAAAGCAAAATCATCGCATAGAAACTCACGGATAAAAAACTATCAGGAATAAACAGTAACCCTATTTTTACCATTGCGTTTGCTCTCATACATCATTTTATCTGCACGGTCAATAATGGAATCAAAGGTATCCTCTTTAAAAGAAATTGTTGAACCAATAGAAACTGTAACCCCCAATCTTCCCTGCGTTGTTTTTATACTACTGGCAGAAATTAACTTCCGTAACCGTTCTCCCAATTCAAATAATTCTTCCTGTTTCACATGCGGGACAATCGCAACGATCTCCTCTCCACCCCATCGCCCTACAAAATCATACGGACGCATAATACTCACAAGGGTTCGAGCAACCATTTTTAATACAATATCCCCAATAGGATGACCATAAGTATCATTAATGTGCTTAAAATCATCAATATCTATGAAAAACAGCCCCAAACTACTATTCATTCGTTTCATTTCTTCCAGACGGTCTTCAAGCACCTGTTCTGTATACCTGCGATTTCCAATCTCTGTCAAAGGACAAATCAATGCTTTCTCGCGGGTTCTCCGAAGTTCTTCCGATAGATTGAGTTCTTCGGTATCCTCCTGAAAAAATTCAATCGCACCCTTAGTCTCGTTATTCACCTTAATAGGTAAAGTTTCCACCTTTACAGGCATTCGATAGCCTGCCTTATGTCTCAAATATACCCTTGCTTTGCGAATTGTACCATCTTTAATCGTTTCTAATAGTGGACATCCATGAATACATAACTCCGTTGCGAGCTCATCTACATGTCGCAATAGATTATCCTGACAAAAAGACCCAATTACCTCACCTGAAGTATAACCCGTTATTTCATACGCTTTATCATTCCAAAAGAGAATTTCTCGTTCAGGAGAAACAACATACGCACCTATTTCAAGATTTTTTATAATCTCGATAGCCTGCTCTGAAAGAAGATCTTCCACTTTCTCTCTTTGTTCACATTTCATAAATCACTTGCCTTTATTGTAAATTCTCACAAATATATTTTAACACAATACCATTACATAATAAAAGAGAGACTACCTCTTTTGAGGAAGCAGTCTCTCTAAATAATATTTATTAAGTTTTTTCTACAAATTATACATTTCCAATGATTGCGGCGAACACTTTGTTTGCCGGATGTTCAGTTGGGAAACGAACAAACTCTGCATGTCCATCCATATAAAGAACATTGGCACCGCCGGGGATATGATTGAAATCTGAAGGCGTCGTTTCGATACCATCGAAAAAGAAAGCAATTTCACTTTGAGCCTGTGTGCTTGCCGCAGGATTGTTAATGTCCGTAATCAGGAATCGTTCGATTCCTTCACGAAGACGATACATGGTTATTTTACCCTGTGAGTCTGCCGTATTATAAGTTAAGTCTTTGTCCACAAGCCCCATGGCTGTGCTTACATCTGGAGCAGCATCTACTGCCGCTACTAAATCCATAAGCAATTGTACAAAAAACGGGTTAACATAAGTAACTGGTAACTGAAATGAAGAGATATTTGGGTCATTGGGGTCCATTCCGGGCATCATATAGTCTTGTTCCCGTAATGTCCAACAGATGTAAATATAAGACAAAGCATCAACACGGCAAGGGCAAATAGGATTATCGGGATTTCCCCCACAATGCCATCTACCATCGGTAAATGCCCGTTTGCCGTCCGAATCAGAAGGACAAACATTTACATTCAAATCAGACAGATACTCGGGATATAATTGTGGTCCCCACCACATAAAATCAATACCAATATCATCACAATTATCTCCACCTGCAATACTTACTGTAGGGAACCGTTCTCCCTTTGCTTCGTTAGCATACATTTTCATGGACAAACCTATCTGTTTTAGATTATTTTGGCAGGAGGAACGACGAGCTGCCTCACGGGCACGAGCAAGAGCCGGCAATAAAATTGCCGCAAGGATACCAATAATGGCAATAACGACAAGAAGTTCAATGAGTGTAAATCCTTTCTGTTTCATATACCCTTCTCCTCTAATGAAGGTTAATTTTATAACACCTATTGGCACCCGGTACCATACCGGGTGCCTATATATACCAGAGTTTGTGTTTTATTATGATTTCCGTTGCCGACGGACTAAGATCAATGAACTTCCGGCAACAATCACACCTGTGATTGCACCAAGAATTGCAATAGAGCCAACAGGAATCTCCGGATTACCGGGCCACATATTGGTTTTATCTGTGGCTGCAAGCACAAATAACTCCATACCTCCACCCACTGCAATTACCTCGTTCGCTTCTTGCAAGTTCGTCTTGCCATCGCCATCTAAATCACCATTTGCAGCTATAGCGCCATCGTTCGCTTTCGCCATACCATAAATACGATAGTTATTTACACTGGGTAATCCGACCGCACCACCGGTTAATGCCAGGAATATAGCGTTCCATGTGGTTCGCATCTCTACACTGGAACCTAATAGACCCGCCATTACATCGCCCACCATCGGCGGAAGTGCCGCAAAAATTGGGTCAACATTCATAGCTAACCATGTGCAATCGTCTGTGAATAAGTTTTTGTTAAAATCAAAATCTGTTGGAATATTTAAATCTGGACGGAAATTGGGATGGCAGATACAATATTCAAGCAAAGCCATACTCCATGAATCTTTCAATCCGTCTCCAGGATAGGGACGAATCATGGCTATGACTTGCTCTAAATATTCAATATCCCAGTTAAACCAACTTAACATACCTAAGGCAGTGAGCAGATTCCGTAGTTGTGAACTTGCATCTGCCAATGTTTGTGCCAATAACGGACCCTGTCCTGTAGTTGGGTTATTAATTCTTCCTTCAAATTCACAGGGTTCTTCACCTTCGGGTGTTCCTTCGGGTGTTCCCTCCGGAGTTCCCTCGGGTGTTCCTTCTGGTGTTCCTTCTCCTTCACCGCCACCACCGGAGAACTGCTCCCAATAATCGGGAATACCATTAGAATCACTATCTGGATAGGCATTCGGGAATTCAACTAAACCACGACGCGTGGCGCTGGCTTTATTATCGTTCCATCCACCGCTGCTGGTAATTTCCCCATAATCTTCGCCGCTGGAATCGTTAGGTTCTCCACTATTCCAATTGACATACTTACCGCCTACGGGGTTTCCAGATGCCGTACCTTGCCAGAACTGTTCGCCTGTAGCAACCCAGACCCATTGCCCTTCTGTAAACTTATCCGTTGCACCTATCCACATATTGCTGTTTATTTGTGGGTATACGGTACTCATAATCCAGGCATTTTCTGCAGAATCATCTATAGTGACCAGATGTCCCGGAATGGGTATAGTTTCGCTTGCATTATTTACAAGGCTATGTTCTGTAGCAACCTGTTCAGCAATTTCCCACGGCAGAGTATACGGCTGTAACCAGTATACATGCTGATTAGCAGGATTATAGAAATAGGTCTTACCCCAACGCAGTCCTGTTTCACAAACACTACTTGGGTCCTCTCCACTTGTTGTGATACCAGGGTCCATCGCTGCATTTACATAATTTGCCACATTTTCACCCTGTCCATACCACTCATTAATATTCTTTACTCCATCACCATCAAAATCACCACATGCAGACATGTATGCCTGGCGACGAACATAAGGCGGTTCCGCAGGTTGACCTGCATTCCATGAAGAACCGTAAGTCGATAATTCATATAGAATTTCCGCGACTGAACCCCACGAGCCAGAAAACCATGCAGCAGGCGTTCTACCATAATCGCCATCACCTAATGTGGCATACGCCCCACCCATAATCGCTAATGCAGGAGCAAGTGAGTTAACTAATCCTCCCTGATGAGAAGCAAAACTACTCCAATTCGTTTTGAATGCTTCGTGAATAGTGTCATGTAATGGATGGGATGTGTTATTGCATATTGCTGTTAGCAAAGCGAACTCATTAATATCTAAAACATCATTATCATTGTTGTCCGCATCCGTTGGGTCTAAGAAGTCAAATACATAGTCACCTCCAAACTGAAACAGAGCTAGTTTGGTCATCCATGCTTCGAAGTCTACACTTGAAGCGGTAAAAGGACCACCTGGAGCACTAGACCATGTGAAGTTTGCTGGGGCATCCGCCCACGCTCCTACGACGAGGAGCCACAGACATAAATGGAAACCGATTACTAATTTGAGCCTTTGCATAATCCACTCCTTCTGTTAAAGGGTTTTAATGTTAAATAAACATAACAAATAATAAGTGTGAAATACCGTTCTCACACATATCAGCCCTTGTTGAATATTGATATTCAATTTTCTTTTATAAAATTAGCATACTTTAAATGTGTTTGTCAAGTAAAATTTTAAAACTTTATTTCATAATTAATACTTTTTTTGTGAAATCGTTTACATGTAATAGATTATAAATATATGGATATTCAAAAAACATATTGTTTATTAATATTATTTCTATTTTAATTGCTTTGTAACGCAGAACAAACTTCTCTATAAGAAACAAAACACCATCTCTTAAAACAAGGGGGATAGTTAAAAATAATGGTATTGTTTTCTGTAAGGTATATAAACAAATTTCAATTTCGCAAACACATTTCAAATTCTAATTGAAAATTCTATATAATATGAGCCAAAACTTTTTAAAGGGTATGCTTTATGTCAAAACAAATATTAGAACAATTAACAAGCATGAGCCGTTTTTTAGGTCAGCCTGAACATCACCTTGCGATATTAGGGGAAGGGAATACTTCTGCAAGGATTGACGATGCACACTTTTATATAAAAGCATCGGGCACAACATTGCAGACAATTCAAAATACAGATTTCCTTTGTGTCCGTATGGAACCTGTGTTATCTCTGCTTGATAACCCTTCCGCAACGGATGAAGATGTAATACAAACTTTACAGTCAGCGAAAACCGATGTGCATGATAAAAGGATGCCATCGGTAGAAACGATATTACATGCAGTTTTATATCAATATCCCCAATATATGTTTATCGGACATACACATCCTATTTTTGTTAATTCTATTTTATGTTCCCAGAAAGCGGAAGAATATATTCAAGGGCGAACCTGTCCCGACCATATTGTTGTGTTAGGTAGGAAATCCGTGTTTGTTCCGTATGTTGACCCGGGACTTACCTTAGCCCGTGTTGTTCGTGATAAAGTAAAGGAATTTATAGCGAGTGAAGGATTTTTACCCAAAGCTATCTTTATGGAAAATCATGGGCTTATTGCTATGGGACCATCACCCAGTAAGGTTCAGGCAATAACATGTATGGCTGAGAAATGTGCCAAGATTGTTGTCGGCTCTGCGGTTTGTGGTGGACCTAAATTTTTGAGTGATGCCGCAGTTCGCCGAATTGATACACGACCGGATGAACATTACCGTCAAAAATTACTTTGAACAATATATTAAAGGAGTTTGTTATGAGTGATAAATTACAAAAATTTCGTAATGTAGAACATCCTATTCCAGAACAATATTACGCATGGCAGGTATTTGGTTCTGGATTGGAAAATATTGGTAAAGATGGCAAGCCTGTTTTATTACCTCTTCGTGAACCGCATGATAATGAAATCCTATTGCGGATTGATGCATTAGGAATATGCTTATCGGATATTAAAATTGTTAATTTAGGAGGTAATCATCCGCGTCTTCGTGGTAGGAATTTAGCAGAAGAACCGATTGTGTTGGGACATGAATGTGCTGTAACAGTTGTAAAAGCAGGTTCTCAATGGGAAGACAGGTTCAAAAAAGGTGACCGTTTTATTGTCCAGGCAGATATATATTACAAAGGAATTGGTTATGCCTTTGGTTATTTAATCCCCGGTGGTATGCAACAATATACCTATTTAGATGAAAAAGCCTTAGCAGGTGATGATGGTTGTTATTTATTACCCGTAAGACCTACAACGGGATATAGTGCTTCAGCATTAGCCGAACCTTGGGCATGTGTGGAAATGTCCTATCGTTTAGAAGACCGTATCTATCCGGAAGCCGATAACCCATGGTATATTACAACAAGTCCTGACCCTCAAATATTGAAAGATTTTCCAAATGCTAAAGTTCTATCTCCAAATCAGTTCCCTACAGAAGGGGAAACATCAAAAGATATTATTATACAAGTATCCGATGGAAAAGAGATTGAAGCATGGTTAAAATATTTAGCACCTTATGGAACAATGTATGTGTTAGATTCCGTAGATGAAATGCCCGATGCATACATATCAGTTGATGTGGGTTCTGTTCATTATGAATATAAACGAATTATTGGAGGCGGAAAAACCTTAAAAGAAATAAAAGAAAAGAATGTAAGGTCTGATTTGCTACCCGGTGGAATTGCTTTGTTTATCGGAGCCGGTGGACCCATGGGACAGATGCATGTCCAGCGTGCATTGGAGAAAACAGATGGACCCATGAAAGTAGTAGTTACTGATTTAGATTCGGGTAGACTGGAACATTTACGAGTGAGGTCGGCAGAATTATTAAAGAAAAGACCTGTTGAGTTGATTACTGTTTGCACCAAAGATTTTCCAGATGCATCCTCATTAAACAAACATCTTGAATCATTAACCCCGAACGGTTATACCGATGTTGTATTATTAGCACCGGTACCTGCATTGGTAACACAGGCAGTTGATTTTTCTGCTCCTTGCGGGTTTGTAAATCTTTTTGCAGGATTAGGAATAGGGACCGTTGCGAATGTCTCATTAAAAAAGATATGTGAGGGAGTGAAAATTATCGGTTGCAGTGGAAGTAGAATTTCGGATTTAAGCCATGTATTGCAATCTATAGAAAATGGTTCTCGGGATACAAACCGAAGCGTTGCCGCGATTGGTGGACTTTTCTCCGCTCACGAAGGATTGAAAGCGGTCAAAGAAGCACAGTTTCCCGGCAAAATAGTTATTTATCCGCAAATACTTGATTTACCATTAATATCTTTAGAAAAAATACCGGAAATATTACCCGAAGTGGGTCAATATCTTTCAAAAGATGGAACATGGACACAACAAGCAGAAGAAAAATTATTAGAAAGGTATTTGCCATGGAACGATTAAAAGGAAGAAAAGCCATTGTTACAGGTTCGGCTCAAGGTTTGGGTGAAGCCATATTACAACGGCTTGCTAAAGAAGGTGCGGATGCCGTAGGTTGGGATATAAACATTGAAAAAATGACGGAAACTGCAAAACGAATTGCAGAACAAACAGGTCGTAAAATCTTCGCAGAAAAAGTGGATATTACCGATGCCGAGATGGTCAGAAATGCCGTGGACAAAGCAGTTGAACTTCTCGGAGGACTAGACCTGATGGTCTGTAATGCAGGTATTCTTATATCAGGTGATTCTATTAGTTTTGATATTTCCGCCTGGCGAAAGGTTATTGATATTGACCTGGTTGGATATTTTATCTGTGCCCGTGAAGCGATACGCGTTATGTTGCCCAATAAATATGGCACTGTAATACAAATTAACTCCAAATCGGGTAAGAAAGGTAGTTTTAAAAATTCGGCTTATGCGGCGGCAAAATTTGGAGGTATCGGAGTTACGCAAAGCCTTGCTTTAGAATTTGCGGAGCATGGAATTCGTGTCAATGCAATTTGTCCCGGGAATCTATTGGACTCTCCATTATGGACGGAAAGCCTTTTTAAACAATATGCAAAAAATCAAGGAATTACCGAAGAGGAAGTGCGTAAGAAGTATATTGACCAGGTTCCCATGAAACGACCCTGCCGATATGAAGATGTATGCAATGTGGTTGTCTTTTTAGCCAGTGATGAATCGAACTATATGACCGGTCAGGCAATCAATGTCACCGGTGGTCAGGAAATGCGGTAGTAGATATTACTGCCTTTGGAAAGAGTAATTTTATTTGAATGCCTATGTATAGGGAATAGTTAATTGTGATTACTCAAAATTGAAAACGGTCCCAGCAGGTGCCGGCAGACAGGGGAAAGGTAAATGCTTATTAAAATAAGTAAGCGAGTTGAAACCGGAGCAGTGGCATGCATATAGGGTATTGATGTTTAGAGATAATAAAGAGTTGGCTGTCATTTGCAAATGTTCTTCTGTAGCACTATGCAGATGTAATCCACCAATAACAATAAGATCCTTTGCTGATTTTATTAGATTATTCCGCAGATAAGTAAGGGTATTTATTATTCCAGCATGTGTACATCCCAGAAGAACAATCCCATATTTTTTACCTTCAATAAACAAGCATTGATCATCTGGGAAAGTATCTAATTGAGTGCATTGAGGGTCAAGGTAGAAGTGTGTTTCCGAATTTTCAAAAGGAATTGTTCGGGGTATTGTGCCAGAGACAGAAATATATTCTGTTATTTTTGTGGGTGTTGTAGTGGGGACAAATTGGGTTATATCATTCAGTATTTTTTGGGAAGGACCTCTATAACCGATTTCACGAATTTTTCCATCTGCATCTTTAACATATCTTTTACGGAAAGCATCTGGATGGGCAAATACCTTTTGAATACGGGCAAGCTTAAAAAGTTTTTTCATTCCCCCAGTATGGTCATAATGTCCGTGACTAAGAATAAGATACTCAACAGATGATAAAGGTATATTTAATTTTTTGCTGTTGTGAATAATTGTATATCCGGCGCCTGTGTCAAACAATAGAGTATGTTTCTTATGCTGAATAAAAAAGGCTAACCCATGTTCTCCTAATAGTCCTGTTTTACCCGCTGTGTTTTCGCATACAATTGTTATAGAAATATTATGCATCTGTTTTAGCGATATTTATAAATACAAGGATATATTAACTGGGGTTCAGGATTTTTTGGATTTCAGGGTCATTCAAATTTTCAGGAGTAACAATAGTAACACCCGTATCAATTCTTTTCTCGACAGGCTTTCCTTGTATTGCATCATAGGCACTTTTTACACCGAGATAACCCATCTTGAATGGATTTTGCACAATAAGTGCCTGTATAACGCCTTCTTTCAGTGCTTGAATTTCTTCTTCTGCAGCATCAAATGCCACAATTTTTATCTGACCTGCCTTACCCTTGCTTCGAATGGCTTGAGCACAACCTACCGCACTGGATTCATTGGCAGCGAAGATTCCTTTTATATTTGGGAAAGAGGTCAACATATCGTTAGTAACATCCATAGCCTTTGCTACATTACTATCACTGTATAAAGTAGAAACTAATTTAATATTAGGATATGCCGATATGCCTTCTTTAAATCCGCGTTCCCGCATTTCAGAAGTAGCGGCTCCCGCAACGAAAGGAATTAAACCGACTTCCCCTTCTTCTCCAATAAGTTTCGCAAGAGTTTCTGCAGCGATTTTGGCACCCGCTACATTATCCGTTGCCACGAAAGACATCGGCTTATCCGAATTAACACCCGAATCTATAGTTATTACAGGAATACCTTTATTAACGGCTGTTTCTACTATCCCGATGAGTGCATTAGCATCACTGGCAGCAAGAACAATTGCAGATACACCGCGATTAATCATATCCTGAACAATATTAATTTGTTGCTCAATTTCTGTTTCTTTGGCTGTTCCCTGCCATACAATTTTTACTCCCAACTCTTTTCCTGCTTGTTCTGCTCCCGCTTTAACAGTTAACCAGAACTGATGTGAAAATGATTTTGGTATAACCGCTATTTCAATGGCTTTTTTCCCGGGTTCCGTGGTCGGTGCTTTTTGGGAGGGACCACATGACACAAAAATGGAAGATATAACAATCATTAATAACATTTTTTTTTAGCATATTTTTACTCCTTTATCAATTAAATTTTGTGTTCATATTAACGAGGCACATAATACCGTTCACCTGTGCCAACTACTTCAATTGCAATTCCATGTGTCTTTACATCCAGCAATCGAACAGATGTGCCGGGAATCATTTCACCCACATATACTTTTGTAAGATTAATAATGGCTAATCCATGTGGATTTTTAGGACCTGCTTCGCGTAGGACATTGAGTTTCATATCGTCCAGACCTAAACGAGCTCTGTCTGATGTTCTCAATACAGGTAACCTTGTCATGTCTACGGTTTCTTCCGTTTTCGGTTTGGGTAATGATAATGCTTGTTGAAATTGTTCGGGTTTTAACGAAGGAGGTGGTTCCAAATCTTTTGTGATTACAGGGGGAGGTGTTGTTATTTTCGCTGACGGTGTGGGTTGAGAAACGGATGGCTCCTGTGAATCGGTTGGAGTTGTGATTTCGTTTTTTGAGGAGACATTTTCAACAGGAGGGGAAATCTCTGATGGGGGAGTTTCCTTTGTTGTTTCTACAGAAGCATCTTCTTTAACTTCCGAAAGATTAGGAGGTGGAGTTTCTTTTTTAACTTCTTCTACAACAGGAGCCTGTGTTTCATGGGTTATGTTTTTAGCAACCTGAACAGGAGGTTCCGTCGTGATTGCAGACTGTTCCACAGGGATAGATACTTCAGGCACCTTTTCCGGTGGAGGTGTTTTTGCTGTTTCTAATTTATCTGATGGTTTTGTAATATTAGGAGATGGGGGGGGTTCGGATACAACGGGTTTCTCTTTTGTTTTATCTACTGTATTATCAGGGGTAGCAGGAGCGGATGGCATTTCTTTATTTTCCGATGCTATTTCCTGTGGTGGTATCTCTTTCTCGGGTTGATTTGGTGAAGTGGCTGCTTCTGTTGTCTTCTGCTGTAATGAAATTGCTTCTGAAGAAGTAGATGGGATTGTGTTTTTTGCAATTTGTGTTTTTACCACCCATAAGGATGCAGATATTGAGATAATACTTATTACAATAACAAACACAATCCCCCCGACTAAAAGGAATTTCTGTGATATAACAGGAGTCACTGTATCTTGAAGTGGAACAGGTTTTTCTGGTTTTGCGATAGCAGAAATGGATATAGGTTCTGAAAGTTCCTGTTCCTCTTCTTCTTTTTCGAGTAGTTTTATCTGTCGCTGTTTTTCTTCCTCGAGTTTTTTCAGTGCATCGAGGATTGAACTCATAATAATTATCTCCTTAAAAAATATTTCAGTTAATATTTTACAAAAATGAAGAAAAGGAAAAAAAGTAACAATTCGTCGTATTGATTTTTTATCCTTTATTTTATTACACTATTATACCTTTGGACAGGCAAAGAGAGGAAATAAAAAAGAAATATTTTTAAATTTTTAAAAATTTTATGAATATTTGTTGATACATATTAAACCAGGTTAAAAAATGTTTTTTCAGATAGAACATAAAGATAAAAATTGTAATGCAAGAACAGGAAAAATAAATTTGGAACATGGGGTAGTGGAAGTTCCTGTGTTTATGCCTGTGGGAACGCAGGCATCTGTAAAGGCATTAACGCAGGAAGAATTGGAAGATATAGGAACAACCATTATTCTTTGCAATGCGTATCATCTGTATTTGCGTCCGGGACTGGAAACTTTATCTGTTGCGGGTGGAATACATCCTTTTATGAGTTGGGAAAAGCCCATTTTAACTGACTCAGGCGGATTTCAATTATTTAGTTTAGCCCACCTGAATAAAGTTACTAATGAAGGTGTTATTTTCCAGAGTCATATTGATGGATCTCGACATCATATCACACCCGAAAAGATGATACAGTTTCAGATGGATATCGGAGCCGATATTATCATGAGTTTCGATGAATGCACTCCGTATCCTGTTTCGCACAAGGATGCGGAAAAATCTATGCGGAGAACGATTGTCTGGGAGAAAAAAGGTTTTGAATACTGGAAGGAGCGAAACGAACAATCCCATTCTCAATTATTTGGTATATTACAGGGTAGTGTATATGAAGATTTACGAATAAAATGTGCAGGGGAATTATGTGGCATTGATTTTCCCGGTTTCGCTATTGGCGGTGTAAGTGTAGGGGAGACAGATGAGGAACGACACCGAATCACAGAAGTTTCAGCAAAATTGTTACCTGAAAACAAACCCAGATATTTAATGGGAGTCGGTGCTCCGGAAGATGTTTTATGGGCTATTCGTTGTGGCGTAGATATGTTTGATTGCGTCATGCCAACAAGAAATGCAAGGAATGGTTGTCTATTTACTTCGCATGGAAAGTTGAATATACGCAATGCACGCTTTGTTCGCGATTTCAACCCATTAGATGAAGAATGCACCTGTCCCGTCTGTAAACGATATACTCGTGCTTACTTAAGTCATCTTTACAGAGCCAAAGAGATACTCGCTTTCCGTTTGAATACACTACACAATGTCTATTTTATGTTAAAATTATTTGAAAAAGTTCGTCAGGCTATTCGGGAGGACCGATACCTCGATTTTTACAACGACTTCTTTTCCAAGTATAATATAGGGAATTAGAGGTTGAGGTGTAAGTAGAAAATAAATAATACTACTTATCTTTGTCCTTTACCGAATAAACCATTAGAAAGGTATTTTTATGTGGCGTTTTCTTTTTGCACAAACACAAGAAGCAGTCCCTTCAGAGGTTGCCTCCACAGCTCAGAGTGCAGCGGAACAAACATCCGCACCTACACCCAGCCCATGGGGAAGCATGCTTCCAATGATTTTAGCGTTTATTGCCATTATGTATTTCTTAATGATTCGCCCCCAGCAAAAACGCGAAAAAGAACGGCGCGAAATGTTAAATTCATTAGCGAAAGGGGATAAAGTAGTAACCACAGGCGGTATGTATGGAACCGTCGTGGATTTATCCGAAGAGAAAGTAACTCTTCGTGTAGATGATAAAGTAGAAATTGATTTTATTCGCGGTGCAGTCGCACAAATTGTTTCCAAAGCAAATGGAGAAAAAAAGAAGTAAAATTTTTAGAATATATAACAATACTTTTTAACAATAAACCACAAAAGGAGCAAAAATAGGTCCCATGAATATTCCGTATCGAGCATTAATTATCTGGGTTGTAATTATCTGGTCTATGGTCCAAGTATATCCAACTTTAGGTTGGTTAACTCTCTCCGACGAAGCCCGTCAAGCACGATTAGAAAAATGGCGGCACGAAGATGATGAATGGGCAAAGAAGAAACACAGTTATACAGAAGAAATGTTTAAGACCATACGCAGATGGGCAGAGTTCGACCGTGACCGTGTTATAAATCTGGGATTGGACTTACAAGGTGGTGTCCACATGGTATTGCGCTTTGACATCAACGATTTACCACCAGAACGCCTCCAAGAATACAAAGACCGCCGTTATTCGGATGCGGATATTGAAAAAGAAGTGCAGGAAATTGTCCTTCAACAAATACGGCGAAGGGTAAATGAATTTGAAGCCAAAGAGCCTGTTATTCAGGCACTGGGCAATAATCAAATTCAAATTCAATTGCCCGGTGAAAAAAATGTCGAAAGAGCAAAAAATCTGGTGAAAAAAACCGCTCAACTGAATTTCCATATCGTTGCTGAAATGACAGATATTATCCAGGTATTCCAGAAAATAAAAGATAAATACCCCGATGAATTTAATGCCTTTATTCAGCGACCTAAATTAAAAGGTGACCACTTTACAGTTCGAGTAGAAAATTACGACCGAGTCCGCCGTTTAATTGAATCCTGTGAAAAAGAGGGAATCATTCCAGAAGACAAAATGTTAGCATTCAGTCAACCACCGAAACCGTATGAAGACCAAGTCTATAAACTGTATTATATAGATAGAAAACCGATTGCTTCTGGTGATGGTCTCCGTTCTGCAGTGGCGATTCCCGACCAAAACAATCCCCCCAACTGGAAAATTTTGTTTGAATTCAATAATGCCGCAGGAGCCCTTTTCGGTGAAGCAACTGAAAAGAACATAAATAAAGCCATGGCAATTGTCCTCGATGGAATGGTTTGTTCTGCACCCGTTATCCGTGACCGTATCACCACAAGAGGTGAAATCACAGGCAACTTTGAACAACCCGAAGCAACCGATTTAGCAATTGCATTAAATTCCGGCTCCATGTTCGTCCCCGTAAAAGAAGAATTTACTCGTATTGTAGGTGCCAGTTTAGGTGCGGATGCAGTACACAAGAGTGTAACATCCGCAGTTATATCATTGATTATTGTCAGTGGTTTTATGGCTGTTTACTATATGTGGGCAGGACTGGTTGCTCTTATAGGACTGGTGGTAAACTTCCTGATAATTCTCGCCTTAATGGCATATTTTGAAATGACACTTACCTTACCAGGTGTAGCAGGTCTTATTCTAACAATCGGTATGGCAGTAGATGCTAATGTGCTTATCTATGAACGCATTCGTGAAGAACTGAAATTAGGCCACGCCTTAGCTACCGCCGTGAGTAATGGTTTTGTTCGGTCCGCAGTAACCATTCTTGACGCAAATATTACAACACTCATAGCCGCAGCAGTTCTTTTACAATTTGGCACAGGACCCATTGAAGGATTTGCTATAACATTAAGTGTTGGTGTTTGTGCCAGTGTTTTCGCCGCGTTAGTCGTTTGCCGTGCTTTATTCGACTTCTTAGTAAACCGCCGTTTCATCAAATCATTGAATATGTTAAGTTTTATCCCAATGAAACCCAAAATCCCATTCTTACAACTTCGATACTATGCTTTCACATTCAGTGCAGTTTTAATTGTAATAGGTATGGCTATCTTCGCATGGAGAGGCAAAGAAAATTTAGGTGTAGATTTTGTTCAAGGCACGAATATCAATGTGCAAATTAACAGTGATCAACCGATTCAACCTGGAGCCGTTCGTGAAACATTAGCAAAAAGTGGATTCGGTAAAGCTATCGTGCAATTAACAAGCGAAGAAGATGTCTCCGCTGGAAATCGCTTCTTGGTTCGTATTGCAGAAACAGATATAAAATCTGCTGGAAATGTGCCACCAACACCTTCTACTGCATCGTCAGGAGAAAATACGGTAAGTGGAAATACAGTTGCTATGACAGCATCTGCAACCAGTGGAACAGGAGGAGGAGATATTGGTCAAACTATTCAGAAGGCATTAGCTTCCCTGACAAAGACTGGAAAACCTGAAGATGTGGTAATAGAAGACCAGCAAACCGTAGGACCCGCCGTCGGGGCACAATTGCGAACCGATGCTCTCAAATGTATTTTCTGGTCCTTCGTGTTTATTATTGTATACCTCTGGTTCCGATTCGAACTAAAATTTGGTGTTGCCGCAGTGGTTGCTTTAATCCACGATGTATTGATTACATTAGGAACCTTCGCTGTCCTGCGTCGTCAAATTGATATGGGCGTTATCGCCGCAATTTTAACTATTATTGGTTATTCATTAAACGATACCATCGTAGTATTCGATCGCGTTCGTGAAAACATGAAATTGTATCGTGGTAAAGGATATAAATATATGGATATCCTCAATATATCTATTAATGAAACATTAAGTCGAACCATTTTAACAGCATTGACAACATTGTTTACCGTGGTTGTATTATTCATCTTTGGTGGTATCGCTATCCATGACTTTGCATTAGCTCTGTTGGTAGGAATTATCGTAGGAACTTATTCTTCCATCTTCATAGCATCACCTATCGTGCTTATCTGGCAAGAAAAGAGCGAACAGAGACAGTTACGATTAGCAGGACAAGCCAAAACAGGAACTGCCAAAAAGGCTACACAGGTAAAAGCAGGAGCGAAAATATAGATTTGCTTATTACCAGAATAAAACAAGAAAATGTATCAGGGAGAAATTTTCTCTCCCTGATTTGTTTTTAAAAAACCAATTGTTATAAGTTAAAGTTATGGATGTATCTATTCTTATATATTTAAGTATTCTTTTTGGGACCGCATTATTTATAGCCATCTTATTCCGCGCCATTCGGTTCCCTTCCATTATCGGATTTATCCTCGCAGGCGTTGTTTTAGGTCCCTCGGGATTGGGATTGTTTTCAAAAATATGGGTTCCGTATTTCATTGACTGGGGCGCTGTGCTTTTGCTATTTATCATCGGATTGGAATTAAGCCATTCCTTAATCTTGAAGTCCGCAGGCACTCTCCTCAAAGCAGGTAGTTTACAAATCCTTATTACATTTGTTGTTTTTGGAATAATTATATATTTATTTTCCGAAATAGGAACGGGATTAGAAATTATTATTTTAAGTTTTGTGTTATTTCAGAGTAGCACAGCAGTTATTATTCGATGTTTACAAGATCAGGGAGCATTAGAAACTACTTATGNCTTACTAACAACAACAATTACAATTTTTCATGACATTGCAGCTCTTATTTTTCTTGTCATAATTTCATTTTTTTCAAGAGACACATTATCTAACAAGGAACTAGTGTGGAAACTATTGGGATTATGTATAGGCGTTTTAATTCTCCTTAGTATTATTCCAAAAAGAAATCTTATTCCTCGTTTGGTCTCTTTTATAGCATTTCAAGGGGGACAGGATTTGCTTACGCTTTTTGCATTGTTTTGTGCCATTTTAGGTGCATTAGTGGCATATTATTTAGGTTGGTCTGCAGGATTAGGTGCTTGTGTTGCTGGACTCTTAGTAGGACAATCTGATGAACGACATCAATTAGTAGCAGAAGTTCAGCCTTTTCAAGATGTAATATATGCCCTCTTTTTTATTTCCCTCGGGATGATATTCCCGTTAGAATGGGTCATTTCTCATTTCTTAATGTTTTCAACAATTATTTTGGGAATATTGTTTCTTCGTCTTATATTAAACATAACTGCATTGAAAATTGCAGGACTTTCTACCCGTTTCTCAATCCTTGTATCTATGCAACTCTTACCTTTGAGCGAACTCGGTTTTATTGTTTGCCGTGAATTTTCTAAAGGCGAATATATTTCCCCAGATATTTTGGATGGAGTTACCGCTATTACCACGATTACCATGGTCCTTGGCAGTTTCTTTTTCCTTTACATAGAACCCTTAAACCGATTTTTGACACAATGGCTTTCATTAGATAAAGAGGATATAACAGAAGAAAAACATATCGGTCCCCATGTAGTTATTATCGGTTTTGGTTTAACAGGAGAAAATCTGGCAAAAGTCCTGAAATCAACAGGAATACCCTTCGTAGTGATTGAAATGAATAAAGAATTAGCCCAAAGGGCGAAAGAAATGTCCCCCGCAAAACTAATCATAGGCGATGCGATACAGAGAACTATCTTGAACCAGGCAGATTTAGATACAGCACAGGCAGTCGTCGTTGCCTTAAACGACCCGATGGCTTGCCGAAAAATCGTGGGACAAATCGCTTCGAAATACCCCCACCTATATATACTCGTAAAAACACGCATTGTTAAAGAAATTGAACCCTTAAAAAAATTAGGTGCTAAACAAGTCATTCCCGAAGATTTTGAGACTTCAATTGAAGTAATAGCACATATACTAAAACGATGCGGTGTCCCAGATAATATTGTAGAAGCAGAAACAATTGCTATTCGTGTAGATGGATACGCTATGTTGAGAGGAAAAGCCAGTTCACGGGCAGGTATTGAAGAGATGATAAAAATCCTTGAACGAACTACCACACAAACATACTATTTAGGAGAAAAAAGTTTCGCAGTAGGAAAAACACTTGCAGAAATAGATTTAAGGAAAAAGACAGGTTGTTCCATTATTGCCATCGTTCGGGCAGGTGTTCCTACTCCAAGTCCTCCAGGTGATTTTGTATTACAGGCGAATGATGTCCTCGTCCTTGTCGGTGCCCACGCCCAAATCGAATCCGCACGAAAACTTTTAGAAGAAACTTCTATTGATTAATTCATACTTATTTTCTTCTTTTCCCCTTTTGAGTTCTCTGAATAAATAAATTAATTGATTCCATAACCACCCCAAAAAATAATCATTTAAGAAAAAACACATAACCCACAGAAAAGTTATATTTTTTTATAAAAATAATACATAAATGTAATATTCAATATTTTAATTTGATTTGAATTAAATACTAAAAATTATAAGTCATTAATAATCAATAAGATATAAATATTTTATACTTTCGGCATGAAACTTGTTATTACATATTTAACCTGTTCGTATTTTATTTACTAATTAAAAAATATTGTAATTAAGGAGTTTGTCTAATGGAAAGAAGAAAAAAGTATTTAGCAGGTTTATTGTTCATCTTTTTACTGCTTGTTTCACCTTGTTTAACCTATGCCGATGACGGAGGAGAAGCAAATGTCATTACACAAACCGTAATTTTAGATACACTCTGGGTGCTTATCACTGCATTCCTTGTATTCTGGATGAATGCAGGATTTGCATGTGTAGAAGCAGGATTTTGCAGGGCAAAAAATGCAGTTAATATATTGACGAAAAATTTCGTTGTTTTCGGAATAACTCTCGTATGTTTTTGGGCAGTCGGCTTTGCACTTATGTTTGGAGATGGAAATCCATTTATAGGCTTAACAGGTTTTCTCTTATCGGGTCCCGATAATAGTCCTTTGATGGGAGACCTTTATCAAGGAGTATATAGTTCATTAAACTGGACGGGAGTTCCATTAGAAGCCAAATTTTTCTTTCAGGTTGTCTTTTGTGGAACCGCTGCAACAATTGTTTCTGGTGCCGTTGCTGAAAGAATCCGCTTCTCTGCATTTCTACTTTTTTCTGTCGTTATCTCAACAATTATTTATCCCATCGCAGGACACTGGATATGGGGCGGTGGTTGGTTAAGTTCCTTTTTAGGAGTTGGTTTTAAGGACTTTGCAGGTTCAACAGTGGTGCATTCCATTGGCGGATGGTCCGCATTAGTAGGGGCATGGCTACTTGGTCCCCGTTTAGGAAAATATGGAAAGAAGGGAGAAATCTCGCCCATCCCCGGACATAATTTAGCCTTAGCGACTTTAGGTGCCTTAATTCTATGGTTAGGTTGGTTCGGATTTAACCCCGGAAGCACAATGTCCGCAGACCCAATCAAAATTGCACATGTCGCGTTAACAACCGCAATGGCAGCCAGTACAGGAATTGTAATTTCATGTTTATATGCATGGTGGCGATTAGGAAAGCCCGATTTAACCATGATAATAAACGGCTCACTTGCAGGACTGGTCGCTATCACAGCACCTTGTGATGGAGTAAGTGTTTTCGGTAGTTTTATAATCGGCGGAGTGGCAGGATTCCTTGTTGTAGAAAGTGTTTTATTCTTCGACCGAATCAAAATAGATGACCCTGTAGGTGCTGTTTCTGTCCATTTAGTTAATGGTATCTGGGGGACTTTGGCAGTTGGACTGTTTGATGTGGAGAAGGGATTATTTTACGGAGGAGGTTACAAATCCTTACTTGTCCAGTTTGTAGGAATTATATCCGTTGGTGCTTTTGTATTGTGCGTTGCTACTGTTGCATGGTTGATTATTCGTGCGGTAATAGGCTTGCGGGTTGACGTAAACGAAGAATACTTAGGTCTTGATAAGAGTGAAATGGGTCTGGAGGCATATCCTGAAGAACGGGTAATACCGGAGTATACAATAGCACAGGATGCATAAATTTCCCATTTACCTTTAATCAAAAATTTCAAATGTGTATGAATTAACCTGAACAACTACATTACATAGATATACAGGGCTTTTTAAGTCTTCATAATACCTCGACTAAAAATATGAATGAAGAAAGGGAGAAAAGAGAATACCTTACAACTTAAAATACGCTACCCTTCCTTTTTGTAGACTGGATTTGATTTAATGAAAAAAATATGACCACGAATTACACAAATAGACATAAATAAAATAAAAATGGATGATGAAAATTTGTTAAAAAATTCGTAATAAAATAGATTAAGCATTCCTGCCTCATTATTTAATTTCACATCCTTTAAAAAGGAATTATATTGTAGAGACGAAAAATTTTCGTCTCTACATATAAAAAACCATTGTCCTTATGTAGCTGAAGCGTCCCCGCTTTCGGAATTTTTAAGTGGATAAGTCTTTCAACCACAAAGAACACAAAGATTTTAAACAAAGTTTGCAAATAAGGCAAAACATTTTTTGCCCCCACTTTCTCTGTGTGCTTTGTGTAAAATTTCCTTTGTGTCCTCTGTGGTTAATTCTTTTTTACCATAAAGACCTTACAACGAAGTAGATGCACGGTATGCTCTATCTTTACAGTTGGGAAGTAAAATATAAATCTATTACCTATGTCCTATAGTTGTTCACATAATTTATAAGGATGGAAAATGGGTTCTTCTTTATACAAATAAACACATAAATTTTTCCTAATAAGGATTTTTTAATTTTTTTGTGTATAAATCTAAAATAAATATTGACTAAAAAACTTGTTTTTTTATACTATATATAGTATTCTATATATAGTATTTCAGGATATTCAAAGATGAACGGCGTTAAACGAAAAGTACATTTTATCGGTGTCGGTGGTATCGGGATGAGCGGTCTTGCTGAAATTCTGCTCAATCTCGGCTATGAAGTTTCTGGTTCCGATTTAAAATCTTCCGAAATTGTGGATCGGTTAATAAGTTGTGGATTAAAATTTTACGAGGGACATGCCCCCGAGCATATAAATAATGTGGGTATAGTGGTTCGTTCTGCCGCGGTTTCGGATGATAATGTAGAAATAATCACAGCCAAACAATTAGGAATTCCTGTAATTCATCGTAGTGATTTGCTTGCTGATCTGATTCGTCTTAAACCAAATGCTATAGCGGTAGGTGGAACGCATGGTAAAACTACAACAACATCTATGATAGCCTCATTTTTAGAATATGCCGACATCGGGGCTACCAGTATTGTGGGTGGAATATTACACCGCAGTGGGACCAATGCTCGTTGGGGAACGGGGAATTATCTGGTGGCAGAGGCAGATGAGCATGACGGCTCTTTTTTACGATTACATCCCACTATAGCCGTAGTTACGAGTATTGATGCAGAGCATCTTGAATATTATGGGACATTAGACCGTATAAAGAAAGCCTTTATAGATTTTTGCAATGATGTCCCTTTCTATGGCTATTCGATTCTTTGTGGTGATGACCCGAATATAAAATCTATTATTCCTGAGATTGAAAGTGTTTGTATAACTTATGGATTGGAAGAGCATTGTTCCCTGAGAGGAATAGATGTTAAGATAGAAGTCCCCGGAAAAAAAGATTCCATTCGCGATTTTCTTGCTGGAATTAAAACACGGTTTACCGTAATAAGTCAGGATGAACGATTAGGTGTTAAGGGAAGATTGGGGGAACTGACCATCCATACATTAGGTATTCATAATGTTCGCAATGCTTTGGGTGCATGTGCTGTGGGTATTTGTTTGGGATTGCGTTTTGGACTAATTTCGGATGGGCTCCAGCAATTTATGGGTGTAAAAAGAAGGCTCCAACTTTGTGGTGAAGAAAAAGGCATTGCTGTTGTTGAAGATTATGCGCATCATCCCACGGAGATAGCCAGCACAATGGAGGCTCTTCAATGGATAAACCCACAACGACGGATTGTCGTTTTTCAACCGCATTTGTATAGTCGCACGAAATTCTTTGCAGAAGATTTTGCAAAAGTTTTATCAAAAGCCGATATGGCAGTTATAACGGATATTTACGCTTCTCGTGAAACCCCTATTAATGGCGTATCATCTGATTTAATTGTAGATTCGGCTAAAGAACATGGAGCCAATCATGTGTTCCTTGTCCGTGATATGTATGAAGTTCCCGATTTTTTAGTGAAACATTTAAAATCAGGGGATGTAGTGCTTATCCTGGGTGCTGGAAATATAAATAAAATTGCAGGACCGCTTCTTAAAAAAATACAGGAGGTAGTATAAATGGCTAAGGTTCATTTAATAACTTCTCCTGTTGCAGGTAGTCGTTACAAAAAGAAAAATACTTTTACAAAAAAAATAGCCACTATTGTAAGTAGGTTATTTAAAATCGGCAAGGGAATATCCGCACTGATTATATTCGTGATGTTTGTGTATTTTATTTGGATACTTATGGATGACCCGAGATATAAAATAAAAGAAATTCAGATTAATGGGTTAAAAATATTTTCCGAGACAGAGGTCAGAAAAAATGTAGATGTGTTTTTAGGAAGTGGAATGGTTCGTTTAAAAACCGAAGAAATCAAACGCAAATTACAGCAAATCCCCTTTATTGAAGATTGTTCCGTAGAAAAAGATTATGAAGGGAATAGGATTATAATTAATATTCAGGAATTGCCACCTTACGCTACCCTTTTTGTTGATGACCAGATGTTTCTTATTTCACATACTGGCAAGATATTAAAAAGAATATCAAATATTACAGAAGCAAAAGAACCTTTAATAACAGGTGTATCTCGACGGAATGTTTTTGAACCCGGTGCTTACATAAACGATGAAGGGCTTTGGTCTGCGTTAGAGTTCTGGTATGAGTATAACCAGGTACCTAAAAATAAAAATATTAAGATATCTGAAATTGTAATTGATTCTAATGAAAATTTGAAGGTATATTTTGATGAAATTCCTTGCGAAACAAGATGGAAAAGGGAGAACTTAAAACGGCAAGTTCAGAATTTTTCTATAGCCTTAAATAAAGTGGATATAACCCGAGTTCAATGCAATGAATATATAGATATGCGATTTAATGATGATATTATTTATAAATAGGAGAATTTAAAATAACGAAACAATTAAAATATACACATGGGACGCACCCTTGGAGGATAAGTTTATGACACAGCGTTTTACACTACTCGATTCAGATGACTTTGGAAAAGAACCCGATAATAAAAACATCGCGAAGGGGAGTAGCCCGGGTTCTGTTGTTGGTTTTTCTGGAGTGATGTCAGGGAAGGAGGAATTTCCCGGAAAGAAAATCGTTATTAAAGTTTGTGGTGTAGGAGGTGGAGGAGGAAATGCAATCGAACGAATGATAGAACAAAAAATGGAAGAAGTAGATTTTATTGTCATTAATACGGATGCTCAAGCATTATCCAAATCTACGGCTCCTATCAAAAGACAGATAGGTTTAGGTCTTACAGGAGGATTGGGAGCGGGTTCTATTCCAGAGCGGGGTGCTTGTGCAGCCGAAGAAGACCGAGAATCTATCCGAGAAGTCCTGCAAGGGGCTCAAATGGTTTTCTTGACTTCGGGAATGGGTGGAGGAACAGGAACAGGTGCAGCGCCCATCGTGGCTGAAATTGCAAAGGAATTAGGTGCCCTTACAGTGGCGGTTGTTACTTTACCATTCGAGTTTGAAGGTCCTATCAGAAAACGCAATGCGTATGAAGGAATACAAAAGTTAAAGGAACATGTTGATGCTTTAATTACTATCCCGAATGACCGTGTAGTAACTTTAAAAGATTTGACAGTGAAAGAGGCATTTTTAAAAGTAGATGAGGTTTTACATAACGGGATACGAGCAATAACCGACCTCATCAAGATTCCACAACTTATAAATATTGATTTTGCAGATGTTCGCACAATCCTGCAAAATAGCGGTAAAGCACATCTGGGTATTGGCTTCGCCCGTGGAGAGAAGAGAGCGGAGGAAGCGGTAGTTCGTGCTATTGAATGTAATTTATTAGATACAAAAAGTGTTGTTGGAGCAAAAGGTGCTATATTAAATATCCATGGTGGTTCCGATATGAAAATAGGAGAAGTTGTTCGTGCTGGTGATAAGTTAAGAGAAATGTTAGGTCCCGAAGCCAATGTAATTTTTGGTGCCATGGTAAGTGAAGGAGAAAGAGAAGATATTTGTGTTACAGTTATTGCCGCGGGTTTTCCCGAAGAACAGAAATCAACGGAATTTATTCCGTCAGCAATTACTAATATTACAAAAGAACAACAGGTTTCTTCTATAATTTCTCCTACTAAAAAAGAAGATATACTACAAGTAAAAGAGAGAAAAGAGGAAGAAAAAATAATTCCTAAGGAAGAAATAAAACCAGAAAATGGTGGAGAACTGTTTTCTAAAGAAGAGTTAAAAAAGGCAAAGGAAACGACACCTAAAAAAGATGAAAAACCAACTTTGGATCCGAAACCTCCATGGCTTCGTCAATTTTTTGAAAAAAACACAGATAAATAGCAAAGGATTTTTATGAGCACATCACCTATTCGAAATGAGTTTATAAAACTCTTACAACGCGCTATACAAAAAGATGCTTCGGATATACATCTAAAAACGGGAAGTCCCCCTTATTTCAGGGTAAACGGAGAGTTATCGCCTATTGGGGAAGAACCTATATATCCAGAAACTATGTCCCAAATTTTGAATATTATGCTCAACGATGAACAGATGCGTATTTTTTCTCAACGCGGAGATTTGGATTTTGCTTTTTACGAAAAAGGGGTAGGCCGATTCCGTGTAAGTATTTTTCGCCAGCGGGGAACTGTTTCCTGTGTAATGCGAAAAATCAAAACGCGCGTACAGACTTTTGAAGAATTGCACCTTCCACCGCAGATCGTTCGATTTGCTGAATTACAGAGAGGTTTAATTCTAATTGCAGGGACTACAGGTAGCGGGAAGTCAACTACTCTTGCAGCGATTGTAGAGTATATTAATCAGACGCGTCCATGTCATATTATTACCATTGAAGACCCGATAGAATTTATTCATGTAGATAAAAAAGCAGTCATCAATCAACGGGAGATTTCTATTGATACCCATGATTTTAATTCCGCTTTGCGAACTGTTATGAGGCAAGACCCGGATGTAATTGTGATTGGAGAAATGCGGGATCACGAGACTTTCATGGCAGCAGTAAGTGCTGCCGAAACAGGTCACCTTGTCTTTAGTACTTTGCATACGACAAATGTGATGCAAACTATGGACCGAATTATTGACTTTTTCCCCACCAATCAACATGACCAGGTGCGTTCTCAGTTATCATTAAATCTCAAAGCAATTATGTGCATGCGATTAATTCCTCGTGCTGATGGACACGGACGGGTTCCTGCATGTGAGATTTTATTTAATACACCTATTGTCCGAAAATTAATAAAAGAGAATCGTATGACTCAAATGGATACGGTTCTTCAGCAAGGGAAAGAAGAAGGAATGCAAACCTTTAATGATAGCCTTTTCCAGTTAGTTAGGGAATCTCTTATTACAGTAGATATGGCAATTGATATGTCGGATAACCCTGAAGAACTTCAAATGATGTTACAGGGAATACGATTAAGTTCACGACGAGGAAGTATACTTAAATAGCAGGGTCTATATCGGGATATTGCTCTTCTAAAAATTCAATAAATTCTTCCAACGCCACAATTAGTTCTTCAAATTGGCTCTCAATAAAAGCAATATCTATATTTGGTGTGTTCGCAGTTGCCTCCTCTATCTTCTTTGCAATTGGGACAACTCTGACTGCTCCTAAATTACTTGCAGAACCTTTAATAGTATGTATCGTTTTATGGAAACCTTCAAAGTCTTTATTTTCAAGTTGTATACGGGCTTGATGTAAATATGTGGGAATATTCTCTAAAAATACTCTTATCAAAGACAGAAGTAAGGTGCGGTCATTATCAACGCGATTCAACACCGCTGTTTCATCAAATATAGAAGGATTTTGGATAGAAGAATTTGAATCAGCAGAAGAAGAAATATCCACATCACTTTGAGCAAGTATTTTTGTAACTGTTTTTATAAGTTTTTCAGGATGTATCGGTTTTGTTAGGTAATCGTCCATCCCAATCTCTAAGCAATAATTCTTCTTTTCTTCAAAGGCATAAGCCGTCAGAGCAATAATAGGAATATGTCCACCATTTTTTTGCTCCATCTCCCGTATTTTTTTTGTTGTCTGGATACCATCCATATCGGGCATTTCTACATCCATAAGGATTAAATGATACCGCCCTTTTTGAATTTTTTCTAAAACTTCACTACCGGATTGAACAATTTCTACTTGATACCCTCTTCGGATCAAAAATTCCTTTATCACGGTTTGGTTTATGAGGTTATCTTCTGCCACTAAAATTCGAATATCAGCAGGATGGATATTAGTCGGCATTTCTTCTTTTATATCTTGAAATTCGTTTGCAATTACAGTAAGGATATAGGCAAATTCATTTTTATCTGTTGGGTAAGGGATTTGAAATTTTATATCTATTTCCTTTGACGGCGATACATTTTCGGGATAGAGCAAAATTACAGGAAGATTATATTGTGAAATCATGGATAAAATATCGGGGTTATCATAATAAGTCTTTATATCAAGCAGAACAGTAATTTCCTTTTTATCTTCTTCCCTCTTAAAATCACTTACAAATTCTTCTGAAGACCTAAATACGACAAGTCGAATACCCCATGATAGAATATATTCTTCTATAGTTTTAATCAAACCTTTATTATTTGTAATTAAATACAATACCTTTTGGATCGGAACAAATTCCCCATTATCATTTAATAATGAAAATTTAATTTCAAACCAGAATACCGTTTTCCCATCCGTTCTTTTCTCTACACCAATTTTCCCTTTCATGAGTTCTACTAACTGTTTACTTATAGTTAAGCCTAATCCTGTCCCTTCATACTTCTTTTCATCAGGGCGATTCGCCTGACGAAATGCCTCAAAAATTCGGTCTAATTCGGTATCCGAAATCCCGATACCTGTATCTGTTACCTCAAAACGAAGTATGGCATTGTCCCTATTTTGTTTCACTACCTGCACCTCAATACAAATTTCCCCTTTTTCCGTAAACTTAATAGCGTTTCCGACAAGATTAATCAGTACTTGTTTTATTTTATCGGGATCTCCAATGACCTGTAATGGGATATCTCGCGAAAGAAGGCAACCCAATTCCAGATTTTTATCATGAGCCCGTTGCCAGAACATCTGGATAACATCTTCAACAACCTGTCGGGGATAGAATATCTTGTTTTGGACAGTAACATTTCCTGCTTCTATCTTTGATAAATCCAATAAATCGTTTAGTAATGATAGCAAAGCCTCTGCATTGGATAAAGCCATATTAATAAATTGGAGATTTGTCTCTTCTTTAATAGTTTCCTTGAGTAAATGCAGCGTACCGATAATTCCATTCAAAGGTGTTCGAATTTCATGGCTCATATTTGCAAGGAAGAAGGATTTGTATTTACTGGCTATTTCTGCTTTCATAGCCAATCGGTTGGATTGCTCAATTGCCTCTAAAAGTTCTTTATTTTTTTGTTCCAATATCTCTTTTGCTTTGGTTATCTCCTGTTCCATACGACGATGTTCCGTCAGGTCATTTCCAACACATAATATTTCTGTTATATTGCCTTCTTCGTCATATAATGCTTTGTTCGACCATGAAATCCATACCCGTTCCCCGTTCTTTTTTATGTTTTCATTTTCATTATTGATATATTTATCGGGATTTTTACCAATATCTAAAATCATTTCCAATAAATTTCTTTGATTGGAATCTGTAAAGGGAACAATAGTCCCCACAACATTTTTCCCAATCAATTCCCCAGGTTCATACATAAAAAATTGTTCTGCAAAACGGTTGATAAAAATAATCGTTCCATCGGGAGCCATGCGAAGGATAATGCTATTTACATTTTGCACCAATTCTTCATAACGAAGTTCTTCCTTATGCAAGAAATCCTCAGCCTCTTTTCGCTTTAAAATTTCCTTCTCAAGATCCATTTGTTGAATTAATACCTGGTTTTGGAGGCTATTCTGAACAGAACTTAACTCCGTTAATTTTCTATCAATTTCGTCAAGAAGTATGTCAATATGTAAACCTAACTGCCCAATTTCACTCTCCGGGCGTAAATTATTCCTGATAGAGAAATTTCGTGTTGTTAATACTGTGCCAAGGTTTTTTATTATTTGTTCTATAGGTCCTATCAGGAGGGATAAAACCATCCGCAAGAGTATAAAAATACCTGTTAATGACAACAAAGAAAGTATTGTAGTTAGAAGAATTTTATTCCATAAAACAGAATATAGAGAATATGTTGAAATATATAAGTAAAGAGTTCCAAAATTTTGAGAATTAGTTCTTAACGGTTTTGAATACCAGATTTTATCATTCCCATAATAAAAGCCTTCTCGAGGCAAACTACTAACTTTTATTGGGTCTAATACAAATTCAGAAAGTTCTTTCGTTATAATTTCATCTTTTGATGAGATAAACAACCCACCCGTTAAATCATTTCTTTTGCAAGTTCTAAAAATTTCTTTTAGGGATGTAAAATCCCTGTCTATCAGATGTGATAATGTTAAATCAGATAAAGTTTCTGCTCTTTTTACTAATAAATTCTCTGCCTCATCCTGAAATATCCGATAATCATAAATAGTGACAATCAAAATGTAGAGGATATGAAAAAGAATGACCGGAATTAAAAGGAATAAATATAATTTGTTTTTCATGGGCTATTTACAAATTCTAATTTATAACATAATTATAACAAACACTTTTTTATGAATACCTTACCCTTACTCTTATTATATTACTACAAATGGAAGAAAAAAAGAAGCAATTTTTGACAAATTATATAATTTACGAAATGGCAGATTTGTATAATTGTGCTGTTTCAGTTATAAGTTTATAATTTTCACTTGCGAGTAGATTCTTATTTGCCAGATTTCCACCAACCCCTAACGCTACTGCTCCCGCCTCTAAAAATTTTCGGGCGTTTTCATGATGAATTCCCCCTGTAGGGACAATTGGCAAATGGGGAAGAGGACCTAAAACTGCCTTGATGTATTCAGGACCACCTACACTTGCAGGGAAAAGTTTAACAAAATCAGCACCGCTTTGCCATGCCCGGAATAGTTCCGTAGGTGTAAATCCTCCACACATACTTACAACTCCGTAATTTTTTGCTGTGCTAATTACTTCGGGTAATAATGTCGGAGTAACAATAAAATCAGTTCCTGCAAGAATGGCTAAACGGCAGGTTGTTGTATCAAGGACAGTTCCAGTGCCTATAAGTATTTCCTTTCCTTTCCACTCCTTTTTTAAACTTTCAATAATTGTTAATGCTCCCGGCGTAGTCATTGTAATCTCGATACAGCGAATTCCTCCTTCAAATAAAGCATGAACTGCCTTAAAAAAAAGTTCTTGTTTTAAGTCTGCGCGAATAACCGCTATAATCTTTTCCGATTTGATAAACTCTTTTACCTCATCGTTCAGCATAACAAATCCCCTTTACTGAAAATTATTTTTCTTCAAAGAAACCGGCTTTATTCCGAACCCGTAATCGTAGTGCATTAAGGCGAATAAATCCTGTTGCATCGGCTTGATTATATGCACCGGCATCTTCTTCAAATGTACTAATTTGAGGGTCATACAAAGTTTTCTCTGCTTTTCTTCCTACAACGATACATGAGCCTTTGTATAATTTAAGCCGTGCGGTACCTGTAACATTTTTTTGGCTTTCGTCTACGAATTTATTTAATGCTTCCATTTCAGGAGAGAACCAGAAACCATTATAAATTAGTTGGGCTATCTTGGGAGATAATTGGTCACGCAGGAGCATGACTTCGCGGTCCATAGTTATAGACTCGACAGCACGATGTGCTGAATATAAAAGTGTCCCACCCGGTGTTTCATAAACGCCTCTTGATTTCATTCCTACAAACCGATTTTCAACCATATCTACACGCCCTATTCCATGTTTTCCGCCAAGTTCATTTAAATAAGCCAATAAATCTTCAGGCTCCATTTCCTTCCCATTTACCGCTTTGGGATAACCTTGAACAAAATCAATTTCGACATATTCCGGACTATCAGGTGCCTTTGTTGGGTCTGTGGTTAATACAAACATATCTTCAGGCGGTTCCATCCATGGGTCTTCCAAAATTCCACCTTCAAAAGAAATATGGAGTAAATTACGGTCTGAAGAATAAGGTTTGCTTTTGGATACAGGAACAGGAATACCATGCTTTTCTGCGTAAGCAATCATTTTTTCTCTGCTGTTTAATGTCCATCGCGGGTCCCTCCACGGAGCAATTATCTGAATGGAAGGTTCAAATGCCATGCAGGTCAATTCGAAACGAACCTGGTCGTTCCCTTTTCCTGTGGCACCATGTGCAACAGCATCGGCTTTCTTTTCCCGATATACCTCGACCTGACCTTTGGCGATAATGGGACGGGCAATACTTGTGCCTAATAAATAACACCCCTCATAAATGGCGTTTGCTCGCATCGCTTTGAAAACAAAATCCCGAACAAATTCACGCTTTAAATCTTTAACTACTGCATCAACTGCCCCGGTAGCCAATGCTTTCTTTCGTGCTAACTCTAATTCTTCACCCTGTCCAATATCCGCAATATATGCAATTACTTCTGCATTAAATGTCTCAATGAGCCATCTTAAAATAACCGAAGTATCCAGACCTCCTGAATATGCAAGGACAATTCGTTTAGGTTGTTTTTCCATGTTATCAACTCCTTATTATTATATTAATGGGGATTATATCCTAATAATGTAACCATGATTGCTTTTTGGACATGCAAACGATTTTCTGCTTGGTCGTAGACTAAAGATTGAGGGCTATCAATAACCTCCGAAGTGACCTCCATTCCTCTATGGGCGGGAAGACAATGCATAAACTTTGCCCCCGGTTTTGCAAGGGACATGAGTTTCTCATTAACTTGATAGGGTGCAAAAATTTTAGAGCGTTTTTCTTGTTCTCTTTCCTGCCCCATACTTGCCCAAACATCTGTGTAAATAACATCGGCATTTTTGACACCGTCATGAACATCATGTGTAATAATTAATCTATTACCTACTTTTTCTTTTATTTTACTTAAAAGATGAGTATCGCCCGAGTAACCTTCCGGACATACCAGCCGTAATTGTATCGGAAAATGAATTAAAGATTCTGCCCACGAATGAAATACATTATTCCCATCACCTACAAATACAACCAATAAATCTTTTATATTTTCCTTAAAATGCTCCTGTAAGGTCATTATGTCTGCCATAATTTGACAGGGATGTAATAAATCACTTAAAGCATTGATTACAGGGATATGGGCATTTTGAGCAAGACAGATCAAGTCGTTATGGCTAAAAGTCCTCGCTACAATTAAATCAACCCAACGCTCCAAGTTTTTGGCAACATCTGGAACGGACTCTCGTTCTCCCAATCGCATATCCATTACAATAGTTTCACCACCTAAATGAAACATACCAATCTGAAAAGTAAGTTTCGTGCGTAAACTGGGTTTTTCAAAAATCATGGCTTGTGTTTTGCCCCGTAACCAGCGATGGGGAAGACCCTTCTTCTGCAAGGTCTTTAATTCATGGGCAAGGTTTAATATCTTGTGAATTTCTTCTGTAGAAAAATCAAGAAAGGAAAGAAAATCTTTTACCATCCCAGAACTCCTAATGCTTTTTGTAATGTTTCTAACGCTAATGTCAATTCGTCTTTTTCAATAATTAATGGGGGCAAGAACCTTAAAACATTGGGTCCCGCAGAACCACATATTATTCCCTGTGATAATAATTGATTTATCAGAGGGGATACAGGTTCGTCAAATTCTATACCGATCATCATTCCTCGTCCACGAACTTCTTTAATTTTACTATGTGATTTTGCGAGTTCTTGAAGTCCGTTAATAAAGTAATCCCCTAATTTTTGAACTTTATCCAGAAATCCGGGTTTGGTTAGTTCATTCATAACTGTTAGGGCTGTTGCTGTGCTTAATGGATTACCTCCAAAAGTGCATGCGTGAGAGCCAGGATTAAATCCTTGTGCAACCTCTTCTGTGCAACCCATTGCACCAATAGGCACTCCATTTGCCAGTCCTTTGGCTAAAGTAATAATATCGGGTTCTACGCCATATCCCTGATGGGCAAACAAATATCCTGTTCTACCTAATCCCGTCTGGACCTCATCAAAAATCAGCAAAATATTATATTGATTACAAATCTCACGGACTTCTTTTAGGTAGCTGGGAGAAGGGAGGCGAATACCCCCTTCACCTTGAATAGGTTCTAATAATACAGCACCAGTTTCTTCCGTGATAGCCTTTTCCAATGCGGAAGGTTCATTATAAGGGACATAACTGAATCCCGGCATCATGGGTTCAAATCCTTTATGATATTTTGGCTGTCCCGTTGCTGTAATGGTGGCTAAAGTTCGACCATGAAAAGACTGTTCCGCAGTAATAATATGAGGTTTATACATTCCCTTAATAGTCCAATAACGCCGTACAATTTTTATCCCTGCTTCGTTGGCTTCTGCTCCACCATTACAAAAGAACCATTTTTTAGCAAAACAGCATTCACTCAGTTTTTTCGCTAATAAAACTTGAGGTTCTATGTTGTATAAATTAGATACATGCAACAATGTATGAGCCTGTTCTGTAATGGTCTGTGTAACCGCAGGATGGCAATGTCCTAAATTACAAACTGCAATTCCGGAAAACAAATCAATATACTCTTTACCGTCTGCATCCCATACATGGGTTCCTTCACCACGCACTAAGGTAAGATTGCGCGAACCATAAGTATTGATAAGATATTGGTCGGCTAATTTTTTTACTTCTTCATTGGTCATAGTCTTTTCCCTTAAAATAATTTCAGAAATAGAAAATGTAATTATAAAACAAGGTGATTATATATTTCAATCCACCAAGAGGATGGAGGTTAAAATGAGTGTATATAAATCTTCACTCCGATGATTATACCGAAATTCTAACTCTTTGAGGTAATACTCAAAATATCGAACACTTACTCCATGAAACTTCTGCAACCGCTCCTTGGCATAACTCCAAAAACCTTCGATACCATTTATATACACCCGACCATTTGCAAACCGCTGTCCCTTATCTATCCGTAAGTGCTTGAAATACTCCCGATGCATTACTAAAGTATCATACGCTTTATATTGATCTGTATAAATTATACTCCCCCGCCTTACTTTCTTTTCTATCTCCTTCAGCAAGGTCTCCGCCTT
>AWNW01000018.1 GCA_000493945.1 Candidatus Hydrogenedens terephthalaticus JGI OTU-1
GCTGAAAGCGTCCCTATTATGCAGTCAACAACTTTATTGAGCGAACAGGCAAAATGTAATGACCCGTCGGATGGATTAGAATCGCCCCAAAAAGAGCAAGTAGATGCAATTAAAAAAACAATGGAACTATTTGAATCTGCATTTATCGGTAAAAATGTAGAGTCAATAGTGAATTTGTTTGACCCATCATACAAAGATGCTTCGGGTAGAGGAGCGGATTATATTCGTGCAGGATTGGAATTGTTTTTAAGTCAATGTCAATATCCTAAAATCATCTGGCAAGTTCGAAGATGGCTTTTTATTACCACACCGGAAAATCAAACGCAAGTAAAAATGGTAGTTTTTTTAAGGATGAAAGGATACAGGATTTCAGATAGTATGGGTGTTAAAGGTAATATCCCTGTCGAGATATTGGCAGGCATCGATGGTGAGACTACTTTCACATGGGTTTTGCAAGATAATCAATGGAAAATAGTCCAAATAGAACCCAATCTTTTTGATATAAAACAGTTTAATATGAGTATTGCTTCCCCTTACTCTGAATAAATATCCAACTAAACTCAAATAATTTTCTTTACTAATTTTTCAATTTCTGTGTATTTGACAAGAGCACTATAATCAAATAAACAATTCATTGCTTTAGAAACTACTTCCACCCCATTTTCTGCTAAAATAGCAATTGGATTTAATCCCGCTAAAACAAGAATACCTGTTCTGCCATTGGGAACGGACATATCCAGGAGCGGTTGATTAGGTGTTCCAAATGCAAGAATCCCTCCTAATAAACATTTCTCAACTTCTTTCGCCAATTCCTTTGCTTTATTCAGAGAAACAGAGGGTATTTCACGAAAACTGACGCCGATAACTCCATTTCCTGTTTTTGTCGCAGACCAAACATTGGTCATTCGCCCTCGTATAAAAATTTCAAGCGGGTCTATTGTTGTTCCGTCATAACTTATAATTTGGGTGAATCGTTTGGGTTCTCCTTTTTCTAATTCTACAAGTGAACCAAAACGAGAGGTCATGGGAATTCCATGGCGAAGAAATATTCCATTCAGGCTAACGCTACAAATAGTCCCAATGGCTACATGACCTTTGGGAACACGGAAAGAACCCAATGTTTGTTCTTCATCAGCAATGGTTAATAATTTTCCCATACCCAGATTTTTTTCATAAACCTGACAGATTTTATTAATATACTTAGGCAAATATTCTTTTTTTAGATAACTAATATTTAATATTACTTTCCCCTGTTTTTTAATTAGGTCAAAATCCATACGAAACGCTAAGTCTTCTGCTTTGGAAGAAACAAAACCTACTTTATCTACTGCAAGTTCCGTTTCTAATTCTTCTCTACCAAGGTTGGTAATTCTTCTCCCTTTTCTTCCTAAATTCTCCGTCCAACCCATGCGGTCAGTTAATATTAAGTAATCGCGGATAGCACGGTCTGTTAGTTCAATACCTGATAATCGCAATATTTCAGAGATTCGTTCGCTACCAATAGGTTCTTCATTGTTTGCTAAAACATGAAGAATCGCTTGAAGTTGCCTTTTTATTTTTATATCACGGAAACGCTTCATAATTATCTCCCAAAGACTAAAAGCGGAAATATTTCCGCTTCTTTGTTCGTATTAAATATCGCACAAAAAAGAACAAATTATCAAATTGTATTTATATGACTATTTATTATGTAATTTGCAAACATTAAATTATTTGTATTATAGTATGCAAATCGGAAGTGTGCTTCCGCATAACTTAATATGTATTATCCAATAACAAAAACTTCTACATAAGGAGCATATCAAATGTCATACATTGATGATGTAATGGAACTTGTATTAAAAAGGAATCCTGCTGAACCCGAATTTCATCAAGCGGTGAAAGAAGTATTAGACTCTATTAAACCAGCAGTAGAAAGACATCCGGAATTTAAAGAAAATAGGATTTTAGAAAGATTGGTGGAACCTGAGCGGGTTATTATGTTTCGTGTTCCCTGGGTTGATGATAAAGGAAAGGTGCAGGTAAATCGCGGATTTCGCATTCAATTCAACAGTGCCATTGGTCCTTATAAAGGAGGATTGAGATTCCATCCGACAGTTTATCTGGGCATATTGAAGTTCTTAGCCTTTGAACAAATTTTCAAGAATGCTTTAACGACATTGCCTATGGGTGGCGGAAAAGGCGGTTCGGACTTTGACCCCAAAGGGAAGTCGGATAATGAAGTAATGCGTTTCTGTCAATCTTTTATGAACGAATTATTCCGTCATATTGGACCGGATACAGATGTCCCCGCAGGAGATATAGGTGTTGGTGGTAGGGAAATAGGTTATTTATTCGGGCAATACAAAAAACTTAAAAATGAATTTACAGGTGTATTAACTGGAAAAGCTATCAACTGGGGTGGTTCGTTAATTCGTCCAGAAGCCACAGGTTATGGTTGTGTATACTTCGCTCAAAATATGCTTAAGACACGCGGAGATAATTTGGAAGGTAAAACCTGTTTAGTTTCTGGTTCAGGAAATGTCGCTCAATATACAATTGAAAAATTAAATCAATTAGGAGCAAAAGCCGTTACTCTTTCTGATTCAGATGGGACTATTTATGACCCTGCTGGAATTGATGCGGAAAAATTAGCATTCGTTTTAGAACTCAAAAATGTTCGTCGTGGAAGAATAAAGGAATATGCAGATAAGTTTAAAGGTGTTCAATATTTCCAGGGTCAAAAGCCGTGGAAAGTTGCTAAATGCGATTGTGCTTTCCCGAGTGCAACCCAAAATGAAATTGATGCCGAAGATGCTCAAGCATTAGTTAAAAATGGATGCTTCCTTGTTGCCGAAGGAGCTAATATGCCATCAACTCCATCCGCGGTTGATATTTTCCATGAGAATGGCGTTCTGTTTGCTCCGGGTAAAGCGGCAAATGCAGGTGGAGTGGCTGTTTCTGGTCTGGAAATGGCACAGAATGCCCAGCACACAAATTGGACTCGTGAAGAAGTAGATAGGCGTTTGCAGGAAATTATGAATGCAATACATCAACAGGCTTATGAAACTGCCGATGAATATGGTTATCCCGGTAATTATGTAATAGGTGCAAACATCGCAGGTTTCATGAAGGTTGCTACATCCATGTTAGACCAGGGTGTTGTATAATGTTCGTTTATCATTGGTAAATTTATTATTAGAAATAAAAATCAGGGGCGTAATTTATATACGCCCCTGTTGATTTTAAACGATATATTCGTATTAACTAAAAGGGTTTGTCCTCGTCTTCCTCATCGTTATCCAATTCTCCACCATGTTCATCTTCATGTTCATCACTGTCTTCAACCTGAAATTCAATTTCACGACTTGCGGTATCCATGACCTCTTCTGCCACGAATATAGGACATCCGATCCGTAAGGCAATAGCAATACTATCACTGGGACGAGCATCAATTTTTAATATTTGTTCTATTTGTCCTTCGGCATTCTTCTGCTCAATATTCATGTGGGCAAAAAAAGTATCATTTTCTAACTTGTATATAGTTACCGATTGTAATCGTGCCCTTAGCCCGGCAAGTAAATTGCAAATCAAATCATGAGTTAATGGACGAATAGGTTTTTCTCCCATTTGTGCCATTTGAATAGAAACGGCTTCGGGGATTCCTACCAGAATAGGTAAAATCCTCCCATCGGATTCTAATAATACCAAAGCCCCACCTGTATCATTGGGCGTTTTGGTTACTGCAAGTAATTTAACTTCTATCATCAAATTATCCTTTTCAAATTATAATGTTATCTTTTCATTATAACATGTATTTTATCCATTTACTATCAATATCTTTTTATTCTTTATCTTTATTTTAAATCCATGATTATTGAAAATTATAAATCTATTTAGATTTTTGACGAATTTCCTGGAAGAATTTTGTAAGGAGTGAGCCACATTCATTGGCACATATACCAGACACAACAGTAGGTTGATGATTAAATCGAGTATCCGCCAGGAGGTTCATCAAGGTGCCACAACAACCTGCTTTAGGGTCCATAGCACCAAAATAGACTTCTGGAATTCGTGATAATATAATAGCCCCGGCACACATAGGGCAGGGTTCTAATGTTACATACATTTTTGTATTTTCCAAACGCCAACTTCCCAATGCAGAAGAGGCAGAAGTAATGGCTAACATTTCTGCATGGGCGGTGGGGTCCTGTAACTTTTCTCTTTGATTGTATCCGCGGGCTATAATAGAATTGTTATATACAATCACACAACCAACCGGGACTTCTCCCTGTTCGTATGCTTTCTGTGCTTCCGAAAGAGCCTGTCGCATATAATATTCATGAGATATATTAAACATACAGTAATGAATGGTATCTCCTATAATATTTGTTTTGAAATAAAACTCTCATATTTTAACATAAAGAGTAACAGATGAAATATCCTCAACAATTGGAATTTTGTTTTGAAGATGCTGTAATTAATACCACAAAAGATAAATATATTGCAATACCTGAAATTATTTCCGAAGAATCTCCAAAAAATAATCAACAATTTGAAATATTTGCAGAAAAACTTCAAACAAACCCATTAATTAAAAAAGTGTCTGTAAAAAATATTGGGAAAAAAATAGAAATTAACATTAAATATTATAAAGGAAAAGGTAAAACTTATTGGGCTTTCCCTTCTCTATTGGATGCTAATAGTGAAGAATTTGAAATTATTAAAGGAATCTTTGCCCAAAATTATATACATTCTTCTCTCTCTAAGCCGTTAATAAAAAAATATTTAATTTCTCGTCCCTGTCATTGGAAGTTAAATTGGACACCCGAAGGAAAATATTATCACTTAGAAAATTATTTTAATGAACTGAATCATAAATATTTCATGGGAAAATTAAACAACAAAATTTACTGGTCTAAAAGGAACTTTTCATCGAATAAAAGAAAAAATATCTGTAGATTTTGTTTAGGTTTTTTCTGTAAAGGTTGTTTTCAAATATTTATTAGTCCTTTACTCGATTCCATTAAAATACCTAATATGATATTAGAAGTAATTGTGTATCATGAGATGGTTCATGCATATCTTTTTAATGAATTTACCTCCTGTGATAAATCACACGGTAAAGAATTTAAAGAACTGTATTCACAACATCCCTATGTAAAGGAAGTAGAAAAGATACTTAAAACACATGGGATTTATAAAGTGCTAAAAAAAGAGGCTACTCAAAAAAATTCATAGGTTTATTTTAATGATGAAATATAAATTGGTGTTAGCCGTTATTATTTTGCTTTCAATGATCGGTAGTGTGTATGGAGGATACAAAACCACACGATTTCTTTTTGCTAATTATGCCCAGCCTTTTTCTGTACCTGCGGAAGAATTAAAAGATTATGAGGATTTGTGGCTATCAGTATCAGTTTTATGTGATATACTGACAGAATACGATAAGCGTATGAAGGAAAGAAGAGATGCTTTTGCTACAAAAGAGAGAAACTGGATAATTCACAATGCCCAGCCAACACTACAAAAAATTAAAGGAAAATTATTGGAAAAACAAAATCAGAAAAGACAATACCCAGAAAAGGCTGAAGTACTATTCAGACAATTCCAATATTTATGTGAGCGAATAAATACTATGTTCCAATTTCCCGGAGATGCAGCCTTAAAGAAAGCCGTTTTTGCTGATTTTTATCAATATCTTCAGTTAATGAATGAATACATTGAACAAAAAAAACTCCAAAGACTTATTCCTATAAGTAGAATTATAGTAAGATTCCAAAAAATGTTATAAATCATGGAAGTCTTTATATGTAACGAATTTAAATAATAATTGTATTTCTATATATAGAAAAATATCTGGAACAATAAATGACAAAACCATCTAATAACAAAGCATTTGATGATACTCCCCGTTCTTCCTATTCGGATGAAGCACTTATGTCGCTTCTTGCCCGTGGAGAAGAAATGGCTTTAACAGAACTCGTTCAACGGTATCAGAATGAAGTGTTCCGTTTCTGTTATCATTATCTACGGGATATAGAAATGGCGAAGGATGCTGTCCAGGAAGTATTTTTACGCCTCTATATTGCAAGAGACCGCTATGATAGCGAAAAAAGTTTTAAACCATGGATATTATGTATCGCTAGAAATTTGTGCCTGAACGAGTTAAAACGCCAGAAATTAGTGCATTTTGAAACATTCGAAGGGTATATTGAAAATCAGAAGCGTGAAAACAAAGAAGAAAGAGAAGGAATAGATGCTCCCAAAACATTAACACCGTTTGAGCAACTTATAATAAAAGAAAGACAAAAAATTTTGTGGGAAGAACTTAATGAACTACCTGAAGAAGCACGAGAAATTGTCGTATTGCGATATTTTGAACGCTTACATGCAAGAGATATAGCCCAGATAATGGGTTCTACAGAAGGAGCCGTACGGACAAGACTTCATAGAGTTTTGAGATATTTAAAAGAGCGTCTGGATGCAAGGGGTGATTTTAATGAGTAGTGAATGTGAGAAATATAGAAATCTGATTTTAGAAAATCTTGAAAATAATTGCGAAGAAATTTGTTTGACAGAACATATTCATCTTTGCCCTTCCTGTTTAAATTTCTATAATGATATACGACAACTAAAGGACAGTCTGGAAGCACTGGGGCTTGTAATTAAAGAAGCAATTCCCAAAATAGATATTAGTGAAAATATAAAAAATGAGTTAAAAAAGATAAAGAATGGTGAAATAACAGTTCGAGAAATTATAGAACGAGAAGATAATATCCCGGAACTTGCGGAATGGTATTCATACATCGAAAATGAAATGGATGAAGTAGCTCGCTATCGTTGCGAAGTAAGATTAGAAAAATCTTCTCATGTGAAACAAGAAATAGAAGATTTAATAAGTATCCACCGTGCGATAGATGAAATAGGTAGTGCGTGGGAATGTCCTCCATTAGATGAAGATTTAATACCCCGTGTTATGGAGAAAATTCAGGAATATAAATTATTCGCAGCAGTAGATAAAAGTTACAGTGAAATAGAAGCAATAGAAGAAGAACTATATGAACTTTCTCGTGCAGTTTCGAACTCTATTCAGGATATAGACCTTACCTCTAAAGTTACAAAAAAGACAAAAGAAATTTCGCTGGACCAACCTAAAAAAGAAAAATCATCCCAAAACATAGTTAGTATTCTTTCTGTTCGGAAAGAAATAGAAAACAAGAAATATTCCTTCAAAAACTATACTATTCCTATTGCCGTCGCGGTTATGTTATGTCTCACTCTTATAGGTGTTTATTTTAGTAACTATTTTACTCTGGTTGATGATATTAGACAAGTTCAGTTTGCAACGAGTGATATAGAAAAAGACAGACAATCATCAAAAACGGATTTATATGAGACAACACAACCTTTTTATATGAGGGATAATAATCTACCTTCCGAAGAAAATGAACCAAATACAGAAAAGAGAACGAGAAATAGAAAAAATAATTATGCCGAAGGATTGCTAAGTAATTGGACAAAGCAGTTAAAGGATAATGCGTTAGCGAATGCGGGCAAATTAATGCGGATGGGAGTTTGGGCAACTCTGACACCGGAAGAAGCCCGTGAATTACTTCAAAAGTCAGGACTTTCACCCGAAGCCGTGTTGGGGGCTGTTCAGTTTCTTCCTCCTGATGAGGCACGCGTAGTCCTTCAGGCAGCAATAGATAACAACCCCAACGATGCTTATTTGAGATATGCAATGGTCCAGACTTTGAGGAAGATGGATAATGTATCCGAAGATGAATTGTATACACATTTGACAACATGGAGCCAATTAGACCCGGGGAATGCACTTCCTCATTTCATAGAAGCAGAGATGTATTTTCAAAATGGAGAAAAGGATAAAGCACTTACTTGTGTTACCGATGCAGGAAATACCTCTAATTACAATTCTTATGCAACAATAACGGCAAAAGCATATATGGAAGCATTATTGGCAAAAGGTATAGACCCAGAAACAGCAAAACTATTAGCGTCTGCATCTATGGGACTTCATGAAATGCAGACGATAGAAGAAATTGCACAAACTTTAATGGAATATGGAAGGGCTTATGAAGAGGCAGGAGATTATAATACTGCCTTATTAATATATGAAGCCTTACGAAGTTTGGGAATTAAGGTGGATATGAGTTCTGCCTTAATCCAAGAGAGATTAGCAGGTTTGAAATATACGCAAGAGGCTATTAATGCTATGTTCCGTCTGATGAATGCTACGAACTCATTCTCAGATACACAATCTCTTATTGACTTTACCCAAACCCTTAGTGAAATGATGACAAATTACAATTTAGCGATGGATAGTTTTTATAAACTATTTGATAGTTCAGATCCCGCTGAAATTCTTCGAATATTGAACCTTTACCTATCAAACGGAAATGTTTCTATCCCGTTAAATCCAACTAATAAATAATTTTATGTGAATTTTTTTTATAAGGTTTTATGTGTGGGGATAGCGTTCATTAGGTCCCGTATAAATCTGACGAGGACGATGTATTCTTGTGTCCGGGTCGTTTCTCATTTCTAACCAATGAGCAATCCAGCCCGGAATTCTGCCTAATGAGAATAAAACTGTAAACATCTGGGTAGGAATGCCCATAGCACGGTACAATATTCCGCTATAGAAGTCAATGTTTGGGTATAGTTTCCTTTCGATGAAATATTCGTCGTTTAATGCTACTTCTTCAAGATTTTTGGCAATTTCTAACAGCGGGTCATTTATTCCCATTTCCGCAAAAATAGCATCCACAGCACCTTTTAACAATTTTGCCCTTGGGTCGTAATTTTTGTATACACGATGCCCAAAACCCATAAGCCTGAAATCAGAATCCTTTTTCTTTGCAAGTTCAACATATTTTTTATAGTTTGCACCGTCTTTATAAATCATTTCTAACATGTTTAATACAGCCTCATTAGCACCGCCATGTAAACGACCCCATAACGCACTGATACCTGCAGAAACACTTACATACAGGTTTGCCATAGAACTTCCTACCATACGAACTGTGGATGTACTACAATTCTGTTCGTGGTCAACATGTAGGATAAGTAGCAAATCAAGAGCCTTTTCAAAAACCTTAGGGACAACATATTCTTCCGCAGGGGAAGCAAACATCATACGAAGAAAATTGGCACAATAAGAATGGTCTGTTTTGGGATAAATATAAGGTTCGCCAATAGATTTTTTGTATGAAAAAGCAGCAATTGTTTTTGCCTGCCCAATAACTCGAACAATAATGTTATTTATATCCTCTTTTTCATAATTTGGGTAAAATGATGGCATAGCCGCAATCATAGAACTCAAAATACTCATGGGATGTGCATCAAGAGGAAAAAATGAAAAGAAGTTAACCATACCTTGATGGATAAAACTATTCAGTGTAAGTTGTCTTCTCCATTCTTTGGCTTGTTCAGGAGTTGGCAAATCACCGTAAATCAGTAAATAAGCAACCTGAGAAAAAGGAAATTTTCCCGCGAGGCTTTCTATGGGGTAACCTCGATATCTTAAAATTCCCTTATCACCGTCAATATATGTAATACCACTTTTACAAGACCCAGTATTTCCATAACCCGGGTCGTATGTTAACGCTCCTGTTGTATCTCGTAATTTTCGTATATCAATTCCGATTTCTTTCTCAGTACCTTCAAATACAGGGATTTCATATTCTTTTCCTCGAAGGATTAATTTACATGTTTCTGTCATAAATCTTCCCTTTCATTTATAATTTTATTCAATAACTAATCACCTAAATTTTTATAAATAGTTAATTTTTAATGTTAAATCTTCGATTGATTATTGATAAAATTTGTTTCATTTCTTTGATATTTAAAGCCCAGGCGGTTACCAAATATGTCAGGGAACAAACCAACCCTGTTAAACAAATATAAACACTTATTTCTATTACGCCACTTATGTTTTTAATATCAAAAAGTAAGTTTACCAAAAAGAATATACAAATTACAATAAAAATTGAAATCCCGTATTTCAATATATTCAATAAATACTCTTTATTGATAAGATTTCCTACTTTGAAACCTATAAGGAAAAATAAGATAAAAAAGTTTGTCCAGAAGGAAATTGTTGTGGCTATAACCAAACCAAAATAGTCTAAAGGTCTAACCAGAAGAAAATTTAAGATTATATTTAATATCATGCTAAAAGATGAAGTGATAACCGGGATGGTTGTATTGTTCATAGCATAAAAGCCCTGAGTTAACACTTTTACACCCGAGAAGCCAATTACCCCAATCGAGTATATAAAAATCGAATTTGCTGTTTTTTGTGTTAGTTCCTCACTAAAATGTCCTCTTTCGAATAGTAGTTGAACGATAGGCTTACCGAGAAGCATTAGCATGACCATGGCGGGTAATATCATGAATAATGTTTGCAAAAGTCCTTCTTGCAAAGCACCTCGAATTCTTTGGTATTCTTTGTTCGCAAAATAACGGGATAATTCAGGGAGAATAGATACTGAAACTGCTGTCCCAAAAATAGCTAAAGGTAGTTGTATTAACCGATTTGCATAAAAAAGGGCAGATACCGTTCCTTCGGACAAGGAATATGAAAAAAAACTATCTACCAATTTATTAATTTCTCCTGCTGCCTGTCCGAAGATTATGGGTATAAGTAAAATAAAGGCTTTTTTTACCTCTTGTTGTTTCCAATCTGTGGTAAAACCTAAACTTCCTAATTTTTTTTGTGCCTCAAAATATAACACTCCCGCTTGTAGTATTCCCCCTAACCAGAGTCCTATAACCAGAGCCCATATTATATCAATAGGAAAAAAATAAGGAATAAAGACAGATACAATTAAAGCGATATTAAGTAATGCGGGGGTCATTCCCGGTGCTTTGTAATCTCCCAGAACAAATAGGGGAGCCATCATAAAAACAGCGATTCCTATCCAGAAAAGGTAAGGAAAAGTCCATTGCAAAACTCGAACTGTTAGCTGGAGTTGTTCTTCAGATTTTGGTAATTCTTGCGTAAAAGTACTTAACGACCCTAATAATTGTGGGACAAAGGGCATGAGTAGGACACCTACTAAAGATACCACTATAAGAATAAAAAACATGATGGTGAAAAGAGATCGGACCAGCTGTTTCATAGCATCTCTGCCATGAGTTTCTTCGCATTCCGAGAGGATAGGAACAAAAGAAGCATTAACCGCACCTTCACCCAATAAATCTCTCAATGTATTTGGTAATCGAAAAGCAAAAAGAAATGTGTCTCTTGAAAAATCGGGGACAAACCACCCTATTAAAATATCCCTGACCAATCCTAACATGCGGCTTAACATAGTTCCCCCAGCAAAAATCAGAGCATACTTCCATCGTGAAATTGATGTTTTATCTGTTTGTTCCACTTTCATTTGAAATTTTTCTTTTTCTGTAATAGAAGTAAGATATAAATAATAAGTCCTGAAAGGCTTAAGAATAACGAAATAAAATCGGGATTAAAAGGCAATACATAATTAGATGGTTGTGGCACTTTGTAAATTCCCCCTGAACGCAATCGGACACCAATTTCTGGATAATTCGACATAGGTTCAAATACAAAGGTCTGGTTTTTACCAATAACTGTATTTGACGGGAAGAATGTGCCGGATGGAGTAAACAGTCCGGATATGCCTGTATTCGTGCAATGTATAATAGGAAGTCGCGTTTCAATAGCACGCATTCGACATATTTCTAACTCCTGATTTAGGGCGTTGGTTGCACCAAACCATGACAAATTCGTTAAAACTGCTATAAGATTTGCCCCCTGTTTTCTTAATTTGTAAGCCATATTGGGAAACAGCACTTCAAAGCAGATGAGAGGTCCAACGACTAATTGTTCATTGATAGTAAATACCTTCTGTTCCTTACCAGCACTTACATCATAAGGTAAGATACTTCGTAAGAAAGGGAGAAACTGAGATAAAGGTAGATATTCTCCGAAGGGTGCTAAATGAACTTTGTCATAAAAGTTTATAACTTTCCCTTCTGTATTTACCCAGATACAGGAGTTATAATCATTGCCCTCTGAGTCCATTCTTGTTGTGCCGGTGATAAGATGTAATGATTTCTCACGAGTAAAGTTTTGGATTAGAGATAATATTTCTTTATTTTGATAATCAGACATAATCAGTGCTTCAGGCCAGAAAACAACCTGAACATTTTTATTTTCAATCAGACTGTTCGTATACTGAATAGTCCAGCGAACCATATCCTCGTACCATATAGGGTCAAACTTCATTTCTTGGGGAAAACAAGGTTGCACAATTGCTATATGGATGTCATTTTCTTTTTGAATTTTTGTATTAGCAAAAAGGAAGAAACCCATGAAATGAACCAATAGTATAATAATTACTGCATGAAATAAATATTTCCATTTTCCTTGTTTGTCTAAAATTGTAAAAGAGATAAACATATTTACGGTTATGATAAAAAAGGAAAGAAACGGCACACTCCCTATGGTTACTAATTGAGAGAAATAAATATCAGGACCCTGACTGTAACCCAAATTGCACCAACCGAAACCTGTTAAGGCATGTCCCTGTATCCATTCCATCCCGACCCAGAGAAGTCCAGAAGTATATACTTTTAAGATAACAGATATATTTTTCCCGAATTTCGAAAAGCAATAACCATATATAGCCCATAAAATAGAAAGACCTGCTGAGAGACACTGATACCCAATAAAAGCAGGACCACCAACCCAAAACATATTTGTGATAAGCCAGTTAAGTGTAAGCGAATGAAAAACCCATCCACTTATAAAGAAATATAGAGACACCTTTGATGAGTTTTGCTCAGTAATTACGATAAGGAATAGTGGAACAAAAGCAATCCATATTAAGAAATAGAAATGAAATTTGGGAAAACACAAAAAAAGAATAATCCCTGTTAAGACAGAGAGAAAAAAAGGGTTCTTTATTATTTTTTGAATTTTTTGAATAAAAAATAGAACCTTATTCATAGGTATCTTTGATTATTTTTCTGTTAAATAAGATAAATTTTTTGTTATTAAGTATACAACATATTATCAGAATGGAATTTATATTTTCAGACTGCAAATTATAGGTCGTCCTGCATGGCTTTAATTTCTTCTTCAATTCGGTCTTTGTTTTGCCATTTATCGCCTCGTTTTTCCCAGAACCGAATTGCACTGGACCCTTCCTCAGACATCGTTCGCAGGTCAACCACTGTAGGTTGGACAAATATAAGAAGGTGGGTAATATCTGACTGAGCCCTTCGGGAACGGAAAGGAATTCCTAATAGGGGAAGTTTTCCAATTCCCGGAACGCGATTTTCAGATTTTCGAATATTTCGACTGGAGAGTCCTCCGATGACCAGAGTTTGGCCATTAGGGACAATGACAAAACCTGTTTGAGAACGCTTTGAGAATACAGGCAAATCAATTCCTCTGAGACGGTCAATACGGCTAATATCGGTAACATCTAATTGTTTGATTTCCAGTTGTATCATATTATTGGGCAATATTGTTGGGAGTAATTCTAAATTCACTCCTATATCCCGCCATGCCACACTTAGATTGGGGGTAGCAGATTTTGTAATTGATTGATAAGGGATTTGTCCTCCGGCTTTGATAATAGCAGGAGTTCCATTCATTACCAAAATCTCAGGTTTGGAAATAAGGTCAACATCGGATTTAGTTTCCAATGCACGAAAAACTCCATCCAATGTTCCATAATCCCATGTAAGTATGCTGAATGTTAAACCTCCTCCTTGTGGAGATTGTATTCCGGGAAGTGATGCATTTTCATCTCTTCGGATAGGTTTTTCACTAAAATCGGGATTTTTGTAAGGAACTGCGAAAGGTGGTTGAGAAGGATTAGAAGATGGAGCAGGTAAGGTAACTGAAGAAAAATCTTGGGAAAAATCAGTTGTGTTTGTAGTTATCTGAGGAATTTTTAAATGCTCATTTTCTTTTTCTCTATAAAAACGGACAAAATTTAGATTTGTTCCTAATCTTCTTATTCCGTTCTCATTAGTTTCACTAATCCATACTTGAACCTGTACCTGACGGATATCCACAGGTGGAGGAGGTGTTGGAGGTGGAGGAGGGGCAGGTTGTTGTTCGGCAGGGGGTGGTGCAGCAGGGGCAGGTTGTTGGGCATCCTGAGCAAAGAGATGGGTTGCAAAGAGTAAAAAAAACGGCCATATATAAAATATTATGTAATATGTATATGTAGAATATTTATTCTTCATCTTTTATCGTTCCCTTCATCCAGGTCGGATTCCATTCCATTCTCATCTTTCTTAATCTGGACACCTGTTATTCCTTCGGCTATACCTTCGGGTATTTCCTTCAGTCCCCCTAAAACATTTGTAATGATTTCAGTGGGTGAAATTTTTGTGGATTTCTTTTCTTCTTCCGTAGTAAAGCCATACTGATCTGCAACCGTATATGAAGGTCTCCATAATTCTGCTTTTAACAAAAATACAAGTTCTCTCCGCCCTTCATCTTTTTTCTTATTCCCTAACCCCTGGGATAGAGGTATTTCAGGTGCCTTAAAAGGTGTAACTCTTTGGATTAAACCATTGGCTAATTCCTCTCCCTGTATTAGCCAGGGCACAGATGAGGATGTCCTTGTTCGTGTATTTCGATACAGTCCTCCCAAAATTAACACCTGTCCATGTCGAACCCAGATAGTAGTAGTGATACTACGAGAAATAAATTCAGGAACACTGATTGTGTTTGCGGTATTTCCTGCAACGGCTACATTGAGCCGTTGTCCTTCTTCTGTAATTGCTGCGGTAATTGTTAATTGAATGTAAATGTCTTCTGTTGTTCGTGGGTCTCCATCATCGTCAATGACCTGATTTGCCTGAACGCTTAAGTTGACACCTGTGGGTTTAAATTCGGTTACTTGTTGTGTAACTACACCAACGACAATGGTGTTTTCATAGGGTATTTCTTGAACCGTTTGTATTACAGTAGGAGCCGCAGCACCCACCGGAACCAATGCCTTAGGACGGGATAAAATAAAAGCACGGTTTTGGCTTACTAATGCTTGAAGAACTGCTTCAAAATCGCCCCATTTGCTTGTCATTCTATCCAAAAAAACAGTTATTGTTGCAGATTGTGTCGTCGGGAAAGTTAAATCACCTGTCGTTATGGCTGGATTTCCTAAGGATACTCTACCATAAGGACGAGGGTCTGTTTTTTGGCGGAAGTAACCGGACAGTCCTGTTTCACTTCCAATATGTGTTTGAAATTCGATAATTTTAACAGAGACATTTACCTGTTGAGGTGTCGGATTTTGAGCAAAAGATGCAAAAGTCAGAGTTAAAAGACAGATAACAAATGAAAAAGGAAATATCCTATATTTTTTGATATTAAAAATATTTCTATTAACTAAGTGATATGTAAATTTTTTAAAGTAATTTTGCTTCATTTTATTCATCATAATAAGCCGTATAATCATAGTGGTCTATATTTTCTATATTATCAAAGTTTACAAATTGAGCACTAAAAGGTTTAATTTGCCCCGAATTTAAGTTTCCGAGTGAAATAGTTCGTGTGTCGTAAACTATTCCGCTAAAACCATAGATAGTTAACTGAACAGTTACATTTCGCAATGTCCTTGAACTTCGATTTCGAACCTGTCCTGACACATTGTATATATGATGTTTGAAATCACTGGACCAGCCTAACGAACGACCACTACGAAAAGAGGTTACATTAAAGAAAATAATGGGATTTTTTTCCGCTTCGCGTTTGAGTGCTTCTTGAGGCGTTAATACTATAATTTCACCATTTGTCCCTTTTTCAAGCCTGCTGGAAATAACAGGATGAGACCAATAATTGGAGTCTAAAGAAATTATAGATTTGTAAAGATTTCCCGCCTTGGAAAAATCTTGATTTATCCAATACCAATTGGCTAACTGTAGCATAGTATCAATATTTTTTGGCTCTTGTTGTAATTTTTGTTCGAGACTCCGAATCTGGTTTTCTATCGTATCTACCTTTTCAATCTGGTTTATCGGTGAGCCTATCAATGTCCCTATTTGTTTGCGTGAATGTTCTGCATAAACGCCTTGAGGTGCTAATTGTAAGTATTTAATATAATAATTTAAAGNATTTTGAGGACTTCCTAATTCTTGATATACGATTCCCAAAAAATAATAGGCAGTAGTATCTTTCTCTCCACTTTCTATAACCGATAATAATTTAGGAAGAGCCTGTGAAAACTGTCCTTTTTCGATTAATTGCTGAGCCAGTTTTATTTCAGAGAAGGTTGTATTTGTATTGTAAAGATTTCTGTGACTTAAATCTAAAGAATCCTTATTTTGTTTTGTAAAAGGATTCCCTTGACAACTACTTAGATATAAAAGGAGGGATACTCCTACTATTATTTTATAGAAATTTGCCATGGATTACCTTTTTTATCTATTTATAAAATTATATAGAAACAAAAGCAATTATTTAATCTTATAGACTTTACGATATTATCTTTTAGCAAGTCGTTCTAAGACTTTAGAAGTAATATCTTCCGCAGGAATTTGTTCGCCGGTGTTTTGCCAGTAATTAAATTCTGCTACAAGGTCAAACTGGCTTTCTTGAGCAACCTCTTGTATTGTTTTTACTGCCCGCTCACTGGCTTTACTTAGCATTATCCAATATTTTGCTGTGCCTGCCTCTATTTTCCTTTCCTTGATACCGGTAAATTCAGGTGTTGCCTGAATAACTTCTTCAAATTTGACCAGACCCGGTTTATTAAATTTGGAGGCAGTTCCCCAAAATATTTTCTGCTCATCTACTTTATCTGGGGATAGAGATAATGGGTCGGCTAACGCCCATAAATTACTGCACAGAAGGGCGAGGCTTATTATTAAAACTGTGCTTACCCGCATATTATTCTCCTTTCCTTATGTGCAAGTTCTTGTTTCAAATCTATTTTGCTAATTTACCAATATTAAACTATACTTATTTAATCTTTCTTTATATATAAAAAGTTTCATTTCTTTTGAAAAAAAATTAAAAATTTTTTTAAAAAATACAATATATTGAGTATTACTCTATTTATAGTATATATATTGTATACCTTGTATTCAAGTAAAAAGGATAAAAATTAAGTTTTTTATATCAAGATAATTTTGGATAAGAGTGATGCAGATAAACGCAAATATAAAACATAAGACTTATGACAATATAATTTTGTCATTTCCTATGCTTTTTGGTAATGCTGTTGGGCATAGATGTTTTATCATATATAAGACGAACTGAAATTCAAGTTATATCTAATAGAATTGTATAATATCGTTGTAGATTATTCGTTTAATGATAGTTGTTTGTATTAAAATGGTGATAAATATTTTAATATCAAAAAAGGATGAAATATGGATTATAAGGTTTGTAAATTTTTTGTTTTTGGTGTAGTAATTGGACTGTTATTTTGTCTTTCCCCGTTTCTCTCTTATGGGAATGAAACAGGTGATGAATACTCTGCCTTTCGTTTGTTAAATAAATCAGTTGTTCCTGGAAAAAATATTTCGTTGGAAATTTCTTTTGGTAATTTAATGGAAAAAGATGGAGAACCATTAGTTCCTCTAATGTGTGAAATGGAAGCCAAACATAGTTATTCTTATGTCGTTGCTTCTCTGGATATTTCAGAGGGAAAAGATAAAGAAACTCAAGTACCTATTAATACTACACAGACAGTTTCTTTAGTAAAGGGATATAATCGGATTCTATTTCTATTACCTCTTCGAAGATTGAAAGATGGTATCTATTACGGAATTTTGCAGGTTAAATACACAAAAGAAGAAAAACCTGCTATTGTCGAGTTCCAGATGGAAAAAATATCTTCTCGGGGACTGGAAGAACAATTAAATTTTGTATCTCAAGAGGTTAATAATATTTTATCCTTAATTAAAGAGAAATGGGATGATAAGGCTGTTGAAATTAACTTAATACAAAATTTGTTATCACAAGCCCGAAACGAATTTAACAATAAACATTGGGAAGATTTGTCTGATACACTGAATATTTTGCAAGAGCAAATTTCACAGGTAAAAGTTTCGCTTCCAGAAAGTAGTAAAACAGTTCCTGCCCAACAAAAGGATAATTTCTCTTTAACAATTACTTCTGAAGGCGTATTTTCAAACAAGAAACCTGCGAATGTGATTGGTTTATATTTGAATGACCCAACCATAAATAATGTAAAAATGGTTGTAGACTATGCAATTCCTGTGGTGGTTTTTCCAATTACATTGGATAAATTATTCCCTACAGAGGTAGGGGAAGAAATATTATCTGCAGATATTGCGGGAATACTGGATTGTTTGTTTGAGAATAAGATTTATGTTCTAATTCAGATGATTCAGGAGCAGGTTCCTCCGTGGTTATATGAAAAGAACCCTGAAATACATAGAGATGGTTTTGTAGATTTATCCCAAAGACCTATATGGGACTTAATTGAAAAGGGATATAAGAAAATAATCAATTATTGTAAAGAAAAGCCATTTTTCCTTGGTATGAGTTTAGTAACTGAGCCCAAATTTAAATTTGATGGGGATTTAGTGCGTCAGTCGTTTATAGAATGGGTTAAAGTAAATTATCCAGACAGGCAAACATTAAATCAGGTTTGGCATGCACATCTGGCAAATTATGATGAGATTACCATTTGGGATGAGGTTGCTCCCCATTGGAGTTATCAAAACCGCAGAGCCTATCAATATGACTGGCAGAATTTTCATCGTGAAATGATTTCCAATTTGTTAAAAGGGGTATTTGACCAATTCCGCTCATACTCATCCAATACCCCTGTTTCCATTACTTTCCCATCAAAAGTTTTTGAATTGGATGAAACCAAAGTTACCCCTGACCGTGAACGAACGGTTCCTTATCTGGATTTTGTTTCTATAAATGTTTCATGTAACACAGAAGATACAGTGTATGCCCAAAGATATCCTGACCCTGCTGTAGATGTCGTTTGGATGCGTTCCGTGTCTAAGGGGAAACCGATTGTCATATCCTGTGCTAATTTAAATTTTAAGGAAGGTATGACAAATTCTGAGAAATATAAACATACGCGAAGTTTCTTATGGGAAATGGTATTGGCAGGGGCACAAATTGTTGCTGTTAATGTGACAGGTGATTTGAGGGATAATGTGGAAATATGGAAAGCCATTAGCGACACAAACTCTTTGTTTTCTAAAGTTAGTCCCGAACTTAGACAATTCCAATTATCAAAATCAATAGTGCGTGTTTTGTTCAGTGATTCCTCAAAAATTCTTGATGGAGGTGTCCCTCATTTAAAATCGGCAAGATTTGCGTATGAGGGGAGTTCTTTTGCGGGTTATGATGTATGTTTTGCAACCGAGAAGGAAATAGAAGCAGGAATATTAGAGGATACAAAAGTCCTCATTATGCCCCAAACATTATCCCTTGAAGATGATGTTTTCAATATGATTACTGATTTTATTCGTAACGGGAATTATGTAATTCGCGTGGGAACACAAATTCCCTATAATCCCAAAGGAATGTCGCGTCGTGATGTGGTTCAACCTACCAGTAATACGGTGCTGGTGCGTGGAATGAATCTCCCAACAGAATACCTACACGGTATGGATGCCGTAATTTCTAAAAAGGCTTTAGCACCTATTCCGAGACCTGTAAACAAAGTGGGGTATCCGTTGGAAGGAGTGAAGTCAAGATTTATCCCTACAGAGGATGGGGGAGGATATTTATATTTGCTTAATTTAAGGAAAGAAGATGTCCTCTGCCGACTCACGGGATATTTGCAGAAAGGTCTCAATTTGATGGATAACACAGAAATTGAATTTCCAAAAGAATTGCAACCCTTAGAATTAATGTTTGTAAAATTGGTTCCGCCTGACTATGAAAAAATCGTTCAAACAGAGTCATCACCCGCAGAAAAAGTAGAAAAGAAAAAGCGTAAATGAAGGGAAAAACAGCCTTGACAGGAACAGAAACAGGAATTACTTCACCATTTTCCCAAAATGTTATTGCAATTGTATGGGATTTTGATTTTACATTAACCCCTAAAAATATGCAGGTACCTCTTTTTACTGCTTATGGAGTGGATGAGGAAACATTCTGGAAGGAAGTAAATGCTTTACCTGCCTACTATAAAAAGGCAGGGGTGCGGGTATCCGAAGAAACGGCTTATCTATGGCATATAATTTCTTATGTACAGGCGGGGAAATTTCCTGATTTAACGAATCGGAAACTACGAGAATTAGGAGAGAAGATAGAGTTTTATCCCGGGTTACCCGAGTTTTTTCCAATGATTCAGCAATTGTTAGAGAAAGAACCCTTTACGGAATATGATTTGAAAGTGGAACATTATATTGTGAGCAGTGGTTTGACGGAGATGATACGCGGGTCAAAGATTGCCCCTTATATTTCGGGTGTATGGGCTTGTGAGTTCATAGAAGTGCCGGCAGGTCCTGATGAAGACTTTTCCCAGAATCCGAAAAGTGGATTAATAAGTCAAGTCGGGTATATTATTGATCATACTACAAAAACAAGGGCTTTGTTTGAAATAAATAAGGGAGTTAATAAAGTTGAGGGGATTAGTGTTAACGATTCTATTCCCGAAAATGCAAGACGGGTTCCATTTAAAAATATGATTTATGTAGGTGATGGACCGAGCGATATTCCTTGCTTTTCAGTAGTGCACAAACACGGTGGTTTAACTTATGCCGTCTACCCCAAAGGAAATGAATATAAATATCAACAGGTTATTGATCTTTTGGAGTCAGATAGAATTGACGCATACGGACCTGCGGATTATCGTGAAGATAGCGAAACAGTTTTTTGGATGCGGAACAAGGTATTAAGTATTGCCCAACGGATTATTGATGAGAAGAAAAGTGCTTTATATTCACAAATAAAATCGGGTCCCAAACATACCAGTTAGTAAGTTAAATTTTATTTCCCTTTCTCTATTTTTTACTCCAAATACCGGGTATGGATGTGTGGCAATAAGGACATTTTCCGTCAGAGAGTTTATTAGACCAAACGGTAAATCCCGTCCGTTCGATAAGTAATTCATTACAATGGGGACAGTATGTATTTTCCATTGTCTTGACAGAACCGGGACGATTACCCGCGTAAACAAAGTGTAATCCTGCTTCTTTTGCTATTTTATATGCTTTTTCTAATTGATATGTGCTGGTAGGGAAACCGTCATTCATTTTGTAATTGGGATAAAAACCTGTTACATGCCATGGAATATTGGGGTTTGTTTTTGCTATAAATTTTGTTAGTTCATGTAGTTCTTCATCGCTATCGTTAAAACCCGGAACTAACAGGGTGACAATTTCTACCCAGTAGTCTAATTCCATAAGTTTTTCTATGGTTGAGCATACAACCGAAAGTTTTCCACCTAATTTGTCATAATTTTTTTGCTGAAAGGTTTTCAGGTCTACCTTGAATAATTGCATAACAGGTCGTAAAAATTTTAATACCCTTTCAGAAGCATGTCCATTGCTCACATATCCGCAAATAATCCCTTTTTCTTTTGCCAGAGAAAAAATTTCGTAAGCCCAATCGCTTGTTATAAGAGGTTCGTTGTAAGTGCTAACCATCACCGGACAATGATGTTTTAATGCAAGTTCCACTATAGTTGTTGATGAGATAGGTTCAAAACGAATAAGTGAATTAGGGTCACGGAGGGTTTGACTGCTTAACCAGTTTTGGCAAAAAGGACAGTGAAAATTACATCCTAACATGCCAAAAGAAAGAGCCGTTTCACCGGGGAACGCATGAAAAAAAGGTTTCTTTTCGATGGGGTCAATTGCCAGACCTGCTACATAATTGTAAGGGGCATAAAGAACACCCTCTTTATTAAATCTTAACTTGCAGATACCTGTTTTTCCCGGTGAAATGAGGCATTGATGTCCACAGGAATAACAACGGACTTTATCTTTTTCCAACCGTTCATAGAGTTCCTGATGGGCTGGTCTTGAATAGTGCTCTTTTAGTATCTGTTCAGCATTTTCCATTGTTATCTATTCAAATGTAGTAATTTTATCTTACTAATTATTGTATATCTCCTGTGCCAGGGTTTTCATCAAAAAAAGCAAATTTTTCTTCTACTTTTGAATATTCTGTAGATTCGGGAAGAGGTTCTTTAGGAATAGTTATTACAGGCCAGATTTTGGAATATTTTGCGTTAAGGGGGATATAGTGTTTCCACTTTTCGGGGACATTCTTTTCAGGATATATTGCATGAACGGGGCAGGGGTCAACACATGCTCCACAGTCAATACAATCGTCTGGGTCTATTACCAACATATTTGCCCCTTCGTGAAAACAGATGACAGGACAATTACGGAGACATTCTGTATATTTGCATTTAATACACGGTTCGGTTACGACATAAGTCATATAAATCCCTTATTTTTATGATATATTATATAACGATTTGTTATTAATTTGAACAAGAAACGATGGAAAGGAAAGGGATATGGTGTTTCAGAAAAATCATGTGGTAGAAACGAAAAAATATGGTCAGATGACAGACCTGACACCATGGGTGCAATTAGCGGTTGAGGAGTCCCAATTAAAGAATGGGATAGTGAATATCTTCAATGTGGGGAGCACAGCCTGTATTGGAACAATAGAATTTGAGCCGGGATTGATGGAAGATTTACCGGAACAACTTTCGCGTTTATTTCCACCGGGACGCCATTATGCCCATGAACAAACATGGCATGATGGGAATGGTCACTCTCATTTGCAAGCAACTTTAATGGGTCCCGAAATTACTGTCCCATTTAAAGATAAAAAACTTGTATTAGGAGTATGGCAACAGATATTTCATCTGGAATGTGATATAAAGCCTCGAAAAAGAGATATTGTGATTACAGTAATGGGTGAATAATTTAGGGATAGGAAGACAAACAAGTATAAAAATGTTTATTGTCCCTATACATCCCTTTTTTATATAATTTTAACCTGTCGCCCCGATAGTTCAGTGGATAGAACAAGTCCCTCCTAAGGATTAGACCCGCGTTCGATTCGCGGTCGGGGCGCCATTTTTTTTTGGGGAAGGTGTGGTTATTTATTTTTTTCAAGTAAAGTGGTATGATAATAATAAAATTTTTATGAAGGAGGAAGTGTCGTGGGATTTTCCGTAGGAATTGTAGGCTTACCTAATGTAGGTAAAAGCACATTGTTTAATGCTTTAACACAGAGTAAACATGCACAGGTAGCAAACTATCCCTTTTGCACAATAGAGCCCAATCATGCGGTTGTGAAAGTTCCTGACGAAAATTTGGATCGTTTATCTGCGTTAATTAAGCCCAAACAAACTATTCATGCGACAATAGATTTTGTAGACATTGCAGGATTGGTAAAAGGGTCACATAAAGGGGAAGGGCTTGGAAATCAGTTTTTATCACATATTCGAGAAACGGATGCTTTAATTCATATCGTGCGTTGTTTTGAGGACGAAAATATTGTCCATATTAACGGAAAAGTAAATCCAATTGAAGATATAGAAATCATTAATATAGAACTGGTTTTTGCAGATTTACAACAATTGGAACGAAAAATTGAAAAGTTACATAAATATATTAAGGGTGATAAAAAAGTACAGCCCTTGCTGGAATTATGTGAAAGGTTAAAACAACATTTTGAGAAAGGATTTCCAGCACGAACTTTTGCGGAAAGAGATAGCGAACTATTTCAGGAACTGAATGAAGAAATGCGATTTACTACTGGAAAAAAGATAATTTATGTGGCTAATGTGGATGAAAAGGGGCTGGAACACGACCCCCCTGTAATAAATGAAATTCGGCAATTGGCGGTAAAAGAAGGAACGGAAGTTGTTAAAGTTTGTGCTCAGTTAGAAATGGACCTGGCAGAAATGAGTGAAGAGGAAAGAAAAGAATTTTTGGCTATAGATGGGGCTATGGAATCAGCCTTAGAACAGGTTGTTCATGCAGGTTATCGTCTGCTAAATCTGGTAACTTTTTATACGATGGCACCACCGAAGGAGATACGGGCATGGGCTGTTAAAGAGGGAACACATGTTGTAAAAGCGGCGGGAATGATACATACCGATTTCGAAAAGCACTTCGTTTGTGCAGAAGTAATTCCTGTAAAAGATTTTCTGACACATGGTTCTGAAGCAGGAGCCCGACAAGCCGGTGCCTGGCGTATTGAGGGAAAAGATTATATTGTTAAGGATGGAGATTGTATATACATAAAAGCAAACGCATAAAAAATTTAATTTGCAGTAAAAATTATCAAAAAGGAGAGAAGAGTATGAAATCCATGCTTCTTACCCAAATGTTGGTTATAACTTTTGTCAGTTTATTTCTAATTTCCTGTGGGGGTGGAGATGTTAATAAGAACGGAGGAACAAAAGAGGTTGTTTCCCAGCAACAAGATATAGTTAAAGAAGTTCCCAAAACACCGCTACAAGAAGGAAAGTATTTAGTACAAGTATCCCAGTATCCTTTACCAGGTGACCCGATAGAAAAAAAGTTTATTTTAACCTTTGATAGGAATATACATTTTCCATCCGAAGTTCCTGTTGATGAATATATTAAAACCGAACCGCCTTTGAAAGGGATTACAGAATGTGTGGATAACAAAATCATTTTTGATATATTGCAGGTTATTCCCAAAGATGTAGATGAAATAACTTTTCATATCCATCCGGAGTTACAGTCGGAAGAAGGGATAAAGATAAATCCTCAAAATTTGAGTTATCGGGTCCCTGTTTTAGGAGTGCAAGTAGTAGAAGGAAGTTTTAGTGAGGTGAGTAAAGATTATTTTGTATTTTCTTTGGAATTTAACCGCTGTATGGCAGCAGATAGTATAAAACCTTTTGTTTCCCTAAAAGACCAGAATAATACAGATGTTGAATTTGAAATACAAGCCCCGGATCGCTATTCAAATATAGTAGATTTACATGTAAAATGGACAGGAACAGAGTCCTATAAACTTTTGATAAAACCGGGATACACGGATTGTAATAGTAAATACAAAGGGCAGGGGGCTTATTTTGAGTTTCCCATAAATGAGAAATTAGAAGTTGTAGAATGTAAGAAATTAAACAATATGCAATATCAAATTGTATTTTCCAGGCTGGTTTCATCTAAAGCAATTTATAAATGTATGAAAATAGCATCATCTGCACAAAATGACATATCTTACTATGTTGTTCCTGCAGATTGGGGGACATTTCAAGAAGCAGCAATAAATATGCCCCAGAATTTAGAAAAACTTGCAGAAGGGAAAAAATCTAAAGCTTGGAAAATATATTTGAGAAATCCATCTTTTCCTATGTATTCGCTTTCAATAAGTTTAAAACAGTCTACATGGTCTAATGATATGGCTCTTCTCCCTGAGGAATACCGATGGGAAGTAAAGCAGGACGACGAGGGTGGTTTTCGTATTTCTTATTCATATTGGAGAAACAATGGCCTTAATGGTGTTTCTTGTGTGTTAAGTATGTCGAAAGTGAATAAAGAGACTTGTATGAATTATTTTGAAGTTATACCGCCTGTAAACAATCTTTCTATTCAGGAAGGTCAATGGAATGAGATGGAGATAAAAGGGGACTGGAAATCAGGGGAAAGATATCTTTTAAAATGGAAAGCAGGTCTACAATGGGGAGAAAATAGTGGCACTAATGAGAACCCTAAATATATGACTTTAGAAAAGGATTATGTATATACATTACAAGAGGTGCCAAAATTTAAGACACTGGATTTTGATAATAAGGATAAGTTTTATATCATTCCTTTCCACGAAAAGAACTTTATTCGTGTCGGTTCTCGTAATGTTCCAAAAGGATATATCCATGTTTATCAAGTTATGCCCGAAAATCTCTCTGTTTGGTTGGGGAATGTTTCAGAGAATACAGTGCCTTTTGAAATAAATGAAAGGACTACAAAATATTTCACCTCCATCCCCGTAGAATTCCCCGATAGTAGAGATAAAGCAAGTTATGTGGATGTGGATTTAACGAATTATTTATCTGATGTTCCTAAAGGAATATTTACATTATGTTTATCAGATAATAGTAACCCGGGGAGATTGCGAGCGAGTTGGGAACCGAAAAAGGAGGAAGAAGTATCCGATTCGGAAAATTATAGTGATGATTGGGGTGAGGAGGAATATGATTATTATGGTTCCTACGATAGTTCGAATAGTAGAGATTTGTTTTATCAGGATGTAAAAGGGACAAGAAGTGCTATTCGATACATATTGTGGACTCGTTTGGGTGTTGTTTCTCATTGGGATGATACAAGTTTAGTAGCATTTGTTCATGATTTAATAGATTTGACTCCACAGGCAGGTGCCCTGGTCTCTGCATATTCTATAAAAAGTCAAAAGGTGGCGGAAGGGATATCGGATAGTAACGGTATCGCAAGGTTGGTAGTGGAACGGGAGGATTTAGGTTCTCCAAGGTTGATTATTGTCAGGACAGATAAGGATTTTTCTTTTATATTATTAAAACCCAAAGAATTACCTACATTAAAAGACCTTGAAAAGTATGATAGTTTTGATAAAGATAAATACGAAGCGTTTATTTATGCTGATAGAAATCTCTATCGTCCGGGCGAGTTGATACACTCTCGCTGGATTGTGCGTAAAAATTATGGATCAGAAATTGTGAATGCTCCTCTGGAATTACGCTTTATTAATCCACAAAATAAAGTTATTCATCGTAAAATTGTGAATTTGTCTGAATGGGGCACAGGAAGTGAGGATATTAAGACAGAGTCCACTTATTTGACAGGTGCTTATACTTTAGGTTTATATGTTCCCGGAGGAGAACGGTTATGTGGCTCTATTCCTATTTATATTGAAGATTTTGTGCCCGATAGGATTAAATCGGAAATAACGGTTCCTGACGAGTTCTGGATTGTTGGTGATGAACAAAGTTTTGAAGTTTCCTCCCAATATTATGTAGGACCGCCTGCTGTGGATTTACCTTCTAAAGCAAAGTTAATCATTACACCTACTGAATTAGAACATGAAAATTGGAAAGGCTACCGATTTGGTAATGATGAAATATTAAAAACTATAGTTATGGATTTGGGTGTCCAGAATACAAATGAAGAGGGTAAAACTACTTTTGCTTTTAATTTTAATACACCGGAGCCTATCAATAAACCCATAGAAGTCTCCATTGTAAGTGAAGTTTCTGAGATAGGAGGGAGAGCCGTTTCATCCGTGAAAAAAGTCAAAGGCTATCCAGAAAATGTTCTTTGTGGTATAGGTGCGGAAAAAGTTGAGGATAAGTTGCAGGTCGTAGTAGCGTTGGTTGATGAGAATTTTGTTCCTGCTCCCGATGGAGAGATAAGTGTATATTTAGAGAAAATCGAATGGCGTTATGTAAACCGCTACTATGGTCGTGGAAGAACTTCCCCACAATGGGACCGTTACTTTACATTAATTGAACAAAAGAAGATGAATACAAGTGGAGGAAAAGCCATTGTCCAGTTTAATATACCTCCGTATTATTCTACATATCGAGTAAGAGCACAGAGGACTAATGGAAAAACTTTTTCAGAAGTATCTTTTTATTCTGTGCCGAACAAGATGATAAATCTTCAAGGAGGACCTACGGAATTAGTAAAAATCCATGTTGAGGATAAAAAATGGGTAGCCGGGGAAATAGTACCGATAAATATTGAGGTTCCTTTTGATGGGAAAGCGGTTGCTGTGATACAAGGAGATAAAATATGGGATATGAAGGTTCTGGATGTGGTTTCCGGGAAGGGTAGTTTTTCTTTTGAGGTTAAAGAAGAATATTTTCCGAATGTTTGGGTTGGAGTTTCTGCTCTTCATGTTCCTACAGAAGAGGAAACTATTAGCCCTTATTCTACATTTTCCTTTGCTAAGGTGGAGATTGATAAACCAACCCAAAAGATGAATATCGCAATTTTAGATGTGCCGGAAGAGGTGAAACCTCAAAATACGGTGGAGTTTGGGGTTAAAACGACCGATAACAAAGGAAATCCTGTTCCTTCGGAATTGACAATTGCGTTGGTTGATGAGGGAATACATTCTATTTTAGGTTATACTTTGCCCAATCCTTATGGGTGGTTTAGCAGGTCACGATATTCGCCTATTCGTCGAGTGCATTACTATGACCATGTGGCGTATGAGTATGACCCATTATCGCCATCAGGAGATATGATAGCCCGACAATTATCCGCTGGCAAACCAGAGATAGCCGAGTCATGGATAAAGCCTTTGGCATTGTGGTCGGGCATTGTTAAAACAGATGAACAGGGTCAGGCAAAAGTTTCCTTTAATCTACCTGAATTTAATGGAACTGTGCGATTGGTTGCAGTTGGGGCAAATAAAGAGTTGGTAGGTTCTTCTGAATCTAAAATGTTTGTAAGACGACCCTGTGTTATTCAGACACACCTACCCCGATTTTTGCGACCGGACGACCGTGCTGTTATCTTTGGTAGGGGATTGAATTCAATGGATAGTCCATTGGATATAAATCTTTCGTTAACACATAATGATGTTGTTAATGTTGAGCCTTCTCAGATACATTGGAAAGCCGTTCCTAAAAAGATCAGCCTTTCTCCCGAAATAGTTTTATCATGTTTTGCAGGGACAAAAAATGCAGAACTAAACTGGCAATATAATATTGTTGATAAATCAGGAAATGTTATTGACGACTATTCAGAAAATACAGCCATTCCCATTTATTTGCCGTCTGTGTATGAACAAAGGTCTAAATCACATGTTGTTCCAGTTGGGGGAAACTTACAATTAGACACATCGGAATTTGTTAATAACCCATTATTAGAGACAGAAATCAAGATAGGTAGCACTCCTTTCCTGCGAATAGAGCCTGCTTTAAAGTGGTTATGGAACTATAGTTATTGTTGTTGTGAACAAAAAATTTCACGACTCTATCCTTTGTATATGTTCCGTAATTTTTTGATGGAGTCTATGGAAGATATTATTTCTAAGGAGAGTTATAACCAATTAATATTAACAATGTTGGATAGTTTGTTTTCGCATCAACAGGCAAATGGCGGATTTTCACTCTGGCCCTATAGCAATTCTACGGATATAAAGGCATCACTGCATGTCGCATTTTTACTTACGATGATTAATCGAGATAAAACATTGCCTTTGCCTGAAAAACCCTATCGGCGGATGCTTGCATTTCTCCAGGATGTATCTTCAAAAGGGAATGAAGAGTCTCCTGTTAATGACCAATTTAAGGCGTATGCTACATTAATCCTTGCTTTGAATGGAGATCCTTCCGCATGTGATCGGGTCAGTAATATGTTAAAAGCGGATTATCCACGAAATTTGAAAGTATTATTACTATTAACTGCAGACCTATGTGGAATGCCTCGTGAAAATTTGAAGAAATATGTTCAATTACTCCAATGGGAAACATCTACAGAAATTGAAATATGTCCATGGGAATATGGTGTTTCAGAAATTCGAAACTCTGCATTAAAACTTATTTCAAAAGTGATTGGAGATGAATCCCTTGAAAGTATTCAGGAAGCACAAAAACCCCTTTTAGATTATATATCTGATTATACGAATTACACGACCTATAATTTATCTATGGTATTACTGGCATTAGATATGAGTTTTAAGAAAATGAATATCCAACCTTTCGAGTGTCAGGCAGAAGTAAAAATAGATGAGAATGTCCAGATTGTTAAAGGGACGAAATTGCTCAATCGAAAGAAACAAGGTCCTACGCGTATTGAAATCACTAATCAAGGGAATTCCCCATTATTTGTTAATTGGACTATACGCGGGGTTTCAAACAATCCTCCCAAAGATGCCAAAGCAAAAGACATGGAGATGCATCGCTTCCTTTACGATGCCCGCAATAAGACAAGTGCTGTAAGTCCTTATTCACAAGGTGGTGTCTATATCATGGAATATAGAATAAGACCCCAGAAAGATGCCCAGAATTTAATTTTAACTCAACTATTGCCAGCAGGATTTGAGATAGAAAATCCGAGACTTAAACAGGAACAAATGTCGGAAATATTATCAACCATATACAAAGGACCAGTAAACATGATTAGCCCTGAACATGTGGAAATAAGAGATGATAAACTAATTGTCGCTCTTCCGTCATTAAGTTCGAAGATAGAATATTCTTATGTATGTGCTGTTCGTGCAGTAACAAAAGGCAGTTTTGAATTTCCGGGTGCCTATATTGAGGATATGTATAACCCCGAAATTTTTGCCCGTCTTGCCACAGGACAGATAGAAATAAAATAAAATTGTATGAAACAGAAATTGACGAAATATTTTTATACATTTATTTTGCCCGTCATCTTTATCTTTCTATTTCTGACATATCATTTTTATATGTTATGGACCCAGGGCCCTGATAACCCGCGTGAGTTTCTGATTACTTCTTACTCCCCACAAGTTTTGTCAAGAGATGGAAAATTGCTGTGGGTTGGCTTAAATGAAAAGGATAAATGGTGTCTACCTGTCAATATTGATAAAGTATCTCCGAACTTAATTCATGCGACTATTGCCCTTGAAGACCAACATTTTTGGGATCATCATGGTGTAGATTTTTTAGCAATATGCAGAGCGATTATTCAGAATTCACTTTCTTTGCAAGTTGTTTCCGGGGCTTCCACAATTACGATGCAGGTAATAAAACAATATTACCGAAATAATGAAGACCCTATTCCCGATTCTGTTTATCGTAAGTATTATTTTAAACTGCTTCAAATAGTTCAATCTTTGCGTTTAGAGAGGTATGCGACTAAAAAAGAGATATTGCAAGCATATTTAAACAATGTTTCTTACGGAGCCAATTTAGTTGGTGTTGAATCGGCTTCTCATCGTTATTTTGGCAAAAGTGCGGAAATGTTGAGTATTAATGAAAGTGCCCTTCTTGCGGGTATTCCCAAAGCACCGGAGAAATATCGCCCTGATAAAAATCTCTCACAAAGCCTTCAAAGAATACGGTTTGTATTAAAGAGAATGAACGAAGAGGGTTATATTGATAAAGAACGATTTGCAGAAGTAGTGAAAAGCAGGGTAGATGTTAGCTACTTTCCTTTTCCTGCTTATTGTAAACATTGGGCAGAGGCACAAGAGCAACTTTGGGAAGAAAAAAAGACTATACAGACTTTCTTAGATTATGATATTCAGGTTCAGATAGAAGATTTGTTAAAGAAGAAAGTTCAACAGTGGGCTCCGGAGATTGCTATTGCTTCTGCTATGGTTGTGGATATCCCTTCTGGAGAGATATTGGCACGAGTGGGGGGTATATCACAAAGACCAAGAATACCCGTTAGTTATCTGGATTTTTGTAGTGTTCCGCGTTCTCCGGGTTCCGCATTAAAACCCTTTTTATATTGTATGGCAATGGAGAAAGGATTATTGTTCCCCGAAGAAGTGCTATACGATTCTGATTTCGATGTAGGAAATTATACCCCTAAAAATTTTGATGAAATATTTCACGGTTTTATAGATGCTACTACTGCTTTAAGATACTCATTGAATATTCCCGCTGTTATTCTTATGCAAAGGACAGGGACACTTCCATTCATAGATAAATTAGAGAAGTCAGGGCTTAATTTACTGAAATATAATCCCGGTATTTTTAAATCAGGATTGGGGGTTGCTTTAGGAAATTGTGAAGTAAATATGGAAAATATGATGCAAGCATATTTTTGTTTAGCCAACGAAGGACTTTTCAAACGAATTAGATATTTTGATGATGGGCAGGAGGAAGTATCTGTCCAAGTATTTGACCGTGGAACTGTGTCTGTGCTTTACAAGATGCTGGAAAACAAATTAGTTGGGGAAGTATCAAAAGATTCAGTTCGGTTGTCAAGATCGCCTATTCGTATATGCTGGAAAACGGGAACATCTTCAGGACGGCGAGATGCATGGGCTTTTGTTTTCAACAAACATTATCTTGTTGGTGTCTGGATGGGAAATCCTCAATCTACGGGAAGTGCAAAATTAGTTGGGGCTTTGACGGCTTATCCTACTGCCTGTGATATATTCCGATTGCTTCCAGAAAAGAAGGATTATGAGTTTCCTGATTTTCCGAATGAAGATGTTCGCCCCGTAGAGGTTTGTAGTTTAAGCGGATTGCCTGCAAACCCCTATTGTAAATCTAAAAAGACTGTTTATGTCTCAAAAAATGTGCCATTGTCCCGTATATGTGATGTTCACTATTATGACATGTATACCGCACAGGTTAAAGAAAGGTTCCCATCACAAAGCAAAAACTGGGATTTAGCAAAGATAGGTGTGATCTCTAATGCGGGTGATGTGCAAGAGACGAAACTTCCCCTGAAAATAATATCTCCTTCGGATGGTTCAAAATTTATATTTAGTTCCAACGCCAATCAGAATAGTATCCGTTTGAGAACATCAAGAGATAGTTCTCATAAAATATATTGGTATGTGGATGACCGTTTTATTGGAGAAAGTTCCTACGAACAACCTTTATGGTGGTATTTAACAGTTGGGAAACACAAAATTCATTGTCTGGATACTACGGGAGATAATGATACGGTATATGTGGATGTGAAACTGCCTGATGTGATTATGAAAATTGCGGATGCAGATAAATAACTACCAATAGGTGTAGAATAAGGACTCTGTTAATACAGTTTGAAAGATTAAGAAAAGAATAATTACATCCAGAATATTCCTGTTGTTAAAACGGTTATGCCAGAAATGTAACGCTGGAATGAGGAAGAAGGGGAATACATATAAAGCAGAGCGTTCTCCTTCTCCGGGGGCAATGTAAGCAAGAGTTAAGATTAGTAATGTAATTAAAAATAAGACAACCTCATATCGTTCTTGTCTGTTTTTTGTCCTTATTTGTCTCGAAAAACCAAAGAGTATAGGAATTCCGGTGAAGTATACCCAGGACAGAGGAGTAAATAACTTAAACCACCATAAAGAGTAACGAGGCGCAATAATTTGTAGAGATTGTATGTCTTCTTGAAACATTTTTTGTGCTTGTAAAAATACCTGAATAGGTCTATAACCTGTAACGAAATAAAGGATAAAATAAAATGAAAAAAAGCCTATAAGCATACAAAAAGCCAACATGATTAATCGGGTAAAAGATGATTGCTTTTTAAGTAAAACAACAATCCCTCGAAGAAGGAAGTATATCCCAATTGAAAGCAAAGTAAATTTGAAAAGGGATAAAATAGCAAAAGAGATACCCGATATAAATACAGAAAGGGGGGAAGATTTGTTTATTGATTTTTCAAATGTCCATAAGGAGAGAAATAGAAATGGCATATATAAAATTTCGGTAGATGTGGCACAAAAGAGTACTAACGAGGGAATAAGAGTATAAAGAAATGTTCCTATGATTGCTGTTTTCGTATTATTACATGATAATTCTTTAATCCAAAGAAATAAGGGAAATATTGCCAGTCCACCAAAAAATATAGTAAATAGCGAAAGAGACATCGGAGATTTCCCTATAAAATAAGAGCAAAACCAGAGTAAGGATAAAGGTCCCGGTGGAGCCAATCTTCCGTGTAAAGATAAATGGGGTTGTATCTCATGATAACGACTAAAAAGTTCAAAAATATTCTTAGTAATACCAATGTCTCCAATATATTCATATTTTGTCCGTTGATAGGGTTGGGCTATTGCTGTTAATCCATCACGAATGCTGGCGACTTCTATGGAAAATAAAATGTAAAACAGGTATATTCCCAGAAGGATAAGTCCTATTTTTTTGTCCTCTTCTAAATTTTTATTTGATATAACTTTCATGAAAAGTGAGACAGAAACGGTTATAAGAAGAAATAAAAAAATATTGTTGAAGATTTGAAAAGAAACTAATTTATCCTGAATATAGGAGGAGCATAATAAAAAGATAGAGCAAAAGAGGGCAATCATTATTTTGTAGATTTTATGGTTTAAGTAGAGGACAGAAAAACCTCCAATTAATATGAAAAATGGTAATTGTAATGAACGAAGAAGAGAGGGATAAATGGGTTTCCATAATGCATAAAAGGGTGTAATATGACGATAAATAGGTTCAATCCCTACTAAATAAAATAAAGAGACCATAAGGAAGTAAATTAATAGTAAGGACAAAAATATAGGGAGATAAAGTATTTCATTCTCTATTTTCATACTTTGTCTTGTATCCATAAATATATTTTTGTATTTGCTTCTAATCGGTGTCTATGTTTTCCATGAAAATTTTCGTTTATATGAAAATCATATATTGTATTTTTTATATGCCGATAAGAACTTTTTTTCAGAAATAAACATAAATACTATAAAAGAAAAAAAGGAAACAAGTAAAAAGCAGTTATTTTATGATATTATAATTTTCTCAAGGAGGGAAGATAGTATTAGCAATGCAATGGTTGTATCAGGAATATTGGAAGAAAAATAAAGATTCGAGAAGAATTCGCAAAGCGTTTTTGTTCTCGATACTTTTCCATATTGTTATATTTGTCCCTTTTTATTTTTATAAATTTAGGACACCAGAACCCATACCTTTAGTTTTTCAAGTTTCATTAGAAAATCCTGTTCCGGATAAACCTATAACACAAGAAACTCCACCCGAACCCCCAAAACCGGAACCCCCGAAACCTGAACCTCCAAAGCCCGAACCACCCAAACCTGAGCCACCTAAACCGGAGCCCAAGCCTGAGCCGCCCAAGCCTGAGCCAAAACCCGAGCCCAAGCCGGAACCCAAGCCGGAACCCAAGCCCGAACCAAAACCTCAGCCCAAGCCTAAACCAGAGAAAAAACCTCCGGAAGAAAAACCGAAGGAGAAGCCAGAACCCAAGAAGGAGCAACCCCCTCCAAAAAAGCAAGAACAACCGCCTAAGCCTGAACCTACCCCAGCTCCTTCTGCACCTAAAGCACAGGTAGCAAATCCTTTACCCCCGGAATTGGAATGGTGGGCAAGACAGGTCCAAAGAAAGATAGAGTCTGCGTGGGATATTCCGAGTGGTGTGAAGATTGATAAGGAAAATAATGTCGCGGAGGTTTCTTTCTGGGTAAATAGGAATGGGGAACTGATTGAGCAACCCGTAGTTACAAAACAAGCCAGTGACCCTGAATTGGGGGAATCTGGGGTAAGAGCAATACTACTCGCGGCTCCATTTCCTCGTTTTCCAGATGGCTTTAACAAAGATGAACAACTTGTTGTTTATGCCTTTTCTCTGGAATAGGTAATGAGATAATAGAAATACACATCTTAAATGTAAACAGGGTTAATTTTTAGATATAATACTTCTGAATAATAATTCTTTAGATTTTTAGTAAAGGAGTTGTAAATGAGAAAAAAACAATTTTTTATCATAATGTTATTATCTTTTTTATCACTTGGAATATTATTTGATGTAGTGGCACAAGATGCAATTCGTCTTCAATCTGTAAGAGGAATGGATAGAAGGATTTTAATTGCGGTTCCACCTTTTTGTCCGGATACCCCTGATTTGAGTGGTGTTGCTGTAGAGTTGTCAGAAGTTATGGCTTATGACCTGGAATTTTCAGGATTATTTATTTTACTACCACGAGAACGCTATCCGATTGGTTTTGTTGCTCTGGACAAAGATGTGGCAAGCATTAACTTTGATGCGTGGCGTGCTACGAAAGCAGAATTTCTGTTGTATGGTCTTGTCAAAAAAGAAGTCGGAAAATATGTATGCCAATTTCGTCTATTAGACCTTCTTTCGGGTAATCAAGTAGTCGGGAAGGAGGTTCGTGTTGATATTTCTAATTCTCGTTTGGCGTCGCACCGATTTTCTGAGGAGGTAATCGCTTTTGTTGATGGAATCCCCGGGTCAGGAACAAGTCAAATTTGTTTTACAGGTATTGTAGGAAAAAATAAAGAGTTATTTATTGCAGATTATGATGGCGCCAATGTAAAACAAATTACAGAACATGGTTCTATTTCAATAAAACCTAAAGTTTCTCCGGATGGGATGAAGATTGCGTATCTGTCTTATAAGGATAGGTATTCTTTTTTGTATGTTTTTGACCGTTTAACAGGTAAGGTTACGCCATTATCAAAAGAGGTAGGATTAAATTCAGCACCATCATGGTTTCCTGATGGAAATCGGTTAGCGATGACTTTAAGTAAGGACGCGAATATGGAAATTTATATCCGTAATATGGATGGTAGTAACCCCGTTCGTATTACAAGAAATAAAGATGCAGACACTTCGCCTTGTATTTCACCAGATGGATCCAGAATGGCATTTGTAAGTGACCGTGGTGGAAATCCCCAGATTTATGTGATGGGTATTGACGGAGGTGATGCCCGTCGTATTTCATATCAGGGAGGAAATTCGTATGACCCCGCGTGGTCACCCGATGGAAAAATGATTGCCTATGTTGTGGAACAAAGGGGAGAAGGTTTTGAAATTTATGTAATGGATGCAGATGGGGCTAATCCACGAAGATTAACAAATTCTTATGGTAACAATGAGTCTCCTACATGGTCACCCGATTCACGACATGTAATGTTTTGCTCTACAAGGAATGGACGCTGGGAATTATGGACTGTGAATGTAAAGACAGGGGAAGAACGACGCGTCCCTAATTTAAGAATGGAGGCACAGGGACCTTCCTGGGGACCCCGTATGAAAAGTGATAGCAAATAGAATATTGCTAAGAGATAATTAATAGTAAAGGTTCAGATTATGCCACGGCACAGTGGAGAAAAATTAATTGTTCAAAATCGCCGTGCTCATTTTGATTATGAAATATTCGAGCGATATGAAGCAGGAATTGCATTAAAAGGCACAGAAGTAAAGTCTCTGAGAACTTCGGGTAGTATGTCCGTACAGGATGCTTATGTAGATTATGAAGAGGGAGAATTATTTCTTGTTAATGCTTATATTCGTCCCTATGAACAGGGGAATATCTTGAATCATGACCCCCATCGTAAGAGAAAATTATTACTTCATAAACGCGAAATAATTCGTTTAGGCAAGAGGATTGAAGAGAAAGGTTTAACTGTAATTCCATTACGGGTTTATTTTAAGAATGGTCTGGTAAAAGTAGAGATAGGATTGGGTCGTGGTAAGAAGGTTATTGATAAACGAGAAGACATAAAAAAGAAGGACACACAGCGAGAAATTGAACGGGTCGTAAAAAGATACCGATAACTATTTGTTTATCGTTTTATAAACCGATGGAGGTTAATTATGGAAATAAATGAACAGAAAAGAGTAAATCCGATTAAGTGGGAACCCAAAGATTTTTGGCTTCAATATATCGGTTCTATGACACCTTCGGCATTCTTAAAAATCTCCGGAGTTTATAGCCCTTATAGAGCGGTTGAAAAGCATTTGAGGAAACTATCTACCTTTTATGGTATTGTGCGGAGGAATACATGGAAAGAAACATTCAGCGAACCTCTGCAATTTAATTATGAAGAGGTGTATTGGGGTATTATTGCCTATTTGAAAGAGACTGAAAACGAATGGAAACAAGAATGGAAAGAATTCTGGCTTGCTCAGGACGATGATGACCCGTTAAGTGAGAACAATGTTCCTAAACCATCAGAAACACATAACTGAATATTAACCATTTGAAAATGAGCCGTCAACGACATCGGGGAATGAACCCCGAAGATGAGAAACTATTTACTCCCGAACAGATGGTTCTATTGGGAAAAGCCGTTGAAGACTTGTCCTATCTTTATACACGGGGTTACTCAGAAAAAATAGCGTTGAAAATGGTCGGTGACCATTATCAACTAAAAAGCCGACAAAGGCTGGTGATACAAAGGGCAGTATGTTCAGATGCTTCTTTAAGGATTCGCAAAAGGAATGAAGTTGGGGAGTATATAAAAAAAGGAGAGCAATTTCTTATAGATGGGTATAATCTCCTAATTACTGTAGAAAGTCTGTTATCTGGGGGAATATTAATTTGTGGGAGAGATGGTTGCATTCGTGATATAGCCAGTTTACATGGTACCTATCACAAAGTTGAGGAGACTATACCTGCTATTCATTGGATAGGTGAACGCTTGTCCATTCTTGAGCCTTCTGAGGTAATCTGGTTTATAGATAAACCTATATCCAATAGTAAAAGATTGGCAGATTTAATTGAAGTAAATTTTAAAGAACAAGGATGGATGTGTAAAGTAGAAGTTGTGAACAATCCGGATTATGAAATTGTAAAGAGAGATGGTATTGCTATCTCTTCGGATAGTTGGATTCTTGATAGAGTTCACTATTGGCTAAATTTCGTTTCACGAAATATAAAGAATTCATGGGAAACATTAAAAATACTTGATTTTTCAATAGAATTTGAGTAGGAATAAGGCTATTGTAAATAATTCTTTAAATTTTTACTTAGAGTGTTGATGTTATAGGGTTTTGTCAGGAAGCCTTGAATCGGAAAGTCTAAATCACTTTCGTTGAGGGTATGTTGTGAAAATCCTGAACTGAGGAAGATGGGAAGATTGGGGAATTCGGATCGAATGGTTCGGGCTACATCGGTTCCATCTAAATGAGGCATGGTTATATCCAAAATGACGGCAGAAAGTTCATGTTTATGTTGATTAAAGAGTTGAAGTGCTTCACGACCGTCTCTGGCTGTAATTACAGTAAATCCCATTTTTTCAAGCATTTTTGTGGTAACTTGTAAGACCACAGGTTCATCATCCGCAAAGAGGATAAGACCCTTACTTTTCCATGAGGTTAAATCATCCTGTTCTTGTGGTTGTTCTTCTATTTCATGGATTGCAGGGAAGAACAATTTAAATGTAGTTCCTTTTCCTACTTCGCTGTAAACTTTTACCGTGCCATTATGAGCACGAAGGATGCCCATAATTGTGGATAGACCCAAACCTCTACCAAAATTCTTTGTCGTAAAAAATGGGTCAAATATTTTTGATACTATTTCAGGGGACATACCGCAGCCGTTGTCAGACACTTCCAGATAAACATATTTTTTCTTTTCAATTCCCTCCTGAAACCAGGTTGTGCGAATATAACTTTCTGTAAAATCTATGACCCCTGTTTTTATATGTATAACCCCACTTCGCTTGCCTATGGCATCGGATGCATTAATCACAAGATTGAGAAGAACAGAACGAAGTTGTCCAATTTCTCCATTGATAAATGGAATATCTGGAGTAAGAGATAAATTTAATAATATTTTTTTTGAAATACTAACTTTTAATAGATTTTCAGTTTCCTTAATGATAAGATTTAAGTTACAGGGTTGGTGAGGTTGTTGTTTGCTCCCTGCGAAAGTAAGTAACTGACGGCATAATTCCCCGGCATTTTTTATGACTTCTTCCATTTCCAGTAAATAATTCTTAATAGCAGAGGGATTATTTATTTCTTCTTTGGCTAATTCCGCATTTCCCATAATTGCCATGAGGTAATTATTAAAATCATGGGCAACAGAACTCGAAAGTATACCTAAACTTTCTAATTTTTGTGTATGTTGAAGTTGTTCTTGAAATTGTTCTTTTTCTTCTTGTATTTTTTTAATTTCTGAAATATCCCTAAATAGTACAAGAATTAAAGGATCTCTATTTGAGAAACGAATAAAACGATGAATGACTCGCAAAGTTAATAGATTTCCTTGTTTGTTTTTCTCTACTACTTCAATTTCTGATAAGGGATGGGTGTCGTCACTTTGCGAAATTTGTTTGTTTAATTCAGGGATAAAGTTTTCTATGGATTTAAAGAGAACTTCATCAATATTCCACCCTAATATTTCTTCACTGGCTTTGTTCCAGAATTCGATGTTCCCTTCTTCATTGATTGCGATAATTCCTATCGGTGCAGAATCAATCAAAGTCTTTAATAAAGACATAGTTTCGTTAAGAGTGTTTATTAGTGATTTTAATTCAGTTATATCCTCATACATCCCTAATACGCCGTAAGGGGTACCTCCTGGACCTAAAAGGGGTATTTTACTCGTCCGTAGCCAAATTTGTTTGCCATCGGGAGTTGTTTGTGGCTCTTCATAAAATATTTTAGGTTTACCCGATTCGATAACTTCACGGTCATCTTTTCGATAAAGTTCTGCTTCGGGTTTCCATGGAAATTCATAATCTGTTTTACCGATAACCTCTTCCGCACTGTTTTTCCCTGCATCTTTTGCAAAGGCAAGATTACAGCCTAAGTAATGAAGATTTGTATCTTTCCAAAAAACACGAACAGGTAGTAAGTCCAGGACAATCCGTATAAACTTCATTGTTTGTTCTATTTCATCATCTTTTCCTCTTCTTTCATCTAAGTTCTCGATACAAACGAAAAAACCATAAAGGGAATCCGAGTTATTTTCTGGAATTGGGATTAGATGGACAAGAGCCCTGAAAATAGATTGGTCTTTTTTTATATAAAATTTTTCAAATATGAAAGTTTTATTGTTCGATGAAAAAGGTTGCTTTATTACTTCTTGAAAAAGAGTTAGTTCCTGGTCAAGATTTTCAGGTGTCGTTAAGTCTTGCCATGTAAGTTTTGAGAATTCCTCTTTTGTGAAGCCAAAAAGAGAACACAAAGCAGGATTTGCTTCCACCCAATAGCCGGCTATGTTGGTAATTCCTATTGGGATATTGAATTGGTGTATGAAGTTATATATTAAGGGGTGTTGATGAAAGGGTTTTAGTGGTTCTGGGAGTAGGTGCGTATAGTCATATATAAAAAGATTTTCTTTTTGGGGATTTAATTCAGATTTTGGAAAAGTTAACTGACACCAGAAATATTTGAAACCTCTGAACAAATAGGGTTTTTAGTTTTTGGATTAAACTGTAAAATGATTATACCGTTTTTGGAGAGAAAAAATCGCTTTGGGAAGGAAAAATCTTTTTCTATAACCAATAATTAAGTTTTTCTTATCGCTTTTTTTGTTCTTTTTTCCTTTTTTTTATCTCCTTTTATTCTTTTAAGCACACGCCACCTGCACTCCCTTCTTTATCATCCCATAGCACCGCTTCAAATTATACATCGCCATCAATAAAAAGTGATACGCTCCGTTCTTTTCTAAGCCCCGGAACCGACATACCCGATACCCCATCCACCTCTTTATTATCGCAAAGGGCAATTCTACAATCCCTCGAACCTTCGCTATCTCCTTATTCTCTTTCTTCACCGCCTCCGATAATTCCCCTTCCCCTCGTACTCGCCTCCGTATCACCCGATACTTTATACCACGCTCCTTACACTTCGCCTCCCGTTCCTTCGACATATACCCGCTGTCTCCATACAATTCCTCTACCTCCACACCTTCCAGCAATTCCTCCAACTGCTGACTATCATGCACCGACGCCGAACTCGTGCTTATTCGCTTGACCAAACCTCGCCTGTCTGTTAGGATGTGTAACTTGTAGCCATAATAAATCTGTTCTCGTTTTTTCGTATACCCCGCCTCCTCATCATATTCCTGCTTCTCCTTCTTACCCCCTTCGACCTCCTTCAGCCTCGGTCTCGCCGTCGAAATTATCGTCGCATCTACTATCTGACCTCCTCGCAATACCAACCCTTGCTCATCCATCTTACTTCGAACCAAGTCAAATATCCACTTCATTAACCCCATTCGTATCATCTTATTCCGAAACTTACATAGCGTCGTCTCATCCGGCACTACTCCCTCCATCCCAATACCTAAAAAAGAACGAAAGGATAACCTATCTCCTATCAATTCCTCCGTCTGCGGGTCCGATAAAGCATACCACGCTTGTAAAAACAAACTGCCAACTAATACCCGACACGGAAGCGAAGGACGACCTTGCTGACCCCGGTTCGGCTTATACACCCCTACCTCAATACACTTCCGCTCTACCTCTTCTGGAGAAGGATAAAACGCATCTGTATTTATTTCTCTTGTCCGCTCGGCTCCGTCATCCTCCGAAATGGCAAAATGGTCTAAAGAGAGGACCTGAACTGTTTGTAAATTAGCAACTGTTTCTTCTATATGTTCTGAACTCACTCCTAAAGCATCAGCAATATCACCAATTGTAGGTTCGCCTCCTTTTTCATGCCTTAACTTTTCCGAAACAGCCCCCACTCTTCGAGCCATACTTCTTAAAGAACGGGGAGCCCAATCCAGAGACCGTATCTGGTCTAAAATAGTTCCGCGTATGCGGATAGACGCATAAGTATTAAACCGTGTTTCCTGCTTGTAATCATATCGTTCCATGGCGTCTAACAATCCCACAATTCCCCAACCAATCAAGTCATCTAAATCTATGGAGGGAGGTACATGAATAGCAATCCTACCCGCAATAAATCGAACCACAGGCATATATTTGAATATTAATGCCTCGCGTGCTGATTCATCATTTTCTTCTTTATATTTTTGCCAGAGTATTTTTTCTTCGCTGATACTCATTGTAAACTTTCTATCCGTTCTTGTGGACTTACAATTTCTGTTATTCGAATGCCAAATTTTTCATCAACAATAACCACATCTCCTTTGGCTATCAACTTATTATTTACATATAACTCAATAGGATTATCAACCTCATGCCCGACATTAATTACAGACCCGGGACCTAAACTTAACACCGTTGCTAAAGGCATTTCTACACTTCCTAATCGGGCTGTGGCTTCTACCTGAATATCTAAAATAACATCTAAATTACGATATCCCGAATCTGTTGATTTTTTACTCACGGGTTTTACTCCTGTAGGTTGCTCTTCTTTCTTTGTTTCTGTTTTCACTACTTCATTGTTAATAAACGATTCTATTTCTTCCTGTGTCAACATTGTCTCTTCTACATCTACTTTTTCCTCATCTATAGAGAACCATACCTTAAGCAGATTATCTAACAATACTATCCATGGAAACGAAAAACTTATACTGCTTTCTACAGAAACAGAGCCATATATGACTGGCTCTTGAATTTTAGAATAAAATGATGAATCCAATATCTCTTTACCTTTAAATATTCCTGTAGATTCAAACTGTACTACACCTTTCCCGGCTGATTGTGCCAGAGAACTCAACGCGCCTCCTAAAAATGCATCTCCTAAATCTTTCAATGTGCTTATAACAGTTTCATTTATTTCTTCAGGGATTGTTCCCTCAATAGACCCTATTAATGCTCTAACATCACTACTATTTAGACACAACAATAATATACCTTGATTTTTTTCAACATTCCCCCAGAGTATAATGCTCTGTTCATCTATGATAGATTTAATATCCTCTATCCCGATAATTTTTGTTTCCTGAACATTATACTTATTTCCACTCGTTCCTAAGGATAACAATACATCATCAAAACCTTTGAAAAATAAATCTATTATTTCATTTAATTTCATCGAAAATCTCCCTTTATAAATAATTTTCAGGATTTTTCTCATCCCGAATTATAGAACATATACGCAATGCCATTTCTTCTCCTCTTCTACCAATTGTTCCTTTCAGTTTCGGCAAACCTTCAATCTCAACGACAATAGGTTCTTCTACATTCTTGTTTAATACTAAAAGGTCTCCCTTTTTTAAATGAAGTAAATCATTCATTTCTACATTTACTCTTCCTAAAATTGTATCTAATTTAATAGGTGCATTTAATAAATGTTTTAACAATATAATTCGTGTCATCTCTGCCTCTTCGGGACTAACTCGATGGGCATAATGAGCCATTTTTGAGATTTGGTCTAAAAGAGGATTTAGCACCATTAAAGGAATACAAAAATTAATAGTTCCTGTATTCTCGCCAACATGAATCTCATAATTAACAAGAATCGTCATTTCACTACCTGTAACAATTTGAACTATCAAAGGGTCGCTTTCTATAGACTCAACACGAGAGTTTAGTTCAATAACCTGTTCCCACGCCCTTTTAAGACAACTTAACATCATCTCTACGATACGCCCGATAATTCGCTCTTCTATTTCTGTTAATTCTCGTAATTCGGGTATAATTTTCCCCTTACCTCCCAATACACGGTCAATTATAGGAAAAACAGCCGTTGGACTTAACTCCAGAATTCCTGCACCATCTAATGGTGACATATTGACTACAATGAGGCAGGTAGGTCGGGAAATTGCAAGAATAAATTCATCATAAGTTAACTGATCAATAGATATTAAGTCTACACGGACTATAGTTCGAAAATAGGGTGGAAGAACAATGGTAAGTTCTCGAGCAAATGACTCAAATATACTTTGCAAACCCTTTAACTGCTCTTTAGAAACCCGTTCGGGTCTGCGAAAATCATAAACACTAATTTTTTGCTCGCCTTCTTGCTCTTCTTTTTTTATGGTATCAACAGTTCCCGTGGTAACAGAACCTAACAATAAATCTATTTCTTCCTGGCTCAAAATATCTGCCATCGTAAATCATCCTTTTTTTTGATTATAACTAAAAACCACTCTATTTTTGAAATAAATCACTGAAATAAAATTGATTATAAAATATCTATTATTTAATTAATATCTCTATTCTAATTATATACAAAATTTTTACTACTATCTCTAAGTTATTATTTCCCATTTCGAGGTCTCGTTTGGGCTTTTGACAAATTATTCACCATTCAAACTTAAATGCTATGTAAAAACACTGAATAAAACATCTTCTTAAAATTTATTCTAAAAGTTAGGGTAAACTATATTAAGATTAAGTTTTTTTATAAATCTATTTTCAACGATTAAATAAGGATTTGTTGTAGACTAAAATACCAAATTATTTTATTATAATTGATATGTAAATTTTTGTTAAAAAATTTGATTTTATGATTTTTTTGTGCTATAATATTGAGTGAAAGTTGAATAAAAGTTAGTGCTATTTGATTTTTATGGATTTTTACACAAAAAAATTGTAAACTTTTGAAACTTTTTGGGCGTTTATAGTATAAATAAATTAGATGATTGCTCTATTAAATTTGAATATTTTCCTGTGAGGAAAGTGAGGTAAGTTTATTAAACTTTGCCCTGCTAAATCTGGCCTTCCTCCCAACCCAGACCACAGGTACAATCAAATTATTACCACACACACACAGCCCTCACTACCCTGCACAGTACCCTCCCCAGCGCACGGGCTACTATCCCCCCTCCTATGCCTGTTCCGATAGAAATGCCCGTGCGCACCTTTTTTAAATTAGGTTTAAAATAAATCAGTATCAAAAACAATTTTTAAAATCTCTTTTTAATCAATACTTTTTTTTATACTTGTTCCCAATTATTACCATTAATTTTTGAAACTTTTTTAAATCGTTTTGTATCTAATGAATAAGTTGTTTCTTACTTAACTTCCCACCTTTATAGAAAAGGATTAATCATGAAAAGAATTAAAATTTTTAATGGTAGTATTTCTGTTTTTCCATTCATTTTTTGTCTAATTTTCCTGACTGCTACCCTATCTCTGTTTGCAGATGTAAAAACTCCACCTGATAGAGAAACTCCTTTTCCTGTTACTCAAGTTCCATCACAAATTACGCTCACACTTACCGAAACCCCTTCAACTTCTATTAGCATTCAATGGAGCACATCACCGGAGGCCAAAGAAGGTATCATTGAATGGCATAAAAAAACAGCATCAAACAGTGAACCAACTACAAAAACATCTGCAAATTTCATTTCCATTATTGACCCTCCATTAAAAAATAATCCGGAAATATATCGTTGGTTTGCTACTCTTAATTCATTAGAACCTGATACAAGTTATGAATATCGCGTAGGAAATCCCCATTTAGATATTTGGAGTGATTGGTATACTTTCAAAACAGAGCCTACTCAGGCAAAAACTTTTTCATTTATTTATTTAGGAGATGCCCAGAACGGGTTGGATGAATGGGGAAAATTACTAAAAAAATCTATTGAAAAATGTCCTGATTGTTCTTTCATCTTGATGGCAGGTGACCTTGTAAATCGTGGCAATGAAAGGGATGATTGGGATGCATTTTTCCACTATGCAGATAATGTTTTTGCTCAATATCCCATAGTTCCGACTATTGGTAATCATGAATACAAATCCAACCCTCTTCTACCCAAGATGTACCTCGACTATTTTGTCCTACCCCAAAATGGACCTACAAACATTACCAGTGAATTCTGTTATTCGATTAAATACTTAAATGCACAGTTTATTATTCTAAATGGGAATCATAATCCGGAACAGCAAGTCCCCTGGATGGAACAACAACTATCAGGTTCTTCATCTCTCTGGAAATTTTTGCTATTCCATCAACCCCTTTATAGTTCCGCCCCGAGAAGAGATAACAAACATTTAAAAAATGCATGGCTTCCATTAATAGACCAATACCATGTGGACATCGTATTTCAAGGACATGATCATTCTTATTGGCGAACCTACCCATTAAAAAATGACCAAAAAGTTTCTCCTGCTGAAGGAACCTACTATGTAATATCTTTTTCAGGAACAAAAGCATACGAGCAACAAGAGAAATCTGAAATTATCGAAACGGCATTTGAAAAAATTCCGACTTATCAAATCATTACTATAGAAAAAGGTACAAACAATCGGCTTATATATCGTTCTTTTGATATGGAAGGAACTCAAAGGGACGAGTTTATAATAAATAAACCTACTGTAAGTTACAATTCTTTTATGGATATATATCCTTTATCATTTGCAGAAGATAAATTTCTTGCTTATGCATTTTAATTTTTACCTTCCAAAGTTGTAAACTATTACATTCTTTAATCTTTCCTTAACTAATAAAATTCTATTTAATTTATTCAATTGCTTTTTATTTAAAATGAGGCTTATATGCGTAGAAATATCGTACACGAAGGTTCTCGTAATTTAAGTTACGAAATCCGAGAAATTGTTGCTATTGCAAATAAAGTAAAAGAATTGGGACAACCTATCACATGGGAAAATATCGGTGACCCTATTGAGAAAGGGGAAGAAATTGCTCCATGGATTAAAGAAATTGTCCATGAAACTATTGATGATTCTCGAACCTATGGTTATTGTGATACCGCGGGTGTCCCAGAAACAAGAATATTTCTTACTGAAATGGTAAACCAGAGAAGTGGTGGAACAAAAATCACCCCGGATGATATAATCTTTTTTAATGGGATTGGTGATGCAGTAGCCAAAGTCTATGGTTTCTTAAAAAGAGAAGCACGGGTTTTAGGACCTTCCCCTGCATATAGCACACATTCTTCCGCAGAAGCAGCCCATTCCGGTTACAATCACCTAACCTATAAATTAGACCCGTATAATAACTGGATGCCCGACCTATATGATTTACGAAACAAAGTAAAATATAACGATTCTATAGCAGGTATCTTACTCCTCTCACCCGACAACCCTACGGGTGCTGTTTATCCCCGCAGTGTGCTGGAAGAAATTTTAAAGATAGCCAGAGAGTATGATTTATTCATTATTACCGATGAAATTTATAGTCACATTGTTTTTCCAGGCTATCCCAAGATTCATTTAAGTCAGTGGATTGAAGATGTTCCGGGAATTGCTATGAGAGGAATAAGCAAAGAATTTCCCTGGCCTGGTGCTCGCTGCGGATGGATTGAAGTTTTAAACCGTAAAAAAGACCCTAATTTTTCTGAATATGTAGATAGTTTACTTGCTGCAAAACGATTAGAAGTCTGTTCAACAACATTTCCACAAATGGTTATCCCCAAAGTCATGGGTGATCCCAGATACCCCCAACATCTCCGTCATCGTGCTTCTATATTTAGCAATCGAGCTGATGAATTAATGGAACATTTTCGCGGATGTCCCTACATTGTATTAAACAGACCCGGCGGTGCATTTTATGCAACAATCATGTTCAAAGAGAATGTCCTGAATAGTCATCAAACCTTACCCATTGAAAATAAAAAGGTCAAAGAATACATAGAAACTATTGTAGAAAACGCACCTCCCGATAAACGATTTGTGTATTATCTGATGGGTTCGACAGGTATTGTAGTTGTTCCTCTTAGTGGTTTCCAATCCAACTACCCCGGATTCCGAATAACATTATTAGAAACAGACGACACCAAACGAAACTGGATTATGAAAACACTTCGACAAGCAGTTGATACCTATGTTAATAGTTAAAAACTTAACTATTCCAAATTAAATAAAAATTATAATTTCCTCCCTCTATTAATATATAATAGTAAGAAACACAATTAAATACACTGGTTTTTTATGCAAACTCCATTTTTACCTAAGTTCTTTACTATAGAAATAGATGAGGAAGGAAGAATAAAGCAGGTTAAATCAGATGAACCTGATTTTCTGGATTTAGATTTTAAAGAATTTAAAAATACTTACCTTATAGACTGGATTTTCGAACCACAAAAGGAAACCTTTAAAAAATTCTTACAAAATTATAAGAGTCATGATGGCACATCTGACGGTCATTTGGGGATCTGGTTCAGTAATAGAAAAAATAAATGAGATCTCTGAATAAATGTTTTATTTTTTAATTATTGTAATACAGAGGGAGATAAGAGGGAAAATGAAACGAAAGAGGGAGGGAGATGTATTA
>AWNW01000019.1 GCA_000493945.1 Candidatus Hydrogenedens terephthalaticus JGI OTU-1
TTGTACCATCTATAATATTCTTTGATAATTCTTGAACTAATGAAGAGACTTTACTCAGTGAATAATCTTCAAAAAAGTTACTATATGATTTTTTTACTGGGATATGATGATATTTTAATGCAGCATTACCTTTATTACCTAAAGAAATTAAATTTATATTTTTATCCGTAAACATGTTTTTTAATACATCTTTTGTTTTTTGCACGATAGCAGTATTAAAGCCCCCACATAAGCCATGGTCGCTCGTAATGACTAAAAGAGAAATATTTTGAATTGTTTGTCGTGGTGAAATCAACGGATGATTGGGTTGGAAGTTAGGTAAAGTATTGAGATATTGCCATAATTTATTTAATTCATCGGGAAGAATCCGACTAACAAGAAGGGCATCCTGAGCTCGTTTAAGACGAACTGTAGCGACCATCTTGATTGCCTTTGTTATTTTTTGTGTATTTTTGATGGTATTTATCTTGTTTCGCAATTCTTGTATGCTGCTCATAAATGTTTCCCTTCATGCCATTTCTCAGAAAGGAACTTATGAATAAGGTTGTCCAATTGCTCTTGTATTTCATTTGTCCATTTATTAGTGGAACCGAGATACTCATAAAGAGATGGATTTTCTGCTTTTATATAGGCAATTAATTCCTTTTCAAATCGAGGTAGTGCATTTACAGATATGTTATCAAGCATTCCGGAGATACCCGCATGAATAATGATAATTTCATCAGCTAAGGGAAGTGTTTCGAAACGATTTTGAACCAAAATTTTTGTGAGCCTTTTACCTCTTTCTAATTGAGCCTTTGAGGATTCATCAAGTTCACTTCCAAATTGTGCGAATACCTCCAATTCACGGTATTGTGCCATTAATACGCGTAATGTTCCTGCGATTTTTTTCATAATCGGTGTTTGTGCGGAACCGCCTACACGAGAAACACTAATTCCAGGATTTATAGCAGGTCGTATTCCTGAATGGAACAGAGATGATTCTAAATATATTTGCCCATCTGTTATAGAAATAACATTTGTTGGAATATAAGCGGAAACATCTCCTTCTTGTGTTTCAATAATAGGAAGAGCAGTTAAAGTTCCACCTCCTTTGGAAGGATGGAGACAAGCAGACCTTTCCAATAAACGGCTATGAAGATAGAAAATATCACCCGGATAGGCTTCTCTTCCCGGGGGTCTTCTCAATAACAGCGATATTTGCCGATAAGCACTGGCATGTTTTGATAGATCATCATAAACAATAAGAACATGCTTTCCTTTATCACGGAAATATTCTCCAATGGCACAACCTGAAAATGGTGCTAAATATTGCATAGGAGCAGGTTCTGAAGCCGTTGCAGAAACAACGACTGTATATTTCATCGCACCATAATTTGTAAGGTCATATACAATCTGTGCCACTGTAGAGCGTTTTTGCCCAATAGCCACATAGATACAAATGACATCCTTATCTTTTTGATGGATGATAGTATCAATTGCTATAGATGTTTTACCTGTTTGTCTGTCTCCAATTATTAATTCTCGCTGTCCTCTTCCGATAGGGACCATAGCGTCAATAGCTTTTATACCTGTATGAAGTGGAACAGTTACAGGTGTCCTATCAATAATGCCAGGAGCAATCCGTTCTACAGGGTAATGTTCTTCTGCCTGGATAGGACCGCCCGTATCTACCGGTTCACCAATGGCATTTACTACTCGACCTAAAATAGATTCACCTACTGGAACGGAGGATATCATCCATGTTCTTTTAGCAACATCCCCCTCTTTTATTAGTTCGTAATCACCCAGAAGTATAACTCCAACATGGTCCTCTTCCAAACTAAAAACAATGCCTTTTACTCCGTGGGGCAAATCAATCAATTCCCCCATAAAAGCATTTTCAAGACCAAATACTCGTGCAATACCGTCACCACTTTGAATAACGGTTCCTGTTTCAGAAACATCAATTGAACTCGAATACAAACTTATTTGTTGTTTGATAAGATTAGTAATCTCATCAATCCGCGGATTGTATACCATTGATAATAATTTCCTTTTTCAGTATTTCTTCTTTTAACTTTTCCAATTGTGTTCGATAACTAAAATCAAAAGAAAAGCCATAAAAATTTACAATAATACCTCCTAATATACCCGGGTTAATATGTTTTACAAGTCGAACTTTCTTTTCTGTAAATCGTTCCAAAGTTTTGATGAGCGATTTTTCAGATTCTTCTGGTAACTGAGTCGCAGTGGTAACTTCTACTTCAATTCGATTTAACCACGGGTCAATTTTCTCTGAAAATACCTTTGATATTTCTCTTATTATCCCTGCTCGATTATGTTTTATAAGAAAATTAGAGAAATTTTTAAAATATTCGGGAGAATCTGTAATTTCAAAAATTTGGTTTAATATCTTCTTTTTTTGTTCAAAAGGGATAACGGGATTGGTTAAGAAAGTAAGAAATCGTGGCTCATTTTTTAATAAATGTGCAAGTATTTGATATATTTCATTAATTTTCATGAGGTCTTTTTCATCTTTTATAAAAGACTTTAATGCCTCTGCGTATCGTTGGGCTAATCTATTCCGTATAATAATATTCATATCCCTTTTTCCAATTTATGAAATCATCGTTATTAAGAAATTAAATTTTTCAACAGTCTGTGCCAATCTTTCAGGGGTTTCTGATGCAGACAATTCCTCTTCAGCTTTCTTTATAGATTCATTTATCAATTGCTTTTTTACTTCATTAATACAATGTAAAATTGCTTCCTGTTTCCTTGTTTCTAATAAAAATTCAATTTGTGCTAAAGCCTGTTGATTTTGTTTTTCAATTTCAGATAGTCGCTGAGCCAAAAAAGATTCTTTATAATATTCCCTTTCTTTTATTACAGTTGGTAGAGTTTGATAAAGATTTTTCGCTTCTACTATCTCTTCGTTGCTCTGCCTTATACGATTATCTATTTCATTTTGTTTATTTAGTATGTTTCTTTGATAGGTATGTATGTAATTCAACAAAGGTTGCCAGCCAAAATGAAAAACCATGAAAATGATGATAAAGAAATCCAATGTTTTGAACCATAATATGTAGTAAAAGATTCTGTTCTTTTCTCTTAAATAATCTGGATTCTTTTCATAATTTAATGCAAAATTAAACTTCTCTAACTCTTCAGGCGAACCTTTATAAAGATGAGGTCTTTGTAAAAATTTGAAATAATTAGCATTTCTACTAATTTCTTTATAAATACTATGTTCCTTTTCATATTTTTGTAAATAATCCTTGGATAAATTAGGGGAGTGAAAAAAATATATTCCCCCTATTATTCCTATAAGGTAAAATATGAAAACTCTAACAAAAAATTTTTTATGTCGAGTTAAAAAATTCGTTTTTGTTGTATCAGACATTGGATTATCTTCTCTGTTAATGTCTCTACATGTGTTTGAATTTCTGTATTATTCATGCAAAATTGTTTTTCTAATTCATTTCGGAAAAGAATTAGTTGTTCGTGTGCCTTTTTTTGTTCCTGTTCAATTAATGCTCTTTGTTGAATGTATGCATTTCGAATCGTGTTGTCTATCCTGGAATCGAGTGATTTTTGAGCCTTTTCTAATGAATTTTTATATTCATCTCGGAATTCTTTTGCTTTTTGAATTTTCTTTTCAATTTCATTCTCTTTTCTTTGAAAATAATCTTCTCGTTCTTTGATTGTTTGCAAAAGGGGTTTCCAGATATATTTCCTCGCAAAAATAAAGAAGAAGAGGAATAAAAGAAGTTCAATTAATAGTGTTAAATTTATACTAATCATATATCTCTAATTTACACCATAAAGAAAAGAATAATAACGGCTATTACAAGTGCATATATGGCTACTGATTCAGTAACAGCCTGACCTATTATCATCGTTCTTGTTACAGGTCCTGACGCTTCAGGGTTTCGTGCTACGCCTTCACATGCCTTTGCTGCTGCATAACCCTCAGAAAGAGCCGCTCCTAAACCTGCCACTGCAATTGTAAAAGCGGCAGATATGCATGCAAATATTACTCGTAAGTCTTCACCCGTAATAAGAATACCTGAGTTTTGTTGAGCTGTTTCTGCTGTTTGGGCAACAACAAAATTTAGCATGTTATACCATGTGTGAATATCCATAAAAAACTCCTTATAGTTTATTTAATGGTTTTCTGCTAAATAAGATGAAATATATACCGTCGTTAAAGAAGCAAAAACGAATGCTTGAATAAATGCTTCAAAACCGGTTAATAACATATTAAATATAATAGGCACAAAAATATAAAAAGTAAGTGTTGCAATAACAACACTAACTATTCCTGAACCCAAAGTGTTCCCAAAAAGACGACATGAGAGGGAAATAACTTTAGAAACCTCCTCTATAATTTTGAATGGGAAGAAGAAAAGAACGGAAAGTTTTTGTAAAATGCTTTTTTGAGAACTTTCTGAATCATCATTATATAAAGGTCCTTGAAATTCCCGTATAAAACCCTGTACCCCTTTAAATCTTACAGCAGTAACCCAACTATAAATAAGAGACAGAAGAGCAAGAGCCAGAGTGCAATTCAAATCACTTGTTGGTTCTTCCATATAGGGAAGTGGAATTAAAGAAAGCAAGATAGCAAAAAATATAAAGGAAAAAAGAGAGGAGACAAAAGGTAATACTTCATATAAAATAGTAGCGTTTGAAGTTTCTATAATCGGTTCGATTAGTGACTTAAACCAAAGAACGACTATTTCAAGCAATGATTGTGTTCTTGTAGGGATGTGTTGAAAGCGATGGGAAAATATATAACTTATAAAAAGCAAAATCATTACAATAAAAAAGGAAGATAGCACAGTAAAGACATGTACTCCCCCTCCCGGTATCGGTATATCAGTACCGGGTATATAATATAGAACCCATCGTCTTCCTATTTCTTCCATTATAAATGCCTGCTAATGTTGTAAGATATATGAAAATATCAGGTATTCCCAAAATATACAATCTCAATAGTTTATGATAAATTTTTATAATATGATACACCTCTTATTGTAATGGGTGCAATGAGTAAACCTAAAAAAGTTAAAAAAACAGTTGAAATTTTTCTATCGGAAAAATAAATCGTTAATATAAAAAATAAAGCAATTAAAAACAATTTCATAACGCCACATAAAATAATAAAGTTAACTTTTTTCGACAATAAATAAGATTCAAGATATTTTATATAAAGAAAAGTTAAAGTTATATTGAATAAACATGAAGTAAAAAAATAAAAAGTTTCAAGCCCAAATAAAATAGAAAAAAATATCGTAAGAAGAAACGATATAAAAATCCCCGTAAAAAGAAATGTCAATATAAATTTTTGCCCGCTCATTTTATTTTCTTAAAAATTGTAATAAAAAAGCCGATAAAGCCCGTTAAAATTGACAAAATAATAAAAATTGCTAACAATATTCCATTTGTTTGAAAATAGTGGTCTAATTTATTTCCAATAAAATAACCAATAAAAACTAATATACATAAAGAGAAACCTAAATTAGATACCGTACTTAAAGTGCTTATAAAATCTTTATTAATCTTCATAATATTTGATAAATTTAAATAGAAAAAATAAGTAGTTTTTCATGTTAAAATGATATTAAACGATTATTAGATAGAGAATATCACATGAAACTTTCTTTTTTATACTTTAATAATTCTATTTTTATTTTTCTAATATCTCTATTTTTATCTTTCAGTATTTTCTCGGATGTAAGTTTGGAAGATTTAGTCAAACAAAAGCAGAATACAGTGCTTTTGATTAACTGTGTAGACAAGGAAGGTAATACCATACAGGGTAGTGGTTTTTGTATCTCTCCAGATGGTTATGTCCTTGCCACAGCACATCAAGTAAAAAGTGTTAAAGAAATAGAGGGGAAAACTATTAATGGAAAAGTATTTCCCTTAAAAGTAGCATATATCTCAGAAGAAAAAGATATTTCGGTATTAAAGTCCCAACAAAATTTTCAATCCTGGGTAGATATTTTTAATACAGAAACGGTTAATGCAGGTGCAAGTATATTTACATTGGCTTCACCTGATAATCTGGCTTTTTCTGTTATTACAGGGACCGTTTCCAATCCCAATCGCATCTATAAAGGGAATAAAGTTTACCAGCTGACTTTATATGCTGACCCGGGTGCAAGTGGTGCTCCTGTTTTTAATAAAGAAGGTGTTTTTATAGGGATGATTATAGGAAAATTGGAAGGGACTGCATTTTCTTTAGCAATTTCATCAAAAGAAATAGAAAACTTTTTAGAAAAAACCCCAATATATAAAAAATACAATAATAAGGCTGAGACAGGTAAAACCCAATTAATAGAGACAGAAATTATTCCCTTGCCCGATATAGACCCCACCATATTATCTGCAATAGAATCATATAACAGAGGAGTAAATACGAATGATATAAAAAAGAAATTTGAATATTATAAAAAATCTGCACAATTATTCCCGGAATTTTTTGAAGCATGGTTTAATCTGGGGGTAGTATCCGAAATGTTAGGTGATTTAACTACTGCAGAAAAGGCATATAAGCAGGCAATAAATACAAATCCTAATTCATTAGAAGCAACGAGAAATTTCGGACGCTTATTGTTGAAAGGAAACCGATTAGACGAAGCGAAAACTATTTTTGAAAAAGCAATTGACTTATGTTCCACATGCCCACAGGTGTATAATGATTTAGGTGAAACATTCAGAAGAATGAACCAGTTTGAACAGGCAGAAAGGTACTTTAATAAAGCAATTGATTTAGATTCGGAATATGCTTTAGCGTATTATAATCTTGGGTTAATACAACTGGAAAGGGAAGATGAAGAAAAGGCTATCCAATATTTCCAAGAATATACAAAATACACCAAAGAAAACTCAGATAGGGAGAAAGTATCTTTATGGATAGAAGAAATGAAGAAAAAAAAGAAGATACAGTGATTGAAGATTCTCAAATACCCAAGAAAATTGGGAAATATGAAATAATCCGTGAAATTGGTAAAGGGGCAATGGGTATTGTATATGAAGGATATGATCCTATTATTAAAAGAAAAGTAGCAATTAAAACAGCGAGGAAAGACCTATCTANANACATGTTTACGGATAAAAATATAAATTTAATTTCTTTAGGTAATAAAGGTAATGCTGCATTAAAATATCATCATATCCCAGTAAAAAAATCATATAGTAACTTTTTTGAAGATTATTCACTGAGTAAAGTCTCTTCATTAGTTCAAGAATTATCAAAGAATATTATAGATGGTACAACCGATTCTGTCTTCATTATTTACACAAAATTAGGTCCTTCTTACACTACAAAAATAGAGATTGAGCAATTGTTACCTCTTAATATCAAAGGGATACAGAACAATCCTAAAAATATAAAGAAGTATAATTGGCTTGTTGAACCCAATATTGATGATGTCGTAACTCGAACCTGTGAATTATTCTTAATTTCTGAGATGCACCGAATTTTTCATGAATCATTAGCCTGTGAACAATTAGCCCGAACGCAAGCCATGGAAGTAGCAACAAAGAACGCAGAAGAGACCTTACAAAACTTGAAAATAGTTTTTAATAAAACAAGACAAGAACTTATTACGAAAGAGATGTTAGAAGTAATAAGCGGAACAGAATCATTAGAATAGGATTTAACTTATGAATAAAGGACATGTAATAAAAATAAGTGGTCCCGTTGTGGATGTCCGCTTCGAAGAAGGTGAATTACCTTCAATATATACGGCTTTAGAGATTACGACGGATGATGACCGAAGAATTGTCTTAGAAGTTATGCAACATTTAGGAGATAATATTGTCCGAACAATTGCTATGGAAAGCACGGATAAATTGTATCGGGGAATGGAAGTTATAAATCTTGAGAAACCTATATGCACTCCGGTAGGGAAAGAGGTGCTTGGTAGGATTTTAAATGTAGTTGGGGAACCTGTAGATGAACAGGAACCCATAAATGCTACAGATTATTGGTCAATCCATAGAAAAGCCCCGGAATATCGTGATATAAATCCTAAAATGGAAATTTTTGAGACGGGTATAAAAGTAATTGATTTGTTAGCCCCTTTCCCTAAGGGAGGAAAAATTGGACTTTTTGGAGGTGCAGGGGTAGGAAAAACGGTTTTAATTATGGAGTTAATTCGTAATGTTGCCATAAAACACGGAGGAGTCTCTGTATTTGCAGGTGTTGGAGAACGGACAAGAGAAGGAAATGATTTATGGTTAGAAATGAAGCGTTCTGGGGTACTGAATAAGACCGCTTTAATATTTGGACAAATGACAGAACCTCCAGGAGCAAGGGCAAGGGTATTGTATATGAAGGATATGATCCTATTATTAAAAGAAAAGTAGCAATTAAAACAGCGAGGAAAGACCTATCTGTAAGTGCCAGTATTGCAGATGAAATATTCATCCGATTTTCACGCGAAGCCATCATGGCAGGCCAGATACAACATCCAAATGTGGTGACCATTTATGACATGGGAGAGGAAGAAGGTTTGGCTTATATTGTGATGGAATATATAGAAGGCGAAGACTTGAAATCATTAATAAGTAAAAAGAAAATTTGGTCAATGGAAGAAATTATTAAGATAGCGAATGCTACATGTAGTGCCCTGAATGAGACCCATAAACACAAAATAGTCCATAGAGATATTAAACCTTCAAATGTATTAATAACAAAGGATGGAAATATAAAACTTACAGACTTTGGGGTTGCTCGACTTCCTGATTCTACTCTTACACAAGAAGGGACACTAATCGGTACCCCTCATTATATGAGTCCAGAACAGTTTACTGGAGGAAAAGTTGATGGTAAATCAGACCAGTTTTCTCTGGCTGTTGTTCTATATGAACTCATAACAGGGGAAAAACCATTTGTGGGGGATACCTTGAATGTAATTATGCATAAGGTATTACGAACCCAACCGCTACCTCCTTCTGATTTGAATATACGAGTTTCTAAAGAATTAGATAATGTCATCATGAAAGCAATGAGTAAAAATCCCGATGACAGATATGAAAATATGGAGGAGTTTTCAAAAGCCCTTAATAATGCTATAAACAAAACAGAGAAAAAGGATAATGTTCAGGCAATATCAGACGCACCTACACTTTTGGCAGACGAAGGTGTAGGGAAGAAAACTGATGAAGAATTAGATAAAATTCGTAGCAAAATCAGAACAAAACAAAAGTTTGTGGCAATTATAGGAATTACATTAGTAGTAATTGGGATAGTTTTAGGAATTTTTTATTCTTATTCGACTGGAAAAGGCAGTGTTACAGAAAACAATGTAAATACTAAAATAAACGAACCCTATTTTGGGAAAGCAATATTTAATATCTGGCAGGCGGAAGATGATGAAGCCTACGAAGATTTTCAAAATTATTTAGATTTAAAGAGAATATCCGATAAAATCTCTCCTGTTGAAGGAACCGTAGAATTAGAGATAAAAGACCAGGCAGGCGAGGTTGTTTATAAGAATGATAAATATAGCACAGGAGAGACTGCACAATTTCAGGGAAAACCTAATTCAATTTCATGGACAGTTCGAAGGGGTAATGATATTTTAACAGGCGAATTACCTTCAGTAGTAAAGCCCAAAGAACCCGGTGAAACGGTTGCAAAACACATTCTTTTGCCTCCGATAAAAAGATAATGAGCAAAAATAAAACCTCATGCTTTAACAGCATTAACAGTGGCAGAGTATTTTCGCGATACAGAACAGCAGGATGTACTTTTGTTTATAGACAATATCTTTCGTTTTACACAGGCAGGTTCAGAGGTTTCTGCTCTTTTAGGTAGAATGCCCAGTACGGTCGGATACCAGCCCACATTAGCTACTGAAATGGGGGAACTTCAAGAACGAATTGTATCAACGACACGAGGCTCTATTACTTCTGTACAGGCTGTATATGTCCCTGCAGATGATTTGACCGACCCCGCACCTGCAAATACCTTTACACATCTGGATGCTACTATTGTTTTATCCCGTAAAATTGTAGAAATGGGTATATATCCAGCAGTTGACCCATTGGATTCAACCAGCCGTTTATTAGACCCGCGTTATATAACAGAAACTCACTATAAAATTGCACGAGATGTTCAACAAGTATTACAAAGATATAAAGACTTAGAAGACATTATTGCTATCCTTGGTATGGAAGAACTGTCGGATGAGGATAAACAGATTGTAAATCGTGCAAGAAGAATCCAACGATTTTTCTCCCAACCTAACTTTGTCGCCGAAGAATTTACAGGAATGCCCGGAAAGTATGTTAGTGTTGATGAAACTATTGAAAGTTTCTCAGAATTACTTTCAGGGAAATATGACCACTATCCCGAATCAGCGTTTCTTTATTGTGGAAATATTCAGGATGTTCAAGAGAAAGCAAAACAAATGGGATTTTCTGCATGAGTCCTACTACTTTTACATTCCAGATTTGTTCATTAAATATGAAACCAATTACATTAGAATCCACTGCGGTCTCTTTACCTGTTATTCAAGGAGAAACAATTACTGTTTTACCGGGACACACTCCTTTAATCACAGCTCTCGACATAGGTATTGTTGCTATTCAACAGGAAGGAACTGATAAACTTTTCTTTGCTGTAATGGGAGGGATTGCTCAGGTAACACAAAACCGTGTTGTAATATATACAAATGCATACGAGGAGGGGAAAAATATTCCAGAAGATGAGACAGGATTTAATCAGTGGAGCAAGGGTGTTTCTTATGAAAAGAAAAAAGAAGAGGAACGAATTCGATTTTATCTTCTTAACACAATAAAAAAGTGGCAGAAAACTCATAGAACAGGTAGTTTATCAAACTCATGAAAAAACATATTCCCACCGCTTATATTAAAGAAAATGAGGAAAAAAGAATATTACGGGGGCATTTATGGATATTTAAGAACGAAATACTAAAACAAGAACCTGTTAATGATGGGGATGTTGTTGATATATATAATTCAGAGGATCGTTTTATTTGCAGAGGATTTTTTCAGGAAGATGGGGGTATTTTTGCTCGTGTATTATCTTATCATCAAGAAGAAATAAACACATATTTTTTCTTAAAGAGGTTATCAACAGCCCAAAATCTGAGAAATAGGTTATTTGATGGGTCTGATGTTTATCGCTGGATACATGCGGAAAGCGATGGACTTCCGGGACTTATTATTGACAGATACCAGTCATTAGTTACTATACAGTTTCAATGTAACTTTTACAATCTTTACAGTCACTATTTATTAGAGGCAATAAAAAGTTTCAAAGGTATTCAATACATATACAGCAAACAAAACGAGGAATTATCATCGGATATTCCTGATGAAATTGTATGCAATATTAATAAACTCAATATTATTGTTCCTATTAAAAAGGCACAAAAAACAGGTCTTTTTCTTGATCAGAGACTTAATTATCTTTATTCACAAAAATATACAAGAGAAGCAAAAGTTCTCGATTGTTTTTGTTATGCGGGTTTATGGACCTGTCATAGTATCCAGGCAGGAGCGAAATATGTTGTTGGAATAGAATCCTCAAAAGAAGCCACCGCTATAGCGAAAAAAAATTTAGAGTTGAATAAATACAGTAATTGTGCAGAATTTTATAATATTGATGTTGAGGAATATTTCAAACAAAACCCGAAAGAAGAATTTGATGTTATTATATTAGACCCTCCTGCGTATGCGAAGAAAAAAAACGATTTCAAAAAAGCATTTTTGAAGTATCAAAGAATTAATTCTTTTGCATTGAGACATATAAAAAAAGGAGGTTTTTTAATTACTTGTTCTTGCTCTCATTTTATTTCACCTACCGATTTTCGGGAAATTATCAAAAGGGCATCAAGAAATGTGGCAAGAGAAACTCGTTTATTAGAATTTCATGGGGCTGCTCCTGACCACCCTGAAATTTTAATCATGCCAGAATTGTCATATCTTAAATGTGCTATTTTTCAAGTATTTTAGCCTATTTATAACACGAATTAAGGTTGTTCTTTTTCATAAGGTTCAATGTGAATAAGAACATCTACAACATCTTGCCCTTTTTCTAAAAGTGCATGTTTTACTTTTCCTGCTATGATATGACCATCAGAAACAGACATCTGGGGGTCAACTAATACATGCAAATCTACCGCAATTCCTCCCCCGATATGACGACTCCTTATTGCATGGATACTTTTTACCCCTTCTATAGATAAAGCAATATCACTTAATCGAGACATCTCCTCCTGTGTAATACCGCTGTCAACCAGGATTTTCAGCATAGGAAGGATTATTCGATATGCAGAGTATATAATCAGAACACAGACTATTAAAGCACCTATGGGGTCTAATATGCTGTATGAAGGATTTACCATGATTCCAATTCCTGCAATTACTACAGGAATTGAACTTAGGCTATCTGAACGGTGATGCCACGCATTTGCAATAACAGCAGTTGAATGGATTTTCCTACCTACAAACACAGTATATTGATATAATGCTTCTTTAGAAACTACAGATATAATTGCAATAATTGTCATTGGTAAAGAGTAAATAGTTTCTTCTTTTTCAAATTGGATAATTGATTTAACAGCCTGAAATCCCAATAATATGCCAACCAATCCAAGCAAAAGACCAATAAGTATTGTTACCAGCATCTCTATTCTTCCATGTCCATGAGGATGATCTTCGTCAGCAGGTGCCGTCCAAAAAGGTTCACCCAATATTACAGCAAGGTCTGTTATCCCATCGGAAAGACTATGTATACCGTCCGCAATAAGGGCTTGACTTCGAGTAATATAACCTACACAGACTTTAAGAATAACAAGTAATATATTAAGTAGAAAACCTAATAATGTAACTTGTGTTAATTGCTTTCTATAATTCTTATCGTAGTGGATTTGTGGCATAATTTAGGAGTGATAGTTGTTTTTTGTATTACTTCAAATTATAAAGTATTATTATAACATGAATATTTACTTCTCTTTTTCTAAAGTAAAAATCTTAAATCTTTCGCTCCCATTTATATTTTTGTTTATCTTACAAAATGTATCTTTTACTGACTGTATCCCGGTTATTATTGAACTGAACACCTCTTGTGGTGCTGAATTTTATTCTCAACTAAAAGATACAAAAATATCATCCATTGAAAAAACCATAAAACTCAGAGAACATATAGAAAAAATTGAAAACGAACAGAATGCATTCATAAATAAAATCATAAAAAAGAAAAGTATAGAAGAAAATATCCTTTTCACTGTTCAAAAAGTATTTAATGGTATTGGGGCATACCTGGAACTTGACCACATTCAGGAACTACAAACTGATTTTGATGTAAAAGCAATTCATCCTTTATCCCGTGTAAGCATCCATTTATCAAATAGTCTACCTTTTACAGGAGCACCTTCAGTATGGAGTAATTATAAAGCCACAGGGAAAGGAATAAGGGTAGGCATTATTGACACAGGAATTGATTATATACATAAAGATTTTGGTGGCTCAGGAACAAAACAAGATTATGACAATAATGACCCAACTATTATAGAAGATGTACCATTTCCTACAACTAAAATAGCTGGTGGATATGATTTTGTGGGAGAAGATTATGACCCCGAAGCATTCGGTAAAAACATCCCGATTCCAGACCCTGACCCGTTTGATCAGCATGGACATGGGACACATGTTGCCGGTATTATCGGCGGATATGGAGTATTGAATAGCGGTGCAACTTATACATTTGGTTATACCCAACAAATTATCAATTATCCTTTTCTTGTCTATCCCGGTGTTGCTCCCAAAACAGAACTTTATGCCTTAAAAATATTTTCGAAAGCACCTAAAAGTGAAATATTAATACCCGCCATTGAATGGGCTCTTGACCCTAATCAGGATGGTGATTTTTCAGACCATCTGGATATTTTAAATTTATCTTTAGGTGAAGATTTTGGTTTTTCAGATACACCTGAAGCAATTGCCTGTAACAATGCGTCAATGATAGGTATTTTAGTTGTTGTCTCTGCAGGAAATAGAGGGGATGCTTTCTTTTCACTTGGCACACCTGCCTCAGCAGAAAGTGTTATTGCTGTTGCAGCCTGTGAAGATGCGGATTCATCTTTATCTGGAAATATACCATCGCGGATTGCTTATTTTTCATCACGAGGACCTGCTATGTATTCAACAGGGAAAATCGTGTTAAAACCGGATATATCGGCTCCTGGAGTGCATATTTACTCAGCAAATTTAGGTTCCAATCCCATTAATCGTCTTAGTTCCGGGACATCCATGTCTGCCCCCCATATTTCAGGACTTTCTGCTTTATTAATGGAAATAAAACCTGAATTAACAGCACAGAATATAAAAACCATTCTAATTAATAATGCTACATTTGATACTTATCTGTATAAAAAAGGGGAAATTATTTATGCTCCTCCACAAGTGGGAGGAATAGGTAGAAATAATTTTTCAAATAATATAATTATGGATTTTCTATTTTATGATAAAGATAACTCTTACACAGTCTCTCTTACATTTGATACTCAAGAAGTATCTGACTCTATAACCGAAGAAAGATGGATTCGTATTGAAAACCTTTCAAAACAATCTAAAAGTTTTGAATTATCCTATCTATCGAGAACAACTATTTCCGGTGTTGATATTGTTTTACCACAAAATATCTCACCTACAATCAATCCAGGTTCTTATGCAGACCTACCCGTTATATTAAATATAGATATGTCTTTACTGAAACATGATAGAGACCCTTCCCTTGATTTTCGCTATGAAGAACCTTATCGTTCGTGGATTAGTGAATTGAGTGGGATACTTTCTTTACGAGACACAACTAACAACAATACTTTGCATCTTCCTTTATATGCTCAGATTCAACCTATTTCAGACCTGGAATTATATCCGTCGTATTTAGATTTATCTACATCCAATACAGCATCCTTATCTGTTCTGGGCAAGGAATTATATACGGGTGATAATTTTCCTTATGATTTAAGTTCTTTTATATCTTTTTTTGAATTAAAAGGCATAAGTAAAAAACAGGAAAATCTTCCTGAGTATATGTCCTGTGCAGATATTCAGTATTTGGGAATTACTGATAATCTACCCTATTTACCTGATGTAAACAATATTGAGGATTCTTCAATCTACTTCTTAATCTCTACTTATTCTTCCTGGAGTTCCCCAAACCAGGTAAATTTCACAATCTATATTGATGCTAATAATGATGGGAAAACAGATTATTCTCTTTATAATTCCACAACCTATTCCGGGAACAACCCTCCCCCATCTTCTGATTTCTTTGTTTCTGTTCTTTCTGATTTAAAAGGTGGAACTTTCATCCAATATCCCTTAAATATTTTTAGTGCTTCTGAAATTGATGTCAATTTGTTTAAATCCGATGTAATGGTTCTTGGGGTCAAAGCAAGTGATTTAAAATTAGATAATAAGAACAACACCATAGGATTTTTTTGTGAATCAAGATTCATGAAAGATATACCTGTAAATATTGACCAGATACCGGAACAAATCCCTACACAACCTAAAAAAAGATTTATATACAACTTAAAAGAGAAATCTCTCCAAATACAATCCGCCTCTTTAACAAATGTTTTTTCTTTTGCACAAAATAACATCTCTCCCCAAATATCTATTTATAATGAAAATTATTTTACATTTAAAACTTACGGCTTGCTCTCTTTTATTACACATAACCCTAAAAATAAAAAATTACAATTTATACCTATCATTACATCTGGGGATACAGATGGAGATGGGATTTTCGATATTGCTGAAAAAATCGAAGACATAGATATTGATGGCATACCGAATCTTCTTGACCTTGATAGTGATAATGACGGAATTCCTGATAACATAGAAGGAACAGAGGATAGGAATAACAATGGGATTCCCGATTTTATTGACCCCGAGCCAGTAATAGAAGAAGGTTATACTGATGGTGAAGGGCTTGTGGAGGGCATTTATGAGGGTCCTACAGAAGGTCTTGAAGAAGGAATAAGTGAGGGAGAAACAGAAGGAATATTTGAAGGAGTAAACGAGGGTATAATAGAAGGCATTGAGGAAGGAATAGAGGAAGGCTATATAACAGAGGGAGAAATTGAAGGAATAAATGAAGGAGAGTTAGAGGGATTCATTGAAGGTGAATCTACCCATGAAGGAATTTTTGAAGGTTCACAGGAAGGAACGATCACAGAAGAAGGTTCATTAGAAGGAAATTCGGAAGGCGAAATTAGCCCTATTATCCCTTCGCCTCCTTATAATGTAAAAGCATCAGATGGTTTCTATTCCGAATATGTTCTTGTGGAATGGGAAATGGAAGATAATACGAATAAATATATATTTGAAGTTCTAAGAAACAAAGAAAACGATTGCAATACTGCAATTTCTATAGGGACAACCTCTCTACCTTATTATTACGATAATACAGCAGAAGTTCCTTTGATTAAAAAAGGTTTTTCCTGTTCTGGTAATAAGATAATCCCCGTTGTTTATTATTATTGGGTTCGGGCAAAAGAAAAAAATGGGATAAATAATAACTGGTCTAATTGCAGTATTCCTGATAAAGGTTGGCGTGGCAAATAACATATTTTTTATTCTAAATAACCCATAGAACGAAGAACTTCCAAATCTTCATCTGATAATTTCCTTCCGTCTTTTTTGGTATTTACAGGGGTGTGTATTGACCATCTCTTAATTATATTATGAAGCTCTAAGACTTTTTCTGGATATTTTTTAGCTATATTGTTTATTTCTTCAGGATCTTCAATAATGTTATATAGTTCTTTCCGATTATCTTTAACAATCAATTTCCAATTTTCAACTATAACTGCTTGCATAATTGGACCGGATTTTTTCATTAAAGACCTTAAAATAGGTATTTTGGGAACAGCACCGCCATAAGTTTCAATTACCCTAATTCTTTCTTTGTTGATATTCTCATTTAATACATCCATTCCCAACATACTTTTACATTTTTGTATATTAGCTATACCTAAAATTGTAGGACCTATATCAATTCCTCTTACAGGCATTCCTGTTCGCCCAGATTTGACTTTTGGAGAAACGATTATAAGAGGGATTCTAACTTCATTCTGGTATAGTTTTCTTCCATGCCCTAAATAATTATGCTCATACAAACTTTCCCCATGGTCTGCGACAAAAATAATCGCTGTATTTTCCGGGATATGCTTAAGTAAAATACCGATCTGCTCATCGGTAAATCTTATTTCTGAGTCATAAGACTTTACTGTTTTATATCTTCTTTCGTTGTTTCTTCCTTTCTCCTCATGGTGTACATTGTACCTTTTTCGAAAATGATACGGAGCATGAGGGTCACTATAATGTACCCAACCGAAAAAAGGTTTATCTTTCGGAAGTTTTTTTATTATATCAATACACTTTTGAGTTACTTCATCGGCAATTCGTTCTGACGAAAAAATACCCCACCTTTTCACATGAAAATCATCATCATAAATATCAAAACCTTTCTTTAATCCACTTAACTTTGCCTTTAGAGTCCAATTACTTTGTACACAAAAAGTAAAATATCCATTGTCTTTTAAGAGTTCTGTTATAGATATATCATCCTCTGAAATACCCAATCCGTTTCTTGTTACGCCAATTGTTCGGGGGAATTTAGATGTAAACATAGATGAAAAAGAGGGACATGTTAGAGGGACTTCGGCAATACAATTATCGAAAACAATCCCTTTCTCGGCAAGTTTATCAATATTGGGTGAAGTTGGATATTCATAACCATAACATGACAAATGATCTGCCCGAAGGGTATCTACAGATAAAAGTAATATGTTCTGGTAATTATTAACATCCCCTGTATTTTGGGTAAATACACAAAAATATATAATTAAACTAATATACATCCCGTATGTTTATATTTTTCATTTCTTTATGATTACAGGTATCTCTATCGCCAAATCTTCTATTTCACCATTTTTACCTTTAATTTTAATTGGCATACCATCTTTCGTATAGGTCATAATCTCTAATTTATAATTTCCGGGCGGTGCTTCAGAAGGAACATCTACTTTCAAAACCCATATTCCATCATTTGCTTTTTTATCTGGTTCTATCCCATCATCTCTAAGTTTAAGTTTTATTTTAGGGTCTTCTTTTATCACCGCTTCGACTTTTTGTATTACATGATGTTTATCTTTAATAATTGTCTGTATGACTGCGGTATCTCCGGGTGATATTTCCGTTGGGATAATCTCCGCAGTTTTTATAGATGGCTGTCCTGCTATCGTTCTGCAAGCAGAAGAGAACAAAAGTAGAATTATTACCACACCTATCATGCTTAATATATTTATCATTTTCATTTTTCAATCTCCCACAAAGACTTTTGGTGTTACATTAAAAGTTTGGTAATATATCATCATCTTTATTTTACTGATTATACCAAATGTCATATTAAAATATATCTGGAGTTAACAAATGAGTAACATCGCCAATAAAGTTGTAAAAAATTACTTGATTGATATGGATGGTGTGTTGGTAAAAGGGAATACAGTTATCCCAGGTGCCAATCAATTTATTGAACGATTAATTGAGAATAAATGTAAATTCTTAGTTCTTACAAACAATCCCAAATTTACCCCTGAGGATTTATCTCACCTATTAAAAATGCATAAACTTGAAATTCCTCATACCAATATTTTTACATCCGCTATGGCGGTAGGAATGTTTTTAAAGATGCAGAAACCCAATGGAACCGCTTATGTCTTAGGTGAAAGTGGACTTACTACTGCAATCCATCGGGTGGGTTATGTTATTACAGAATACAATCCCGATTATGTAATTTTGGGAGAATCCTCTAATTTTAACTTTGACCAAATCACACGGGCAGTCCGATTAATACGCAATGGTGCAAGATTTATAGCAACGAATCCCGACCCTTTAGGTCCAACAGAATCGGGGATTGTTCCTGCTTGTGGTGCAATGGCAGCGTTAATCGAAAAAGCCACAGGCAGGTCGCCTTTTTATATAGGCAAACCCAATCCGTTTATGATGAGAAGTGCTATGAATTATTTAGGTGTGCATTCGGAAAATACAGTAATTATAGGAGACCGTATGGATACGGATATTGTAGCAGGGGTTCAAACAGGTGTTGAAACAATACTCGTTCTTACGGGAGTAACAAAAATAGAAGATGTAGAAAAGTATCCATATCGTCCTACGAAAATCGTAAACTCTGTTGAGGAAATAATCCCATAAATATTTATGCTTAATATATACATATAAAGTTATAATTTTGTAAACTAATTTTATACAATATAAAAAGGAGAACAAATATATAAATGCGTTTAGGTTACTTGTTTATAATGGTAAGCATTACTTTACTAATTACTTTTATAACAGTGCCTTCCCTATTCTTTCCTAAATGTAAATTTTGTGGAAAGCGTAATATTATTAGTAGGACACATTGTAAATATTGTGATAAGAAAATTGAACAGGATTATATATCCATGCTTAATCAAACGGAACAATCTCACAAAGATTTAAAGGAATAATATATGTTCCAATGTCCATTTTGTAGTAAACCCATAAATGAAAATACTAAACAATGTCCACACTGTGGAGCACCTATTAAAGCATCTGCAATACCACTCCAAACAAAAACAGAAACTAAATCCCCAGGTATCTGCCCAAATTGTAAATCACCTGTTAACAAAACAGATATTATTTGCATCTATTGTGGAACAAACCTCCTGACAGGGACAAAAATATTAGCAGAACCACCTAAAGAGAAAAAAAGTGTTTTCCCTTCTATAAATAAAAAATATTTTTTATATGGTCTCTTTGTTATCCTTTTACTAATATTAGTAGGTGTTGGAATCATATATCTCACCTATGACCCTATCTCAAGTGCGATTAACCTTAGTCATACAAATGTATTGGGTGCTATTGATATTTTGCAGAAATATATTGCAAGAAACCCTCAAAACCTTCGTGCTCATTTAGTATTAGGAAAACTTTATTTGAAAAACAACCAGACAGAGGAAGCACTGGCAGAATTTGATAAAGTTTTAGCCATAAACGATAAAGACAACGATGTTATCTGGCTTGCTTTACTCGCTTCCTCAAAAAAGAATGATAAAACACAGCAATTAAAATATATTAAAAAATTAATTGAAAAATACCCAGAAAGAAATGACTTAAAACTTCTAAATCTTCTTGGAGAAGGTAATATCTCAAATATTAACAACCCTGAACAACTATTTTCTTTATCTACTAACTCAGAAATAAACAAAAACGGTATTATTGCTCTTTTACTTTCTCATGGTAACTATAATGAAGTGTTGAATTTAACAAAGAATGTAGAAATATCTCCTAAAACTGCTTTACTTCTCTTGATATTGTCTGAAAACATGAAAGACGAACAAAATAGACAAAAGTATCTCGAAACCATTCAGACATATATCCAAGAATTAAGCGATGCGGAAAAGGCTCTTCTTGCGTGTCAGATATTGAAATCCGGTGATACAAATAAAACTCTACAATTATTACAGTCTTTCAAAAACAAGGAAAAAATCCCGCCGGTACTTAACTATTTATATGCTTTAACATTACTTAATTCAGGACTTACCACAGAAGCGATTATAGAATTAGAAAAAATTAAAAATTCGGAAGGAAATTATTCCACTGACGCCTCTTTAGACCTGGCATTAATATATTTTCAACAAGATAATTTAACCAAAGCAACAGAATTGATACAAAATATAAAGAATAAAGGTCAACAAACACCTCGTTGTTACCTTATTGAAGGAAGAATTGCATTAGCCAATAATGACCCTACTTTCGCTCAACAATGTTTTGCAAATGCAATTCAAAAAGACCCAAACTATGCACCGGCTTATTTAGAAAATGGTTTGCTTTATATTCAAAGGGGTGTTCTATCTGAAGGCTTAAAACTTTTAAAGTCATATATTCAGATAGTTAGAAATACAGTCCCTAATTATTCAACCGCTGAAATTCAAGTTTTAATTGAACAAATAGAACAAACCCTTGTAAACAATCCAACATCATCCCAAACAATTGCCATAACACAATAAGGATTGTACCGTTATGAAAAAAACAATATACAACTTGTTTTTTATAATCTTTTTCTTTCTTATCTCTTTGTCAGCCTACTCATGGGGACCTACCTCTCAAATTTCGATAGTAAATAATGCAATACATTTAATAGACAAAGAATTGAATGCTTCGCTAAAGAAACTAGAAAATGAAATTAAAAATGGAGCAGCTATCACAGATGAAACTTTATATATGATAATTCCAACTGCAAAAACGGATCCTATTCAAGCTATTGAATCAGAGATGAATTTACTAATCGCAGTAAAACCAAGAAAAATTGACCCTTATTATGCTTTCCGTCTTGGTGTATTGGGAAAACTAACAGCCCAAGCGACCTCACCTCTACAAAATGCTGACCCTACCATACGAATCCTTTACAACTCTGATGTTGAGAAAATGATAGAAAATGTATCTCTACGCACAACTCCCCGACAAAAAGTAAATCCTTCTGTATACTTTGCCCAACTCAAACGACAAATTTTATCAAGGGATAAGATATTTGAACAGGAATATAAATCTAATATTGGATTTAAGGGAACTGCATCCACCACGCTTTCTGAATGTGTCAGTATATCATTGAACGCTGTGGCAGATGTATGGTTCAGTATTTTAGTTCCGGGACAGGTTGTAAGTAATGTGAGTGAGGTAGCCCTTAGGGATTATGCTTTGCAAGGTGGAATTTTCTACGCTAAGAGGGGGAATTCGGAAGAGATAAGAATTAATATACAAAAACTGAATGATTTAGTGCCTTTTACAGAAGACATGTATATTCAAATAGCCGATATTCTTATCGGAATGGATATTAATGAAATTGCAATTGAATTGTATAAGAATGCTCTTGCATTAAATCCGAACCGTAAAGATATTTCAAGAAAAATAGCAGATTTCTATATAGATAAAGGGAATAAAGCACTGGAAACAAAAAAATTAGAGGAAGCCTTAGAATTGTTTAATAATGCTATTTCAGCAGACCCATTACATCCGGACGCTGAAAGATTACGATTGGAAGCAGAGCGTAGTATAAAAGAAAGAGATGCACGACTTGCCCAAAATAAAGAGGCACTTGAAAGAGCAGAAAAATTACAAAGCACAGCAGAACAAGAGGCTTTGACAGGAAGAATTGCTGAATCCATTGTCCTTTTAAGACAAGCCTTAGCCACTTATGATGAAGTATCTGATGAATTCCCATTAGAAAATCAACAAAAAAACAAAGGGATTCGTATTGTCAATGCAAGAATTCAAGAACTGAAAGGACAATTATTGGAAAGTGCAAAGAATTTTTCTGGAAAGTATCCTAATTTCGATTTAATAAATTCATTAAACCAGATAAATAACGAAATTTCAAGTATTGTTATTAAAGAAACCATTGATAATAGTTTTCAGAGTGGTATCAAATCTATATTGCAGGAACTTCCACAAAATATTTTAGAAGTAAGATAATAAGTCTTTACTTATTGACAATTACAATTACATAATATTTTATCTTCAATTATTTCTGCGGAGTACCCCTCAGTATTAAGTACTCGATTAATTTCTTCTAAAGATGGATTTCCATAAATAATTGCTGTTTTATCTTCAAGGGATACATTTATATCTACAACATTTGAAATATTTTTTATTAATGTTGTAATTTTTTGTGCACAATGATTACAGGTCATACCATTGATTTTTATTTTCATATAACTATCTGTCTGTGAGGATTTTTTAGTTCTTTTTTTTATATACATCCACGGGTCTATATTGAAAAGGCCTAATACCAAAATGAGAGCAAATAACAACAATGACAATACCTTGATAGGATTATAAAATGCTTCATGCGAATGTTGGATATGTGCTATATGCGATATATTAAAAAATGGGTATATATTAACCAAATAATCGAATGTAATACCAAAAAATAGAGCAGAAAATACCATAGTAAGTATATATATAATTACCGCTTTCTTACCCAAAAACTGTTTGACTACGGAAATCGTTGCGATATTTGTTGCTGGACCTGCGATAAGAAAAGCAAGAGCAGACCCGGGAGATGCTCCTAAATAAATAAGACTCAAAGCAACAGGAATAGAGGCTGTTGCACAAACATAAATAGGAATACCTACCAATATTGCCATAAATATCTGCAATACTCCGACATTCATAAAATTGGTAATAATACCGGGAGGTATAAAAGTGGTTATAATACTGGCTATAACGATACCAAAAATAAGTGTTCGTGAAATCTCACGGGGTAATGTTATAAAACCATAGTGAATACTTTCAGATATTATATGAATTGTATTTATTTCATATTTAATATTTGTATCTTTATTGTTTATACCATTGCTTTTTTCTAATTCGTCGGTTTCTTTTTCTATATCTTTTTTACTTGTCCAGTAGTAAATAGAACCTCCTAAAAGGGCTGTTATCAATGCTATGAAAGGTCGGTATATTGCCATAGGTAAACCTAATAAGGCATAGGTAGCCAGTATTGAATCCACTCCTGTTTGGGGCGTTGATAATATGAAGGATAACATGGCGGGGATATTAGCTCCTTGTTTTCTTAAGGAAGCCATTACAGGAATTACCCCACAGGAACATAGCGGTAACGGAACTCCTATCATGGCACTTTTTATTATGGGTGAATAACCTTTACCTGCAAGATGTCGTTGCACCCATGATGTAGGAATAAGTTGCGATAGAATCCCGGCTACTAAAAATCCAAATAATAGATAAGGTGCCATTTCACTAAGAATAAATATGAAATTATATATAAACAGCATTCGAATTCTTTCTATCCCAAACAGTTATTTAGTCTTATAAACTAAACAAAGAGTTATTCAATTATATTCTTTTAAAATACTGCCTTATTAATTTCTTTTTGTATCTGCTGGGATAATTCTGACAAAGCGTTATTCATTGCTTCATTAACTTGTTCTTTTTCTTTATCAAACAGTTTTTCCACCAAAAATGCTTTACTGAATGCTATCTTACTTGTTTTTGTATCTCTTATTCTTATATTTAAGGACACTACAACTTTTTCTGAATTATTTTCTCTTACACAGTAAAATTGTTCTATCTCCCCCGTCAAAATTAAGTCTGGATTTTTAATTTCAATACTGTTTGATACATCCTGAAATCTTCCTGTTTTTTCAATAGATTTAATTAATAGCCTTTCCATAACTTCAACAGGATGTTCTGCCCATTCCAATCCTTCCCTATAATATAATTTTCCTTGTTCTAAAAAGGTTATAAAATTTGTAATTGACCTTGCATTTTCCAACCCTCTTATCGCAAGAATTAACCCGGTATATTCTCCTTTCATTTCTACTATATTGGGATTGATATAGTATTTCATCGAATACCCTGTTTTTACTGGTGTCAAACATCCCAAAAATCCTATAGAAAAAAGGCTCATTATAACAGCACTAACAATTACTCTTCCTTTCATATTTATCTTCCCTCCTTATCCAAAGCCTTACCTCTTATTACAGAAGAAGGATTTTTGCGAATAGATTCAAGTAAATTTCTAAGTGATTCCAATGTATAATTAATCTCCTGCAAAGTTTTTTGGAATGAAAATTCAATATTATCTGCTTTATAAGAGGCTACATTTGTAATATTCTTTAACTCATTGACCAGACCATCAATATTTTTGGAAAGATTTTTTATTTCCTCTATCGCAGAGTTTACATTATCCTGTGTTTTTTGAATATCCAATTGTTCTGCTTTGTCTGTGATGACTGTAACAAGTTTATCCGCTTTTTCAGATAATTGTTTTATTTGGTTAACGGTCTGTTCTCCTGCATCCATGGTCTTGCTTATTTGGGGTTCTATTTTTTCTATTGTCGCATTAATGTTTTTCACGGTTTTTTGTAAATCATCTAACAGCGTTTCTCCTTTTTCTAATACTCTATCTATCTTTTTTGCTATTTCTGTTATATCCCCTGATTCTATACCTTCAAGACCCGTTTTTACAGAATCCAATATATTTTTTAAATCTTCCATAAGTTCCTCAATTCTTGAACTTACTGCTGAAATCGTAGAACGACGCGCGGGTATCCTACTTCCCGGAGGAAGTATTGGGGATTGAGGATTTCCACCACTTAGTGAAATAGCCATAGTGCCTGCTGCAAGGCTATAAATTACGATATTGGCTTCAACCCCTTCATGTAAAGTTACTTTTTTGCTATCTATGTTAATCACAATAATCGGTTTGCCTTCTGAGCTTACTCTAATTTCCTCTACTTTACCGACGGGCACACCCAGATATTCAACAACTCCGCCCTCATACACACCTAATACAGACTCATCAAATTCAATCCAGTATTTAATACCATAATTGCTATACAAACCTGAAACAAAATAGACAATTAGTAGGGTTATTACCAAACATACAAAAAGAAATAGAAAAACTTGAAATTTTTGTTTTCGTGTAGCCACTGTTTTACCCTTGTAATTTTTTTAATAAAAAATTATTATTAATGTGCAAACGCATATTTTTGTTCATTAGGTTTCCTTTCAAAAAATTGTTTTACTTTCGGTATAGAAGTATATTTTACTTCTTCCATAGTACCACAAAAAATTGCATGGCCATCATCAAGCATTAAAACACGGTCAGCAATTTTTTTGATGGACTCAAGTTCATGACTTACTATAATGAAGGTTATCCCTAAAAGGTTTCTCAAATTTATAATTAATTCATCTAATTCACACGCAATAATAGGGTCTAAACCAGCGGAAGGTTCATCAAAAAATACTAACGGAGGATCTAATGCTAATGCACGCGCCAATCCTGCTCTTTTTTTCATTCCTCCGGACAATTCTTCAGGCATCCTATCTTCAATTCCAGCCAAACCGACTAAACTTAATTTTATTCGCACTACTTCATTAAGAATTTTTGGGTCAACCAAACCATATTCTCTAAGCGGTAATGCTACATTTTCACCTATAGTAATAGAATTAATCAAGCCGCTTGATTGAAAAGCAATACCGATATTCTGTTGCACTTTTTGTAATTCTTCTTCATCTAACAAAGTTATATTTTGTCCCTGGATATAGACATTGCCATTTGTAGGCTTTAATAAACCACATATTGCTTTTAATAATGTTGTTTTTCCACAACCACTACCCCCTACAATTAAAAATATTTCCCCCTGATACACTTCAAAGGATACATTCTTTAAAATTATTCTATCTCCGTATTGTACCTGAAGTGATTCTACTTTCAATATTACTTCTTTTGACACTGTCTTTTCCTTTTATATTAGATAATAGAATATAGTTGCGAAAATAATATCTACCGCAATTAGCATAAATACATCCATAACTACAGCACGGGTTGTCATTAAACCAACTCCCCTTGAACCTCCGGATACACGAAAGCCATTATGACACCCAATTAATACAATAAAAACGGCAAATACAAAAGTTTTTAATATCCCCTGTAAAAGGTCGTTAAAATATGCAGAGTTTACAGTTTGTCTAAACCATACGGAAGCATTGAAGTCCAATACAAATATTCCCCATGCTGAACCACCCAATAATCCAAAGATAAGACCTAAAACAGAAAGACAGGGCAAAACTATTAAAAGAGCTAACATTTTAGGGGCAACTAAATACTGGATTACATTAATTCCCATTCCCCGAAGTGCATCAATTTCTTCCTGAACCTTCATCGTTGATATTTCAGCGGCAATTGCAGCACCTGTTCTTGCTGACACTACGGTTGCTGTCATTATTGCAGCAAGTTCGCGGGCAAAACCTATCATAATAAGATTTGCAACATATATACTCAACCCAAAACTGGCTACCTGTGCAGAAGAAAGCATAGCAATAATTAACCCCAATAAAAAATTCATCAAACAAACAATACGAACAGCACGAACACCCATTTCATATATTTCTTCAATAAATAATCCCCATCTAAATTTTTTACCTGTTAAAGGAGCTAAAATAGTCCAATAAATAGCATCTATACAAAGATTTATAAAATCTTTTATTTCTTGAAGAATACCTTCAAATTCACCTGATAACTTCGTAAAGATAATGTCCTCCTGTAATTTTTTTTCTTCTTTATACTCAAATGCAGGAGAAACGACAGATAACATTTCTGCAACTTTCTCATTGGCTCCTATCCAGGAAAAAGAAACTTTGTGTTTTTTGCATTCTTCTGCAATACGAAGAAGCCAGGCACAACCTAATGTATCTATATTCTCTGTATTTTCTAAATCGAAAATAATTTGTTCCGTTTTTTTATCGCTGAGTTTTTTCGCCTCTTCATATAACTCCTTCCCTGTTTGAGCATTGATAATTTTAGGTGATTTTATATTTAAGGTTTTCATTAGATACCCTCTTTTATCATATTCATAAATTCTATTTCTGTAATCGTCTTCACCCCCAATTGTTTTGCTTTTTCATATTTTGTCCCGGGATTATCTCCAACCAGAACAAAATCCGTATTTTTACTTACTGAAGAAGTAACCTTACCTCCTAACTGTTTTATTTGTTGTTCAATCTGGTCACGAGTATAATTTTTTAATGTTCCTGTTACTACAAAAGTTTTTCCACTCAAAATATTTTTAACCGTATTTATGTTTTCATCTACTTCATAAGTTCTTACACCTAATTTTTTTAAATCCTCTATCAATTCTACATTTGCTTTTGTAGAAAAGAAATCTTTAATACTTTTTGCTACAACCGGTCCCACTTCATTTATCGCTATTAGTTTTTCTGTATCCACATTTATTAAATCATCTATATTTCTAAATTGATTTGCGAGTATCTCTGCCAAATGTTGTCCCACATGTCGGATACCTAAACCATATAATAATGCGTTCAAAGGTCTATTTTTACTTTCCTGGATAGCACTCATGAGATTATCCGCAGATTTATCGCCCATTCTTTCTAATTGCACCAGTTGTTCTTTTTTCAAACGATATAAATCTGCAATATTCTTTACCAATCCTTTATCTACTAATTGCTCCACTAACGCAGGTCCCAAGCCTTCAATGTCCATGGCTCTTCGCTGTGCATAATGTTGTATTTTTTGTTTTAACTGGGCTGGACACTCTGTACTTAAACAGCGGTAGAAAACGCCTTCAGGGTCCTTTTGAACTTTGCTGCCACATACAGGGCATATTTCCGGTAGAGGGAAAGGTTTGGCATCGGGTGGACGCAATTCAATAATAGGTCTTATGACTTGAGGAATTATCTCCCCTGCCTTTTGTATCTCGACAGTGTCTCCAATCCGAATGTCCTTCCTTTCTAATTCTTCAAAATTATGTAATGTTGCTCTTTTCACTATAGTTCCAGCAAGGGGAACAGGTTCCATTTCTGCAACAGGAGTTAATGCCCCTGTTTTACCTACCTGTATTTTTATATTTAACAATTTCGTTCGTGCAGTTTCCGCTGGGAATTTATATGCAATTACCCAGCGAGGCGATTTGCTTGTTGTCCCTAACTTTTCACGGAGGGTATGGTCATTTACTTTTATTACCATTCCATCAATTTCATATTCCAGAGAATACCGCTTTTCACGCCATGAATTGCAATACTCTATAACTTCTTCGATATTTTTACATGCTTTCCAATGCGGATTTACTGGAAATCCCCATTTTTTCAAAAAGTTTAATGTGTCTGTATGTGTTGTAATAAGATTTTTATTTGTTTCATCTAATATAACCTCATAGAAAAATGCACTGAGTTTCCTCTGTGCAACCTGCCTCGGGTCCTTCTGTTTTAATGTTCCTGCTGTTGTATTTCTCGGATTACGAAAAGGCTCTTCTCCAAGTTCTTCTCGAATTTGATTTAATCTTTCTAATTCCTTGTTCATCATAAATACCTCTCCACGAACTTCCAGGGAATTCGGTGCTGTATCAACTAAACGGAGAGGAATAGACCTTATCGTTCGAGCATTTTCTGTTATATCATCTCCTCGAAAACCATCACCCCTCGTTACAGCCTGTGAAAAAATATGATTACTATATCTTAAAGCAACGGCTACCCCATCAATTTTTAACTCAACCACATAACAAATATCTCCTTCAATATTCAGAGTTCTTTTAATACGATTATCAAACTCTTTTATTTCTCCTTCGTTATATGTATTATCTATTGAAAGCATTGGGATAGTATGTTCTACCGATTTGAATTCATCTATAACTTTTCCTCCCACTCTTTGTGTCGGTGAATACGGTGTTCTTAATTGGGGATATTTTCTCTCGATTTCTTCCAATTCCTTCATTAACATGTCATATTCATAATCGGATATTTCTGGTGATGCATGAACATAATAAAGTTCGTTATGTCTTTCTATTTCTCTACAAAGATATTCGTATCTTTCTCTTTCTTTTTCTAATGGACTATCAAATAAATCCATATTTATACCCTGTCTATTGTTTATCTTTAACTGTTAAAAAAGGATTATATCTAATCGTTCCTTATTTTCACCTGTGGGTCGGTATATAATTATATCTTTATTCTTATTGTCATTTATATAACTTGTTCTTATAATGCCAAATGCAGGAATATTCAGTTTTATCCATTGTTTCGTTTTTAGATTTCCTTCTTGCAGACCTATGTTGATTTGTATTGTATTATGAGACTGTCCGTAGGCAATATCAAGAATTCCATCACCTGAAAAGTCATCTATGGCGTATGCAATCTGGTCTTTTCCATCCGGAGCATCCATAGTCATCGTTGTTTGATAATCAGGTTTCAAAGACAGGGAATTACTATCTGACAAAAATACTTTTGTTTCTACAGACATTTTACCCCTTAAAAAGAAATTTATAAAGTTTGTTAAACCTAAGGGGATATTGAAAAGTATTAAATCATCTTTGTTGTTGTTATTTATATCTTTCAGAACAGGCAGAGCAACGGCTCCTTTTATCTTATATTCAAACTGTGGATTTGCAGGATATTTATACTCCCCTTCTGATATGTACATGTAAAGTGTTGTTCTTAAATTTATTGTGCCTTGTGTTTCTGTAAACAAAATATCGGGAAATCCATCATTATTTATATCTCCCAATCTGTATGTCGAATCCCATTTTTCTGGATTTTTTCGTTCTATCTTTATTTTTTTCGTTAATTTCCAGTTTTCTCCGTAGGCAAATACTATTTCCTTATCACCTAAAAAAGCCACCGGTTTTGGATTTTCTTTACTCTTTTTTAGGGGATATATTACGGGAAATTGATAAAAAAGGGTCATATTATTTCCAGAATAGATTTCATGAAATATATGGAAATCTATTTCTGATAGAGGATCGAAGTTTTTAAATATTGTAACCCCCCTTGGTGTGGGAATAAACCATTCATCTGTGCCATCATCGTCTAAATCATACGATATATCACGCATAACTACAGGTTCTTTGGCATTATATGAAAAGGCATTGGAATATTGAATAGTTCTTTCCAAAACCATCTCATTTTTTTCAAACCTGTAAATATGAAATTTTTCGCTATTTGCAATAACGAGAAAATTATGATTGTTTTCTATTCTTGTAATAAATATTACGGAACAGGGTTCTTTTATTTGGAGACTAAATGAAAATTTTTCATCAAATTTTGGGGGCTCTGACTGTTGATAATAAATTGATAATTTTTTTTCATATCCATCTTCTTCTGTTGAAAATACAATTAAATCTTTTTTATTATCAAGATTTACATCCTCAACGATAACATCTCGTATTATTGGAACCAAATTTAATGTCATTATTTCTGGTTCCATGAAAAGAAATACATATAAGCAACCCATTATCCACATATTCTACTTATTTTTTCTTATGGCTAAATTCTTTAGCCTTTCTAATAAATTTTTTGTTTTATCTATAACTATACCGATTTCTTGTTTTTTTGTTTCTGTTTTTGCTTCTTTTTCTATATTTTGAAGCATTACCAGTAAATTTTCCAGATGTTGATACATCCACACAAAAATATCTTTTTCAGAAGGTAAGCGTTTTTTTAATATAACAATGGGCTGTATTTTTAATCCTTTTTCTTCTAATATACTCTTCATTTCTGGAGTATTTGGAAGAAAGGGTTCAAATATTTTTACTTCGGGATGGTTCTTTAAAAACGATAAAATTAACGATTCATCAACTTTATCTTCCTCCACTATTTCCTTACATTTTTGAATTAACATATCTAAGGGGACCCATGGTTCTTTACTTTCCCTTAGAACAGATAAGCATATTTCTTCAATTTTTTCAATCTTTTCCATCGTCTACCTCTTCCAAAAGGTTTGTTTCGAATATCTCTTTTGTATTGAGATTAATCCTAACTGTCTTAATTTCATAAGGAGTAATTTTGATCGGATACACCAATTGTAAAAATGTAAGGTGCAGATTAGTGAATGTCTCCTTCCCCTGTGTTTCATAAGCCCTTATTATTAAGTCTTTACCATCCTCACTTTTTTTAACAACAGAAATAAGAATGTTTTCTGCTTCTGTTCCTAATAGTGTCGCTTGAAGACCTCTCTTCCCTGGATGAGAATGTTCATATTGTGCTATCAGGGGAACATTAAATTCCCATGCAGATTTAACTACTCGAGTATCTTTCCAACTACCTGTATGTGGAATAAGTCTTATTCTCATCTCTTGCCAACCCTGGTCTATAATAGGATAATTATTCGAAACCATATATCTTTCGGGGTCATGATGGGCATAAGCAGGACTACGCAAAAGTGTTACTCGTATAACATTATTTTTTATATCGTATGCATAGTTGCTGTCGGTAATAATGGACAGTCCATACGGTTTTCCGTCAATATCCCCAGACAGGTCTACCCATTGTTGTCCTACTTCTTCTTCCCCATTACAAGGACGAATTTGAACGCCATAAGGAACTTCATAGGTAGCGTTACCATTAAAAATATTTGTTTCCACAAGCCATTTTAATACATTATACTTTTCTAACCAAAGTATATTTAGATAAATATCTATATCCTCAATATCTTTATACAAAACAATTTCTTGTATTATCTTTGATTGATTATATTGAAATTCCTGAACCATACTGGCAAGAACTTCACCGTTTTCTTTAATCATCATATCTGTAAGGGTAAATTTCCCTGCCTCAACTCGATACTCGGAAACATCATGACTCCATGTATCTGAAGCGTCTACTAAAGGAATAGGCAATCCCAAGTGTTTAATTACATCAATTTTATTTGTCTTGTCATATAAACGAGAAATACCTCCACGAATACAATCAAAGTCTATATTCCAGAAATCATTTTCTAAATGGTTTTTATCTATCTTGGGTGGATGAGGAATATTATGAGGTTTAATTTTTAGTTTATGGATTTCTTTATGCTCTTCACATTCCTGACGAGCAAAATATACCCGATACCCCATAGAGGGAACTTCTGCGATAAATAGATATTTCTTTGAACCCGGTCTACTTGACTGCACAGCCTGAACAGGACAGCAGATTTTTTCATCATTAACCAGTTCAATACAACCATTCTCTTTGTTGATACCGCGTGATATTATTTCTGAGACAATTACAGGCTGTTTAACAGGCCATGCAAGGGGATTTACAACAACAATAGCGTTCCCATCACCTTGTGTATTAATACTTTTTACAATTTTTTGCATTGTTTGATTGATAATTACATCTGCCCTATGTCTTGCTGCTCCTAACTGGTCTCTTGCATCTTGATAGGCTTCTTTTATACTTGTTCCTGCTAAAATATCATGAAACTGATTAAACAACAAATCTTTCCATACTGCTTCAAATACAGATTCGGGATATTTTGTCTCTTTCAATAGCCATCCTGCGGTGGCAAATCGTTCTGCCATAAGTATTCTGTGTTCTAACTGTCTATTTAATTTTTTTATTTCTGATAGAACACTATAACATCCTCTTGCATGATGTTGTAGTTCATCTTTCAGAATAGGGATATTTTTTTGCTTTTTGATTATTTGATTAAAGTATTCTTCAAGAGTAGAGAATTTCAGATCACATTCTTTTATCTCTTTTTGTTTGTTTTTAATGTTTTCTAATGTTATTCGTGTAGGACCTCCTCCGTGATTACAAACCCCAAAAAAGCACAGAAATTCTTGTTGATTTTTGTTCCAATAAGGATATTTTTCTATGTTTTCAATTTTATTAAAAACTTCTTGATACTCTCCCCCATAACTTTCAGGGATTACAGATGCAATTACATAAGAACTATCGGGAGCAATCCATTTAAATATTGTTCCATCAGGATATTCCTTTTCTTTTCCGGGAAAAGGCCTCATATAAACATAATATTTTATTCCTAATTTATTTAATATTTGTGGCAAAGTTCCCGCATGCCCAAAACTATCTGGGGCAAATGCAACTTCCGGTTTTTTATTAAATAATCTCTGGAATAATCTCTGGGAATATAAGCCATGCCGAACAAACGATTCTCCGGATGGAATATTGCAATCGGGTTCTACATAAAAAGCACCTGTAATCTCCCATCTTCCTTCTTCAACTCTTTTCTTAATTTCTTGTAATAATTCGGGTTCTATTGTTTCTATCCATTCATAAAAACAAGAACTACTTGATGTAAACTTAAATTCTGGATATTCCTTCATTAAATTAATTACACTATGAAAAGTACTTCGGACTTCTGTATACCCTTCTGTCCATCTCCACAACCATACCGGATCTATATGTGCATGTCCAATCAAATGTATCGTTTTTCTATTAACTGTCATAATCATCCCTTCTTTTTTATATCTAATTTTATCATTTATATTTGTGCTGATGTTATTTGTCTGTTTCTATTTATTTTGAAATACTACTTGAAATTTCTTTGTTACAATATTGTAAGAACAAATATTTTCAGGAGGAATAAAAATGAAAAATATTTATTTACTTTACAGATTTTTATTTAGTTTGATCGTTTCCTTTGTACTTAGTTTTCTTCCTCATAAAAGTCTAAACGCAGAACAAAGGTCTCAAGATACACCTCTCAAGTTTAAGGTCAAATCTATAAATGGTCAAGAGGTGGATTTACAACAATACAAAGGAAAAGTTGTAATGATAGTTAATACGGCATCTCGTTGCGGTTTTACACCCCAATATCAACAGTTAGAAAGTTTGTATCAGAAATATAAAGATCGTGGATTTGTTATTCTTGGATTTCCTGCCAACAATTTTATGAATCAAGAACCTGGGAGTAATGAAGAAATAAAGAAGTTTTGTGATATTAACTATAAAATATCATTTCCTTTATTTGAGAAAGTCTCTGTAGATGGTTCTGATATTTGTCCACTATACCAATTCCTTACATCTAAAGATAACGCTCCTTTTGATGGAAGTATTAAATGGAATTTTACGAAATTTCTCATTGGTAAAGATGGGAAAACAGTAGCCCGTTTCGAACCCAAAGTAAAGCCGGATGACCCTGCTGTTATCGAAGCTATCGAAAAAGAACTCAATAGTAATTAATCGCTATTCGGATTAGTCAAAAAGATATCGCGGTCTACTACTTTCTTAATAATAACTTTATTCTTTATTTGGTTATTATTATAGATAGAATCAACGATATGAACAATAGGACCATCAAACATCAATACATACTTCGTTCTTTTAGGTGTCTCAAAAATTAGTTCTGTCTTACTCCCATAGGTAACGGCTTCTAAATAGTCCATAACTTTTTTGATTAGATTTTTATCTTGAAAATTATCGAAATATATAAGTATGTCTTTTGTATTTTTTTGATAATTTAGCGTTGATAAAAAAGAGCAGGTAATAATTTTTTGAATAGATTTTAAAGCACAGTCTTCCGCGGATTGTTTTTGTGTTTCTGATGGATTTTTTCCTTGCACAGAAGCAGATGTAGTAAAAGCGTCTAATAGTTTTCCATCAGATACTCGAAATAACTCCATAGTTGTGTTACAGCGGATTTTCTGCATTTGATTATCAGAAATATCCCCTATAATTTCATATTGATTTATCCCTAAAACAAAAATATCCGAATCCTGACTCATAGCAATCTTCTTTTTTCCTTCCAAACCCTCTCCTATCAATTGAATCATGTCTTCTTTACTAAAATTGGTTTCTATATTTGTTTTTTGTACTGTAAATTTAAGGTTTGTTAGTTTCTTTTCTATAACTTTATAAGAATCTATACACTCTGAAAATTCCGGATTTTTATCCTTTGTATATAAATCAATTATAAATACTGATATTTTCGGTAAGTCAGTTTTATATGGAATTAATAGAGTTGTAACATCTTGATTTATCAGTTCATCATTTATTTCGACATCTAATTCTACAACGGATTTATCGTTTGTTGTGTTCTCATTTAGGATTTTAAAAGATTTGATATAGAGCGAAGATTTGTTAAGTAAAGGATTTAAACATTTTATATCTTCTTCCGATAACATCGAAAGGAGATACTGTTCTATAGCATTTTTTTGTGCTTCTCCTAACGCCATTTGGCGAATCAGATACGAAGGACCTTCTGCATATCCATCAGCACGAATACGGATAGATTCTGAGGTATTTTCTCCTATTGCAGAAATGGGAATAATCGTTAAAATTAAGATTTTAAGAAGAACAGTTATTTTTTCTCTGCATACTCGCAGGAATATCATTCACGGCCTCTGAAAATAATTAATAATCGGATTAATTGTAATATCGCAGTTGCAGCCGCAGCGACATAAGTTAGCGCAGCCGCACTTAATACGGCATGAACACCATCTAATTCTTCTTCCGTAAGTAATCTTCCATCAGATAGTATTTTTATGGCTCTCTTACTCGCATTGAACTCAACAGGTAAGGTAACGACTGTAAATAGAACCGCTAAAGAAAACATATAAATACCTACATTAATAAGCCATTGTGCATGAATGCCAAAATAAGTCAGAAGAATACCCAATATAATTAGCGGAAAGGCAAGATTTGAACCTAATGAACTTACCGGGTAGATAAGTTGTCGAACCTGCATAGGAGCATAACTTCTTGCATGCTGTATGACATGTCCCAATTCGTGGGCAGAAATTCCTACGGATGCGATACTATCCCCATAATATACGGGTTCAGATAAACGAACTTTTTTACTTATAGGGTCATAATGGTCTGTTAATTCTCCTTCTGTAACCTCAATATCAACATTATTAATATTCTCTCTTTGAAGTATCCAACGCGCAATATCAAAACCTGTTATTCTTCGCTGTGTAGGTATAGAAGCATATTTTTGATAAGTGCTTTTTACTTTTAGTTGAGCCCAGATGGCAAATAATGCAGCGGGAATTATTAATAAATCAGCCGGATGGAACATATATATTGGCATATTTCTCTCCTTTCTTTTTCCTATATTTTAAATTTTACTATAAATACGATTGGAATATAGAAAAAGTTAATAGAGACCCCTATTCACTTTTTTATCTGTTGATTTTGTGGATTGACCTGAATTGGTTGATTGGGTTGCTGAATATTTTTAGGCTGTTCAGTTTGCGGAGGGGTCTTGGGCTGTTCTGTTCGTTTCATGGAGCAATTTCCATTAAATATAGCCCCTTCCTGAATGCTAAACCATTTTAATGCTATTATATCTCCATTCAATTTTGCAGACTGTTGAAGTTTTACCCCGACTTCTGCACAAATACTTCCATTAACCTGTCCGGAAATAACTATTTTTTGTCCGGATATTAAATCGGCTTGAATTTTACTATTAGGACCAATTTCTACATCATTGGTGGTCTCAATTTTTCCTTCGACAATACCATCAATGGAAGCAGACATTGCTTTGATACTTCCCTTAACTTCCGCTGTTTTTCCTAACACAAGATTGCCTTTTATCAAAATATTCCCATTAATTTTTCCATATATTTCCGAATCACATTCACCTCTAATTGAACCTTCAATATAAACATTTTCGGGGATAACCATAACTTTAAGTCCTGTTTTTTGGGGTTTTGGAATGTTTACAGATTCGTTTTCTTTAACTATCTGACGAATGGGTTCTTGTTGAACTACAGTTTTTTTCTCTTCTACTTTTTCTTGAGGTTTTACAATCTCTTCTTGTGTTTTGCGATTTGCAGACCAAACCTCATTTAAATTTCCAAACCGTAGTTTTCCAAACAAACTTTTTGATTCTTTTTTTTTCCTCGTCTTTGCTCATTATAAAATCCCTTTAGACGAGTTTGAAAGTTATTTTTTTATTATGGATATTAATTATACCAAATATCAAACATTTTATCATCTTTACATATTCATGATATAATTTCTTTCCAATTCAATTCCCTGGACTTACCTATGGATTGCAAAATATATACAAAAAAATCATTTCCAGATTGGATACGGTTTAAAGTTCCTGATACAAACGAAGTAAAGCGGGTTCATTCTTTATTGGAAGAAATAGGAATAGCCACAGTTTGTAAAAGTGCTTTATGCCCCAATCGTCCTGAATGCTGGTCTCGTAAAACAGCTACTTTTCTACTTCTCGGTGATATATGTTCTCGCAAATGTTCCTTTTGCGCAGTAAAAAAGGGACAGCCATTACCTCCTGATCCTTTTGAAAAAGATAAAATAATAAAGGCTGTTGAGATAATGGGATTGCAATATATTATTTTAACAATGGTAACCCGAGATGACTTATTAGATGGTGGGGCTAACCATATTTCTGAAATTGTCTTATCACTTAAAGAAATTTTTCCAGAAAGAAAAGTTGAAGTCCTTGTATCTGATTTTCAAGGAGATGTCTCTTCTTTAAAAACTATTCTGAAGGCAAAACCCGATGTTTTTTCCCATAATCTTGAAACTGTTGAACGGCTGTGCCCTATTGTAAGAGACAAAAAATGTTCTTATCGAGTTTCTTTAGATGTCCTTAGAAAAGTTAAAGAAATATCCCCGGAAACAAAGACGAAATCAGGTATTATGGTTGGTTTATCAGAAACCAGAGATGAAGTTTTGCAGACATTAAAAGACCTTGACGGTATTGGTTGTTCCATAGTCACTATTGGACAATATTTACAACCTACAATTCGACAATTACATGTATCTGATTTTATATCCCCCGATGAATTTAAATTTTATGAAGAGTGGGCAAACAACAATCTATCATTAAAAGTTATAGCCGGTCCTGAAGTAAGAAGTTCGTATCATGCTGATTTTTGGTGTAAAGAACAAAAGGAATAAGTTATGGATTACACGGTTTACATTCCAGAAGAAGCAAAACCTGATGAAAAAGACTTGAAAGTTCAAATATCCCAATGGCTGTTGAAAATAGGTGAAACTGTCGAAAAAGGTGTAGAACTTGTGGAAATATGTACAGACAAAGCGGTATATGTTATTACAGCACCGGTATCAGGAATATTGAGAAAGGTTTTGATAGAAGAGGGACAGTTTTTTAGTCCTGACAATCCTATATGTATAATAGATACTAAGGAAGAATAATTTTACATTTAACAATTTGTTCTTTTTTGAATGAGGAGTCGTTTAATGAAATTAAAAATTGGTGTTATTGGCGCTGGTACCGTAGGAGGAGGTGTAATCCATCTTCTCTTAAATCATTCTGAACACATAAAAAATCAAACAGGTGCCGAATTAGAATTAAAACATATTGTTGAAATAAAACCGGATTTGTTAAAGCCTTTTGATTTAAGTAATGTCACTGTTTCTTCTGATATTGAAACACTTATAAACAATCCGGAGATTGATGTTGTTTGTGAACTAATAGGGGGATTAGAACCTGCAAAAACTTTTATTATCCAAGCATTAAAATCAGGAAAACATGTAGTAACTGCCAATAAGATGCTCCTGGCAAAATATGGTGACGAATTATGCAAAATAGCAAAGGAATCAGGAAAAGAGTTGAAATATGAAGCAGCAGTGGCAGGAGTTATTCCAATTATTAAAACACTCAAAGAAGTTTTATCTACTACTCACATAGAGTCTATCTATGGAATAGTTAATGGGACATGTAATTATATCCTTAGTCGAATGACATACGAGGGGTTGGATTTTGAACCTGTACTGAAAGAAGCACAAGCAAATGGATATGCGGAAACGCCACCTGATTTAGATATAGAGGGTTTTGATACCGCCCATAAATGCCAGATTCTTGCAAGTCTTTGCTTTGGAACTCCTGTTCCCTTTGATAAAATTTATGTAGAAGGGATTACAAAGATTACACATAACGATGTTGATTATGCTAACGAAATGGGCTATGTAATAAAACTACTTGCAATTATTCGTAAAGTAAATGGAGAAATTGAGGCTCGGGTTCATCCCACTCTTGTTCCTCAAAATCATTTATTAGCATCGGTTCGGAATGAATTTAATGCAGTTTATGTCGAAAGTGATTCGGCGGGACCCACTTTATATTATGGTAAGGGAGCAGGAAGATTTCCTACGGCAACGGCGGTAATTAGCAATTTGTTAGACCTTGCTTACCGAAAAGAATCTCCTTCCTTACCTCCTTTTATTTATTATCACAATCTCAATATCCGCGATATGGGATTGCTTTTAAGTCGGTATTATCTCCGTTTTACAACGAAGGATTATCCCGGTGTATTAGGACAAATATGTACTATCCTTGGAAAACATCAAGTAAGCATTTCTTCATGCCACCAAAAAGAGACTTTATCATATCATAAAGCCCTTCCTGTTCATGTGGTTATTATGACCCATGAATCGTTAGAATCAAGCCTTCAAAGTGCTGTGGCAGAGATAGATAAATTAGACTGTATTGTTGAACCTACACATGTAATAAGAGTATTACAATAAATATAGAATGGAGTAATTATATGCAAAATATTGGTTTAATCGAACGCTATCGTGAATTTTTACCTGTGGGAATTAATACTCCTATTGTCTCCTTAAATGAAGGGGGCACTCCCTTAATACAGGCTCCCGCTTTAAGTTCTGCAATACATCCCAGAATTAATATATGGTTAAAATATGAGGGCTTGAATCCAACGGGTTCTTTTAAAGATAGGGGTATGACAGTTGCTGTGACAAAAGCCAAGGAAGAAGGCTATAAAGTAGTTATGTGTGCATCTACAGGAAATACATCTGCTTCTGCAGCAGCATATTCGGCAAGGGCAGGCCTTCAATGTGCCGTTCTTATTCCTGAGGGGAAAATTGCCTTAGGTAAATTATCACAAGCAATGATACATGGGGCAAAAGTTATACAGATAAAAGGGAATTTTGATGATGCATTACGATTAGTTCGTAAAATATGTAATGACCATCCCATTGCCCTTGTAAATTCTGTAAATCCATATCGTATTGAGGGACAAAAAACGGGTGCCTTTGAAATAGTTGATTCTTTCAACGGTTTGGCTCCAGATTTTCAATGTATGCCTGTGGGTAATGCAGGAAATATAACAGCCTATTGGAAAGGATATAAAGAATATTATCAAGCGGGAAGGGCGAAAAATTTACCCAAAATGTTAGGATTTCAAGCATCGGGTTCGGCACCCATCGTGCTTGGACATCCTGTTGAAAATCCTCAAACATTCGCAACAGCTATTCGCATAGGAAATCCCGCAAGTTGGAAAGGGGCAGAAAATGCAAGAGATGAGTCCGGTGGCGTTATTGGAATGGTCTCTGATCAGCAAATCCGCAATGCTTATAAATTATTAGCACGAACAGAGGGGGTTTTTGCTGAACCTGCAAGTGCTGCAAGTATCGCGGGGGTTATTAAACTTGCAGAAAACGGTTATTTTGACGACCAAAAGCCTTTTGCGGGAGATAAACTACAAATTGTTTGCATACTAACAGGGCATGGATTAAAAGACCCGGACAACGCTATTGCAGTTGCTGAACAGCCCATTACTGTAGAACCTAAGGAAGAAGAGATATTAAACTGTTTGAATATCTCTGAAAAGGTAGAAATTGGATAATATTCTTATTCAAATTCAATTGCTAAAGTAATTATCTTTTTCGGTTTAACCTTAATTTCTACTGTTGGTTTCTTGTCTGAGATCTTTTCTATTGGTTCTTCATTCAAATTGGTCATCCATATACTTTGAACAGGAAAACCAAGTTTTATACTACTTATTACCTCTTTATCTGAAGGGTTAAAAAATCTTACAATCAATGTTTTTTCTTTATCTTCTGCTATTTTTATTGCATTAATCTGCAAATTATTTCCCTCTATTTCGATAAAACTATACGATAGAGGTAAAGAGCCTCCTTTTAATGGACCTGCTTGAACAGGTTCTAAATTCACATTTAGTTTTTCTGCTTCTCTAATGACATCATTTTCCCATGTTCCCTTGTGGGGATAAATAGCATAAGAGAATTCCATTTCTCCTAAACATTGGGATAACTCCATCTCCGGATAGACATCCCACCTGCCAAAAATAGGGGCATTTCTAAATGTAAAGGCACGGAAAAGGGTTATGGCAATAGGATGTATAGGTTCATCCATTACTTCATATTCTCTCAACCCCGAATTATTTAATATTGCAAGACCTGTGTTCTCATCGGATACATCTATGAAACGATACATTGGATATTGGGGATTGGGTTTTCCAAAATAGGGATTCTCAGGAGATATATGTATTGGTCTTTGAACAACATCGTATGCAACTTCTGCAAAACTATGTGTTGCTTTTAATATGCCTGTTGGGAATATAACTCTTAGTCGGTGGTTCTTCGCATTGTTTTTTACTTTTGTAGTTATCTCTAATTGTCGGCTACCTTTTCGTAATGTAAAATAACTCGAAATTTCTAAGGGCACTCGTTCTCTTCTTCTTTGTGTATGGTTTTTCTCTGCTTCTCTGTCCAATTCGGTTATATCTCTTTCAAGACCGGATGGTATCATTAATACATAATCGACTCGTATACGAGATAATAAAGGACCATTAACTTCTACAATAAATTTAGCAGGATTTCCATAAGAATATATCGTTTCATTATCATCGGGTTCCATGTGTATCCACGAATGTCCCGTTTCCCCTGTATCCTCGAAATAATGTAGGTTATAAAATTTATCATTCGTTTCTTTATTTGTAAGGTTAAAGGTCCCATCATTGTTAAAAGAAATATGGAGGTATTCGTTTTCAAGTATAAATGGAGATTTGTAAATATTATTGGTTTCAATAATGGGTGTAGTTTCAGCAGGCTTAATATAAAAAGTTTTATACCCTAAAGCAGGTATATTATCCACATCTATATAAGTTAAAAATCGTTTCGACCTCAACTCAATGGAAATATCTTGAAGGTTTCTTACAAGTGTTCCGGTATCAAATTGTTGCTGTATTTGTAATTTACAGGGTGTATTGGTATCTGGATTTATAATCTGGAATGATTCATACCCCATGTTGTCTGGCACATCAATGTATGTGGATAGGACTTGTTGCCGTTCAAAAGGACTTGGGTTAAATACTACCAACACACTTTCTTTTGGCGATACATCTGAAAGATTGATTCTGGAATAAATATGTTGTAGTGCTCGACGCATTAAACCATCACCTATAATGGACACTTGTTCTGCTCGTGATATAGCGTCCTTTTCCATCTGGTCTATGCCACCACCAGTAATCGTGTCGTGTGGGTGATTTTGGAGTAAAAGTTTCCACGCACGAGTTAACGCATTTCTAAAATATTCTTTACCTAAAATATTCGATATAGCACACCAGGGTTCTGCTCCCCTTTGTAAAATCATTTCAGATTGGTGATTTGCTTTTTTTACTCGGTATCGTGCACTTATAACATCGCCCATAAGGTGGGTCCATTTTCCTGTTGCACCCGGGTCCCTGCTTTCCCCATAAATTACCGTAGGATTTTTTACACATTCCCGCATCGCATTCATAAACTCTTCCAAACTTGACAAACGAATTTCATGATCTGGTAAAAGTTCCTGACATAACCTAACAATCTCGGACTCTTTTTCATCAGGGGCAGAACTATCAAAACCCTCCATACAACATATATGAGGTGTTGTAAAATGTTGCGATTCATCTTGAACTAATTTTTTAAGTTGCTCTCGAATAGGTTCTACATTCCACATCTTATTGGAAGGGTCTGTAACATAGTAATGTGCCCGCGGTCTATTAGATGAAGCAAGACGGAAAGGACCTGCACCTCTATCCCAATTGTAAAAAGCATAAACATCATCAGAACCATATCTAAGAACTCTATAAACATATATGTAATAACTGAACCGACTTAAACAACCAAACCGCATTCCAAATAATCTTGAACCATCTGGACCTTCAAAAATAAATTCACTTTTAGGGGTGTTAATCCCTCGATAAAAAATAATTGTATCAATACCAAAACCATTGTAAATTTGCGGCATTTGTGAAGTTTGCCCATAACTGAAAGGCGTATAGCCAATTTTTGAAACCTTTCCGAAAGATTGTGCCACTCGATGACCTATTAATAGATTACGAACTAATGATTCACCATTAACAATAAATTCTTCTGGAAGGGAATACCAGGGACCAATTATAAGTTTCCCTGATTGAACAAGGTCAACAATATCCTCTCTCTTCTCAGGTCTTAATTCGAGATAATCCTCAAGACATACCGTTTGAGAATCTAATGTAAAGGAATGAAAATTCGGGTCATTTTTTAAAATTTGGATTAATTGATCCATAAACTCGACCAATAACAATCGTGTTTCTTCAAATGGATATACCCATTCTCTATCCCAATGGGTGTTAACAACAACATGAATAGTTTTTTTCTCTTGATTCATAACCCTAAAGACCCCTGATAATACATTTTTATGGATTTATATTTGACAAATAAATTTTATTATTGACCTTGTTGTGTAGTCGGAGTATTCTCCTGTTCCTTTATAGATGTGTCTGCCTGTAAACTTGCGGTATTTTCTTTTACCTCATTCTTTGTGGTATCTTGGGATGCTTCTTCTTTCTTTTCTTCGGGAAATAGTTCCGGATGTTCACTTTTTATCTTTTCAAGAGCAGATTTTGCTTTATTCGCAATTGATGAATCAGGAAATTCTTCTTGTTGTTTTTTATATGCTTCTATAGCATTCTGCAAATCTTGTTTGGCTTCAAAAACTCGAGCAATATTAAAAGACTGTCTTTTTGCTATAAATGAATTACTCCATTTTTCTTTTATTTCCTTATAAATGTTTATAGCGTTATCATAATTTTTTCTCAATTCTTCTAAATAACCCAAGCCTTCTCGTGCATTAGGAACCCATTCAGATTGAGGATATTTCTCACAAAGTTTTTTCCATATAGTTTCTGCTTCATCAATTTTCCCCAGGGTAAAAGCAGTTTCTGCATATACATATAGAATTTCTGGGGTTAGTGATGAGTTTGTGTCCATAAGAGGTTTTAAAGCATCTAATTTTTCTTGCAAATCTTCTTTAAGAACAGCACTTGCATAACGGGTCATAATATCTTTGTTTTTTGAACTATTATAAGAGCCATATATTAATCCTATAACAACACATAAAAGGATAAATGCAATTGAAAATATATACAAATTCAAATTTTCTTTGATGTGCGACCACCAAAGAAGTAGTTGGTTTTTGGGTTCATCAATGTTTGGTAAAATGTCCTTTACTTCAGTCTTTCTTTTCTTCTGTCTACGAATAGGCATAAATACAAATTCCCTTTCTTTTTATTGTTTTTCAGGTTAAGGATTATAATGATTAAGAGTGGTCAGAATAAAATTACAAAAGTGAACTCCAGGATTTTATTTTCCAGCCATCAGGCTCTTTTTGCAGGGAAATTATAACTTTACCCTGCAGATTCACAGGAACACCTTGAACCGGGTCGTACGGCTCCGCAATAGTTCCAAAGGTATCTATTACTGTTGCGATGTTTCCTTCAATTTTTATCTCTGGAGTTGCTCTTGTAATTCGAATTACTCTGTAATCTCTAACTATACTTTGTAGATATTCTCTAATATCATTATATTTTCGATTCTGCTCATCTCGATATTCAAGCGAAACATAATCCATTACTTTCTTAACCTGTTTACGCTCTATTAGTTTTTCTACTGTTTCTAAAACAGCAATAATTTTTTCCTGTTCTGTAGAAGAATCCCTATTTATAAAAGGAATATCTATCTTCTTTACAGTACCACAGGATAAAACAAAAAGAGATAGATATAAAGAAAGCACTAATAAAATAAGTCGAAAAGATATCTCTTTTAATTTTCTATCTCTTACTATTTTCATTGAACAAATTTTATTCTGACGGTGTTAAAGTTAAAATCAACTGCTTGGGTCTTCCTACTCCTTGGGGTCGAACATTTACCTGTAATTTTTTACCCTCTTTAGAATAATTCAACTGGACACCATCGCCTTGAATTACATTTTCTAATTTCCAACCATATTTCGGGCATTCTTTCACATAAAATTGTGCCACATCATTGGCATCGGCTCGAATGGAATATACCATTCTACCTACCTGTAATGTACTTGATTCATAAACATAAGAACGGTCAAAGTCTTCTTTTACTTTATCCGGTAATGGAACATCTTTAAATCTTTGAGGACCGGGAATAAGAGTTGTGCCTTCTGCTGGCAATGTATCTGTGTTTTGTGCTTTTGTCTCGTCCAATAACTCAACAGGTGGAGGTTGTTCGTCTTTCTTTTTCCATGGCATAGAACCACAACCCAAAGACACTAATAAAGTAGAAAGTGTTAGAATTATAATCGCTGTTGAAAAATATTTTTTTATCTTTTTCATTCCTTATCCTCCTAAGTTGATATTTATGTAGATTTTAATAAAGCATATAAAAGTAATCAGTTAATAATCAAACTCTTTGTCAGTCGTTTACATTAATTGTTGGTGGTCCTTCTTTGCCTGTAGTTTTTTCATAATAACCTTTACCGGAACGAACATATTTCGTAAAGCCTTTTTCTGCAAGATTTTTATCGTTCAACATTTGTTTTGCCATCCGCTCGTTAGCCCAGCCTGCAATATGCGCAGGCTTAAAAACTCGAATTACTTTTTCTCCTGTTTCAGGATGAAATTGTAATGGTGGTTCATCAGCCTTTTGAAACACTTCGATAATTTCACCTTCGGTACCGTCCTCGTGAATTACCTGATATGTGTATAAAGGCATGTTCATCCCTCCTTTCTGAAATTATGTTTTGTTTCACAATTTCAGAGGATGTTTCTTTTCAAATTTATCTATTAATTCTTCATACCGCAATGTAAGACCTATTTGATCCCATCCATTTAATAAACGCTCTTTGAGAAACGAATGGATGTCAAAATGAATTTGTTGCCCGTTTGGTTTTGTAATTTGTTGATTGACCAAATCCACTTCTAACATATAATTTTCTTGCGAACGAACTTCATTAAAGAGTTGTTCAATAATTTCTGGAGAAAGAGTTATAGGCAAAATCCCATTGTTAAAACAATTGTTATAGAAAATATCTGCGAAAGATATTGCCAGAATACAGCGGAAGCCATAATCTTTCAATGCCCATGGAGCATGTTCGCGTGACGAGCCACAACCAAAATTATCGCGTGTCAATAAGATGGTCGCTCCTTTATAACGAGGTGCATTCATCTCAAATTGTGGATTAGGTGTTTTACCATCATCGAGATAACGCCAGTCGTAAAAAAGAACATCTTCATAACCTGTTCTTTGTATTCTTTTCAAGAACTGTTTTGGAACTATCTGGTCAGTATCCACATTTCTTGCGTCTAAAGGTGCTACAATTCCTTTCAATATAGTAAATTTCTCCACTGCTTTATCTCCTTTAATCATTAAATTTCCATTTGCGAATATCTACAAAATGTCCCATAATAGCACATGCTCCTGCCATTGCTGGACTAACAAGATGTGTTCGTCCACCTTTACCCTGACGACCTTCGAAATTACGATTTGAGGTAGAGGCACACCGTTCCCCCGGTTCCAAACGGTCATCGTTCATTGCGAGACACATAGAACAACCCGGCTCTCTCCATTCAAAACCTGCTTCTATAAAGATATTATGCAAGTGCTCCTGTTCTGCTTGTTTCTTAACTAACATTGAACCGGGAACAATTATTGCCTGTTTTATTCTTTTGTTAATCTTATAACCTTTAACGACTTTGGCTACCTCCCGCAAATCTTCAATTCTTCCATTTGTACAGGAACCAATAAATATTTTATCTACTTCTATGGCTTCGATAGGTGTTCCTTCATCAAGACCCATATATTTAAGTGCTTTTTCAACAGCATTCCTGCGGTTTGTATCCTGTATTTCATTTAATACTGGAACTCTACCTGAGATAGGAGCAACCATTTCAGGAGATGTGCCCCAGGTTACCTGAGGTTCTACATCTTTAGCATTAATTACTATGGTTTTATCATAAGAACAACCTGTGTCTGATGCCCAGGATAACCATAGTTCTATAAGTTCTTTTTCGGAAATATGTTTAGGGATATAAGGTTTTCCCAGGAGATATTTAACTGTGGTTTCATCAGGAGAAATCAGCCCAGCCCTTGCTCCTCCTTCTATTGTCATGTTACATAAGGTCATACGACCTTCCATAGAAAGTTTTTTGACCACTTCCCCTGTATATTCAATAACATACCCTGTTCCTCCATCTGTCCCTATTTTTCCGATAATATGCATAATAAGGTCTTTTGCCGTAACCCCTAAAGGTAATTCTCCTTCTATATGAATTTCCATTGTTTTTGATTTTCTTTGCAACAATGTTTGTGTAGCCAGGACATGCTCCACTTCACTTGTTCCAATACCAAATGCAAGTGCACCAAAAGCCCCATGCGTTGAAGTATGAGAATCTCCGCAAACAATTGTCATTCCGGGTTGTGTCAATCCTAATTCAGGACCTACCACATGAACGATACCATTCCTTGGGTCATGCATATCAAAACACTGTATACCAAATTCCTTACAATTATTTTTTAATGTTTCTACTTGTAACGCAGACATCGGATCTGCAATCGGTTTGTCGCGATTGGTTGTCGGTATATTATGGTCCATCGTAGCAAAGGTCAAGTCAGGACGACGCACCTTTCTACCGGCAATTCTCAATCCTTCAAATGCCTGCGGTGAAGTTACTTCATGTATATAGTGTCTGTC
>AWNW01000020.1 GCA_000493945.1 Candidatus Hydrogenedens terephthalaticus JGI OTU-1
TTGTATAATAATTCGGGATATGGAAATAGGAATAGGAAAAGGGATATAATATTATATAAATTCCAATTTTTCTATAATTCTTGGAATGTCATTTTTGTTCCCGACGAGCAAACAGAATAATAAAAATTATTTTTGATTTATTAGGGATTTTTTATGCTTGAAACACTTATAAGACCTAAAAGTATTGCAGTGATCGGGGCATCGAGGACCCCGGGTAAAGTAGGATATTCTATATTAAACAATTTAATTTCGTCAGGTTTTGAAGGGAAGGTTATTCCGATAAATCCTTCCGCAGATGAGATTTTAGGTTTAAAATGTTACAAAACGCCTACAGATGCAGGTATTCCCATTGATTTCACTATTATTGTGGTTCCTAACAAATTGGTGAAATCGGCGTTGGAAGAATCCTATCAGGCGGGAGCAAAATCTGTTTGTGTTATTACCGCAGGTTTTAAGGAGGTAGGTCCCGAAGGTGCTTTATTGGAGAAGGAAATTACGCAGTACTGTAAAGAGCATCGGATGAGGTTGTTAGGTCCGAACTGTTTGGGGATAATTAACACAGAGAATAATATGAATGCTTCCTTTGCCACACAGATGCCCCGAAAAGGTTCTATATCTGTAATTTCACAATCCGGTGCTTTATGCACAGCCATTCTGGACTGGTCTGTAGGGCGTGGAGTAGGTTTGGCTAAATTGATTAGCATTGGCAATAAAGCAGATATATCCGAGATTGATTTGTTACAGATGTTAGGTGAAGATGAACAGACAAAGGTTATTGCTTGCTATTTAGAAAATATTGTTCGTGGCGAAGAATTTATAAAAATAGCAGAACAAGTAGCATCTATAAAGCCCGTAGTTATTTTGAAAGTAGGGACAACACAAGCGGGTAGTCGAGCGGCTTCATCGCATACGGGTAGTCTTGCAGGAGAAGATATTGCTTATGGAGCGGCATTTCGTAGAGCGGGGGTTATTCGTGCAGAGACTTTCGAATCCTTATTTGACTACGCTTCTGCGTTAGCAATGCAACCTTTGCCTAAGGGGAATCGTGTTGCGGTAATAACAAATGCAGGTGGTCCGGGTATTATGGCGGCGGACGCCATAGAAAACTCGGGTTTGCAGGTAAAACCGTTGCAAAGTGAAATATCCTCAGCACTAAAACAAAAATTACCCCCTGCAGCGAGTGTTGCCAATCCGATTGATGTGTTAGGGGATGCTGACCCGGAACGCTATGCGATGGCTCTGAATGCGGCACTGGATGATGATACCATTGATTCGGTTATTGTTATATTAACGCCACAAGCCATGACCCAGCCTGCAGAAACAGCCAGAGCCGTTATTAAAAATTTAAGGGGAAACAAGCCGGTGTTAGCGGCGTTTATGGGTGGTGCAGATGTTATGCCAGCGCGAGATGAATTGGTTTTAGCGAATTTACCGGATTATCCATCACCGGAACGGGCGGTATATGCCTTGAAGGCAATGTGCGATTATTCCGCATGGAGACGCAGACCTCCACGGGTTGTAATGCGTTTCCCTGTGAATCGTCGAAGGATAGAACGGATTATCCGTCGTCAAATGCGAGAAGGAAGTACCTTTATCAACGAGGTAGATGCCAAAGAGATTTTGCGGGCTTATGATTTTTATGTTCCACCTGGGGCATTGGCACGAACGGATGAGGAAGCGGTAACCGTTGCAGACCGAATCGGCTATCCTGTGGCTATGAAAATCGTTTCGCCAGATATTATCCATAAGTCGGATATCGGTGGTGTCCGTCTGAATTTGTCCAATCCTTCTCAAGTGCGTGATGCTTTTGACTTGATGATGCTCCGTGTAACCCGAAAAATGCCGAACGCAAAAATTCTGGGTATCTATGTAGAAAAGATGGCAAAACAGGGTCGAGAGGTAATTTTAGGGATGCATCGTGATCCCCAATTCGGACCTATGTTGATGTTCGGATTGGGTGGTATTTTTGTAGAGGTGATGAAGGATGTGAGTTTTTACCTTGCCCCCATAACAGAAGAAGAAGCCTTACAGATGCTTGTAGGGACTCGTTCTTATGCCTTATTAAAAGGAACCCGTGGACAGTCTGCGGTAGATGTCCATGCCATAGCACAGGCTCTGCAAAAGATGAGCCAGTTAGCTACGGAATTTCCGGGTATTCATGAAATTGATATTAACCCGTTTATTGTTGGCGAAGTAGGAACTCCACCGACAGTAGCGGATGCCCGAATGATATTAGGAGGTCTTAATACAAGCCATGAATAATACATCAATAAACGAAATGAATTTTGACCTGAATTGGGAAGAAAAATATTCAGATATGGTCGTAACCCCTCAAGAGGCGGTGCTCCGCATTCAGCCGGGTTTCCGTGTTTTTATTGGCACAGGTTGTGCCCAACCTCAGCGATTGGTAGATGCGCTGGTTGCAAGGCACGCAGACCTGGCAGATATAGAAATTGTGCATTTGCTAACTTTGGGAGATGCTCCTTACGCACAGAAAGACCTGATTAATCATTTTACAGTAAACAGTTTTTTCATTGCCCAGAATGTCCGCCATATTATTCAGGAAGGATTGGGTGGTTATACTCCCATATTTTTATCTGATATTCCTCGTTTGTTTAAGACAGGACAATTACCCTTGGATGCGGCACTTATTCAGGTTTCTCCACCGGATGAAGACGGTATGTGCAGTTTAGGAATTTCCGTAGATATTGTGAAAAGTGCAGCAGAAAATTCACGACTGGTTATCGCGGAGGTAAACCCGCGAATGCCCAGAACGATGGGTGATTGTTTTATACATGTGCATGATATAGATTATCTCGTTCCTGTAGATACACCGCTAATTGAATTCCCCTTAGCCGAGCCAGATGATGTTACCCGTGAGATTGGGCAATACATTGCAGGTTTAATAGAAGATGGAGCAACTCTGGAATTGGGGATAGGTCGTATTCCACAAGCAGTGCTTGAGTTTTTGGGCGATAAGAAGGATTTGGGCATACACACCGAAATGTTAACGGATTCGATTATAGAACCGATAGAAAAAGGGATTATTAATGGCAAACGAAAGACATTAGACCGCGGTAAAATCGTTGCCAGTTTTGCTATGGGGACAAAGCGGCTTTATGAATATTTAAATAATAATCCTAATTTTTCATTCTATCCGACGGAGTATGTGAACGACCCGTTTATTATTTCTCAGCAAAACAAGATGGTGGCTATTAATGTTGCTCTGGAAGTAGATTTAACAGGGCAGGTGTGTGCTGATTCCATGGGGTCTAAATTTTACTCCGGTATTGGTGGGCAGGTTGATTTTAATCGTGGAGCGGCTCGTTCTAATGGAGGTAAAGCCATTATTGCCTTGCCATCTACCGCACACAACGGAGAGGTGTCGCGAATTGTTTGTCATTTAAGCGAAGGCGCAGGGGTTGTAACGACCCGAGGCGATGTCCATTATGTTATCACGGAATATGGTGTAGCCTATCTCCATGGGAAAAATGTTCAGGAACGCGCGCTGGCTCTTATTAGTATTGCTCATCCAAAATTCCGTGAAAAATTGCTGATGGAAGCAATAGAATCAAAATACATTCGTCCTGAACTTACAGACTTTAAGAATAAGATTGTAATAGGTCCGAGGGACATCCGCACTACCTATATTTGTGATGATGGAACTTCTGTAACGATTCGTGCCATACATCCAACCGATGAACCGCGTATCCGCGAATTGTTCTACTCCTTATCGCAGGAATCTTTATACAAACGGTTTATGAGCCGTATGAAATGGGTTCCTCGTAAGCAAGTTCAGGAATTTGTGTATATTGACCATCGTAATGAAGTATCTATCGTAGCAACGGTTCCTGACCCGGATGGAGAAGAAATCGTAGCGATGGGTGGTTATTATTTAAATCCGAAAACGAATCGTGCAGAGGTAGCCTTTGTAGTGCAGGATGAATGGCAGAATCGGGGGATTGGGTCATTCCTTTTCCGTCATTTAATCAATATAGCCCGTCGCAATGGTATCGCAGGGTTTACCGCTGAAGTGCTGCGAGAGAACAAGCCCATGCAGGCGGTGTTTGAACGGAGTGGTCTGAAAGTAGAATCGCAACTCCATGAAGGAGTTTACAGTTATATCATGAATTTTGAATAATATAGAATATATTATTTCAATATACATGCAATTTCTTTATTTAAGGAGCCGTTCATGATACATCCATCTATTATTGAATATATTGGTTCTACTCCGCCGGATAAATTGGATTCAGGATTTTTAGGTTACTTGTGTAATTTGGCAGAAGTGGCTAAAGTATCACCGCAGGTATCCGCAGGGATAGTGCAAGAGTTGGTAGACCAGCGAAGCAACTTAAAATTGATTGCCAGTGAAAACTATTGTTCCTTGTCAACCCAATTTGCCATGGCAAATTTGTTAACCGATAAATATGCGGAAGGAATACCCTATCAACGGTTTTATGAGGGTTGTGGCAATGTAGATATAATTGAGGCGGTTGCTTGTGAACAAGCGAAAAAACTTTTTAATGCAGAGCATGCTTATGTCCAGCCTCACAGTGGTGCCGATGCAAATTTGGTTGCTTATTGGGCAATATTGTCTGCACGGATTGAAGCACCAGAATTGGAACAATTGGATATAAAAGACCCCTCGAAAGTTACACAGGAACAATGGCAAAAAATTCGTGAAAAGATGGGTAACCAAAAATTATTAGGGATGGATTATTATTCCGGTGGACACCTCACCCATGGTTACCGTCGAAATATTTCAGGAAAGATGTTCGATGCTTATTCTTATACAGTCCGTCGAGATACCGGACTTCTGGATTATACAGAAATAGAGGAAATGGCAAAAGAAATAAAACCGCTTATCTTACTGGCGGGTTATAGTGCCTATCCGCGTAAAATTAATTTTGCATGCTTACGAGAAATTGCAGATAAAGTGGGTGCAGTGCTAATGGTGGATATGGCTCATTTTGCGGGACTGGTGGCAGGCAAGGTTTTCCAAGGTGAATATGACCCGGTGGCACATGCACATATTGTTACATCTACCACCCATAAAACGCTGCGTGGTCCCAGAGGTGGAATTGTGCTTTGTAAGAAGGAATTTGCTGAATTCGTAGATAAAGGTTGCCCATTAGTTTTAGGAGGTCCCTTACCCCATGTGCTTTCTGCCAAAGCAGTTGCTTTTACAGAGGCAAACCGTCCCGAGTTTTGCGATTATGCACGACAGATTGTTCGCAATGCTCAAATACTTGCGGAATCTCTGAAAAACGAGGGATTAGTTGTTGCTACGGGTGGAACCGATAATCATTTAATGTTATTAAATGTTCAGGAAAGTCACGGTTTAACAGGCAGACAAGCCGCAGGGGCTTTAAGAGCCTGTGGAATTACGCTAAACTTCAATTCCTTACCCTTTGACCCTAATGGACCTTTAATCACAAGTGGACTTCGATTGGGAACTCCTGCGATAACTACTTTAGGTATGGGTGGAATAGAAATGAAGGAAATAGCATCTATCATTAAAGATGTTTTAGATGCGACAAAGCCAGAAATTCTGAGTGAAGGACCCAATGCCGGGAAACCGTCTAAGAGGAATTTTGTATTAGATGCCTCTGTACAGAAAAAACAAAAAGCAAGGGTGTTGGAATTACTACAACAGTATCCTGTGTATCCAAATCTGGATTTAGACCTTATTAAGAAGTATTTTCTGCCACAGGAATCCAAATAATCTATATGGACAAGTAATTTGTAGGAAGAGCAACGATTATTAATAATGATTTTTCGTACAACATAAAAGATGAAGGAAAGGTATTGTGGAAGAAGTTGTAAAAGCAACCAATATTACATGGCATCAAGGCGATATTAAGAGGGAAGACCGTGAAAGGGCAAATGGACATCAGGGAGCCGTAATCTGGTTTACAGGGCTTTCTGCTTCGGGAAAATCAACCCTTGCTCATGCTCTGGAAAATGCACTATTTGAGAAGGGATGTAAAACCTATGTTTTAGATGGTGATAATATACGACATGGCTTAAATAAAGATTTGGGTTTTTCCCCTCAGGACAGAGAAGAAAATATTCGTCGTATTGGTGAAGTAGCCAAATTATTTGCCGATGCTGGGCTTATTGTGCTAACAGCATTTATTTCTCCCTATCGTAGTGACCGTGAAAAGGCTCGTAAACTGAACCCCAAAAATTTTATCGAAGTTTATGTCAAGTGTGATATTGATATATGCGAACAGCGAGATCCCAAAGGTCTCTATAAAAAAGCCAAAGCAGGTGAAATCCCGGAGTTCACAGGTATATCAGCCCCGTATGAAGAACCTGAAAATCCAGAGATTGTAATTGATACAGGACAATGTAGTGTAGAACAGGCAGTTAACTTTTTACTTACATATCTCAACCAACAGGGTATAATTTCATAGTAAAAGTTAATTTACTTTATTTTGTTTTTCGGTGGACTTCTAAGACGCCGTCAATAGATCGAATGGAACGCATAAGCAAATCAAAGGACTTCGGATTTCCGGATAGAACAGATTTTTGGGTAAATTCAAATTTGATCAAGCCTTTGCGTAAAAATTTGTAGTGAGCAGAGATTACCGGCACTTTATTATCTATTAATAATGAAGTTAATTCCTGAATAACGGTAGATGAGGGACGGGCTAATACCTGCACAGTAATTTGAGCCATGTTATCAATTTCCCATCGGGCTTTATGTATTCGTGAAGGGTCGCGATAGGCACTGTTAAATATCTTACAGTCCTTTTTGTGAACGGTAATAATCCCTTTTAATGTAGAATAACCGACTACATCATCACCGGGGAGAGGATTGCAACATCGGCTGAAATGAACAGTGATATTCTTTTGTCCATCAATACGGATGCTTAAATTTCTTTCCTTCTCAAATTCTTTATTATCGCCGAGGTATTCGATTTTTGTTAATGCTGAGAGGTCAGGAAGCATAGAATTGCCCGTATTAATATTACCGGGACGGTCATCTTTTTTCTCTTCTTTTCGAGGGGGTGTTTCCTCTTTTCCTTCTTCTTCCTCCTTGGGTAAAATCCCCTTTTCACGAAGGTGATGCCGAATCTTATTTCGAGCTTTTCCGATGGTAATGATTTTTAGCCAGTCCAGATGGGGTTCTTGTTTTGGAGAGGTTAGAATTTCGACACGATCGCCTGTATTAAGTCGGGTTGTGATAGGAACATATTTATCATTTACACGGGCTCCAATACAATGGTGACCTATTTCAGTATGAATTGTATATGCGAAGTCCAGCACAGTTGCATTTGCAGGCAGTTCGAAAACATCCCCTTTGGGTGTATATACATAAATTTCCGATATTTTCAGGTCATCTTGAATATCCTGTGCTGTGATTGTAGAGCCACCGGGAGCAGATAGTTCTGAAACCATAGAACGAAGCCATTCAATCCGTTTCTGCATAAGAGAATCATCTATTACACCACCTTCTTTATAAAACCAGTGAGCCGCAATACCGAATTCCGCTTCCTGATCCATTTCTTCTGTTCGGATTTGTATTTCCAGAGGATATTTTTTAGGTATAAAAACAGTAGTATGTAAAGCACGATAACCATTACTTCGCGGTTTGCGAATATTATCACGGAACCGCTCCGGTATTAGATTTCCCAAGCGATGGGCTATGTCCAATACACGGTAACACTCTTCAACGGTATTATCAACAATCCGTATTGCATAAAGGTCCATAATCCGTTCTAACGGAATTTGCTGCCTTTGCATTTTTAAATAGATACTATATAAATGCTTGGGTCTCCCTAAAATCCGAGCCTGAATGCCAATGTTTTGCAGTTCATTTTTGAGATAGGCAATGATATTTGTGATTTCATTTTCGCGTTCATCTTTTTTTCTTGCAATACGAGAGGCAAGGCATTTGTATTCTGTAGGAAGCAGGACCTTAAAAGCGAGGTCTTCCAATTCCATTTTCCAGCGATAAATTCCTAAACGGTGGGCAATAGGTGCATATATATTTAGCGTTTCACGAGAGATCCGCTCTTGCGATTCCTGCGGAAGATATTTAATGGTTCTCATATTATGAAGGCGGTCTGCTAATTTTACCAGTAAGGCACGGACATCTTTAACGCCGATAAGGAAAAGTTTACGAAGGGTTTCCAATTTTCGCAGGTCTTCATTTTCTTTCACAGTTGCCTTCATTTGTTGTTTTGATACTTTAGTAACCCCTTCGACAATCTGAAGAACGACTTTCCCTACTTCTTTTTCGAGAAGCTCACGGGAGACCTGTTTATCTTCTATAACATCGTGCAAGAGTCCTGCCATAATAGTCATGGGATCAAGTTTAATTTCTGCCAGCAATCGCGCTACTTCTATAGGATGAATAATATAAGGTTCACCGGAAGCCCGCTCCTGTCCCTGATGTGCCCATACTGCCAACTCGAACGCTTTTCGAACCTGAACAATACCTTCCGCACTTACCCCGTTGCTATGCAAAAGTTGCACCAGTTGAAGAAATTGTCGTTCTATTTCTATCGGTATGATAAACGACCTGCTCTCAATCATATCAATCCTTTACTATTTATTATATCAAAAACAAAAAATGGTAAGGTCTTTATTCGGAACTTATATAATTTTACTGATTTATTTTTAAGAAAAAATGGGCAGTTAGGAACAAGAGGATAGAATGTATTCGGAAGGATTGTGTTATTTCTGTTCCGTTATAACCCGCTGGAGTTTATATGGAAGTGGGGTGTCCACAGGGTATCCTAATTTTTTTCGGAGTTGTATAGCATTAATCAGGGCTTTGCCCGCAAAATGATTGTTCATCAATACAAAGATGCGTTGTGCCTTGTTTCGCATTTTCTGGATGCGTTCCACCCAGGGTTCTAATTCCGATTCTGAATAGAGATAGTTATATCTTTCATCGCGATTGGATTTTTCTGAAAACCAGTTTTTTATATTTCTTCCATGGAAACGCACATAAGCGAAATCGGTGGTAACTTCTTCTGTAGGCGGTAGGCAATTTGGGTCTGGCAGAGGTTGGTCAATATTGCAAAAGGCAAGTCCTCTTTCGCGAAAAGATTCTAAAGTTTGTGGATGCCACCAGGATTTATGGCGAAATTCGATACACAGAGGTAAAGGAGTGAAAATGTTTGTTAATTCTGCCAGATATTTTCTATTTTCAGGGGTTCGATGAAATCGCTGAGGAAACTGAATAAGCAAGCAACCTAATTTATTGGCTTCTGCAATAGGTTCGATGGAATTAATAAAAAGTTCAACATCTTTAAGGTCTATGTTTCTTTTATCTTCATGTGTAAATCGTTTCCAGATTTTAACAGTGAATAGGAACGAAGGATTATCAATAACCTGTTCTACCCAGGATTGCACTCTTATCGCAGGTAGGGGATGATAATGAGTAACATTTACTTCTATACAGTTAATCCATTGGGCAAGGTATCGTATCGGATGAATATTTAAGGTTTGGTTCTCTGAGTATACGGTATCTTTCCAATCTTTGTATGCCCAACCCGATACCCCTATATAACAGGGACAGGGTGCTATTTGGGTTGGGAGTGTGGACATATCTTGTAACTTTTTTGTTTTGATTTTCTGATATTCTTACAAGTAAATTATACCTAATAATAGAATAAGAACAACGAAACAAATTGCCTATTAAAGTCAAATATATGGTGCGAACTGAAGAAGAAAAGAAGCAAGAGCAACTGGAAAAGTTGAAAAAGAGGATTATGGAGTATATTTTCTGGGGAATATTCCTGCCTATGGGAATTATACTCCGATTATTTCATTTGGGTTCGTTAAGTCTCTGGTATGATGAATGTGCCTCTATAGAGTTAAGCAAACTGGTGGATTGGAAAGGCTCGTTTCTTTCGCCTTTATTAAATAATGAACCGCCGATAAATCCACTGCTAACTTTTTTCTGGGGGAAGATATTGGATACTGTTCGCTTCTGGGAACGATATTCTGTTTGGGATGATTTTGCATGGCGGTTGTTACCCTGTTTTTGGAGTATTTTAACCATTATTGTTTTTTATCAGGTGGCGAAACGGATGTTAGACCGACCGTTTACGATTCTCGTCGCTACTTTCTTTTTTGTTATTTCTCCCTTTCAGATTTATTATGCACAAGAGTTGCGTATTTATTCCTTTTATGTATTGTTAAACCTTTTAAGTCTATTGTTTCTACTTCGCATTTTATCCAATAATCTTTGGAAAGACTGGTTAGGGCTGGGTGGCACTTTTGTTCTATTGATGTATTCTCATTACTTTAGTGTCTGGTCAATTTTTGTAACAAATATATTTCTTTTAATATTGATGGGTTTAGGCAGGCGGGATTTGTTTCGCAAATGGTTCTGGACAAATTTCATTGCGGGGATACTCGTTTTACCTGCGTTATACCTTGCCTGGTATTTTCACGAGATAGTATCTAATATCCGTTATGTGTGGTATCCCAATCCAACGATAAAAACGGGATTAATAACATGGAAGAATTTTTTTGCAGGTTATACACCGAATAGTAGCGTTTACTGGTCTTTATTTATTCTATCCCTGCTTCTTTTTTTGTGGGGACTATGGTCTTATCGAAGGCAACCTGAAAATGGTCTCTATGTTTTCTTGATGAGTTTGTTGCCTATATTTGCTAATGTATTCTTTTGGGGAGCACGCCATTTTTCGTTTTATGAGCACAGGTTGTTTATCTTTTCGGGTGTGGTGGCTTTATTTGCTGTTGCACAAGGTATCCACGGGATAAGATTTTATCCGACGCGATTTTTAATCTTAATCATGTTTGGTTTGCTTACCGCTATGTGCCTTAAAGATTACTATCAGTTGAAACTACATCCTAAAGAGATGCATCGTTTAGGGGTTTATGATAAAGTGGATTTCCGTAGTTCCGCCAATTGGATTCGGAAGAATTATCAGGAAGGGGACATCGTAATTTATCCCAGCCATTTTATGGTTCCAACAATGAGGCACTATTTGGAAGGATACCCTCAATGTCGGGTAGGTATGAGTGCCATTGATGTTCAGGTGCATATAGATACTTTTGGGAATGCAACGCTACTTGCTTACCATGGATTATTGCCTGTGCCTATAGAACAAGTTGCAAAAAAATATCAGCGTTTATGGTTCCTTGAAACACACGGCTTGACATTTGAGTATAAGCCCCATACGGAACCTTTACGGAAATATCTTGATGAAAACTGGCAAAGGGTAGATGTGGTATCTTATTGGGGGTTGAGTATTACTCTTTATCAACGAAAATCCTGATTTGAAAAGAATATCTTCTGTCTACATTGACACAGGTTGTTTTTGCAATATAAAAAACTTTTGGTCGGGTAGAAGTTAGATAAGATTTAATTTCTGAAGAACCTGCTCTAACCGTTTGAATTGGGGTTCACTCATTGAGACCAGAGGTAGTCGCAATATGTTTTTTATCATACCCATGCGAGCCAACCCTGCTTTTACAGGCATCGGATTGGTTTCATAAAACAATGCTTTAAAGAGAGGCATAAGCCGATAATGAATTTTCCGTGCTTCTGCATAATTTCCTTCCAGAGCCAGGGTGCACATACGAGCAATATCTGCGGGTGCAATATTTGCAGCTACGGATATAACACCCATCGCACCGACGGACATCATGGGAAGGGTCAAACTGTCATCACCCGACAACACGGTAATATCACAAAGGGAAAGAATCTGAGATACCTGGTCAACACTGCCGCAGGCTTCTTTAATACAAACGATATTGGGGAATTTGTTGAGTTCTGCGATTGTCTCCGGTTCTAATTTTATACCGGTTCTGCTGGGAACATTATAAAGGACGATGGGAATATCTACCTCTTCGGCGATTTTTTTGTAGTGAGCAATCAATCCCGCCTGGGTAGGTTTGTTATAGTAAGGGGTTATTAATAAAGCCCCATCACAACCAAATTCTTTCGCACAACGGGTAAGTTCTAACGCTTCCATCGTGTTATTCGAACCTGTCCCGGCAATGATAGGTAGCCGACCTGCAACGCGTTCTACTACGAAACGGATACATTCCTTTTGCTCTTCGTGTGAGAGTGTTGCCGCTTCACCTGTGCAACCACAGGGTACCAAGCCATGTGTTCCCTGTTCAATATGAAAATCTACCAATTTTCCATAAGCATCGAAATCAACTTCATAATTTTCTTTGAACGGTGTTACTAAAGCAACCCATGAACCTTTGAACATATTTTTCTCCTTTATATTCGGTTATTTTTTACTATAAACAGGGTCTTCCTCTTCCTCGTCAGTTATTGAAGATGAGGGTTCATCTTCGATAAAATGACCTATCTCTAAGAATAATTGATGTCTACGATGGAAAGATAAATCAATAATCCCTGTAGGACCATTCCTTTGTTTAGCAATTTTTAAGTGAACATTTATCGGGTCTTTTACTTTGGGTTCATCTTTTTCTTTCTTCTTGTCTTGATATAACATAAGAACGACATCGGCGTCCTGTTCGATGGCTCCGGATTCCCGCAAATGTGAAAGTTTGGGCTCAGCAGACTCTTTTTCTGCCTCACGATTTAATTGGCATAATGTAAGAATGGAGACTTTTAATTCGCGTGCCAGACCTTTAATTTGCCTTGATATTTCCGCGATTTCTACCTGCCGACTTTCACTTCGTCGGTGGACATTCATCAATTGGAGATAATCAAGGATGATTAGTTTTACTTCGGGATTTGAGTATAAATGTTTTCGTGCTTTTGAGCGAAGTTCAATAACATTTATGCCGGGTGTGTCATCAATATAAATAGGCAAATCACATATTCGTCCGCTGGTTTCCACAATATCGGCTATAATCTTTTTGCCGGCGAAAGCCTTTCTCATAATTTGTCCATCAATTTTGCCTTCCATACAAATAAGTCTTTGGAGAAGTAACTCTTTCGACATTTCTAAACTGAAAATAAGCACGCCTCCTTCCCCTGCTTTAGCCACATTCCGAGCGATATTAAGGGCGAAGGCGGTTTTTCCAACGGAAGGTCGTGCGGCAAGGACAATCATTTCGGAAGGCTGGAGACCGCACAGTTTTTCATCCAATGTTTGAAAACCTGTGGCAATACCGGTTAACACTTCCCCTTTTTTTACTCGTTCTTCCAAATCCAATACAAAAGTTGTGATAAAGTCCTTTAATTTGTAAATAGGATTTGTCCTTCTCTGCATTGCAACTGTAAATAGGTTGCTTTCTGCTTCATCGGCGAGTTCTTTAAAAGGGGTCTGTCCTTCGTAAGTTTTGTTAATAATCTCACCACATATCCCAATGAGTTTTCGTTTTAAGGCATTTTCGATAACAATATTTGCATAGTAGGATATATTTGCCGCCGTTGCTACAGCACTGGATAATTCTGTTAGATAAGAAATACCGCCTACATCTGCCAGTAATTTTTTAGTTTCAAGATTGCCTGCGACCGCCTGAAGGTCAGGTTTATTCTGTGTTGTATGATAAATTTCATACATGGCTTCAAAAATAGTCTGGTGCGGTCCATAATAAAAGATGTTTTCGGTATTATAATTAAATATTTCAAGAACTTTGGGGAATGTTTCAGGGTCCAAAAAGATAGCCCCCAAAACGGCGCGTTCCGACTCAATGGATTGTGGCGGTTCGCGGTCAAAAAATGTAGCAGGCGATTTTGCCTTCGAGCTATCTTTCTTGCGAGATGTCGCCATGTATTAGTTATCTGAATTCTCCGTGTTATTTTCGTCTGTTAGTTGACTGACCCAAACTTTCACTTCTGCAGTGACGCCACTTCCTAACTTTACTGGCACCGAAAAGATACCCAGAGTTTTAATAGGCTCTTCCAGAAGGATTTGTTTGCGGTCAATATCAAATTCCCTCTTCTGTAATTCTTCTGCGATCATGGCGGAAGTTACAGAGCCAAATAATTTTTCTTCATCGCCAGCACGCATTTTAAATTCAATAGTGATTGCATTGAGTTTCGTTGCGAGTGTTTCCATTTCTGCTTTTCGTTGGGCTTCTCTCCGTTGAATAATTTCAAGGTGATGACGAATTTCCGCAGCGGAAGCAGATTGGACGGATACCGCAAGTTTACGAGGAATCAAAAAGTTGCGTGCATAACCATCGGAAACATCAACGGTTTCTCCGACCTTACCTAATTTTTCAATGTCTTTGCATAGAATCACTTTCATCATTTATTCTCCTGACCTTTCTTGTTTAATTATATTTTTATTATTGTTTCCATTTCGAATTTAACTGTTTATTTCCGGATGTAGCCGATTGTAAAGCCGTAGGAGTGAGAGCCGAAATTCCCACCATGTATCGAAAAAGCCAAAAAGGGCAAGGATTGGGAAAGTCCACACTCCAAGCACAAAAAGAACAATTACCAGTGTTAATATAATGTTCCAGTGAAATAAAATAGCACAAAAAGTAAGTATGCTTAATCCGTTGAGCCAGTAAACAAAACTCAGAATTACAGCCGTGTTCCGCGAGACGATACGAAGCCATTCTCCTACATTATAATGCTGGTCGTATATCAAGATGATTGCCGTTAAAATAGCCAACCACACTAAGTAATCCGGTGGCCGAACCTGGGAGAAACTTCCTAATTGTGGATTTTCCCAGTAATGGATACCATCTTCTGTCGGCATAATTTTTAACCGTGCAATCATCCAACCCATAATGATAAGAGCGGTAATTAGACTTTGTCCAAATAATAGCCCAATGTGAAAATCTTCCCAATGATAATCAAGATACTTCAATCCTTCGATAAAATTTTTGTTGATTTCTTCTGAATTGCTAACTCCCTGTTCCTTGCTCAGTTCGTTTATCTCCGCAATACGAGCGTTAATAGAGATTGTTATATCCTTACGCAAATCGTTCCAGAAATACATGGTAAGGGCTGTTGCGGAGATGAACAGGAAAGCGGTAATCAGAAGAAGACAGCGAGACCAGGAATATTTTCTTAAAGCAGACCCCACAGAAATGGGTAATAAAATACCTGCCAACAAAGTTGCTGTCCACATCAGGAGATTTTCAGTGGTTAACGGTAGCGACTGCATAAATACCCCTAATGCAAATCCCGGAACAAGAGATAAGCAAAGAAGGGCTGTGCGGAACCACGAATTCCGTGCTGTTGTCAGACCAATGGCGACGACCGTAACCAGGGGAAGCAGAATAAAAACCCCTTCCCCTGTTAGGTAGGCAGTAATTAAAATCAAAAACAATATTTTCGTCAACACATTGGACATAAGCAACAATTACAAATTTGGATATTGACTATTCTGCTACGAAAGGAAGCAATGCAATTTGACGGGCTAATTTAATCGCCCTTGTGAGCATGTGCTGTTGTTTTGCTGTGGCACCGGTAATCCGACGGGGTATAATCTTTCCGCGTTCGGTTATATAATGCCGTAGCAAATTCGTATCTTTATAGTCAATATATACTATTCGTTCTATGGTTAGCCTGCTTGTCTTTTTCCTGAAAATTCTCTTCTTCTTTCTTCTCTTTAATCGTTTCATTCGAATTTTTGATTTTGCTTTTGCGGAAATGTGTGCCATAAGACATTATTCCTTTTTTAAATATGGGTTAAAAGTTTCGTTTGTTTCTATAGGTTGGTAATATTAGATTGTTTTCCTGAAATACAATCAGAACGGGACATCGTCTTCCGACACAGGAAAATTATCATCCGGGTAACTTTCCCCGGGATATGAAGTTTCTTTCCCTTGATTAGGATAATTGTTCGTATTGGGATTAGGTCTTTCATTTTGGGGAATATTTCCCTGTCCTGAATTCCCTGACGAATTTGCCCCCCAATCAAGAGGTTGAATACTCCTCGCTACAATCTCGAAGCGAGACCTGCGTTGATTGGTTGTGGGGTCATCCCATTCATCCTGTCGAAGCCGACCTTCTACGAGAACCGGTCTCCCTTTACGGAGATACTTATAGACATAATCCGCCTGACTGTCCCAGGATACTACAGAAATATAGATGGCTTCCTCTCGGGTTTCTCCATCTTTTCCTTTGAATCGGCGGTTATTTGCCATTGTAAATCTTGTTACCGTCCTTCCACTGGGGGTAGAACGGATTTCCGGGTCTCTTACAAGTCTGCCGGCAATCAGAACAATGTTTAAATCAGGAACGCGAATATCTGACATAGTTACCTGTTCCTATGTTAAAGTTTATTCCTCGTCCTCCTCTTCCTCTGCAATAGTTGTAGGAATGGGGGCAAGATTTTCATCTTTATCTGATTGTTGATTGTAGCCGGCTTCTAATTCCTGGCGACGCTGTGCCTGTTCTGCTTCCAATCGGAGCGTTTTTTCGTCGAAATAAACGACGATGTAGCGAATAATTTGTTCGCTGAGGCGGAAATAATTTTCCAGTCGCGCTATGAAGTTGGGGGAGGATTGGAAGCGTATCAGGATATAGATACCCTCCGAAAATTTCTTGACTTTATAAGCCAATCTCCGCCGACCCCATACTTCGGAGCGCACAATAACCCCTCCGCTCTTTGTGACCAAATTCTCGGTCTCGCGGGCTATTGCCTGGATGTTATCGTCTTCCACTTCTGGACTGACGATAAACAGCGCTTCGTAAGTTCGTAATGACATACTTTACTCCTCATTACGGTTTGGGTTTAATTTATTGGCGTTTAGAAACTTTTATTATATCAAAAACACATCTTTTAAACAAACTGAAAGATGTTCCGGAGGAGCATAAAAAAATACCGTTCAGGTTTAATAGGATCATTTATAGAACATAGGTAACAGATGTATATTTCTTTTCCAATCATAGAAACACGATATGCCGTGCCTCTACTTAATTGTAAGGCCTTTAAGGAATAAATATTTAGCCACAAAGGACACAAAGAAGGGCGAAACATGTTTCACCCCTACATTGTGCACTTTGTGTATGGTCTCTGTGCCCTTTGTGGTAAAAAGAATTAACCACAGAGGACACGGAGGAATCTTTACACAAAGGACACAGAGGAAGGTAAAACATGTTTCGCCCCTACATTGTGCACTTTGTGGTAAAAGAAATTAACCACTTAAAAACACCAAGAATCGGGGACGCTTCATCTACGGTAATGGCAAGGAGAAAAAGAAAAACACAGACAAGAATGTCTGTGCTACATTAGGGGTACTTTCTATTTATTTTTATTATATGATCTAACCGTGTGGGTAAGGTTGCAACGAAATAAAACCCGCCTGCCTGGCAAGGCAGCCACGAATGTGCGAATGATAGATGAAATGTTTTGTATTTGTTTTAATTTGTGTTTATTGGTGTGCTTCGGGGTAGAAAAGAATTAATCACAGAGGACACGAAGGAAGTTCTACACAAAGGACACAGAGGAGGGTAAAACATGTTTCGCCCCTACATTGTGCACTTTGTGCAAAACCTCTGTGTACTTTGTGGTAAAAGAAATTAACCACTTAAAAACACCAAGAAACGATGACGCTTCAGCTACAGAAAAAACACAATTCAACAGGATTCGCAGGATTTATATGCCATGAATTTAGGAATGTATAACGAATATTCTTCCATTCGTTCTTAATCGTTTTCTATTGTATATCCGTGGCAGTCTTCTTTTTGGATAGAGATAGGTGAAACAATTTATCGCGGTAGATGAGGAGGATACCGAGGAGGGATAGAGGAATGATGAATAAGGCGAGTATCTGCATGAGGTCTAAGTTCCATACTACCTTGCCGTAATCTGCACGGATGAAGTCTTCCACAAACCGCATGAGGAAATAGATGCTAAAGAATGAGAGGATAATCGTTCCTTTTC
>AWNW01000021.1 GCA_000493945.1 Candidatus Hydrogenedens terephthalaticus JGI OTU-1
TGTGAGTCTCATGGCGTGTTCTCCTTTTGGTTAGAGGTTTTTTTGAATTACTACTACTTCATTATTCAATTATCCAATAAATATAGTTTAGCATTTTTTTTTTCTTATGTCAAGCATTTTGCAAAAAATTTTTAAAATATTTTTTTCCGCGAATGGGCACAGATAAGGTATCTGAAACCTCCTGGCTCCGGAAAAACACAATTCGACAAGATTTGTCCGCCAAAAATGCACGAATGATAGATAAATTGTTTTGTATTTGTTTTAATTTATGTTTATTGGTGTGCTTCGGAGTAGAAAAGAATTAACCACAGAGGACACGAAGGAAGTTCTACACAAAGGACACAGAGGAGGGTAAAACATGTTTCGTCCCTACATTGTGCACTTTGTGCAAAATCTCTGTGCACTTTGTGGTAAAAGAAATTAACCACTTAAAAACACCAGAAGCGAGGACGCTTCAGCTACGGTAATGGGAAGGAGAGAAAGAAAAACACAGACAAGAATGTCTGTGCTACATTAATACCTATAATGTCCCATATATATGATCTGTCCCATTTGTCCCATAAATCCCCGATGCACTGCCGTGCGAATGTAGTTTTGTCGGGGTAAATAGCATTTCTCTGACAAGCATGGCACGCAAATGTATGGATATTTGAGGAATTATTTACTTCATTTATATTCGTTGTAATTTGTGCTATTCGTTATAACGAAATCATTAACCAAAATTAGCACAAATATCCATATATCCCATCCGTCTTATTCATCTCATTTATCTCATTTATTTGTCCCATCCGTCTCATCTGTCCCATAAGTCCCCAAAAACCGCCTGCCTGGCAAGGTTGCCACGAATGCATGAATAGTAAAAAAATTTTAGAGTTACAAATTTATACCTCAATACTTCCGAATTTTCATCTATTTCTTTGTTTATTGCCTATGAGTTTTAATCCATTATTGAGCATGTTGGGGTTATACAGGCTCACCTACCGGCAAATTNAAATAAACTCTAAGTCCGTCATCTCTAAGTCCATTATCCTCTATGTCTCTCTTTTACATGTGTCTTATAGTAAAGGATATGACTATCTATTAACAACGGCGATCCACTATGTCTCTCTGTTATCTGTGCCTTATAGTTTTTGGAGAATTTTCTGTAATATTTGGGAGATATTGGATAGGGTTTTTGTGGCATAATAATAGGAAGAACTATATAAAAATAGAATATTTTTTAATAAAGGTATTTGTTCAATTTGTTGCAATACATATTTTGTCAGTTGCTTGTAATTAAATTGCTGGTAATTTCTTAAAGTTTTATAATAGTGGTGTTTAATTTATGTTAAAAAAGGTTTGAAAAGTAGTGAAAAACTTCGTAATCTGTTTGTTAATTGTTATTTTTTTGATACTCAATGAATCTTTTGCTCAAAAGGTATCCTTGCCTGTATGGTATATTGTGCAGGTGAATATTAAAAATTTATCAGACCTGAATTATCTTGAGCAACAGGGTTATTCTGTTGATTCCTTTGATGGCAAATATGCTCGTGTTTATATCCCGGAAACTGCTCTGGAAAAATTGCAAAGTGAAGGATTTGAATTACAAGTTATCGGAACAGACCCATTACCTTACTTAGAAAAAACACCTTCGGGTTATCACAACTATGCGGAATTGACACAGTTTTTGCAAGACCTTACCAGTACATATCCGAATCTTACACGATTGATTTCATTAGGGCAATCGGTACAGGGTCGAGAGTTATGGGCGATTCATATTTCAGATAATCCGAATATAGAAGAAGATGAACCGGAGTTTAAGTATATTTCTACAATACATGGAGATGAACCTGTAGGGACAGAACTATGCCTGTTTTTTGCGGAGTATCTGCTGCAAAACTATTCCACGAATACAAGAATAAAGAATGTGGTTGATGAGGTCTCTATATGGATTGTCCCTTTAATGAATCCGGACGGGCGTGAGATGGTAACACGGAGAAATGCTAACAGTGTAGATTTAAACCGTTCTTTTCCCAATTATCCAACAGATTTTGATACTTTTTATTATGATGGGGGGAATTTGTCTATTGAAACACGCGAACCAGAGATTCAGCATATTATGCGCTGGTCATTAGAACATAATTTTAGTCTGTCTGCAAATTTTCATACCGGGGCATTGGTAGTTAATTATCCGTATGACAATGACGGTGGTCCCAGTGGTGTGGAAGCACCAACGCCGGACGATGCCCTTATGAAGTGGATAGCCACGCAATATGCTGTTCATAACTTATCTATGTACAACAGTACTCAATTTCCCGGCGGGATAACCAATGGTGCGGCGTGGTATGTGATTACGGGGGGTATGCAAGACTGGAACTATCGCTTTACAGGATGTATTGAAATGACGATAGAACTGTTCAATACGAAATTTCCAGCGGGCTCATGGATACCAACTATCTGGAATAATAATCGGGAATCTATGCTGTCGTATTTAGAATGTGTATTGCGTGGAGTGCGAGGGCTGGTATATGACCGTAAAACGGGGGAGCCTGTCTGGACGAAGGTGTTAGTGCAAGGTAACGCACAGCCGGTATTTTCTCATCCACGCGTGGGTAATTATCATCGGTTATTATTACCAGGTACATACAATCTTGCCTTCACGGCAACGGGATACATTCCTTATCGTGTAAATGGGGTTGAGGTTATTGATGGCTGGGCAACGCGTCGAGATGTTCCCCTGAGTGATGGGGATATTAATGTAGATGGTAAAGTAGACGATGAAGATGTAGACCTTGCTGTAAGGGTCATTCTGGGTATTACTCCGATTGAGGTGGATATAGATATAGACGGTAATGGACTGGGTGCGTCTGATATACAGGCAATAATCAACCAATCTCTATCCATGCCCATCGCCATCTTCCCGGAGTAGCGTTTTCTTGGAGATACTATGTTTCATTTAAGTACCCATCTTTTTCAAAAAGAGAAAGTCATATATCGTATATTCTTAATTCTCCCTTTTATGTTTCTTCTTATTATTCTTTATTTTCATAAAACACGAATTCATGGCGATGCATCTATATATTTCACTTTTATTCGTGATTTTTTCCCAAAACCCTTTGTTTATGGATATGAAGTAAAGCATGGTGCAACCTCCCCTCTCTGGGTAATATTGAATGCTATCCCATACTATTTATTAGGATTTGAAATGTGGTTAGTTTTTGCCACTTATTTGAATAAAATTCTTATTTTTTTAGGGACACTATTCAATATTCTTTTATGTGTTAGCAGAAAAAATTCCCTAATAGAAAAAGAAGAACAAATATTAGTTGTTAGTATTCCAATTCTTTTTTATGTTTTTGCCTATTCTCTTTTTATATCTTCCACACAGTTATACGAAACTGCTTTAACGGTTTTTGTTTCCGCATTTGCTCTATATTTGTTAAAATTAGGTTGGAAAAATACAGGTGTCTTTTTGGCAGGATGTTCCATTCTTGTTCGTCCAGAATATATTTTATTTTTTGTTATCACTGTTTTTTTTATTTCAGAAGATACAAAAAGATTCTGGAAGTATCTTCTTATAGGTATATCAAGTTTTGGGGTAGTTTATGGCTATCTATTTGTAATGACGGGGTTTCTTTTGCCTTCTTCTATTTTAGGACGATTTGTCCGTTCATTGGAAAATAAAGATATTTCCTATATAGAGAAACTCTTAATTTCCTTTGATGATTTATGGCAGTTTGCCCCTTCTTTGCTTTTTATAATAGCAATATTTATCCTTTTGTTTTTTCTAAACCTGCCTAAACTCGTTTTTGACGATAAAATAAAAAATATCATGTTTCTTAGTAATGCTATCCTGACACTTATTTACTTTATTTTTCCCCCTATGAATTATTCCAGTAGATATTTAGTAACATTAATCCCTTTATTATCTCCATGGATTACAATGGAAGTAGTGAAATATTTTTCAAAATATGCAAAAATAGCGATTGTTGTTGTGTTATTTGCATTTTCGTTTGCTATATACCAACATTTCCAACTAAATAAGCCTGAAAACTATAAATATAGTTTTGACCGTATACTGGGAAATGATTTTGCCAAAATAGCACAAGAGTTAGGTATCAATGAAAAAAGTAAAATATTAATTTATGAAATACAGTTTCAATTCAATACACATGCCCAATTAATAAGTGCAGATGGTATTGTGGGTGGAGAAATTATCCCATGTTTGTTAAAAAAACAAGATGAAGAAGAGTTTATTAAACAATATCATATTGATTATATTGTTGTATCCAATGCCTTTCAGTATCGAAATATCTACCACGACACTTTCTTTTCACGAATTTTTAAGTTTGATTTGTCAAATCCTATCGGTTCTCAATATATCCTTTCGGATATTGTTCTTACAAAAGTTGCAACAAATCCTATACTATTAAATCCTGAATTGTATCAGATAAAAAATGGTATTCCTCTGTATAGTTCTAAGGATATTTTATGGAAACACCATTCATTATTGTGGAACTCTATTTACAGAGTAGAGAAAAACTAATATTCACGGAAGTTGTAATGAAAGGAAAAGGTGAAGTTACTTTATAAGAAAGGTAATTTCTGTGGTTTGGAGTAATTCCGGGAGGGGAATAGGCCAATTAGGGTTTTTGCCCGTTATGGAATCGTGAAGGGCAAGGAGTTCTTCGAAATGTCCTTTCTGGCTGGTTCGTGTTTGTATTGCATTGATTTTCAGTCCATATCCTTTTAACGATTTGTAATCGTCCATTACAAGGGTTTTCCCATCAAAATGAACCTCCATGTATTCTTTACCGAATTCTGTGCTTCCTACAGAGAAGTATTCAAAACAAGCAACAGAACCATCTTGATATTTCAAAAGCACGATTTTGTTATCCGTAGGGCTGTATCGGTCTGTCGTTGGTGTTATAGATTCTACCGAGACACTTTCAATGGGACTTTTTGTAAGGAAGGAAATGGTGTCTATGATATGACATGCTTCACCAATAATCCGACCGCCTGTTTCAAAAACCCAATGGTCTGAAGGTAGAAGTCCTGCATTCATCCGATAATGAATAAGCAAAGGATTAATTCGCTTGTCTGTATGTTTTTTTATTTCTGTTAGATATTTACTAAAGCGGCGGTTAAAGCCGACGAACAATACGGGTTTTGATGTACCCCCTTGAGCATAAAAATCTTTAATCTTATCTAATTCTTCTTGAGTTATAGCCAAAGGTTTTTCCACAAAAACATGTTTCCCTGCCTGTAATGCTTTCAGACAATATTCCGCATGAGAGTCGTGCCTTGTTGTTATTAAAACGAGGTCTACCTGATTATCGTTTAATATCTCATCCAGATTAGTTGTGGTATACTTGGCTTGGTACTGTTCCGCCACAAATTTTGCCTGTTGTGCAGAACGGTCCATAGTAGCGTAAATGGAATATTTATCTTTGAGCCTTGCAAGGTTTGGCAAATGCATATTTGTTGCAAATCCCCCCGTGCCAATAACAGCAACATGAATAACAGATTTTTTTGTATAGTTCGTGTTTACATGAATTGCCTGTTGCGATGTATTGGGGAGTAAAGGTTTTTCTTCAGGGTTTCCATATTGAAGAAGCACGATGAGCGGTCGTGGTGTTTGTGAGGAAAGACACTCGAACGCATCTGCAATTTGTTCAATGGGGTATGTCTTTTCTATCAATGTGTCAAGTTTTACATGTTTGCTATGGATTAACCTCAAATATTCTTTCATATTTCTATTTTCTGTCCAGCGAACATAAGCGTATGGGTAATCAACCCCCTTTTCTTCGTAGTTTGTATCGTATCTACCCGGACCATAAGATGTAGAAATAAGAAAATCTAATTCTTTGGAATAGATGTCTTCTCGTTTAATTTCTGGACCTGACACACCTACTAAAACAACCTTTCCCTTTTTTCGTGTCATACGAAAACATTGAGAGAGGGGTTCGTTTTGCTGGGTAGATGCCGTAAAAATAACAGCATCTGCGCCGTAACCATCACTCCAATTAAGGATTTTTTCAACATTGTTTTCATCGTTTGAATTAATAACCAATTCCGCTCCTAATTCTTTAGCAATATCCAAACGACGCGAGTCAATATCAATTACCGCTGTTCTTATACCGGAGGCAATGAGCATTTGTATTGTCAACAAGCCCAAAATACCTGCTCCGAAAACTACACCGAACTCACCCAATTGAAGGTTGGCTCGGCGTATGCCTTGTATGGCAATTCCCCCTAATGCTACTGTAGAGGCTTCTTCAAAAGATACTTCTTCCGGCAGCTTGACCACGAGATTCTCGGGAACAGTAACAAACTCTGCATGATGAGCATAACCTACACCTGCCGCAGCAACTTTATCCCCCGGTTGAAAACGACTAATTCCATCACCCACGGCTATAACAATACCACTAATAGAATAACCGATAGGTGTGCCTGATTCTAATTTGTTTTTGACCTTTGCGTAAGCAACTGTAAAGCCTTCATCCCGCAGTATATCTAACACTTTTTTTACTTTATCCGGTTGTTCCCATGCTCGCTGAATTAACGGTTTTTTACTGCGGGCAAGTCCACTTAATTCTGTTCCTGCTGAAATACAACTGAAAATAACTTTTATAAGAATCATACCTTTGCCAACCTGAGGAGCAGGAACATCAATGGTTAATGCCTTGCCTTTTTTTATAATTCCCTGAAGCATGGTAATCTCCAAATTATTGAATTTTTTCTGTAGAATTGCTATTTGATGTATTCTCCGCGGTAGTGGTGGGTTCCATCCAGCGTATGGTTTGCATTTTTAACCTCTCCACTCGTTCTTTAACTTGATAGAAACGGGAAAGGTATTCCGCAATAGCCCGAAACATCCATGCCACACCCCACCGCGGAAAGGTAATTTTAGATACAAAGAAGGGGTAACGCCGATAGTAAAGTTCTCCTGTTTTCAAGTTTCGCATGTGAAACCATGTCCACCGTAGAACGAATACCGCAAGAACATGTGCCGCCGGAATAACTTCTGCTAAAGTTGTAGGGCATAAAATTCCTTCTGCACAAGCATGTATATCCACAGGCCATTTCTTGTTTTCCGCAAAGTGGGGTTGACCAAATTCTTCGAATAAAGTAGCGTAATATTGAAAGCCTTTTAAGATTTTTTCTTTAAGTGCTTCATTAGGTTCCAATTTGTAAATCTCATATAACGACCTTAAAACAAACCCCGTATGATGATTATCTATGATTTTATGTAATTCTTTTTCCGAAGGGTCACCTTCTTCCCAGTAACCATAATACCAGGAACCATTTTCATTTTGTGCTTTAAGTGAAAATTCTAATGCAGGTTGCGCTATTTCCTTATATTTCTTTTCCCCGGTGATGTTAGAGAGATGGTAAAGATACTCAGTTACAAGCAGGTTTGCATTATGCACCTTTCGAGGGTCTCCTTTAAGGGCATATCCGAAACATAGTTCCCCTTTCTTTGTCGTCCAACGGGGGAGTTCCTCCGTAAAAAATTCCGCAATTTGAAGGATTGCCGAAAGATATTGTTCTTCTTGTGTTGTTTGGTAAGCGGATAAAAAGGCTTGACCTGCAATGGCAGTAACAACGCTAACAGGGGTATTTGCGGGAACATGAACCCCTTTGCCCGTATAGGCAAAGGGATAGCCCCATGCCCAACCATCAATATTCGCTACCCGTTGAGAACGAAGCCACAAAAGGTGTTTTTCGGCTTGTTCCAAATGTCCTTGCTCAGGTTCAATTGCATGTAATCGTAAATAGCCCAATGCCATTAATGCATGGGCTTTGGGATTCTCGGTTTTCTTCACACGCAAAAGCCATCGTGTAAACTTCGGGAATAATTCAGAATACCCAGAACTTAACTTGCGAAGTAATGGGACGGTTTGTAATGAGCGAAATAGGGGATGGTCTTTTACATCGAAACGGTCATAACCACATAAGCCATTCGTTTCTACCCATGTACCTAATTCTTCTATCCACTCCCACGCCAGAGCAACATCCGGATTATTCGTTTCTTTCATTTAATTTATCCTTTTGAAATATCTAACAGGAATTCTTTCAATCGAGGATAGTTTGCTTCAAAGGAATATAATTCTATAACGCGTTGTCGTGCTTTCCTTCCCATTTGCTCTCGTAGTTCGGGGTCGGTTATCAACTTTTCTAATCGGTCATACCATTCTTCCGATGTACGAGCAAAAAAACCATGAACACCATCTTCAATCACTTCCGCATTCATACCAACAGGTGAAATGACAACAGGCGTCCCAACACCCATGTATTGTAATGCCTTAAAAGCACATTTCCCTCGTGCTCGTGGTGTATCTATGAGTGGCATTAAACCAATATCGGGCTTTTGCAAGTATTCAAATTCCTTTTCGGATTTCCAGTTTTCAAATATGACATTAACTCCATCTATATTGTAATCCAAACCATTAGAAGCAATAAACAATTGTATTGGATATTTTTTTGATAATTCCCTTAAAGGTTCTTTTAGTATATCCAGATAACCTAAATTGGTATGCAATCCCGTCCAGCCTATAATTACTGGATTGTTGTGTTTAGGATACTCTTTCTTTGGCTGGTGTTTTTCCATATCAATACATGTTGGAACGATAACAATTTTTTTTGCTTCCCATTGTTTTACATGTTCTTCCAGATAACGGTTACCAACAACGGCACCCGCACAGATATTACACATTTTCTTTGCCCAATCAAAATCTACCAATTTCAGTGTCCAATTTTTTACAAATGCGGGCTTTTCCCAAACCGCATCATCAATGTCAAATACAAGGTTCTTTCTGAGCAAATAATAAATAATATACTCAAAAATCGGTGGTCCATATTTGAATATAGGACCTCTTAAAAATACAACATCGGCATTAAAAATGTACCGCAGTTGTAACCAGCGATTTAACCACACGCAAAGCCAGTAAATTATCTTTTTATACTTGGGTTGATTCTCAAAATATTTTAAATAAAAATTCACAGAAGAATGTAAACAAACTACGCATTGATTTCCTTCTGCTTCTAACATATCTGCAAATTTTTGCACTCGATACCTTATTGCCGCAATCTTTTCCGTAGCATTTCCAAAAAAAACTATCTTCATTTTTTTATCCTGTGTTAACCATTTTCATTTTCTTCACCGATAATGTCTCGTTCAACTACTTCGCCGGGGCGTGTAAAGGTATTTGGCCACATTTTACGACCGGGATAAATGGCAGTTAATATTCCAGTGTGGACATTGTCTCCTAAAATAGCACCTAATTTTTTTAGTCCTGTTTCAATCAGGATACCATTCACAACAGATTTGGGTGCTTGCCCATCATGACGGACATTAGCGGTTACTGTTCCACATCCCAGATTAACCCCTTCACCCAAAATGCTATCACCAACATAATTCTGATGAGGGGCATAAGCATGGTCAAACAAGATAGAATTTTTTATTTCGGAAGCCTGTCCAACCCGACAGTTATCCCCGATGGTTGTGTAAGGTCGTATCCAGCAGTTAGGACCTATTGTGCAGTTTTTCCCGATATAAGCAGGTCCTTCAATAAAACTACCCGAACGAACGATTGTCCCTTCATCAACGAAAACTTTTCCCTCAATCCATGCTCCTGTCATCACCGTTCCTAAAATTTTGGGGTTTTCCATACGGTCCAACAAAAAAGCATTGGCTCGAAGCAAATCCCATGGATAACCAATAGGTAGCCAATATCCCTCCGCAGGCAATACCCAGAAACCACTTTGCTGAGCCATAGTTTGTATTGCAGAAGTAATTTCAATTTCTCCGCGTTCTGATAAAGGCGTTTTATGTAGAATAGGAAAAATATCCGGCGTAAATAGGTAGGCACCGATATTTGCGATATTAGAAAAAACGACTTTAGGTTTCTCCACAAGTTTCTTTACTTTATTGTCACTATCAAGTTCATATATCCCGTAATCTTTGGGATTTGGCACTTCTTTTACCAATGCAGAAGGTCGTTTTTGCTGGGCAAGATTTTTTAAGTCATTCGGGTCAAAAAGGTCATCTCCATTCATTGCCATAAATGGACCCTGAATCTCTTTTTCACACATTAATATGGCGTGTCCTGTTCCGCGTTGTTCTTCCTGAATAACATAAGTAATTTTTTTCCCCTTCCAGTTTTCTCCCAATCGTTTTTGTATCATTTCCTGACGATAACCAACAACAAGAACAAACTCGTCAACAATAGGGTAAAGTCCTTCCAATTGAATTTCAATAATAGGTCGGTTTAATAAGGGAAGTAGGGGTTTAGGGCGGGTTACGGTAAGCGGATAAGTCCGTGTGCTTTTACCCGCACAAAGAATAATGGCTTTCATGAATATAAATTACTCCTTTTTTGATACTTTTAAAAATCATCTAAGGATACATCCTCGTCCAATCCTTGAATTCTACACTGAATACATAATAGCCATGTCCAGCAAAAAACGATAATATCAATTCCTGCTAAAGGTATGATTATAAGAGTTTTTATAACAACAGTAAAAATAGAGGGTTCTTGCAATATTGGCAGAGATAATAAATACAGAGCAACAAACAGGGAAATGCTGAGAATAGCCCACATTCCTAATGTTTCTCCCCATTGCCGTGTGATAGGACGAAACACACGGAGAAAAGAATCATTCTCGGAGAGTTTCTCACCTGAATACATCCAGCAAATAGCAAGAGGTAAATAAATAATATTCACAATAAGACCTATTCCAACTAACAAAGAAGCAAGGTCTGAAATTCCCCATTCTTCTAATATATTGGCTACGCGATTAATGGTGATTAGTCCTGCATTAATCCCAAACCAAAGCAGAAAAAAGCGGCGTAATGCTTCTTTATCATCTCTACAACGCCAGATAGGAAATTCTAAAATTACACCAAGGCGGGCAAAAACAATGGACTGCAACGCACCTAATGTGGCGCAGAGAATCAGTTCTCTCACAATATCTACAAGGGACAACAGTATGTCGTTGGGAAAATTTCCTGAAGAGAGTTCTAAATTTAAAGACAAAAGTTCATATAGAAAAAATATCATAGTATGAACAAAAATGTAAATCCCAAATAAAGGAATTATTTTACTTTGATTGATTTTTACGCGTTCCCATTGCATTATTGAATATGTCTCCCTTGCACCGCTTTATATTTTTTTCTCTTCATCTTTCTTCTGTTGTTCGCGAAGTGCTGTGGATACAGGGGGTTGTTGACGGAATACATATTTGGCAAGACGGTCTCGATTTTCATCGGTTAATCCCATAAAAGATCCACGATACATATACCTTCCCAATGCCACATTTACTTTATTAATAATACGCATATACAATGTAATATGTTTCGGTTCCTTATCATCTTCCATATCGAGAAGTATACGGATAAACAATTCTTCATCAATATCTCTATCAATCAGTATAGCAGAACCACCGGCGCTTAAGTTTACAATACGAGCGCGTGTAGAAAAATGAATATGACAGGGCACATCTTCTGCACTAATCTGATTTAAATCATATTTTTTATCTATTTTAACAATATCTGCTTCTACAGGTTTGTCCAAACGGACACGAAAATAGGCACGGGATTGAAATCGTTCTAAAGAGAATGCATGGTCAAACACATAAACTTCCGGGTCTAATTCTATCCTTCGTAATACAGTAGAAAATTGATACCGAGCATCATCTTCCCGCCACATCTTGAATGAAATATATTGTCCTAAATTTACAGGAAGCCTATCTTGTGGCGTAAACGGAGCGACCCGAAAAAAAGCACCGTTTATATCTACTACATTTCCTTTTCGCCATAAAGATGGGTTTTCTCCCTGAGGAGCCATCCATAACGGTTGATTTTGATAAAGTTCTACGGTGGTATATATACGCTGTCCGTAAGGAATATAATCATGTCCTAAACGAATACTGATTTCACGAATTGCCTCGCCGACTTCATCTAATTCCTCAAAACCCAGATTTTTTCGAGCATTTAATATATATTTATGTATACAACGAATGAATTGCTGACGAAAAGTTGTCACACCCAACGGATTTTGCGGATCGTATTTATGTATGATTTCTTCTAAAAGTTTTATTTCCTTCTCATTCAACTCCTTCTCTTTCAAAATATATCGAACTCTCTCCCAATCCCTTAAAACGCGTTGTTTTTCTTCTTTCTTCTTTTTATAAATCCCAATGAGAAAAGAAACTATAAGTAAAGAAAGAAATAAAAAAGTAATAGACCATAAAAACCATGTGTCATAAAGCATTTGCATAAAAAATCCTCAAAGAGAAATTCAAGAATATATTACAATCTTATATCATATAATTATAGTTGTTTTCTATTATAATTCTTTCTGCGTTTTTATTATCAAATTTAATTGTCTCTATATAAAATTGAATACATACATATCTTTCATTCGTCTAATAGAATAATGTAGTGCTAAACTATTATACATTTTAAGGAATAAATATGAAAACAAAAAAACATACTTTCTTAATATTTTTTATTATTATGTTTTTTTCTATATTAAAAGTTCCGTTTATTTACTCAGACCGTATAGAATTTTTAAATGGTGATAGCCTTACAGGACAAATAATCGAGATAACAAATGATAATCTAACTCTGAATGCAGATATTTTAGGGACTATTACTATAAAGAGAACAGATGTAAAGAAAATTGAGAGAGAAGAACCATTCGAAGTATCACTTGTAAACGGAGAAATAATCCAGGGGAAAATGGGTTTTACAAGTGATAAGTTGTTAATAACAGAAAAAGGGAAGAAACAATCTATTCCCTGGGATAATGTTCAAAAAATCACACCTACAACTGAAAATTCAGCTATACAGGAAACGCAAGAACAAAAGGATAAAAGAAAATGGTCAGGAAGCGGTAAAGTCCTTGCCTCGCTTCAAAAAGGAACCACGGATACTACAAATTTTGAAAGTAGTATAACCGTATCAGGAAAAAGGATGAAGGACCTTATAGAAATAGAATTATCAGGGGCTTATGGTGAGGTTGAAAATGAAATTAACACAAGAAGGTATAACGGGGAATTCCGTTATCAATACTATCCTGAAGAAAAGTGGTATATTTACACAGATATGAGTGCGGAGAGAGATGAAGGAAGAAAGTTAGGGTTGAGAGGACAAGTGGGTGGTGGGACAGGTTATGAAATTATATCCCAACCCAACCAAACATGGTCTATGGAAGGGGCACTTATGTTAACCCATGAAGAATGGCTTCCGTATGTACCCTTTCAGAAGAGCCAGGTTAAGCAGGAACAAATTCAGGAAGGGTTAAACCAAATAGCCACTTCTTCTCAAAGATTAATTCAAGACTCGTCGGACATTGCAAGTTTGGGTGGGATTCTTGGTGGAAGTGTAAAAGTCTTAAATCCACTGAATGCGGAAAAAACAACCAATGATTTTACGAGTTTAAAAATTGGAAGTAAATACAAACGCAGAATTTTAAATTCAGAACTCTCCCATAATTTAACATTTGAACCCAGTTTAGAACACATTGATTATTATCGCATTAATTCATTGGCAAATTTATCAACACCTGTTTCGAAAAATGTTAGCGTGGAACTTACCCTTTCCAATGAATATGACAGTGAACATCAGAAGAGAGATATTGAACCCTGGGAGCATCGTTTATCCGCAGGTGTAAAATATGAATTCGGGAGTAAGGATTAATCCGCCAACCCACTATCTTTTTTAGAATTGTATTCTGCAAATGTGATATTCTTATTAAAAGCCTTATGTTTTAACGCGCCTGTAGCTCAGTTGGATAGAGCACTTGCCTCCGGAGCAAGGGGCCGTGGGTTCAAATCCCGCCGGGCGCGCCATTTTTTTGTAAATAGAATTCTGTTACTTACAGATTTATTTTATACAAATAGAATTTTTACCTTAAAATAATTGTTATTGTTCTAACAAATAATGTAACAATACCATGAATTCTTTCCTTTTTACCTGTGTTATCAGGTAAAATGATATTAAATGTAAGGAAAGATTGTTTATGAAAGAGGCAAATATTGTAGTCCTTACAGGGACAAAGAAAGGTGCTACCTTCCCTGCTGACGAGGTTTTAACCATCGGCAGAGGACAGGAAAATGTTATTTCTCTTGAAGACCCAAAAGTTTCAAGGAAGCATGCGGTAGTAGAACCAACGGAAGAAGGTCCATTACTAAAAGATTTAAATAGTGTTAATGGTACTTATGTGGGGAATCAAAAAATCACGGAGTATCTGCTCAAGCCGGGGGATGTTTTTCGTGTTGGGACACAGTTAATCCGCTATGAAGTTGCGGAAACATCTTCGGATGCAGATAAATCCCCTGTCCGTTTTGATGCCACCATAGATGAAGACACGGAAAGTGCTGATTTAAGTCTTATCCATGAAACACTTTTTCAAGTTCCACAGGGAAAAGTTGCACAGGAGCAATTAAAGTCCATCCAGAAGCGTTTGCAGGCTATTTATAACGCCAATCAGATTATCGTTAGTGAGAATAATTTAAAAAATTTATTCTCGAAAATTATGGAACAGATATTCTCTCTATTACCTGCCCATAATGGAGCCATTTTACTATGGGATAAACGAAGGAAGCGACTCGTCCCGGAATTTATCCATACAAAAATGGCATTGGAAGAATTTTCAATCAGTGCTACTATTGTGAATCGTGCCTTTGAGAAGAAAGAAGCATTAATTACTCAAAATGCAGGAGAAGATAGCCGATTTAAAAACATTTCGGGTAGTATTATTCGTCATCGTATTGCTTCTGCAATGTGTGTTCCCCTGGTTTATCAAAATCAATGCTTGGGTGTAGTTTATGTGGATACACGAGGGACCTCCCGTGCTTTCAGTCAAGAAGACCTCGAAATGCTGGTGGCTATCGCAGGACCCGCAGCAATAGCCCTCCGTAATGCACAATATATCGAAATGATAAAACAGAGTTATAAAGATACATTAACAACTATTGCTAATGCCGTGGAATTACGAGACCATTATACTATAGGCCATACATGGAGGGTAACAAATTTTGCTATAGAAATAGCGAAAGTATTGGGCTGGTCTGAAGAGAAAATAGAAGAGGTATATATGGGAGGTGTTTTGCATGATGTTGGAAAAATTGCTGTAGATGATGCTATTCTTAGAAAACCCGGACAATTGACCGATGAAGAATTTGAAAAAATGAAGATACATCCATTACGGGGAGCCGATTTGCTAAGAGATATAGCCTTATTCCAGCCGATTATTCCCTATTGTTTGTACCATCATGAACGATATGATGGGAAAGGCTATCCCTATGGTTTGAAGGGGAAAGAAATTCCTCCTGAGGGACGATTAATAGCAGTTGCGGATACGCTGGATGCTATGACAAGCAACCGTCCTTATCGAAAAGGGTTAGACCCGGAGATTGCTATTGAAAAGATTATCTCCGCAAAGGGGACACAATTAGACCCTGAAATGGTAGATGCTCTGATTGAAGCGTATAACATGGGCAAGATACACTCGCTACTTCAAGATTACCACAAACGAGATAGTCGTAGTCTCGCCTGTCCATTCTGTAGCACCCATATCAGAATTGCGGAGGACATAGAAGAAGGCTCTGAGTATATGTGTCCTGTTTGTGGACGACGATTGTTGATAAAGGAATCTCATGGGGTTTTCTTTGCCGAACTACTTCCTCAATCCGACATGGCATTTACAATTATTCCTTTTCGCTACACACCCCAGACAGATAGATAACCGACACCTCTGAATAAATGGGGAGCATTTACGAACAACGAAGCAAAGGTATTATGTTGAGTTTGAAGATAGGTCAATGTCAATTTTTAATACTTGTGCTCGAAGAAATAAAGTGCGGATAGTCAGGGTTAATTTTTCAATATTTGGAAAGTTTTGTTTAATACATTGCGTATCTATTCTGAAACTCTTTTCCGAGCCGGGTGATATTTCCATGTAGGTAGATGTTGCAGGTGAGATAATTCCATTATCCGTGTAGAAACAGTTTAATGGAATTTGTATATTGGCTTTTTGTTGTGTGGAATTTGTTTCTGCAGAACATTCAATAGAGTAGAGATAAGGTGCAAATTCCCAATGATACGGAGGGGATAAATAGATTTTTGCCTTTAACATTCCTTTATTAAGGATGCGTATAATATGTTTGTCCGCTGCATGTGTAGGGATGTATTCAAATTGGGGTTTCTGGTCTCGTGTATTCCATGTCCATGTTAGATATACCGCAGTAACAAGAATAATAAAGCATATTGTTATCTGACCGATGTTGCTTAGAAATATAACGCGTAAAAACGATAGGAACAATTCGTAGAAATATCGTTCTATCGGAATAACCTTTTGAAACGGGACTTTATCTTCGAGAGACTCTCCAAAAATTTTACTCCCATCACTTGCACTGGAAACGAAATCTTCTTGATCTGTCAGATATTGAAGAAGTTTTCTATAAAATTGTATTTGTTTGTTTAAATCTTCACTATGTTCATAAATTTGTTGATTGATCCGATTTGCTTTTTCCGGCGAGTATTCCCCGTTTTTAACTTTTTGGATTAAAATTTCTTGTTGTTGCTGTAAAAGGGTCTTTTGTTTTACAAGGCTTTCAATGCGTTGATAGCACTTTTTCTCGAATTCTTTTTTTTGGTCCTCCCAGAACTGCAACTGTTTAGGGTCCCCTTCCTGCCATGCCTGTTCTGCATTTTTACAAATCCAGGCGATTGTTTCTTGTGTAGGTTCAATATCATTCATTTCGTTTTTTTGTATTGCAGAGCGGACTTTATGAAGGCACAAAATAACGGTTGTGGTTTTAAAGGTGTGCTTTTAAATTCGGGATGAAACTGACAGGCACAAAACCAGGGATGAATATCTGTTTTAAGTTCTATCATCTCTGTTAATTCTTCTTCCATATCCATGAATTTTCGGTGATGAATACCACTTACAATCATGCCTGCTTTTTCTTCAAAATCTTTACGATAGGCATTATTGAATTCATAACGATGCCGATGGCGTTCATAAATCAATGTTTGACCGTATGCCTTATGAGCGAGGGTATTCGGTTGCAGCTCACACGGATAAGCACCCAACCGCATCGTTCCGCCTTTCGATGATATACCTTTTTGTTCCGTAAGCAGGGAAATTACGGGGTGGGGTGTTTGGGGATTTACCTCTGTTGTATGAGCATCTTTCAAGCCCAAACAATTTCGGGCTATCTCAATGACGGCTACCTGCATACCTAAGCATATACCAAAATAAGGGATACGATTTTCGCGTGCAAATCGTGCTACATTAATTTTTCCTTCTATTCCGCGTGTTCCGAAACCCGGTCCAATCAAAATCCCATGATAGCCCTGAAGTACATCTTCGGGTTTCTCTTTTCCGGGGTCAAATCGTTCCGAGTCAATCCATTCATATTTCACTTTGCAATTATTCGCAATACCCGCATGAACAAAGGCTTCATTAATACTCTTATAGGCGTCGCCGTGTCCGGTATATTTTCCTACGGCTGCGATACGCACTTCTTCTGTAGCAGAAACAAGGCGGTTAACGATACCGATCCATTCGGTTAGGTCGCCTTCGCGAACTTCCAACCCTAATATTTTCAAAACAGTAATGTCTAAATTTTGCTCTTTGAAGTTTAATGGGATAGCGTAGATAGGGGAGATGTCTTGTGCATTAATGATACCATTTTCAGGCACATCGCAGAACAAAGCTACCTTTTGTCTCTGTTCTTTTTCAAGTTTGCTTATTCCTGTTCGACAGATGATAATATTCGGCTGGATACCAATATCGCGTAAAGCACGAACACTATGTTGGGTCGGTTTCGTCTTTAATTCGTTTGCCGCTTCAATGTAAGGAACTAAGGTAACATGGATAAAGCAACAATTTTCAGGTCCTACTTCCAGACGGAATTGGCGCAGTGCTTCAAGGAATGGCAAACTTTCTATATCACCGACAGTGCCTCCGATTTCTATAATGGCAATATCCACATCGTCCTCATCAACTGTTAAAGCACGGATGCGGTTTTTTATCTCATCGGTTATATGCGGTATAACCTGAACCGTTTTACCTAAATAGGCACCATCGCGTTCTTTCTGAATGACTGCATTGTAGATAGCACCTGTAGTCGTATTGCTTCTGCGAGATAATTTAGCATGGGTAAAGCGTTGATAATGTCCTAAGTCGAGGTCTGTTTCAGCACCATCATCCGTCACAAACACTTCTCCATGCTCGAATGGATTCATTGTTCCCGGGTCTACATTAATGTAAGGGTCTATCTTCATAATCGCTATTTTGTAGCCCCGAGATTCTAAAAGCAAACCAAGACTTGCGCAGGCAATTCCTTTACCTATCGAGGATACAACTCCCCCTGTGGTAAAGATGTATTTTAACGGTTGTTTTTTATCTGACATTTATACTTCCTTTTCTCTTGATTTGAGAATTTTTTCGACATGTTCCAAATCTTCCGGTGTATCCACTCCCAATGCTTCATAATTTGTCGGAACAACCGCAATCGGATAGCCATTTTCAAGCACGCGCAATTGTTCCAACTTCTCTAACTTCTCCAGAGGTGTTTGAGGTAGTTTTGAGATATGGAGCAAAAACTCCCGACGATAAACATATAAACCAATATGTTGCCAGTATACTCCTTCAACATTTTTTCGTTGCTCTTCATCACGGATAAAAGGAATCGGGGAACGAGAAAAATAGATAGCGTGTCCCTTCTGATTGGTTATTACTTTAACGACATTAGGATTTTGAATCCAGGAGGGGTCAGTGATATTTCGACATGCAGTTGACATTTGCAATTGAGTATCTTCCAGCAACGGTTTTATTGTCGAATCAATACATTCCGGCGGGAGTAAAGGTTCATCTCCCTGAACATTAACAATTATCTCTTCCGTCCTCTTTTCTGCTACTTCTGCGATACGGTCTGTTCCGCTGGCATGGTCTGCTCGTGTCATTACAACAGGGACACCCAGGGGCTCTAACGCCGACTGAATGCGTTCATCATCTGTAGCCACCAGCACCTCACCTACATATTTTGCCTTCTTTGCCTGACGATAAACATGATACACCAACGGGTAGCCACATAAATCTACAAGCATTTTCCCCGGGAAACGAGTAGAGCCATAACGGGCTGGAATTACAACCAATACGGATTTCTTTATCGCTTCTGAGATACTACCTCCTTGTTCCATCGTTTAGCCCTGAATATTATTAATTAAATTTAAAAAAATGTTCCGTTCTTCCAAACCCTGTTCTCCAAAGATTTCAAACACAAAAAGAATTTTTTCTTTATTTTAAATTATCACACTTTACTATGTATGTTCAATACTTTAAGTAATAACTTTAAGAATAGGCTTATTAAAATGGGAGAATGCAAATGTTTTGAGGATGAAGAAAATTTAAATTAAAAACTGTCTTCATATAGTATAGTTTTGCTGGAATATCAGAACTTATTTACTGCACATTGCAACAAATTACTATTTTTCAGGATTGGGTTTTAATCCTGCCTGTCGTAATTGTGCCTCATGATATTGCTGATTACGCACCAGATAAATTTCCTGTAACTGAGCAATGGAATTATTCAGAATACCTTCTTCCTGTGGGGAAAGATTTCCCTTGGTCTTTTCGCGTAAAATTATCAGCAAATCAATGAAGAACTGAGCCTGTTCTAAATCAATCATAACCTGCTGGCTTCCTTGCGGAGCAATAACCCCTAATGCCAGCATGGCATCGGTCGTTAGAATACCTACGATAGTTTCAAAAGAGGGAGTAATTGATTCTTCCGGGGAAACTTCACCTTCTTCGGGTTTTTTGGATTTTTCCTCTTCTAACTTCTTTTGAAGTTCCTCTTTCTCTTTCTGGACTTTCGACTTCCAATCTTCATCAATGATTATTTTCTTTTCTTCGTCGCTCACATCCAATCTCCCTTGTAAAAGGTTTAATAACCATTTAAAAACCACTATACCGGGAAAGGTGCAGTCCTTTCCCGGATAGTGTGCTGGTTATTCTAATTATTTCTTGTTCTTATGACGGTTCAAGCGTCTCTTCTTCTTACGCTTATGCTTATTAATCTTGCGTTTACGAACTTTTCTTCCACCTGCCACGAATAATACTCCTTTTGTTAGATTTTAGATTTATTAAAAATTACATCCCTTTATTTACTTGTTAGCCATTTTTCATCGTCCGCCTTATATTCTAATATATCCTGTGGCGTAAAATAAAGCGATATTTCACGCTCCGCCGATTGGGGACTGTCCGAAGCATGGACAATATTCATCTGGGTTATCAAAGCAAAATCTCCACGAATAGTTCCCGGTGCCGATTTCAGAGGATTGGTATTTCCGATCATGCTACGGACTTGATTAATCGCATCCTCCCCTTCCCAAACCATCTGAACCGTAGGACCGGAACAAATAAAACTTACCAAACTATCAAAAAAATCCTTACCCTGATGTTCCTTATAATGCTCCTCCGCTTTCTCACGAGTTAATATCTGCATTTTGATAGCTATCAATTTAAGCCCCCGTTGCTCAAATCGGCGAATACACTCACCGATAAAACGGCGAGCTACGCCATCCGGCTTAATCATTACAAAAGTACGCTCTTTCGACATCCTGAAAACACTCCTGAAAAAATAATGCGGTGTATTATATTACAAAAAAACCATTTTTTTCAAACCCCTTTATAACAGCACTAACAAAACAATCCTCTTGACAATCCCTAACATTATCCTTTCAATTTCTTATAAATACTTCATCTTTCGATGTAAGTAAAAAAAGTTTATTTATTTTTGAATAATATGGAAGTTAGATATAATAGCAAGGACAATTTAGGTTAGGAGTAAATCGAGAAATTACCCAAAGAAGGAAGGGAACATACCTATGCCCAATTTTATTACCAATAGAGAGACAAAGGACTTAAGAAGCCGATTAATTGAACTAATTCAAAATAGCAAGGAATTAAAATTTCTCGTAGGTTTTTTTTACTTTTCCGGTATTAATGAACTTTATGATGCAATAAAACAAAATGATAAACTTACCATAAAAATCTTAGTAGGTTTAGATGTAGATAAGCACATCCACCAAATTATTGAATATTCCTCTTCTCTTCAAAATACAAGCAACAAAACCATAACCGATAACTTTCTACAGTCATTTAAAACAGCGATTAACTCCGAGGAATTAGACCTACGCGAATCTTACGAACAAGTACTTTTTTACCTCCAACTTATCAAGGATGGTCGTCTAATTATCCGCAAAACAAGGGAGCCGAACCACGCAAAACTTTATATCTTTGCTTTGTCTAAAGGGTTGGATATAATCCGTGATACAATTTTTATCACAGGAAGTAGTAACTTAACCCGTGCAGGGCTAACCGAGCAAAATGAATTGAATGTAGAAATAAGCGACTATGGCACAGAGGAAGTCAAAGAATACTTTGAAAAACTATGGAGAAGTGCCGTAAAAATTACGGAAGTAGATGAAGTAAAAAAACAAATTATCCGAATCATCGAAAATGAATCTATTTTCTCCGAAGTCAGCCCTTATGAAGCGTATGTTTTTACCCTCAAGACCTTTCTTGACGCACAAAGCGCCAAAGAGATTAATATAAATTCGCTTTGCGAACTTATGGAAAAGAAAGGATACATCCCATATCAGTATCAACTGGATGCTATCAAATTAGCCCATACCATTATTAAAGAATATAACGGTGTCATTATTGCAGATGTAGTTGGTCTGGGCAAAACCATCATTGCTTGTGCGGTCGCACAGTTATTACGAGCACGCGGAATGGTGATTTGTCCGCCCGGTATCATGGGGGATGTAGATACAAAAAAATATGGCTGGTATAAGTATTTAGAAGATTTCGGATTACGCGATTGGGAAATTCTTTCCAGTGGAAGATTAGAAACCGCCCTTGAACGAGTCAGGACCGCTGAAAATTTCGAAGTAATTATTATTGATGAGTCTCACAAATACCGCAACCAGGATACAAGTAGTTATGAAACTCTGAAAAATATTTGCCTGAATAAAAAAGTGATTTTACTTACCGCTACCCCGTTTAGTAATACGCCGAGTGATATCTTTGCTCTACTAAAACTTTTTACTGTCCCCGGTAAATCTAAATTAACACTTTATAACGATTTGGACTTTAAGTTCCGTGAATATAGAAAGGTATTTGCCCATCTCTCCGATATCCGAAAAAATTACAATTCTGGCGACCCCAAAAAAGCCTCCCGTGCCCAAACCCTTTACCAAAAATATTTTGGGTCATCGGTCATCAATTTAATTGAAGTTCGGGAACGTGCTCGTTATCTCGCCGATGAAATCCGTTCTACAATCCAACCCGTCTTAATTCGCCGAAACCGCCTTGATTTAAAAGCAGACCCGGATTATCAAAGTGAAATACAATCGTTATCTCGATTAGAAGACCCTAAAGAGTTATTTTTTGAGTTAACATCGGAACAATCTCAATTCTATGACAAAGTGATTAGTGAATATTTTGCCGTGGATGGAAAATTCAGTGGTGCTATTTACCGTCCATATATCTATGAAGAAGAAGTAATAGAAGAGGTTATAGAGGAGGAAGAGGAGGGAGACGAAAGCCAGAATAATGCTGAGAGTCCGAAGAATAAAGCAAAAAAAGAAAAACAAATAGAGCGATTATCCCAGAAAAACTTGTATGATTTTATGAGACGGCTATTAGTGAAGCGTTTTGAGAGTTCTTTCGGTGCTTTTCAAAAAAGCGTTCAAAATTTCCGCGATATTCATACAAAGGTATTAAAATTCATCGAGAAAACGGGGAAATATATTTTAGACCGAAAGCTTTTGGAAAAAATTTACGACTCAGAACCCGAAGAGATAGAAGAAGAGTTGCAAAAATTTGCTAATGAAATCGAGACCCTTGAAAATAAAAAATCACCATTTTATAAAATCTACACGATTGAAAACTTCCAATTTAAGGACGATTTCTTAAGAAGTATCTGTCAGGACATCAAACTGTTCGAAGACCTATTAAAGGAAATAAACCTACTCGATTTGACGAATAACGACCCCAAAGCAAAGGAAACGGCAAAAGAAATTCCAGAACTGATGGAAAACCATGAGAAAACAGAACCCCGCCGCAAAATAGTCATATTCACAGAATACATAGATACCGCAAACCATTTAGAACAGCAACTTAAAACACTATTACCTCGGGAATATAAAAATCGTATATTAAAAGTTATCGGAAAATTGAGTAATGAAAGATACGACACCCTCCTTAAAAACTTCGATGCCAGTCTTGATCCATGCGACCAGGAAGACAAATACGACATCCTCCTTACTACGGACAGATTGTCCGAAGGCTTCAATTTAAACCGTGCCGGCGCTGTAATTAATTACGACATCCCCTGGAATCCGACACGGGTTATTCAGCGTGTAGGACGAATCAATCGAATCAGCAAGAAAGTTTTTAACTCTCTGTATATCTATAATTTCTTCCCGAGTGAACAAGGGGCAGAACTTGTGCGAAGTCGAGAAATTGCCCAGCAAAAAATGTTTCTTATCCATAACGCCTTAGGAGAAGATTCCAAAATCTTCGAACCGGACGAAGAACCTACCGCCTCTAAACTCTATACGAAAGTAATGACCAATCCCGATGAAATGGAGCCGGAAAGTGCCTACACCACAATTAAGAAGGAGTTTTCCAAAATCAAAGCAAAGCACCCTGAAGTTATAGAACGAATTGCCAAATTGCCCCCCACGAATCAAATCCGCCAAAATATACCACGAAAATAATCTGTTCGTCTTTGTCCGTAAAGGAAGAAGCATCTTCGTAAGAGTTAAAAACTATGATAAACAAGGACCGGAAGACCTACCCTTTGAAAAAGCAATCGAACATATCAAGTGCGAATCCCATGAAAAGCGTGTGCTTTTCTCCAACAAGTTTTGGGACAATTACAATGAAATTCGTAAAAATTTAGAAACCCTTTCAGAATCAGAAAAAGAAAATCGGACATGGCAAGAAGCCAAAAATAACATTGCAACAATTTTAGAAAATCTCCCTGAGGAACTAAATTCGTATAGACCATTTTTAGAAACGCTACGCGAGGATATTATAAATTACCGAACCTTGTCGGACTATACCATACGACGAATTAGAAATCTACAATTAGACGACAATAATCAATACAAAGAATTTAAAAAAGTGGTAGATAATTTGAGAAAAGATTTGGGAGAAAACTATCTCAAACCCATACGAGAAAGTGAGCAAGCCATTAAACCCGAAGTAATCATTGCTATTGAGAATATAAAGTCCGCATACGAGCAGGAGATGAGCCAATGAACGAGGAGTTGAAAGAAACCCTAAAAGAGTTTATCAATGCAAATAGCAAAGACGCATTCGAAGAATCTCTTATAAGTTTCCTCTACCAAAAATCCGACCACTTCAGCGAAGAAAGAAAAAACCTATCTGGCTTTAAAGATGACCTTGTAAACGAAATACACCAGATCGGCAAAATGCAACTTCATTCTAATGGGATATCTTATAGTTTCATCATTACCACCCTTCATATCACGAAGGAATTGACCGAACGCACCAGCAAAAAACAGCAATTCGAAGTAGGAAAAAACATTATAAAACGCCTCTCCCAATCTGCCATGCTCGACCTCACAGGTGGGTTTTTCATATTCTACGACGATAAGCTCAATTACCGCTGGAGTCTTATCTACCAAGAGCCCGCAGGTAGAAAAGTTACCTACAACCCCTATAAACGATATACCTACTACATCTCCAGAGACCAAACCAATAAAACCCTTCTCCAACAGCTATGCGTAGATGCAAAATTCAATTCATTAGAAGACATCAAATCCGCCTTCTCCGTAGAAAAAGTCACCAAAGAATTCTACAACGAAATCGCCAACTGGTACTTCTGGGCTATGGACAAAATTAAATTTCCGGAGGATTACAAATATGCTAATGACCCAAAAAAAGATACAGAAATTCGCAATGCAACAAACCTAATTCGTTTAATTACCCGTATTATCTTTATCTGGTTTTTAAAAGAAAAGAAACTTATTCCCGATACTATATTCGTAAAGGATGAAATAAAAAAGAAAGTAATAAACTTTGGCAAAGAGGGAAATTATTACAATGCTATCCTTCAAAACCTCTTCTTTGCTACACTCAATCAAAAAATGAACGAACGAAATTTTGCAGAAGAAGATACATTTCTTAAAAACACAAAAGAATATGGTGTGAAAACACTTTACCGTTACGCTGATAAATTTTCAGCCCCTAAAAATGAGGTTTTAAATCTTTTTTCAAATATCCCTTTTATAAACGGTGGTCTATTTGATTGTCTCGATAAAGAAGACGAAACAGGGAAAGTAATTTATATAGATGGTTTCTCCCGAAACCCCAAAAAACGAGCATTCATTCCCGATTATTTATTCTTTCAAGATAATGAACAACGCGTTAACCTAACACAATACGGAATTGGTTCAGATATTCCTGTCCGTGGGCTCATTGAAATATTGAAGAATTATAACTTCACTACGGATGAATCTACACCTATAGATCAGGAAATAGCCCTCGACCCAGAACTCTTAGGTAAAGTCTTTGAAAATTTGCTTGCTTCTTATAATCCGGAAACCTCTACTACAGCAAGAAAAGCGACAGGCAGCTATTACACACCCAGAGAAATCGTAGATTACATGGTAGAAGAAAGCCTGTTTCAATACTTATTAGCCGAATGGAATGTCGCTGAACCATCTCGGTTCTTGTCATCAACCGGAAGCCAGGAGGCTTCAGCTACGAAGTATGGCGTCATCGAAAAACTTCGTGCACTGCTCTCTTATTCCGATGACATCCCTCAATTCACCGAAGAAGAAAAACTCGTAATAATATCTGCCATTGACAAAATAAAAATCCTCGACCCTGCCTGTGGAAGTGGTGCTTTTCCGATGGGCATACTCCAAAAACTTGTTCGCATACTTCAAAAATTAGACCCCAATAACGATTACTGGTATGAACTCCAATACCAAAAAGCATTAAAAGCATCTGAAGAGGTATTTAAAGAAAAAGATAAGGCGGATAGAGAAGAAATCTTAAAAGAAATAAATGACGCTTTTGATGAAAGTATCAACTATCCTGATTATGCACGAAAACTATATCTAATTGAAAATTGTATCTATGGAGTAGACATTCAACCCATTGCGATTCAGATAAGTAAATTGAGATTCTTTATATCCCTTATTCTCGACCAAAAAGTGGATAAAGGAAAAGAGAACTTTGGTATAAGACCCTTGCCAAACCTTGAAACAAAATTTGTTTGTGCAAATACTTTGATAGGGCTGGAAAAACCAGATACTATGTTTTATACCGACGAAATCAAAAACATAGAAAAGGAAATGAAAGAACTTAGACACAAATACTTTACGGCAAAAACAAGAAAAGAAAAAATAAGATTGCAAAACAAAGACAAAAAATTAAGAGAAAAATTAAGAGAAAAACTAAAAGAAACAGGTTTCTCCAGTGAAGCCTCTGAGAAAATAGCTTCCTTCGATTTATTTGACCAAAACGCATCTGCTGATTGGTTTGACCCGGAATGGATGTTCGGAATATTCCCCTCTAATAGAGGTGTGTCTGCTGCAGCAGATGGGGTGTTCACCCAGGGCGGCTTTGATATTGTGATTGGTAATCCGCCGTATGTAAGGCAGGAAAGTATACTCAAAAAAGATGCAATTATCAAATCAATATCCAAAACTTTTACAGACAAAAATGGACAGTCCTTATTAAAAATAAACAAACGAAGCGACCTATATATCTACTTTTATTACAAAGGGCTTTCCCTGCTCAAACCAAATGGCGTTTTCTGCTTCATAAATTCCAATTCTTGGCTTGATGTAGGTTATGGCACAGAATTGCAAGAATTTTTACTGAAATATATGAAACCTTTATTAATAGTAGATAACATAGCTGAACGAAGTTTCGACGCAGATATAAATACCGTAATCGTTCTAATCCAAAAACCTCAAGATGCCATTTCTAATGATGACATAATAAAGTTTGTTGCCTTTAAAAAACGATTCTCTGAAATATTAAACTCTGACACATTAAATCAAATCCATCAAGCAAAAGATAAAATTATCAACGAAAATTACAGATTAATACCGAAAACACGCAAAGAACTCTGGATAGAAGGCATAGAAACGGAAGATGAAGAGATATACGAAAGCAAACTTTGGAATTACAAATACATCGGCAACAAATGGGGCGGAAAATACCTAAGAGCACCCGAGATCTTCTTCAAGATTTTAGAAAAACCTATAATAGTAGAGTTACGAACAGTAGCAAATATTTTAGGTGGTATAATTACTGGAAATAATTCAATGTATTATTCACCCATAAAGAGACCTCTTACAAAAGGATATGAAGAATGCTTTAAATCTCCTAAAGAAATTAAAAAGATTCTAGTAAAAAGATTAGATGCTAAAACTATGATAAAAAATTCAAACGTCCCATTCTTAATTAAAAAATCTTCTCTTCTATGGCCAGACTTAAGAGGTGATGTTCACATAGTGCATAGGAATACCGACACACTTGCATTTGAGCATAACTTCTACGGAGTAGAGGCAAAACAAATACAAGACAATTTCAAACTATGTTTAATATTAAACTCTACTATATCTGCATTATGTTTTGAAGTTCTAACAAGAACAGGATTAGGAGGAGGGGCGGGTAGGCTTGTTAAGACAGATATAAAACGATTTCCAATAATAAGCCCTAGATATTTTTCAGTGGATGTTCATAAATTTAATCCATTTCTTGATCGCGAAATTCTCTCCATCTTTGAAGAACTTGGTTTTCAGAAATGTAGACAAAGAAATTGTAAACATCCAGAGCATCCTTATGAATATGTAAAACCCGAAGAAGTATCCTTTGACCGTATAATGCCCGACCGTAGAGAACTTGATAAGATAGTTTTTGAAGCCCTCGGATTGACAGAAGAAGAGCAACTCGAGGTTTACCGTGCCGTCTTAGAACTCGTAAAAAACAGATTATTAAAGGCAAAAAGCAGGTAAAATGATTGAAATTGTAAAGAAAATACTATATTCATCAATAAACAATCTTTTCGAAAACCAACCAGATATACTTAAAAATACTTCTGAAACTACGATGACAGAATGGAACTTATCACACCACTTAGCAAACGAAATTGCAAAGTATATATTCTGGCTAAATTATGATTTGGATCTCAGAAAAAGAAATTATAAGGGGAAAAGACCTGATATAGTATTTCATAAGAGAGGAATAAATGAAATTAATTTTTTAGTAATTGAATTGAAAAAGGTAAATAAGAACTTAAATAATGATACAGAAAAAATAATTAACAGATGGATGAAAAAGCCGTTAAAATATCGTTTTGGAGCAAGTATATTTATAAAATCAGCAGAAGAGTGGGAAGGAATTCTTTTTGAAAACAATAATAAAAAATGCGAATTTAAAAGCAAAAATGAATCTCATACAAAAATTAAGGTTCCATCCAACAAGGATATCATGAAGCGAATGGAGACATTGGTAGACAAAATCATCACAGCGAAGAAACAAAATCCCCAATCCGATACCACCCAATTAGAACGGGAAATAGACCACCTAGTCTACCAATTATACGATTTAACCCCCGACGAAATTGAAATAATAAAATGTAGAGACGAATAATTATTCGTCTCTACGAAAACAAAAAACCCCGTTGGTGCAATCTCCAAATGAACAATTCCCGTTGAGATAATTCATGAATGGGCAATCCCCAAACGAACAATTCCTGTTGGGACGATCCCTATGGGGCAATTTCGGTTGGGGTAATTCATGTAGGGGCAATTCGTGTAGGGGCAATTCATGAATTGCCCCTACAAATACCCGAACGAACATCCGAACAAATGTCCGAACAAATATCCGAACAAACACCCCCACAACTGCCCGAACACCCCCCGTAACAAATACCCGAACAAATCACCGCAACACCCACCGTAATTACCACCGCAACAATTGCCCGAACATTCCCGCACGATTCATCCCTTTTGGATAATCCTATACGGGCACGGCATGCCGTGCCCGTACAAAATATCGAACAATTTGGAAAACCCGTCCCAGGTTCCATACCTACCGTTGTCCGTTCATTCAATTCTACCGCATTTCCCAAATATGATAAAATCAACTACAAAAAATCCGAGCGAAACACCATATTATCCAACAACAAATTCATGACAATGTCAAACCACATTCATAAAATTGCAAAGACAATGTATGTAGGGGCACGGCATGCCGTGCCCGCACGGAATCCCATATCTCCACACCGCAACAAAAATAAACAGAGGGAATAAATAATGAAATATGATCCCATGCAACATCACAGGCGTTCCATCCGATTGTGGAAATACGATTATTCGCGACCGGATGCATATTTCATTACCATTTGCACCCACAAACACCAGTGTTTATTCGGCGAAATAAAAAATCAACAGATGATATTGAACGAATATGGGGAAATAGCCCAACGATGTTGGTTGGAAATACCGCAACATTTTACAAATGTATCATTGGATTTATTTATAATAATGCCCAACCACATCCATGGAATTATCATCATCGATAATCCT
>AWNW01000022.1 GCA_000493945.1 Candidatus Hydrogenedens terephthalaticus JGI OTU-1
CTTGAGAACCGCTTTTGATTTTGCCTATTTCTTGAGCGCAGGAGGCTCTTTCATTAAGAAGGCTGATGATTTTCTGGTCAATCTCATCAATTTTTTTTCGTAATTCGTTGATATTCAATTTTTCTTCCTCTCTATAATTTCCATTGGTGCCATATTTACAACAAGAACTGCTATTTTACCAGAGTCGAAACGAACTCTTACTCTCATTTTATCGCCACTGCCTTCTGTATTTAAAACAACGCCATATCCGAATTTGGCATGTCGGACTTTTGTTCCCAATCGGTATTCTCTTTTTTTCTCTTCTTTTGTGGGTACCATTTTCTTCTCGGGGAAGTGATTTGTTGTTTTACTATTTTCAATATTTCTCTTTATACCATATACTTCTACATTTTGCAGGTCTATTTCAAATAGAAAGCGGGACATAAGTCTATCGGGGATTACCCTACCGTAATATAATCGGGATGCAGACCCGGAAAGAACAAGCCGTTTCCGTGCACGGGTCATAGCCACATAACAAAGCCTTCTTTCCTCTTCTATATCGGCATAGGGGTCATCTTCATCCAGGTATGGGAATAAGCCTTCTTCCAAACCTGTCAAATAAACATAGTTAAATTCAAGACCTTTTGCACTGTGACAGGTTAAGAGATGGACAGCATTTTTCTGCGGTTGTTGCGTATCTAAATCGGATAATAGAGCAAATTCTTGTAGAAATTCGAGAAGAGATTTCTCTTTTACAGAGTTTTGTTCACAGATAGTAATAAATTCTTGAATGCTCTTTTCGCGGTCTTTTCCTTCTTTTTCAGCAATATTGTTTATATATTCCCAATAATTTGTTTTTTCGAGTAAGTATTTAACGGTTTCCCCTATTGTTTTTTCTTTTGAAACTAATTTTATTTCATTTATTAGTTCTACGAATTCCTTGACGGATTTTCGCGTTCGCATGGGAAAGGTTTCATCATGTTCTATGAATCGCAAGACATGTAACAGTGGTTTTTGTCTTTGTTTTGCATATTCTTCAATTTGTTTTAGGCTTACTTGCCCTAAATTGCGGTGTGGGACATTGATAATTCGGCGGAATGCGTCGTCATCTTCTTCATTGGTAATCAGACGAAGGTAAGCAACGATATCTTTTATTTCTCTTCGGGCATAGAAACGGATACCCCCGATAACAATATGCGGTATGCCTCTTTTTCGGAAAGCCTCTTCAAAGGGACGGGATTGATGGTTGGTTCGGAAAAGGATTGCCACTTCTTCCAGTGGATACTGATTTTTTTCTATATCGTTAGCAATCCATTCCGCCTCTTCTTCATCAGTATCTGCCCAGTAAAATTTGACTTTATCCCCTTCTTCGTTTTGTGTCCATAATTTTTTACCCAAACGGTTTTCGTTATGTTCTACTAATTTATTGGCTAATAATAGGATATTTTTCGTGCTACGATAATTTTGTTCTAAACGGCATATAGCAGTGTCAGAAAAAATTTTTGGGAAGTCCAGTATATTGTTCAAATCGCTTCCACGCCAGGAGTAAATACATTGGTCTTCATCACCTACGACAAATACACGATTGTTTGTGCCTTTTAATGCCTGGACAAGGCGGAATTGAGCATGATTTGTATCCTGAAATTCATCAACCAATATGTCGGTAAAGTGATAATGCATTCTTTCGCGAATGTTACTGTGCTCTTCTAAAATTTTTACGGGTAGGGAAATTAGGTCATCGAAATCCACCATACCTTGTGATTGCAAAGTATCTTGATATATATCCCAAAGTTTAAGGAAATGAGAATTCGGCGGAGGTATTGGGCTATCTTTGGGTTCGGAAATGTTTTGTTTGTATCTACTTATCCAAACCTGAGCCTCACGGGGGGTAAATTGTTCTAAAAGGATAGGGTCGGATTTCAGGATTTTTTTCATATACGAAATCTGGTCATCATCATCTATGAGTATAAAATTATTTTTGAGATTGATATACGAGGCATATTTCCGTAAAAATTGTAATCCGAAGGAATGAAAGGTCCCTACCCAAGGTTGTTTTTCTGTTTGATTAATTCGGTCGAGAACTCTTTTTTTCATTTCTCCGGCAGATTTATTGGTAAAGGTAACTGCGAGAATCTGTTCTGGAGAAATTCCTTTCTCATTTATCAGCCAGATAATATGCTCAACGATAACCCTTGTTTTTCCTGTTCCCGCTCCTGATAAAACTAATACTGCTGGTTCAAAAGCATGAACAGCCTTTATTTGGTCAGGGTTTAAAGAAGCCATTTTAAAGTTAACAAAAAGGAAATTTTTTAATGATTTATAATATTTTTAATAAGGATTATGTTTAATTAACTACCTGCGGTATAGCGAGTAAGCGCATGCATATAATTTGCCCGTTCGAATGCAGCAGGTTCATTTACCGATTTCTGGCTCATACTCCCCTGCATTATTTCGATAGAATCATATTCATGTTCGTTCAACCACTGTTCTAATTTTTTCAGAACGGTTGATAGATGAGGAATACCAAACTTGAGCAGTGCAGAAGTCATCATAGCCACTTTTGCACCTGCCATCATGGACTTTACCACATCTTCTGCCGTGTGGACTCCACCTGTAATTGCGAAATCAATGGGAATCCTACCGTATAGGATAGCAACCCAGCGTAAACGAAGTAGCAGGGTGCTAGATGTACTCAAATTGATATGTGGAACAACTTCTAAATTATCTAAATCAAAATCGGGTTGATAGAAACGATTAAAGAATACCAAAGCATTGGCACCGGCTTCGGCAAGTCTTTTAGCAACATTGGGTAGGGAACTGAAATAAGGACCAATTTTGACTGCTAAGGGGATAGTAACTTCCTTTCTAATTTCCTTAACCAGTTCCACATACATATTGGAGACATAATCGCTGGTCATATTGGGATCGGTTGGAATAAAAATTGATGAGATTGACCAGAAAATCATCAGCCTTCTTAATGAAAGAGCCTCCTGCGCTCAAGAAATAGGCAAAATCAAAAGCGGTTCTCAAGTCCCTTTCTATGTTCCCGAACGCGAAAAGTCCGTTATCGAAAAATTGCTACAATCGAACCACGGTCCCTTAGATGAACGGGCTATCCGTTCCATTTACCGCGAAATTATGAGTGCCATCCGTTCCCTCGAAAAACCGACCAGCGTCGCCTTCTTAGGACCACGAGATACTTTCAGCCACATGGCTGCATTACGCGTATTTGGCACCTCTGCAGAATATCATCCATTACCTTCATTCGCAGATGTCTTTACAGAAGTAGAACGGCGACGCATTGATTACGGTGTCGTTCCGATAGAAAGTTCAACGGGCGGTTCCGTGAGTGATACATTAGACTTGTTTATCAATTCAGAATTAAAGATAATCAACGAAGTCCTCCTCCAGATTTCTCAAAACCTTCTCGCTAAATGTCCCATTGACCAGATTCGCCGTGTATATTCTAAAGATAACGCCCTGCTCCAATGCAGAAACTGGCTTCGAGCAAACTTGCCCGGTGTAGAACTGATTGAAGTATCCAGCACCGCCGAAGCCGCCCGACGCGCCTCTCAAGAACCCAATACCTCCGCAATTGCCAGCAAATTAGCCGCACAAACCTACAATCTCGACATTGTCGCAGAACGCATTGAAGATATTCCTCATAACTACACAAGATTTGTCGTTTTAGGACATCAGATTGTAGAACCCACCGGCGACGACAAAACATCACTCCTTTTATCTGCCAAAGACAAACCCGGCGCCTTATACAACCTACTTATGCCCTTCGCTGAATCGAATATCAACTTAACCCGTATCGAATCCCGTCCCTCCCGCCAAAAACCATGGGAATATGTCTTCTTCATTGATTTTATAGGACATATCAAAGACGAAAAAGTCCAGCAAGTTATCGAAGATGTTAGCGACAGAGCAAGAAACCTGAAAATATTAGGTTCCTTCCCTCGCGCCACCATCGAACTCGAAACATAAACCGTTTTATAGTATAGTTGTCTATATACTAAGCCTCAAACCCATGTATCTTTCTGATTATAAAATTTTCTTCTTATTTTTATTATTATATCTATCACATTAATTTTACCCATCTCATCTTAAAAAAAGACTTGACAAATACTTTTTTTTTTTGTATATTAAAAATAAGGATATTGAGATAGTAAAGTAAGTAGTTCAGATAACAATTGAATAAAAACAAACCTTAAAAGAGGAGGATAAGTTATGAAAAAGACCATCTATTTTTTCTGCTTTGTAGCACTCGCTCATAATCTACTTCCTGCAAGTTCTTATAGTTTAGACACTGTATTTTTGCAAAAAGTTAAGACCGAAGAGCAATCAGCATACTCGGATATATGTTCTGGCAAAGGACAAGACGGATTAAAACGATTAGTATATTTGTTCCGTGAAATGCCAGCAGAAGATGTGCAATGTGCAGATATAATGATAAGCCCTGTCCAATTATTTATCTTTGGTATGGAACAATATATGGGTGGCAATTTTGGAATTATAGAATTTGAACGAGGTATAGGAAATAACCGAATAGAAAATTTCGGTAAATATCCCACAGATGAGTTAATCAGTAGTTTAGTATTGCTTAACGAAAAAGATGTAATGAAATATGCCGGCTATGTTAAGTTGTATGGATTGACAAAAAGTGATCATCGGGGTGTGCAGTTTATCGCCTCTGCTATATGTATGTTAGGTATGCCGAGAGAATATTTTAAAGAAGACCCGTTACAGTTCTGTATGAATACCTTGAAGATGGCTAAATCGTATAAAGATTTAGTGATAGTTCGTCAAATGTCATTACTCCCGATAATGGAATACATAAATAAACAATATTTAAAAGATATAGAAAAACAGAAATATTTTTTTGAGCGTGTAGTAGAGGTATTACCTATTTATGGAGCCAATGTGCTTACAGGTATAGAGACGGAAATCTCGAGTTTAGGGTGTATGCTTGGTAAGATAAGTGAATTGGAGCAAGACCGATTAGAGATAGAAACAGGAATACAGAAATTAGCCCGGGGTATAGTTGAGGAACAGGATAAAGTGTGTCAGTATGGACAGATAGTAATATTGAGCCAATTAAGCAAAAGATTAAAAAGGAATGAGGTAGTCAGGGATAGTCTGGAAGAACTTATTAAACGGACTGATGCCACCGATGCAGCATATATACGGGCAAAATTGGTATTAGGCGAATATTTACAGAAGACTCATGAAGCAAAACAAATGCAGGAATTATCTCGTAACATATTAGGATGGGGTGTGTTACCGGGAGTAGTGGATATAAATTTATATAACGAGCAGGCTCGTATTTTAGAAACTATAGGCAAATATTTTACCAAATACGGCTGGTATACGGAAGCAGAAGAGGTGTATGGAGGATTAACAGAAAAGTATCCAGGTTCCAGAGTAGGTAAAAGTGCTTCCTACTGGGCGAAACGAATAAAGCAAAGCCCAATAGATGCAAGTTTGGAGATGATAACGGTAGAGATAGATGGCAGTCGTCTGTCGGGTGAGTTAGACAAGGTGACAGCGTATTATCAGGATATAGCGGAACATACACCGAATGCAGATTTGCGAGCAAAAATGGAAGCCCAGCAGAGACAACCTTCGAAGAAATTAGAATACAACCAACAAGTGAACGAAATGAAATAATCTTTGTTTTTTAACCACGAAACTATATTGCAATTACTAAGGAAATATATATGAACCAGAAATAGCAAAAACAATAGGAGGATATAAATATGAAAAGGTTGATTTCTTCATATCTATCAAATTTTATTCTATTACTCATTTGTTTATTTTCCCTTTTCATTATCGGTTGCCCCCCGGATCCGGATAGATTAACTATGTGTAGTGAATGTGAGGGAAGACAATATTCCTTGACTGTTACAAGTAATTTTGCGAATTCTGGTCAGATAACTATTACACCTGAAGGACCATATAAAATGGGTGATATAGTTATTGTTCAATTTGAACCTAATGATGATTATGTCTTTTCTTATTGGTATGTAACGCCTCCTGACCTTATTACTTCTAGTTCACCAAGCAATATTACAGCAATTAAAATAATTGATAATACCAATATGTGTGCTTTTGTAGAAGAAAAGAAAAAATTTGTAAAAGTAAGTTGGTACAAAAATGCTTTCAATACTGTTAATATATCAGGGGGATATGATGAATTGGAATGGTCAACAATTGATACTGGATATAAGAAAATGTATTTTGATAAAGGTTCATTAGCTACTTTATCTGCTGAATTAAATCCTAATTTTAATCCTCCTTGTGACCCTCCATATATTTGTCAACATAAAAGTATATTTTGGTCAGAATACTTCGATAGTGCTGTATCTACTATTTGGAATCAGCAAAATGTTGAATTGATTGTAGATACAAATATCGAACTTTCTCCTATTGCTTTTTATCGAGACAATATGACTTTTAAATTTTTAGAATTAAGTAGCGAGGGAGGAAATGGAAATGAGATATTTTTTGCTAATGGTCAACGTGGTACATTGATGCCATGTGGATATTTTAAATATAATGGTTATATAAATGACCCGGTTAAATTTGCTTTTGGGGTAGAACCATATTGGACACAGGCTTTCAAATTTTGGTTACATGGTTCGTCAAAATATTTCGTAAATCCAGTACAAGACGAATATTCAAATACTATAAATTTTAATTCATATAATAATTGTAAGGCTTATATTTGTGACCGTGTAGCATTAGGCACAGGACAGGTTATTGAAAAATATAATTCGAATGGTAATATTGAAATAGTTGATGGTAAAGGCGGCGTAGTTCAAGTAGATGCTAATCTTTATCCTCAATCGGGTTCTTTTAGAAGAAAGCCATATCAATGGAATCCCTATCCTTATCAATGGGATCCTCCTTATATAAATGAGGGCATTTGTCATAATAATGTAGTTCTTTATGCAATCCCTTGTAGAGGACTTAAATTCTCTCATTGGAAAATAGAAGAATATCCGAATTTACATCTAACTTATAACGGATTAGAAATATATATGAATAAATGGCTTGGAGATGGTATTCATGTTCCACCCGATAAATATGGTTTATCAGTAGATGCAGTATTTACAAATAGAGCATTAGTTGTTGAACCTTCTGGTCTTGATCCTGCTTTTGTAGGCACGAGTGCAGATATTACATTACAATCTCTTTGTTTTGGAGTTGATGTTATTACGACAAATAATGCATATACATGGTTGCCTAATCTTTATAAGTATGATATTTTCTGTTTTGCAGGTCATGGAGGACCTGGACATCTTGCTTTACAATCTATGGCAATTTGTGATGCATATTGTGATAAATGTAGTACGTGTCCTGAAGTATGTGTTAGCAGAGATTGTAATATTCAGGGTCATGTACATGCGTTCTTATTTGTATATCTTTTAGCATGTCATTGTGGTGAACAAGCGGAAGAATGGATGCAAGCATTTAACGCCCAATGTCTTCTTGCTTTTATAGGTGAACTTGTTCCACAAACTGCTGGTTATTTTGATGAAGTGTTCTGGAGATGTATTTCAGAGGGAAAGACAATTAATGAGAGTAAATCCATAGCAGCCCAGGCTGCTAATATTTCACAATATGTCACCGTGGTGGGAAATGGTAATATAATATTAAAGAATAGTATATAAAATTAAAGGTTGTTAATATTATATGTTGAATAGAAGAAAGGATGTAAAAGTTAGGATAGTTGTAATTGCCTTACTTTTTATTTTCCTTATAAATTCTGTTTCTTATTCGGATGGCTTTCTTTCAACACTTTCAAATTGGAAAAACAATATAAAGAAAGGGGTAAAAAATATTATATATAGCAGTAGTGATTATATCACTCAAACTATCTTATGCAAATGGATTGATAAGGAAATTAATGAGATATTGAATGGAAAAAAAATACCTATTCCTGATGGTCTGGAAGATGAAATAATGGTATTTTTCAGAGAAGTATTAAGAAAAGAACCTAAAAAAATAAAGATTCTATCAGTGGAGAAGGATAAATATTATTACAATATGGAAAGAGTATGGCGTCCATTTGATCTTTGCTGGATTATTAGGGTAGATACGGATGATGTTTATTATTATCTTATAAAAGATATCAATCAAAATAAATTTTATAGATTTGGTTTGGATAAATTTTGTGACTGCAGTTCTATCTCTGAAAAGAGTCTGTATCTTGAATATAAAGGATTTTTAGGAGTTCCCTGGCGTCTATTGTGTCCTCAAGAAGTGGCATTTGAAAAAATAAAAAAAGTATTGAGATATTACAATTTACCAGAAGACAGAGAAAAGATACAGGTTAGAAATATAAGTGGCAATATATACTATAGATTTAATTTAAGTGAATGGGAAGGGATACCTGTTGTAAGACCTATATTTGAATGTGAGGTAAATGGTATTACAGGAGAGATAGTAAGTGTGTTTTGTGTAAAACCGTTTCCTATAAAGAACAAGATACCGAAGGAAACAATTGGTTTCGAAGAAGGTAGAGCCATTGTAGAAAACTGGATTCAAAGCGAGAAAAAGTATTTAAATTGTGAAGATTATATAGTAGAAGATATTTCTCCTCGGTTGGTTATTGCTCCTAATGTTTTTCGGGAAGCATATTTCAAAGAAAATGGGTATTTGCCAATGAATCTGCGTGCATTATATGAATCTGCTAAATTATTAAACCGATACTATAGATGTAATATATCCTTAGATAGAATAACTACTAATTTTCTTGAGAGACCGGGATATTTTTATGCGTATGAGATGAAAATATCTTGTAAGATGCGGGTAATTGGGAGGAATAATGAAAGGATAGAAATAATAGATAAATATATTTTTATTTCGCCAGAAACAAAGCAGGTAATAGGATGTTATTATATTAATAAATATGAATAAATGGATTGGTTGTATTAAAAATAATATCAATAACAAAAGACTTTTAATTTTATTTTCTTTTTGTATAATTATCTTCTTTTTTGTTTCAATAAAATTAGTATATGGGGAAGAAAATCAGGAACACATAAAAGAGTTCTTTGAAAGATATTTAAAGAAATCAATAGATTCAAATGAAATAACTATTCAAATGTTCAAGAAAAATCCATCAAATCCATCGGTTTATTTTCCCCAGATTAAAAATTATATGGAAGGAGCATCAATAAAAATAGGCGAATTTTATTATACTATTTACTTTACTAATAGCCCTTTCAGAATATATCGGTTTGTTGATGACGAAAAGGAACAAAAAAGATTAAAATGGATAAAGAATATAAAAGACATCAGTACAATTATTCCAGAAGAAGAAATATTTGAAAAAATTAAGCCTATATTAGAATATTTTGAATTACCCTTAAATAAGGATGCTTATACCTTTCAATTACCATCTGCAAGAGATTTCTGGAGAGTGTATAAAGAAATTACCTATGAAGGGATACCCTGTAGAATGGCAGGCTTCCAAATAGATGTATTTTCAGACACAGGAGAAATAATTAATTTTGTTTTTATTCCTTTAAGAACACCTGTTAATAGAAAACCTCCTCTGGATACTGAGAAAAAAGCCTGGGATATAGCTCAGGAATGGCTTATAAAGAAAAATGAGGAATATTTCAAAATAGAACCACATCCAAACAATACCCCGGCATTTTTAGATAATACTAAAAAAGGTAGGATAGTAATAACATTTTCGGTAGATGCCTTTACAACCTCGGATGATCTCTTAGGGGAAAGAAATTATTTGTATGTCTGGGAAATACCGTTTATATGGTATGACTATGGAGAAAACGATGGCGTAATTTGGGTGGATGTAGAAACGGAACAAGTAATAGGGGCAGGTCCCTATAAATTGGAAGAGTAGGTAAGAGAAAATCATAATTAATAAATAAGTTCAAAATAATTTTTTAAAAATGTTTTTCGATTATTTATAAAAAATTCAATTAGTTTATTTTACTTTAAAAATTATAGAACATAGGTAGCATCGGGTTTAGAACTCATTTAAACTTGCTGGTGGGTGAGGCTGTCGAACCCTGACACGCTAAGTAATGGAGTAAAATTCATAGACAATAAACTAAAGAAATAAATGAAAATTTAGAAGTATTGAGATATAAATCTGTAACCCTAAAATTCGTTTAAGATTCGTGCATTTGTGCCATATAAATCCTGTTAGTCCTGTAAATCATGTCAAATTGTTTTTTGTAGCTGAATGTCCTCGCTTCGGGTATTTAATTTCTCACCCTTATAAAAAGAAAATGTCTTGTAGGGGCGATTGGCTAATCGCCCTATTCGTAAATTTCGTTAAATCCTGTCAATATCGCAGGTCCCCATTATAAAATTGATATGCAATCAATATACCGTAAGGACGAGACATGTTTCGCCCTTACATTCTTAAATCAATATCCTTACCGTAGCTGAAGCGTCCTCGCTTCGGGTATTTAATTTCACACTCATAAAAAGGAATTACATTGTAGGAACGAAAGGTTTTAGCCCTCACATATTTTTCTTATCAACATTCTCTGTGTCCTTTGTTTGAAATTCCCTTTGTGTCCTTTGTGGTTTATTCTTTTACCACAGAGAGTATAGAAATTTACCTAAATTTCACAAAGTGGAATTTGTTCTATTTTAATATGAACTTCCTCGTTTTTCTTTAAATTATCTTTTTATTCTTTGTTGAGGTAGGGAAGAGGGTCTTTTTGTCCGATTTCTTTGAATGCTTTTAATCGTTCGATGCAGGTAGGGCAATTGCCACATGCTTTTTCCTCTCCACGATAACAACTCCATGTATGAGCATAATCCACACCTAATTGATAACCCAATGCTAAAACATCTTTTTTCGTCATTTTTAAAAAAGGTGCATGTATGGTAATACAGTGTTTCCGATTAAGAGCCAGCACATGATTCATTCTTATTACAAAAGATTCGGTGCAATCCCAATATCCATATTCATCATGAGCCTGTGCAGAATAAAATACATCAGAAATACCTGATGATTCTGCCCATGCAGATGCCAGAGATAAAAAAATCATATTACGGTTTGGCACATAAGTAGGAGGTTGTATTCGTTCATTTAAGGGGATTTCATTTAATTGGGGTATATCGGGGCTCCCTTTTATTAAGGTTGAACCATCTTTCAAAAGGGGAGATATCACTGATAAATCTACAATAGTATGATGTTCCATCCCCAAAAAATTCATCTGCCATCTTGCACATTCAATTTCCCGAGAATGCTTCTGCCCATACAAGAATGATAGTCCAAACACATTCTTATACTGTTCCTGCCTTACAAGATAATGTAAAAGAGTTACGGAATCAAGTCCACCACTAATTAGTAATACACAATTTTTACTATTCGTCATATTCTTTTCTCCCAAAATATTGAAAAATTTTTTACAAAAAATGTTGAAATATACAATTTTATATGCTAATATACTTTTATATACAATATATAGTGGTTATAAAATAATTGTAACCTATAAATAGTATACAACATATAGGATACTGAATATGAGCCAATTTATCCTCGTATATGCTCCAGCAAATTTTAAGGACATCAAAGTTTTCACTCCAAAACGCTCTATCGCTGTTATGTCTCAGATTTTACAAGATAACAATGTAGATACTACAATTTATGATTTTGGTATTCCCGAAGCAATTCAATACTGTTCTGATGATACAACAAATAAATGTATTGGTAAAAATGATACAAAAGAACACAAAATAGGATTATGGCTTTCCCGATTACTGGGCAGTGGGAAACCAAAAAAAGATATTAGGAATTCATACCTGCGCTGGATATATCAAAACATAAAAATTTCTTCTCACACCGTTTGTATATTATTCTGGATAGAAAATAGGGAAGACCTTATTGTTGCTCGTATTCTTGCTGATGAAATAAGAAAAGAAGAAGCCCAAAATAAGATTCATATAATAGGAGCCGGTCCTTATATCAATCATACAGGTCCCTATGTTATTACAAACATTCCCGAATTTAACGGTATATTGATTAATCACAGTGAGATTTCCATCCTGCCGTTGTGGGAACATCTTGCTTTCGGGAAAGACCTGCATTCAGTTCCTAATTATGTTTATCTCGAAGGGAATGAAATTCGTATTGGACCTGTGAACCGCCTATTAACCCTCGATGATTTACCTACGCCTTCCTATGACAACTATGATGCACTCCAGAAAGGTGGCAAATTAAATATATTTACATTAGAACAGGTAAGAGATGGTAGATTCGGTTATTCAGAACCCTATACGCTAAAACACTATATAAGTGCGAGTCCCGAAAATCTTCTGGAAGAGATAGGAAAACTCAAAGAAAAATATGGTACCTGGACCTTCCATATTGAAGGAGAAATGGCGAACCCTTCCGATGTTCAATCGCTGTCTCTGGCTTTGTTAAAATCACCTCACTTCATAACATATTCCCGCAATTTCCATTGCTTGAATATTCAGGGGGATTGGGTACATAGTTTACACCTTTCTGGCTGTCGAGCCGTCTCTGTAAATGTCCCAACAGGCAGTCAACGATTGTTATCAAAATATTACGGTATTATGCGAACTATTAGTTCCTTAGAAACCGCTATATCTGCCTTTGTGGCTTCTCACTTCTTTACCACAATACAATGCTCCTATCCCTGTCCAGAGGAGGACCGTCATACCTTCGCAGAAACATTGCGATTTGTAAAACGAATAAAACCCGACAGTGTCCAGGTTGCACCTGTGTACCTATTACCGGATTCAATGTGGTGGGAAAATATGGATTCATTTAATTTTAATGTAAATCCTACCGAATACATAGAATGGCTTGCTGGAGAACAAAATTCAGCAAAATACCTGCAATGGAAACCTTTTGATTTATCAACAATGATTGATGAGATTATAAAATTAGATATAACCCCACAAACCGATGCTCTGATGGGAATCATCACTCATGTCCTGCAAGTATCAAAAGAACAAAAATTCTTCAGAAATTTCTTTGAAAAAGTCCTTTTAGAAGGTGACGCAGACAGTTTGCAAGGTATGGTTTCCCAGTTTAATAACCAATTAAAGAAACGAATTCGCGAAGAAGAATGGAATGTTAGAAAATACGATTTCAAAGCAGTAGCAAATTAATTTCAAAATGAAAATAACAACATAAGGAAAAAATATAAAAATGGATATAACAGTAGTTGGTTCTGTAGCATTAGATTCCGTAGAAACTCCTTATGGAAAATGTGAGTTAGAATTAGGCGGTGCTGCAACTTATTTTTCCATTTCGGCTTCTTTCTTTACTCGTGTGAACATGATTGGTGTCATTGGGACTGATTTTCCTCAAGAATATATCCAGATTCTCCAATCACGGAATATTAACATTGACGGATTAAAACAGGTAGATGGAAAAACATTCCGCTGGTCGGGTCGCTACCATAAAGATATAAATCAACGCGACACATTAGATACACAACTTAATGTTTTTGAGACATTCAAACCCACAATATCTAAAGAAATCTCACAAGTTCCCTACCTATTCCTCGGAAATATTAATCCCTCCTTACAATTAGATGTATTACGCCAGGCTTTCCCGCGTTTTACAGGCATGGATACCATGAATCTTTGGATAGAGACGACCCCGGATGATTTGCAGGAAGTTCTAAGCCGTGTTGACATTCTTTTTATTAACGATTCTGAAGCAAGACAATTATCCGGTGAAGAAAACTTAAAAAAAGCCAGTAGCGAAATCCTTGCTTTAGGTCCCGATGTCCTAATTATCAAAAAAGGGGAACATGGTTGTCTTTTATTCTTTGAAGATGAAGAAACTTTTATGTTACCCGCATACCTATTAGAAAATGTTGTAGACCCTACAGGTGCTGGCGACAGTTTCGCTGGTGGTTTTATGGGATATCTCGCATACAGAAACAGTGTCGAACCCGAAGTATTACGGCAGGCAACAGTAATTGGCACTGTAATTGCCTCCTTTACATGTGAATCCTTCGGACCCCGCCGTTTATTATCTCTTACGAGTGAAGAAATCAAAAAGCGTTGTTACGAATTTATCCAACAAACACGCATTCAGGACCTCCCCCAATTTCCATTTTAATTTACAGATAAACTTACTTTTGGGGTGTAAATTTGAGTATATAGAATGCCCTAATAGGGATTTAACTTTATCGTGAAAAATTATGTATTGATTTGCTTAAGAGTATCTTCAATCAATTTGCGAATTTGATCCATCTGCTTTGTTGTATCTGCCTCCACCCGCATTACTAACTTGGGTGATGTGTTAGATGCACGGAGCAGTCCCCAGCCATCTGGAAATTCAATTCGGGCTCCATCAATAGTGATCACCTCGTATCCTTTTTCTTGAAAATATTTCGTTGCCTTTGCAACTACATCAAATTTTTTATCATCTGGGCAGGGGATTTCCAATTCCGGGGTAGAGTGTTTTTTCGGAATGGTATCTATCAGTGCGCTTAGCGGTTTGCCACCATTAGCAATTAGTTCAAGAAGTCTGCATGCAGAATATATCGCATCATCAAAACCATACCAGCGATGTTTAAAGAAGATATGTCCACTCATTTCACCTGCTACTTGTGCCTTTAACTGTATCATCGCGGATTTAATGTGCGAATGCCCTGTCCGCCACATTACAGCATTTCCACCCGCTTTTTTTATTTCTTCATACATACTCCGCGAACATTTCACCTCACCCAAAATCGTTGCCCCGGGCTTATCTTTCAAGATATCCCTTGCAAATAACACCAATAACTGGTCGCCCCATAACATTCTCCCTTGGTCATCACACCCCCCTAAACGGTCAACATCCCCATCAAACGCAATACCGACATCCGCTTTGTGTTTCTTTACTGTTTTAATCAATTCCTTCAAATTAGATTCTTTGGTCGGGTCCGGATGATGATTCGGGAAGTTTCCATCCACTTCACAATAAAGAGGTATTACCTCACAACCCAATTCCCTGAACAAAGGAACCGCAACTACACCACCAACCCCATTACCTGCATCAACAACCACTTTTAATTTCCGTTTTAATTTAATATCCTTCAATATCCGTTTTTGATACTTCGGCACAATATTTATTTTTGTTATGGATACCTCTTTCTTACGAACAGGAAAATTCCCTGCCTCCACATACTTGCGAAATTCCTGTATTTGTTCCCCATAAATAGTCGTTTTGCCCACACCTATTTTTAACCCGTTATATTCCCCGGGATTATGGCTGGCTGTTATCATTAAACCGCCATCTACTTCAATCGTATTCATTGCAAAGTATGTCAAAGGTGTTGGCACTTCACCGATATCAATCACATTCATCCCCGCTTCTGTGATACCATCAATCAAAGCACGGCTAAAACTTTTACTACTAACTCTACCATCCCTACCAACCACCACAAGATTTTTATGTATGGCTCTTTTCGATTTCATATAGGCAACATACGCTTTCCCCAAAAGTTCCATAATATCTTCGGTCAAATCTTTACCTGCGATGCCACGCAAATCATATTCACGGAAAATATTTGGATTTACATTCATAGATAACTCCTTTCTTTTTTTTGTGGATATATTGTAAATAAATTGCTCAACATTATAAAAATAGATAGGTTTATTTTCTTTCTTCTGTCCATAACATCACGAACTTAGATAAAATTTCACTCGTTTTCTGAATTTTCTTTTCATCTACATTTAATGTCGTATCTTCGATTTGATTGCAATATATCGGTTTTTTATCTTTATCCAGACCCATAATTGTAAAACATTTGTATCCATGCAAAGCCACCATATACGATGAAGTAGGCAGAGGCAAAGAATCGGCTTTTGCTATTTCCGAAGAAAAATTATGCCTCTCAATAAATTCTAAAATCTCTTTATCTACATGAAAAGTGAATATCATACTTTCACGCGTAATGATATGTAAATCCCCGGAACCAACTCCTTCCACATTAATAAACAAAGTCTCTTTTTTAGGTAAAGGATTTTTCTTCAAGAAATGCCGCAATCCTGACATCCAGCATTGATATGCCCCTGAAAAAACAAAATGAATCTCCACATCTTTCAATGGTTGTTCAGACAGAGCCTCTGCCAGACCTAATAGACATGCTACCCCAGAAGCATTAAAATTAGCCCCTCGTGTATCCTCTTCATTGGCTGTTGCAATTAGAGCAACAAAACTCGCCGTTCCTAATATAATTCCTACAAATATACGGCACAACATGGAGATATTATCCTGCCATGGAACAATATTACTTAATTCATCACGAAGACTTATCCCCAAAACCACCAGCATACAAATCACAATTAAGTGATGAAACACAGGGAGAAAATTTATGACTCCTTTAGAATAAAGAAAATGAGATATACCACAGTCATAATTTGCATGAAAAACAATTCTGTATTTAGGCTCATCAAATAATTCCTGATTCCGTATCACCGTATGAATGTTTTGAGACTGATATTCAGGGACAAATTTTGAAAGGCTAAAATGCCCCGAAATTTCTAATAAATAAAGAATAAAAACAATCACCCCATAGATAAATCCTGCTAATGGGAAAAATACAGACAATAATATGACAAAAATAAACTCTATCCAATAAAGAGAAAAAATCTGAAATGTTTCACGAGAGCAGTTAAAAGGTTCAATAACGGGCTGTAAACCCATGTTTAATAAACGATTCCGAATATATTCCGAGCATAACAGTTCCCCTTCAGTTCCATATCTTCTTGTTATCGTTGCTCCTGCTAAATAGTTAACATCATCACTTATCTTCGTTAATATATCCATACCCAATTTTTATTTTATACCCATTCTAAATATAATTATAAAACCGTTTTTTAGTATTTTCATTTATAATAACAAAAATGCACCATTATTATTCAGAAAGGACAACATGCGAGCAGTAGTTCAGAGAGTATTAAATGCAAGTGTAACAGTAGATAATCAGATTGTGGGTAAAATTGGGCATGGTCTGCTTGTTTTACTTAGCATAGATGAACAGGACAATGAAGCCGATATTCAATACACAGCAGAGAAAATCATCGGTTTGCGTATATTCAATGATGCAGAAGGTAAATTCAATCTATCCTTAGAGGATGTTAATGGTGAAATGCTGGTTGTTTCTCAATTTACCCTGCATGGAGATTGTCGTCGTGGAAGACGCCCTTCTTTTAGCACCTCCGCAAGACCTGAAAAAGCAATTCTTTATTATGAAAAATTTATAGAAATAGTTCGTAATAAAGGTATCCATGTAGAAACAGGAGTATTTGCAGCGCACATGCTTGTCTCATTAGTGAATGATGGTCCTGTCACCATATTGGTTGATTCAAAAAAGGTTTTCTGATGCGTATCCTTATTGCAGGCACAGGGAAATTAGGTGTTTGTGTTGCTGAACCCTTAATAAAAAGTCAGCACCAGATTATCGGAATCCTTCAAAATGGAAGGCAAACCAAAGGTGTCCGACGATTTATCAATCAGTTATTTTTGGGTTTGTTCGGTGGGCATGATAGTATCCTGCGTTTCGCCCGAAAACACCGTATCCCTGTTTTCTGGATTGATAAAATGAACGAGAAAGAACTAAAACCAATAAAAGAATTATCACCTGACCTGATTATCACCTGTGGCTTTGGTATTATCTTTAAAAAACCAATATTATCCATCCCCAAAATTGGTTGCATTAATGTCCATTCGTCTTTATTGCCTCGCCATCGCGGTCCCAATCCTTTTTACGCGGTAATACGACATGGTGATAAACAATCCGGTGTTACTTTTCATATAATGGATGAGGGCATTGATACCGGTCCTATTGTCGCACAGCAGTCCTTTCCTATTCTCGACACAGACACTGCTTACTCGGTGTATTGTCGGGCTTCTGAAATGGCAAAGACAATGGTATTAGAAGTTGTAAATCGTATTGAAAAAGAAGGATTACACGGTGAACCTCAAAATCCTGACCTGGCTTCTTATGACCCCAAACCTACTGTGAACGACGCTATTATTCATTGGGATGTTCCGGCTATTGAAATTGACCGCCAGATTCGTGCCTTATCCCAAACCATTCTAACGCGATTTACCTACAAAGGCAGAACTGTCTATGTAACCCGTGTCAGGGTTAATGATAAAGAAATATCCGTAAAACCGGGGACTGTTCTCCATCCCCGTTTTCCTGCAGAGATTGCAACGGCTAAAGGCTCTATCACGCTACTTACCGCATTTACCCTTTCCCCAATAATGTGGCTCTGGCCTCGAAAAGGAACGCTCACCGCTGGTGAAGTATTATATACAGAGACAGAGGAATATAACCCATTAGAACAATAGGAATATGAAAATGGAAGAGATAATTATTCGGGAATACCGCGATGAAGACAGAGAAGAATGGTTAAAAGTGCATGCTATTATTATGAGCATTTCACATGCATGGAACCTCGTTATTCAAGAGCGACCTATATACGAAGGACATCAAAGTACACGATTGGTTGCTATTTGCAATAATAAAATCGTTGGATTGACAGATGTCCAATACGAAAATGAACTCGGTGAACTTTGCTGGAACAAAGACAGCCTCGGAGGTTATGTCCTTGAATTTGGAAGACTTCCCGAATATCACGGAAAAAACATCGGGAAACAATTGATTGATGCTACTATTCAAGACGCTATTAAAAAAGGGTTTCATCGTTTAGAATACTGGAGTCAGGACCGTAATGCCCAGAGGTTCTATCGCCGAATAGGAATGCAAGAAATTGGACGATATTATCGCTTTTATATCAAACCTCCCAAAGACCTGGCTGATTCCTTCGCACAAAAGGGGATTGCACTTGATTATCTTTACGGGGGTTGTCTGCCTGAGGAATGGGCAAATGTCCAGCAAGAGTTTGAAGTTATTACCAAACATCCACAGGAACCTCACCTGTGCGTAGGTTTTGAAATACGATTTTAACCAGAGGAGAACGAAAAATGATGAAGAAAGCAATTGCAATTTCCTTTGTAATGCTATGCCTTTTCTTTAACTATCTCTATGCAGAAGCAGAAATTCTTGCAGGAACTTCTACCGTAGATATTACCCCGGAACCTGGCAAAGAAATGCCCGGCGGTTTTAGAAAAGCAATTTCTAAGGGAACACATGATCCATTAGAACTCAACACATTGGTTTTGAAAAATGCAAACACGGCTGTCGCTATCGTATCTATTGATTCCTTATTTATCCCCGGCGATATTGTTGCAGGAGTTCGAACAAAAATTTCAGATAAAATTCCGTTACCGCCACAGAATATCATCATTTCCGCATCACATACCCATCACGGAGGTCCTATTGTTGATGTTTTCTCATCCGAACGCGACCCCGAATATTGTTCCATGGTTGAAACGAAAATAGTTGAAGGTATCCAGACAGCATGGAATAATCTTACAAAAGCAAAAATAGGCTTCGCTGAAGGAGAACAAGAGGGCATCGCCTTTAACCGCCGATTTTATATGAAATATGGAACGGTTATAACTCATCCCGGTTGGAAAAATCCACAGATAGTTGCTCCCGCAGGACCCGTTGACCCACAAATATTAGCCATGTTTATCAAAAAAGAAGATGGAACTATATTAAGTGCCGTTATTAATTATGCCTTGCACGGGACTGTCTTCAGTGGTTTGTTATTTTCCGCTGATTATGTTTACCATCTTCGTGACTTTTTAAGAAAACAATGGGGTATGACTATCCCTATTGTTTTCTTAAATGGTGCCTGTGGCGATGTAACGCAGATAAATAACTTACGAGAAGAAGAACCTGCGGAATCAGGTCCAGAATGGTCTAAACGAATAGGGGAGACCCTGGCGTGTAAAGTATATCAACTTTTCTTGTGGACGAAATATCAAGATACTGTAACAATAGACACCGCTACCGAAACCATTCGCGTTGCAATTCGTAATTTAGATGAAGAAAAATATCAGGTCAAATCAGGATTAGGCTCTGCACAATCGGAGATATATCAGCGAGAAATTCAGTTATTAAGAGAGATGAAAGAGCGTATGGGAGGTGTTGTTGATGTCGAAATCACTGCCATGAGAATAGGCGATTTAGTTATTGTTTCTAACCCTACCGAGATGTTTTGCCGATTAGGATTAGACATCAAAAAATCTTCACCTGCAAAATATACCATGATTTCCGAAATTTCCAACGGTTACACCGGTTACTGTCCAACACCAGAAGCCTTTGACGAAGGAGGATATGAAATACTAACCGCTCGCAGTAGTTTTATGGAACCCAATGCAGGAATAAAAATCGTCCAGACTTCCCGAAAATTATTAGCACAATTATTCAGTGAAGAAAATAATTGAAATAATTAGACAAGTTCAATTAAAGACGGGTCGTATTCCTTCGGGGCTTTGAACCCTAAAAGATTACAAAGTGTACTTGCTACATTACTCAATCCGGGATTTTGTATCCCAGTTAAACGGAACTTATTTGTTTGTGAAAAATCCTTAATGATAAACGGAACAGGATTTAATGTATGTGCCACATGCGGTTCACGCTTACCCTTTTTTTCTGTAAAAAGCAAGTCAGCATTTCCATGGTCTGCCGTTACCACAAGAACACCCCCTACCGCTTTGACTGCATTATAAATCCTTGTAAGACATAAATCTACCGTCTCCACTGCAATACGCACCGCAGGGGCTATCCCCGTATGTCCTACCATATCACCATTCGCAAAATTCAATCGTATAAATTTATAATCCCCAGCCTCAATCTGCTTCAATACCGCATCTGTTATCTCGCCCGCCTTCATCCAGGGTCTTTGCTGGAACGGCACCTGGTCTGATGTTATTTCCTCAAACAATTCCAATTTCGGGTCTACATAGCCTGATTTGTTTCCATTCCAGAAATAGGTCACATGCCCAAATTTCTGTGTCTCGGATATTGCATAACTCTTTACCCCCGATGCACAAAGATATTCACTAATTGTCCCTTCAATCTGTGGTGGTTCTACTAAAAAATTCTTCGGTATAAATTTATCCCCGTCATATTGCATCATACCCGCGTAAAAAACATTGGGGCGTCGCTTACGGTCAAAATACGGAAAATTATCTTCTTCAAACGCACGCGACAACTCTATCGCACGGTCCCCACGAAAATTAAAGAAAATTACCGCATCCCCATCCTCAATTGTTCCTATCGGCTTACCATCTTTAACAATTACAAACTCACCTAAAAATTGGTCGTTTACAGTCGGGTCTTGGTAATAAAATTCTACCGCTTCCTTTGCCGACGAAAACTGTTTTCCTTCTCCCAAAACATGGGCTTTCCAGCCCCGTTCCACAATACGCCAATCCGCTTCATATCGGTCCATCGTTACTATCATTCTACCACCACCCGATGCAATACAATAATCCAATCCATTTTGATTGCACTCTGCCAATACCTGTTCCAACTGTTCTATATATACAAGAGCACTCCGTTCCGCTACATCCCGTCCATCTGTCAATATATGCACACGCACTTTTGGAAAGCGTTCTTCTGCACAATGCTTTATAATTGCCAACAACTGATTTATATGACTATGCACATTTCCATCGGATAGCAAACCGATAAAATGCAAAGTTCCTCCATTACGAACCCGCTCCATGATACTTTGCCATGCCTTCCCCTGATAAATTCTACCCTCTGCTATGGCTTCATTTACAAGCCGTGCTCCCTGAGCAAAAACACGACCTGCTCCTAATGCATTATGTCCCACTTCCGAATTTCCCATGTCCTCATCACTTGGCTGACCTACCGCTGTTCCATGTGCCTTTAATTTTGCAAACAACGGTTCCTCAAATAATGTATCTAACATCGGTGTATTTGCCATGTAAACACCGTCGCTCTCATCCCGTTTCCCTATACCTACTCCATCCATAATCACCAACACCAGAGGACCTGGATACGGTTTGTAATTATCCAATTTTTCTAAAGCACGAATTTGCATAATAAAATCCTTTTTATCCTTAAACATTATTAAAATTAAAAAAAGTCCCAGAACAAGAATTAAAAATAAAGTGACAATTATAATATAGAGCAGTAACGGAAATTAACTAATATCTACCCCTACTTTCGCAAGTGCCTTACGAAGGTCATCCGGCGTGAAAGGCTTTTGTAATAAAATCGCTGCACCCAGTTCCAGTACACGATTGGCTACTTCCCCTTGATAATAGCCCGTCATTGCAATAATATTAATATGCGAAGTATCAGGATTTGATTTTATTCTCCGTGTAACCTCAAAACCATCCAGTCCCGGCAACCTCAAATCAAGAAAGATAATATCAGGCTGAAATGTCGCAACCATCTGCCCCGCATCAAATCCATCCATCGCCATCTCAATCTGGAACGGCGTCTGTGCCCTTTCCAAAAATCTACGAATAACAGAAATAACTGCCTTCTCATCATCCACTACTAATATCTTTACACCCGCATTTCCTAAATCTTCATGGATAGGCATGTTATTCTCGCGCAGAAAGCGAAGCAAATCATCACGACGAATTCGGCGATGTCCTCCCGGTGTCTTAAACACCCGTATTTTGCCTGCTTCTGCCCATTTGCGAATTGTGTCTGCTGTAACATGACAATACTTTGCTACATCGGATGTACTGTAAGAAAGTCTTGATTCCATATTGGTTTCTATCCTTTGTTTTGATTGATTTTATTGAAAATTTTATAAATTATACTTATATGGAATGGTTTTTTTCAACTTTTAAATATTCTGTTAAAAAATATTTTTAATTGATATTTCGACAATTCATTTTATTATAGAATGTTCAGGGAGGATTATAAGGTCTATATGGAATGGAGCTGGAACGGGGAATCGAACCCCGGACCTGGTCATTACGAGTGACCCGCTCTACCGACTGAGCTATTCCAGCATGCCACAATGTAAGCCATTTCTCTTACAATGTTTAGTTCTGTTCCCATTTAGAGTATGGAATAAAAATGGTGCCAAGGGGCGGAATCGAACCGCCGACACGCGGATTTTCAGTCCGCTGCTCTACCAACTGAGCTACCTCGGCACTGGTAAAAAATTATATCAAATCAAACCTCAAATTTCAAATGGACTTTTCTTTCTTCAAACATTTTTTCATTTCTTCAAATTAATGCAACGAAATGAATATACAAACAATAATTTAGTTAGAAAAAACGAAAGTTTTAAATACTTTCTTAACTTAGCCAATTATATATAGGACACAAGTAATAGATTTATATTTTCTTTCCCTATTGTAATATCTTTGCCTTAAAAGAATTAACCACAGAGGACACAAAGAAAGTTTCAAACAAAGGACACAGAGAATATTTATAAGCAAATGAAATAAATTTCACTTTGTGAACTCTGTGTAGAGTCTCTGTGATCTTTGTGGTAAAAAGAATTAACTAATAAAAAAATCCCAGATGCAAGGACTATTTAACTACATTATTTAAAAACAATAATACATGATGGATTTTTCCATCCGTCTTTATTCTCGCTTATTCGTGTAATTTGTGGTTGCAAATTCTTTAAACAAATTTCACACCAGGTTTACAAAAACGGGAAGTATGTTGTATAAAAAGCTCAGGCATCTCCTTTTTCTTCTATATTCACATCTTTTAGTATTCTTGGCGGCATTCCCATGAGAATTTTTTTATCCTACGGATATGTATAAATATATCTTACAGTTTCTTAAATTATTTGTGAACATGAAAGGGTTGAAGTATTTTAAAACTTCTACCAAGTTTTAATAAGATAGGCTAATGGAAAACATTTATTTTTATGGTCGGGGCGGCCGGATTTGAACCGGCGACCCCTTGGACCCAAACCAAGTGCGCTAGCCGGACTGCGCTACGCCCCGAAACGACAATATTATATCCCTTTTACCAGAAAAATAGCAATTTTTCATATCGGATTTGCCTGACTTTGTCATCTTCATTCGATATATTCATGTTCCCTCTCAAATTTATTTGCATTTCACTTCCTTTTTTTGACATAACATTTTTATTGAATTCAAACATGGAGAAATGAATATGAAGCCAAACGCAATCCTTTTTTTAACGATCATCCTTCTGACCCCTCTTTGTTTCGCTCAAGTCGTTTTTGAAGAAGCCTTCGAACAGGGGTCGAATACCCCTGATGGCTGGCAGACGAGGGTATGGCAAGGTAAAGGCGAATTTCAATATCCCGTCCCCGGGAAAAATGGTAATGCAGTGCAGATTTCTTCCTCCGAAGGTGGTGATTTATCCTGGTTTAAAGAAGTAGATATTAGTCCATTCGCTCAATATAAACTCTCTGGCTGGATTAAAACGGATAATGTTCAATTAGAAAATGGTGCAGGATCGTTGCTCAATATTCATGGGATTGATGGTGCTCGCACAGAGGCATTATTCGGCACAAACGATTGGAAATATGTTGAAACTACCTTTTTTGTCAGTTCAAAAACACGAATTATGGTGAATTGTCTTTTCGGAGGTTGGGGTTTGGCGAAAGGTTCCGCTATATTTGATGATGTAAAATTAGAAAAAATATCAGAAATGGTAATTGGTGATATGCAAATTTTCATTGACCCATCAAAAAAAGGAACACCAATACATCCGTTTATCTACGGTCAGTTCATCGAACATTTAGGCCGTTGCATCTACGGCGGTATCTGGGCAGAAATGCTTGAAGACCGCAAATTCTTTTATCTCATCAACACACCCGACTCTCCCTGGAAACTCCATCCTGCGGATATGATGCTATTCATTGACCAGATTTACCCTTACACAAGTTGGTACACGCCGGTCATCCTACTTAACCCGCGTCGTGAACGGGGTTTGGTGCAGGATGGATTAGAGGTCATTGCGGGTAAGGAATATGTTGGTAGGGTTGTGCTGAAATCAACCCATTCCGATATTACTGTTAAAATTCTCCTTCGTTCTGGTGACACTTTATTGAGTGAACCCGCAGTTATCCAAAATATCTCTCAGGATTATCAAAAATATACATTCCGATTGAAAGTGGATAAAGATGGAAAACCCGCTCAATTTGCTATTCTCGCTACAGGGCAGGGCAACCTGTTCATTGGAGCAGTTTCACTCATGCCAGCAGACAATGTCAAAGGGATGAGGGCAGATACACTTAACTTACTCAAACAACTCAATTCGCCTATATATCGCTGGCCCGGTGGAAACTTTGTCAGCGGTTATAACTGGAAAGATGGCATTGGCGACCCGGATAAACGCCCTACGCGCAAAAACCCTGCCTGGGGCGGGATTGATACCAACGATTTTGGTTTGGATGAATTCATTCAATTTTGCCGTGAGATTGGTACAGAACCCTTAGCCGTAGTTAACACAGGTTTGGGGGATGTAAACTTAGCACGCGATATGGTCGAATATGCCAATGGCTCCACCGATACGCAGATGGGCAAATGGCGTGCAGACAATGGTAATCCTGAGCCATATAAGATTACCTACTGGGGTGTTGGCAATGAAATGTATGGCGAGTGGCAATTGGGACATGTCCCGGTAGATGATTATGTTAAACGCCATAATGTATATGCAGAAGCAATGAAAACAGTTGACCCGAATATTAAATTAGTAGGTGTCGGCGAGAATATGGGTATATGGAGCAAAAAAATGTTAGAAAATTGTGCAAACAATATGGATTACATAAGCGAACACTTCTATTGCGGGGATAAGAAGGATGTGTTAGAACATGTATATCAATTAGCAGAACAAATTAAAGCCAAAGTTAAGAATCATAAAAGTTATTTGGAAACCATCCCCGCATTAAAGGAAAAATTTATCCCCATTGCAATGGATGAATGGAACTACTGGTATGGCGACCATGTCTATGGCGAATTGGGCTGTGTCTACCATCTTAAAGATGCCTTAGGTGTGGCTATTGGTCTGCATGAATTTTTCCGCAACAGTGATGTAATCACAATGGCAAATTATGCCCAAACTGTAAATGTCATCTCTGCTATAAAAACAACAAAAACGAAAGCATTTTTTGATACAACAGGGCTTGCCCTGATGTTATATCGTCAGCATTTTGGTAGTATCCCGATTGCGGTTGAAGTAAAACCTGCGTCAGATGATAATCAAAACAACGCACCAATGATTCCTATGGATGTTTTTGCTGCATGGAAAGATGAACAAGCAGGGATTATGACTGTTTCTGTCGTAAATCCACTATTCAAAGAAATTAAAGTGCGTTTAGATGTCGCTGACAAAAAAGTAGAAACGCCAAAAACAGCATGGATACTTACAGGCAAAGACCCCATGTCCACCATCATACCTGACAAAGAACCAGAGGTATGGCTATCAGAAATGAAAGTGAACAAGTCCTCTTTCCCTGAAATGGAAATACCACCATTGAGTATTGTCATGACAGAATTGAAAGTAAAATAAATCTCAAAATAAAAGGAGCATGTTTTATGTTATTAACCTCATTTGTTATTGCCACCGCTATTGCTACGGTTTATGAACCAACCTGGGAATCGTTAGACCAGAGACCCAATCCGCAATGGTTCGAAGATGCAAAATTTGGTATTTTTATTCACTGGGGGGTATATTCCGTCCCATCATGGGCTCCCAAAGATACCTATTCGGAATGGTACTGGAACCACATGCAAAATAAAGAGGGTGCCACATGGAAATTCCATGTTGAGAAATATGGTGAAAAATTTCAGTATCAAGACTTTGCACCCATGTTCAAAGCGGAGTTATACGATCCCGACCAATGGGCTGACATATTCAAAAGATCGGGTGCCAAATATGTCGTTTTAACATCCAAACATCATGATGGTTTCTGTATGTGGCCCAGTGCCCAGAGTTGGAACTGGAACGCGATGGACATTGGACCGCATCGCGATTTGGCAGGAGAGTTAATCAATGCAGTGAAAAAAGCAGGTATAAAAGCAGGTTTTTACTACTCATTATATGAATGGTTTAATCCCTTATATAAACAGGATGTCAATCGTTATGTAGAAGAACACATGCTACCGCAAATGAAAGATTTGATTATTCGTTACCAGCCAGATGTCTTATGGACTGATGGCGATTGGGACTATCCGAGTTCAGTATGGCGGAGCACAGAATTTTTAGCATGGCTGTTTAACGAATCACCAGCACCCAAGGATATCGCTGTAAACGACCGTTGGGGCAAAGGTTGTCGGAATAGGCACGGAGGATTTGCAACACCTGAATATGGACATATTTCAGAAGGTCCATTAATGGAAAAAGGACTGTTTGAAGAGTGTCAGGGCATGGGCAAGTCCTTCGGTTATAACCGTAACGAAGCAGCAGAAGATTACCGTAGTACTGCGGAACTACTTCACCTACTCATAGACAATGTTTCGCGTGGAGGTAACTTGCTATTAGACATAGGACCTTCCGCAGATGGTCGGATACCCGAAATAATGCAGGAACGATTATTAGAGATGGGCAAATGGTTAGAAGTAAATGGCGAAGCCATTTATGCATCGGATGTATGGAAAGAAGCACCTAAGATGGAACATTTCCGTTTTACCCGTAAAGACAAGGCAATTTATGCCATAGCATTAAAATGGCCCCCCGAGAAATGGGCTATTCCCAAACCCAAGGAATATAGCAACAAACCCGAGGTAACATTAGTAGGCACTTCGATCATAGCACAAGTAGAAGATGGGGGAAATGAATGGCTAATTACAACTCCCTGTGTATCGCCGGCACAAATCCCTTGCCAACACGCCTGGATATTTAAGTTCCAGTATTAATTATCCATAATTTAACTTTTAAAAGTGTAAATACTTATATCTTTCTATTTGCAGAATTTGTGGTTATATAAAGAGTTTTATCATAAAAGCATATTTAATAGTAAAAAACACCCGTAGCTGAAGCCTCCCGGCTTCGGGTTCTTTCTACTTTGTAAACTCTGTGAAATCTCTGTGTTCTCTGTGGTAAGAAGAAAAAAACACAGAGGACACAAAGGAAATTTTACACAAAGGACACAGAGGGGTAGAGGCGAAAAATTTTTCGCTTTTACATTATATTGAATGCATATCAATTTTATAATGGGGACTTGCTGTATTTGACGAGGTCTTGACGGAATACACGAATAGGGCGATTAGCCAATCGCCCCTACAATACATTTTATAATGGCGTGAAATTAAATATCCGAAACGGGGATATTTCGGATACGGTATGGGCATAGATTTAAATGTATGGAGGTGAAAAATTTTTTGCCTCTACATTGTGACCTCTGTGCAAGGTCTTTGTGCCCTTTGTGGTAAAAGAAATTTTCCACCTAAAAATCCCAGAAGCGAGGATGCTTCAGCAACTTTATTTCGTGTTTGTCCGTGTAATTCGTGGTAAAAGAATTAACCACAGAGGACATGAAGGAAATTCTACACAAAGAGCACAGAGGAGGCTTCATCTATGGTAAGGGTATGGATTTAAACATGTAAGGGCGGAGGATGTTTGCTTTTACGCAATTAAGTTTTTTATATCTTTTTCTTTAGGGACAAGGGAAGAAAAACATAGACCAGAATATCGGTGCTACATTAATGCTTATAATTTTCCGTAAGTCCCATCCGTCTCATCTGTCACATGTGTCCCATCAGTCCCACAAAAATCCCCGATGCGAGGACGCTTTAGCTACAGGAAAGGTATTGATTTAAAAATGTAGTGGCGAAACATGTTTCGCCCTTACGGTATATTGAATGCATATCAATTTTATAATGGGAACCTGCGACATTGACATGGTCTTAAACGGAATTAAAAATGCCTACCTGGCAAGGTTGCACCCTGGATTTGGAAGGTTTGTTCAAGGTATTGGTTGTCTTCTTTGGCTCGGATAAGTAGGGTATGTTCGCCTTTGGTTAGTAGGTTATCAAATTGATAGTCCTCACCGCCGACAATGTAAGGTGGTTGTTGGTATTGGTTAATCAGTTTGCTATCAAGGTAGATTTCAACTTCATAAGGTTTTATTCCTTCTATCCAGATACGGCACCGTTCCCAGGGATGATATTCATAATCACCATCTTCAGAAGGTTGAATGTATATTCGTTTACTAAATTGTTGGTTTTGTTCATTGTAGCGTTGCCACCATTTACGGACTGCTTCGCTACTGGAAATGAGACGCATACAGCGACGGTCTTCGGGACGGTTATTCGTGCATACACGTGCGTCTGCCTGATAGACATAAATTCCGTCTGTTCCTGCCTGATAGAGTTGCTCAACGCGCCATAAGAATAATGCAGGCATCTCGAGACCCCAACTTAATCCATCAACAACGGGTAGTAATTTGCATTTCGAGCCACGAACTGCTTCGATATAAGGGGCTATTTCAAAATGTATATGCCTGCCCTGAATATTGCTTGGACATAGGTAATCTACTAATTCTTCACTAATCCATGTATTATAATCAAATTTTTCCCAATGGCTTACACCTTTTGCTGGGAAACGAATAAGTAAAGGAACAGATTTATTGCGTTTTTGAGCGAATTCTTCTCGTAAGGTTTTGAGTTCTCGCAGGAATTGGGTACAGGTTTCAGATTTATCAATACCACCGGGATACCTGCAAAAATCTATGGAAATACCGTCAGCCCCGATTTCAAGGGTTTCTCTTAATAGTGATAAGATATATTGACGGACTTCGGGTATGTCATATCGCAATAATCCACCTGTCATCCAGTCGGGGTGTTGTTTTGAAAAATCGCTTTGTAATGGTGTCCCAGGGTAACAGTTTGTAGCCCCAAAGTTAGCATGTGCCGTTAAGCCAAACTCGTGAGCGTATTGTAATTCAGTTTGCAATGTATTTGTCATTTGTTGCATTTTTCCGACATTACTTGTATGTGGGACTACGCCACCAATAGGGTCACCTATGGTATTGTAGAGAAGTTGGTCGGTCAGGCGGGATTCATAAACAACCTTCATCCCGAACCGTCCCACTTGAATATCTACGATGTTAACTCGGGCTTCTTTATATGCGGAGATAGGTTCGCGATGTTGTAGACTTTCCTGTATATCTTCAAAAAATGCCCATGAGTAAGGTTCAAAATAAGCTGCGATAATTTTATCAGGATTGCCGAACTGGCTTTCTAACAATTGCACCTGTTCTGAGGATAGAGACACCAACTTTATATAATCAATTCTGCTTTCAGTATAGCCTGTGTAATAATGGTTTTGTTTCAATACCAAATGCTGTCTATCCATAGGACACCATCGCCATAGAATTTCTTGGAATGGCTTTGGTGAATTGAGTGTATCAGTTCGTTCGTCGCCAGTTAATCGCAGTCGTATTGAATAATCCTTGGGAGTGCAAACAAAGATGGCATACCAGCCGTGAAGATTTAGGGGATAGGTTAACTGAGGTATGGGCAAATCATCACGCCACTTTTTGCCAATCAAAACATTGCCAGATGTCGCAGAAGTTGGGTCAAGGTCTGTTTTAAAAAACCATTTTCTTTCGTTCGCATTGGTGTCATCTGTGGTTACTAAATCTTTCTGCAATACCTGTGTCCAATCTTCAAGATAAACTACATCTGAATTGTCTGCTTGGATTGGAGTTTGTAGTGTACTTAAGATTTTCCCATCTGTGGATTGAATTTGAATACGAAAATCAATATTAACTTTTCCCTCTTTTTGAGCCTCTGGATAAGGGTTAAAGATAACAGTTCGTTTTAGTCCTTTTGCATTGCGTTCTATAATATTTCCATAGAAAGTCCATTTAGCCCATTCATCTTCACGAATGAATCGGAGTGCCGTTTCTGAAATACACGGAGTTATTTTGGCAGATTGCCATTTCTCTTCACCCGATGGAGACCAGGAACAAAGTATCATAACTTCGTTGGGGGCATCTTCTGGCACAGGATAAGTAAGATGGATATATCGTGAGATGGGGTCAATTTTGAATTCTATTTTGTTTTCTTGCGGTTGGGCATAAGTAATATGAGTAGTAATAAAAAGTAATAAGATGGTTATTGGCAATATTGATTTTTTTGCTGGATTTTGAGATAGGTAAAACATCTTTCTACTCCATTTGTTTTAATATCTGGAATATCATAGATATAATTTTATGTTATAATATCAAAAGATTGTAAATCATTTGAATAGAAATATCGTATAATATAATACAACAATTGAATAATAAAGTCTTTGTCGGGGGCGAAAAGGTTTCGACGGGGATGGTTGAGGTGTGGAATGCATGCCGAGGTTGACCGGTTGGCCTCGTTAAAAGCCGGTCAAAAACAACTGCCAATCAAGAATTGGCTCTCGCTGCCTAATACTGAGCAGCGCGTCCCACCCGTGATAGCCTGCTAACGGACTGGGGCGTCAACCAGCAGGTCTGTCCTTTCAGGAGTGGCGGTGCCTGAAAGGCAGTAACAATTCCGCATAGCGGCTACGGTGAGCCAGCCCTGAGGCGCTCCGTAGTGGCGAATCTATAAAGGATGGGCTAAGCATGTAGTAGGTCTGCACTGAAACATCTTCGGACGCGGGTTCGATTCCCGCCGCCTCCACCATTGTTTAGTTTATTACAAAGGATTTGTTCGTATATAATACAACCAAAAAACGGTAGGTATGCCCGTAAATAAAGATTGTAAAACAGAACGGAACAGGACAATAACCCTCTCAAAAAAAGAACGCCTGTTATATAAGAAGCGACTTTTGAAACTTTACTGTTCTGTGTCGGTGGAGGAGATATTGAACAAGACGATACATCAAGATTTGTTTAAGGTTCTTCCGTTTTTGCCGACATCGTTTGTGGATTTGTTATTTATAGACCCGCCATATAATTTACATAAAGAGTTTAACTCAAATCATTTTAAGGAGATGTCCCCTGAAGAGTATGAAGTGTGGATGGATTCCTGGTTAAGTCCATTAAGGAAGGTGTTAAAACCTACTGCTTCTGTTTATATTTGTGGGGATTGGAAATCTTCTTCATCCATTTTTCGGGTGATGACAAAATATTTTAAGGTTCGAAATCGAATTACATGGGAACGGGAAAAAGGTAGAGGAGCCATCAGCAACTGGAAGAATTGTTCAGAGGATATATGGTTTGGGACAGTATCCAATAATTTTTATTTTGATAGTAAATCGGTGATGCTGAAGCGGAAAGTAATTGCTCCTTATCGCGATGAGGCAGGTAAACCAAAGGATTGGGGGATAGAAAACGACGGGCAGTATCGGCTTACATATCCTTCTAATTTATGGACCGATATAACTGTGCCGTTCTGGTCTATGCCTGAGAACACCGAACACCCTACGCAAAAACCCGAGAAACTTCTCGCAAAAATCATCCTTGCCAGTTCGAAAGAAGGAGATGTTATTTTTGACCCATTTGCAGGAGTTGGAACGACTTGTGTTGTGGCGAAGAAGTTAGGCAGGCAGTATTGTGGAATAGAAATAGATGAAACTTATTGCTGTTTAGCGGAAAAACGATTGGAATATGCCAATTCCGATAAAACAATTCAAGGCTATGTGGACGGCGTTTTTTGGGAACGGAATACGCTTAGGGATCAAAAAAAGATATGAAATAAAAACAGCATATAATTGTGTTAATATAAATAAAGTAAAATTTAATTTACGAAAGGAGAGTGTCTATGAGTAATCCTGAAAGTGCAAAACAAGGAATCCCGTTATTAGGGGATGAATTCCCTACAATGAATGTAATGACAACACATGGAAAGATGGAACTGCCCAAGGCGTTTGCAGGAAAATGGTTTGTTCTGTTCAGCCATCCAGCAGATTTTACACCTGTATGCACTACAGAATTTGTTGCCTTTCAGAAACGATATGATAAGTTCAAGGCGTTAAATTGTGAGTTGATAGGTTTAAGTATGGACCAGGTATTTTCGCATATAAAATGGGAAGAATGGATAAGAGAAAAGTTGGGTATTGAAATCCAGTTCCCTATCATTGCGGATAATGGAGCCGTTGCCAATACCCTTGGCTTGGTTCATCCAGGAAAAGGCACAAATACAGTTCGGGCGGTATTTGTCGTAGACGATAAGGCAAAGATACGGCTGATTATTTATTATCCACAGGAAGTAGGACGAAATATAGATGAAGTAGTTCGGATTGTAAATGCGATGCAGATTGCCGACAAACATAAGGTTGCCATGCCAGAAAACTGGCCTAATAATGAATTAATCAATGATCGGGTGATTATCCCACCACCGACCGATACTCATACTGCTAAAGAACGCTTAGCGAAAGCAAAAGAAGGTGGTTATGAATGTTTTGATTGGTGGTTTTCCCATAAGAGATTAGAGAAATAGAAATAAATCAAACAGGTCGGATAAATTAAAAAGGTCTGACAATACAGACTTGTTGGATAGTTAAATTACAGTATTATTTCTCATAGTAGAAAAGTTTTACGCCGCGGGATTGAATGCGTGTCAAAAAGTCGTCTACATTATCAATAGCGGATTCAGCGGAATGGACGCCGGGTTTATGCAATTCACCACGAGCAATCATGAGGGCACCTTCAACAGCAGGGATGCTTGTTATATCAGCGATATGCCCTACTCCTGAATAATAGTGGTGTGCAGGCTTTCCGTTTTTTTCACCATAAACATCAATGCGAAATACAGACTGGTCTATTCCTCCTTTGGAAAAAATACCAGCGTTAACCAGTGGTAATAGAAATTTAGTAAGGAGTTCTCGTTTCTTTGGAGTGTTGGTTAAACCTAATCTGCCAAGTATAGTGGCTAAACGGGCTATATAAGGCGGGTGAATGCCCCCATGAAGGGATACATATTTCAAACCGGGAAGACTACGCGGGACGGATACGGATTCTGCATGACCGGTGATATAAACAGGCAATTTGCCCATAGGTTCGGGAAACTCTACAATTTTTCGTTCGGTTCCTGTTTTAATTCGCACTTCTTTGCCGTCCCGCCATTGTAAGGTATATCCGCTAAATATATGCAGTACATGCTTTACATTTGCAGGTCCTATATCCTCATCCGAACCGCCCGCCCAATTGATTTCAATGCGTTCGGGTTTGTCCATAGAAAGATACCCCTTTTTTGCTAAAAGATTAGTTATTCCCGGCGAATTTCCTAATCCGGCAATAACTGTAATATCTTTTTCTTTTGCAATGTCGTTCAAAGTTTTTGCAGAAAGGTAAGCATCGTAATCGTCGCAGATACTAACATACGGGACTTTAGCATCAAGACATGCTTCAATAATTCCTTTTTCAAATAGGTAAAAAGGACCGATAAATCCCAATGCAATATGATGTTCTTTAACGGTATCTACAATAGAGGATTTGTCTTTTGCATTAACAAATTTTGCCGTGAACTTACGACCGAGATTTTCCGCAATCTGCTTTGCTTTTTCTATGTTAATATCTGCAATGGTAACAGAAGTGACTTCTGTTTCTTTTGCAAGTAATTCGAGGGCTACTTTTGCCATGTCCCCACATCCACCTAAAACACATATTCTCATAATCGTCTCCTTTCCTTTGTTTTATTTTAATAATATATAATTCTATTAAGGTAATGCACAGTTTTTTTGGGGTAGGCAAGGTGGATAAGTCAGACTTATTTCAAAGTGAGAAATTCAATTTGATAAAATATACGACATTAAAGTATAATTTTATTAAAAGTTGAGGCAAGTAAAACCATAAATTAAGGAGAACAACGATAGCAAAGCCGTCTGAAGATACGGTGCGGGTAAATGAAGAAATCAGGGCTCCGCAGGTACGAGTGATTGACGATAAAGGGGTTCAGTTAGGTATCATGAGCAAAAGAGATGCTCTGAGAGAAGCCGAAGCACGCGAACTGGATCTCGTAGAAGTAGCACCGAATGCCACACCGCCCGTGTGCAGAATTATGGATTACGGGAAATATCGTTACGAACAAAAAAGAAGGGCCCGCGAAGCGAAAAAGAAACAGCATGTAATCGTGCTGAAGGAAATAAAATTAAGACCGAAGATAGATAAACACGATTTTGAATATAAACTAAAACATATACGAGAGTTCCTTGAAGAAGGTAATAAGGTGAAGGTCTCTGTAGTATTTCGAGGACGGGAATATGAACATCCCGAGTTTGCTTATGAAGTATTAAAGAATATTATTGAATCTACAAAGGACCTTTGCTCAGAAACATATTCGCTCGATCATTGTCGTCCTGAGGATAGATCGTTAACGATTACTCTCAATCCGGGCAAATCTAACTAAACGACGACAAGTCTAAAAGGAACTTTTTTATCCAGAAATGTATTAATTAAAATATATTTTAAAAATAAAAAGGAGTAAATCCATGGTAAAGTTAAAAACGAATCGAAGTGCCTCGAAAAGGTTTAAGGTTACTAAAAACGGGAAGGTTTTAAGAAAGAAAGCCTATAATAGGCATTTAAAAACGACCAAATCGGCTAAGAAAAAGAGACACCTAAGGAAAACTACGCTGGTCTCATCTGTAGAAGCAAAAAATGTAAAAGCAATGCTCCCTTACGCATAAAATAGGAATTTTTTTTGTTTTAATTAATAAATCCGTGTTCATGTATCCGGAAGATGCCTCCGGAACATAAACAAAACCCTTTACAAAATTAGGAGAAAGAGCAATGCCACGAGCAACAAACAATCCTGCTTCCCGNGACCGTAGACGCAAAGTATTAAAGCAAGCAGAAGGATATCGTGGAAGCCATCATCGCCTTTTCAAAACAGCCAAACAAGCGGTTGACCATGCGGGACAGTATGCATATCGTGACCGCAGATCCAAGAAAAGAGAAATTCGTGCTTTGTGGATAGCACGAATTAATGCGGCAGCCCGTAATTACGGTATGAGTTACAATCGGCTTGTATTTGGTTTGCATAAGGCAGGTATGAATGTAGACCGTAAAATGCTGGCAGACCTCGCTGTAAAAGATGAGGAAGCATTCGCCAAATTGATTGAGATTGCAAAATCTGCTATCGCAGGCGAACCTATTCCAAAAGATGAAGAAGTTTCTGAACCGATTGATAGTTCTGAAGCGGATACTTCATCCTAAAAACAGGCAAATCTTAAATGCGTATTGTGCCTGCTGTTGATATTCGAGGGGGAAAGTGTGTTAATTTGGTTCAAGGGGATTATGAGAAGGAAACAATTTTTTCTGATGATCCCCTCGAACAAGCAAAAATCTGGTGGAATGAACTTCAAGAAGGGATAATTCACATTGTTGATTTAGACGGTGCTAAATCGGGTAGATGTGAAATTTTACCTTTCCTTGAAGAATTAGGGAAACTTGGCATTCCTTATGAAGTAGGTGGAGGTATCCGCACCGTAGATACAATAGAAAAAATTGTTTCTGCGGGTGCTTCACGAGTGATTATTGGAACAGGAATGATTAAAAATCCTGATTTGTTACAAACAGCCACTTCAAGATGGAACGACAAAATTGTTGTAGCCATTGATGCAAAAAATGGGAAAATTGCCCTTGAAGGTTGGACACAAGAAACAGACTTTTCTGCACTTGAAATCGCACAAAAGGCACAAGAGTGTGGGGCTATTCGTATAATATATACAGATATTCTTTCGGATGGTATGATGAAAGGACCTAATTTTACAGCGACGCAACAAATAGCACAGGCGGTTCGTATTCCTGTTACCATGTCAGGCGGAGTGTCTTCTCTGGATGATTTACGCAAAGCAAAATTATTACAGCCCTTCGGTGTAGATGAGATTATCATTGGCAGAGCGTTATACTTAAAGAAGTTCTCAATAACAGAAGCAAAACAGATACTCGGTTCCTAATAATTGGAGGAACAAATGGTGGAATTGCATTTTGGGAAAGTTGCCATTATTGGTGTAGGGCTTTTAGGTGCTTCGTTAGGCATGGCAATTCGTAATAAAAAAATGGCCGACGAAGTAATCGGTATAGGAAGAAATATCTCTACTTTAGAAAAAGCGTTACAGAAAGGTGCCATTGATAGTTTTTCTACGGAGTTATTTCCTTCTGTCCGTAATGCAGATTTTATTATCTTGTGCACCCCTGTCCAATCAGCCATAACTATCCTTCAATCCCTTGCCCAACATATTTCTCCTGAAAAGACAATAATTACGGATGTATGCAGCACGAAAGTAGAGATATGTAAAACGGCACAATCCCTTTGGCAAAAGGATAGCCCGTTTATAGGGAGTCATCCACTTGCTGGCTCTGAAAAATTTGGACCGGAGCATGCAAAGATAGATTTTTATGAAAATACTATCTGTCTTTTAGAAAAAGGGGCTAATACTCGAACAGAAGTCAGAGAAACAGTGTGGAATTTTTGGAAACTTTTAGGAACAAGGGTTATCGAAGTGGATATGGAAGAACACGACTTTTTTATGGCATATACAAGTCATCTTCCACATGTTATTGCTTCTGCACTTGCTCAGGTTACAGGCGAGACGAATGCTCCCAATTATTTTATCGGTGGTGGCTTTCGAGATACCACACGAATAGCAGAAAGCAGACCCGAAATATGGAAAGATATTATTTTAACCAATCAGAAGAACATCCTTTCAGGGATTGAAAATATCCAGAAAAAATTGGAAGAGTTTAAGATGGCTCTTCAAAAAAATGATGCTAATCAGATGATGGATTTTTTTAAACACGGAAGTGAATCTCGACAACGGTTATTCAACAAATGACGGCACATTTTATTACATTTGAAGGTATTGAAGGTTGTGGTAAGACGACACAAGCAAAGAGGGCAGAAGAGTATCTAAAATCGTTGGGGTATCCTGTTTTAAGAACTTATGAACCGGGAGCAACACGAGTCGGCGAGTATATTCGTCGTATTCTCCTCGAAAAAAACGATAATCCTATCCCACTACATCCTATTTCAGAACTGTTGTTATTTTCCGCAGATAGAACTCAACATCTGTGCGAACTTATTCTCCCTGCTTTAGAACAAGGAATTACCGTAATATGTGATAGATATATTGATTCCACAACAGCATATCAAGGTGGCGGACGGGGCATTGATTTAGAACTCATACATCAGATACATAAGACCGCCACATTAGGGATTTATCCTACAAGAACTTACTTGTTTGATTTGCCCGTGGAGATAGGACTGCAACGAATAAGTAAACGCGGAAATACCTTAGACCGTTTGGAGACAGAAAATATAGAATTTCACCAAAGAATACGCGATTGTTTCCTTCGGATTGCATACAACAATCCTCAACGGGTTATGATAATTGATGCAAATCAATCTGAAGATGCAATTGCTTTAATCATACAAAACGATTTAAGGGAACTATGCCAGAAATAGTAAGTAATCATATTGATACGCTTATGCCCCCGGTTTTGCAAAGAATACAGGACCAGCATACTGCTATTCGTATTTTAAACAATTCTATAAAAAACAATCGGATTTCTCATGCGTATCTTTTCTGGGGACCTGATGGTGTTGGGAAAAAATTTACCGCAAAGGCATTTGCCCAATCGGTTTTATGTCAAAATACAGAAACAAAAGGTTGTGGAGTCTGTTCTATCTGTTCTCGTATTGAAAGGGATATTCATCCGGATGTGATGATAATCCGACCTATGGGCAAAACAAGACTTATTGGTGTGGATACAATAGAAGACATTAACAAAACAGCACAATACAGACCCTATGAGAGCAACCGACGATTTATCATATTTGAAGATGCAGAGAGAATAGGTATACCGGCTCAAAATCATTTTTTAAAGACGCTCGAAGAGCCTGTTTCCGAAACAACTTTTATTCTACTCAGTTCCAATCCGGGATTAATACTCCCGACCATTCGTTCCCGTTGTCAGCCTATTCGTTTTCAACGGCTGCGATTGGAAACCGTTACAAAAATTATTAACCAAATCAAGGAAATCCCGGAAGAAACTGCTTCTCTTGTTGCTATGTTATCTCAAGGACAAATATCCAAAAGTATAGAAATACTGGATTCGGACAAACGAACATTGATTATGGAATTGTTTAAGCAGTTAGCACAAGGTCGAGACCCTTTATTACTTACTGCAGAATTTGATCAGTTCCTTACAGGGATTCGGAAGAGGATTGAAAAGGAAGTAAATAAATCGGAAAATATTGATAAGAAAGAATTAACCCCTGCGGAACAGAACGCGATGCAGCAATTGATAAATGCAGAAATAGAAGCGCAGGTTGCGAATGAATTTGAATCCTGTTTGTACCTTATAACTTGTTTTCTGCGGGATGTGTTAGTTTACATTAATACCCAAAATTCTGATATGCTATACTTCCCTGAAATGATTTCGGAGTTCCCATCATGGAATCACCTTCAAGCAGAGGCAGGACTTAACTTCGTGGAAAAAGTTCGTTCTTATTTATCGCGGAATATCAGCCGTGAGAAAGTTGTTCGAGATTTGTTTTTTGCTTTATCACCCAAAATCTGAAGAGGTAGTTATATATGCAAAATATAGCCAGAATACGCATGAGAAAACCAAGACGAGTATTGCAGGTGCTTTGCTCGGAGCAGATTACCATTAAAAGAGATGACCCCTGTATTGTGCAAACTGACCGTGGACAGGAATGGGGTACTTGTATTTTGCCTCCCGAACCTTGCTCGTCAGAAATAGAACGCCATAGTGCCTTTAAAGTGATTCGTCGAGCACATAAAAACGACCATAAGAATATTAAAGAAATTGAGCAGGAAGAGAAAAAAGCATTGATAACCTGTCAAAAATATGTGAACAAGCATAATTTGCCTATGCGTTTGGTTGAAGCCGAATATACTTTTGATAAACATCGGCTTACTTTTTATTTTACAGCAGACCGTAGGGTTGACTTTCGTGAATTAGTCAAAGACCTTGCACAAGAATTTCATACAAGAATTGAATTGAGACATATACAAATTCGAGATCAATCTAAATTGGTAGGGGGAATTGGGAATTGCGGACTACAACTTTGCTGTGCTCGCTGGCTTGAACAATTTATGCCTATTTCTATGCGAATGGCAAAAAGGCAAAATTTGTCCTTAAATCCATCTAAAATCAGTGGACAATGCGGTCGGCTTCTTTGTTGCCTGTCTTATGAGAATGAAATGTATCCTCCTCTAAAATATTATCAGGATGAGGAGGAAGGTATAGAAGAAGAATTAGATCAGGAAGAGATAAGATTGTTAAGAGAACTTGAGGATAAACCCCTCGATCCCAATAATAAAAATTCACAATAGATATTTTTTACTTCTCATGCCAATTCAGGAAAATATACAAATCAAGCCTATAGATAGCCATTGTCATCTATTCGATGAGAAATTTAATGAGGATAGGATAGAACTAATTGGTACCTCCTTTGAAAAATTGGATGGCTTGGTCATTATTATTGAGGAACCTTTTAATATTTCTCCATCTTCTTTGATAAAACATCCTAAAATAAGATATGCAGTAGGCTATCATCCCTATTATTCAGAAAAAGTTGTTGCGGAAAATTTAGATACATTAAATTTATTCCTGAACACTGGACATGTAAGTGGTATCGGCGAAATTGGACTGGATTATTATCATTGTAAAGTGCCAAAGGATATTCAAAGGAAAGCGTTTATACAGCAAATTGAATTTGCACATCATCACAATCTTCCAATAGTAATACACTGCAGGGATGCAGAAAAAGATACCTATGAAATCCTTCGTGATTATCATAAAAATGTCCCCTCAGTAGTTCTGCATTGTTATGGAGGAGATGTAGATATGGTGGAACATTTTCTGGAAATGAATTGTTATATATCATTCGCAGGAAATATAACATATCCTAAAGCCGTTGAATTACGGAAGAGTGCGGAACAAGTCCCATTGGAATTTTTACTTATCGAAACAGATGCTCCTTACCTTGCTCCGCAACCTGTTCGTGGGAAGAGGTGTCTTCCAGGATATGTGCTTTATACAGCAGAAAAAATCGCAGAGATTAAAAAGGTGGATATAAATGATATAATTCGTTCCACAAACCAAAACACAAGGAAAGTGTTTTCATTAGGATAATTGCATTCGTTTACAATAGATAATTGAAATAATGTCTGCGGATACTTTGTTCAAATAGAAAAAAGAGAAAACGCTATGGAATGTAAAAATTCGGTTTTACGCTGGGGTATTGCCTCACTTTACGATATACTTCAACGGTTTTATAGTTCAGTTCCATATAACTATTTTAAAAGTGGTTATTCCTTTCCAGCATGGCATTACTATATTGAACTTACCCGTCGTTGCAATCTTCGTTGTAAAATGTGTCAATACATTGACTGGCTTGAGAATGTTCCCGTTAAACAGCAAATGGAAGGGGAGTTATCCACGGATGAATGGAAGAATGTAATTTCGCAAATACATTCCTGGAGTTTGATTACATTTACTGGGGGAGAGCCTTTTGTTCGTAAGGATTTTATGGAATTGTTTTCTTATGCAAGTAAAAAAGCAAGAACGCATTTTATTTCAAATGGGACAATGATTACAGAGGAGAGGGCAGAAGAACTGGTTAAATTAGCCCCGAAGAGATTAGGAGGTAAAGGACTTAATTTTGCAGGAACTTCTATCGAGGCACCCGGGGAGAAACATGATAATATCCGCAAGATGAAAGGGGCTTTTGAACGGACTACCACAGGAATTAGGTTTCTACGGGAGTATCGAGATAAAGCGAAAAAACAATGTCCATTGATACATATAACTACGGTTATACAACAGGACAATGTCGAGATTCTTCCTCAAATGCCTGCTTTAATAAAAGAATTGGGAGCCGATGTCCTGAATTTGGTAACGGAAAGTCGTTCCCTTGACCTGCCCGGTTTGGGGGATGTAGACCCTTCGATATATAAGGCGGAACATATTCAGTATTCTAAAATTGATAAAGATAAATTAACAAAATCGTTAACGGAGACCCTTGCAGAAGCAAAAAAATTGGGAATACAATTACGCCTCCCTCGAATGCCTATTTCTTCTATTATTGACTACTATACGACTGGAATTGATTTAAATGATTTTGAATGTAGAAACGCATGGAACACTTTGTTTATTGGGCGAACGGGTGATGTATATCCTTGCTGGATACGAAAAATTGGGAATATTAAAAACGCATCATTAAAAGAGTTGTGGAACAATCCAATTATGCGTCAATTCCGACAAGCATGTAAAAATCATCTCTGGGCAACCTGTCCGGGTTGTTGTTTTATTGAACATAAAACGAACAAAAAGCCTATTAATCCCTTTGCATCTTTCTAAAAGGGGTATCTACTTTTTCTTCAAGATATATACAGGTCCTACATCGGGATTTAATCGTTCTTTCGGGGGATAATCTTCTTCATCGGATTGACTTACAGAAAGATAGAGTGTCTTCCCGAACATAGGAAGGTTAAAACGGTAGATGCCTTTGCGTATAATGGCTGTGTCATTTGTTAAATTAATTGTAAAGAAAATCTGATTGGGAAATTTCTCAATATATGTTACATACGACCCCTGGAGATTTATACTGATAGCACCTACATTTTGTGATATTTTCAAAGAACCATTGTTAAATTCAAATGTAACGAGAGTATTTTCTATCTCTTTACCATTTTCCCATTGTGAACCTTCCCAAACACCATTCAGGCGACTATCTGGATTACAACCGGAAAGATGTACAAGACTGAAAATCAATGCTGTTAAGAAGAAGATTTTTTTCATAACTTAACCCTCCTTATTTGTTAGATAAAGTTATAATTTATTTTATTATACAAAACAGTATTGTTGTTATTACATTTTTATACAAAAACATCTCTATAAAAATCAATATATTATATATTTTCTATTTAAATAAACAGAGGAAAATCCCAAAGGATTTTCCTCTGTTGTTTCTATGAATGAGAAATATAGTTTAGTTCAAGGGTATGACTACATAGTATTCAGAGCCTTTTTCATTTTTCAATTTTAGCAGGACACTATCTTTGCCCATATTTTTCTTCAGTGCATTTTCGAATTCATCCACATTTTTTACAGGAATACGGTTGACCTCTTTAATGAGTGTGCCTTCTTTAACACCTTTTAGTTGCGCCGGGGAACCCGGTTCTACATCAGTTACTAATACACCTTCTCCTTCTTCATAGCCAAATTGTTTTGCAAGGTCTGCAGTCAGGTTCTGGACGGAAATTCCTAATTCAACTCGTTTTCCTTCTTCCGTTGTTACAGATACACCGCCTTCTGTGGGTTTTTTACCTACATCAACTTCAAGTTCCTTCCGTTCTCCATTGCGAATGAGCACTAACTTGGCACGGGAACCCGGTTTAGTTGATGCGACACGATTTCGTAGAGAAGGGGCATCTGTTACGGGGAAACCGTTAAATTCGATAATCACATCATCTTTAAGAATACCTGCTTTTTCCGCAGGAGAATCTTTTTGCACTTCGGTTACAAGAGCGCCTTGTGTCTCTTTGATACCAAGCCATTCGCCTAATTTCGGGTCGAGATTTTGTATTCCAACACCTAAAAATCCGCGTTCTACTCCACCTGTGTCCCGCAATTGGTTAACTACATACTGCACCATATTTATAGGGATGGCAAAACCAACACCCATGTAACCCGGTGCCATGCGATTTGTTGAGAATATGGCTGTGTTCATACCGATGACTTCGCCCTCTAAATTAATTAAAGGTCCACCTGAATTACCTGGATTAATTGCAGCGTCCGTTTGAATAAAATCAGCATAGTCTACAATATTCAAATCTCCTCTTCCTTTTGCACTGATAATGCCTGCTGTTACAGTATGTTCTAATCCGAAGGGATTGCCTATGGCTACGACCCATTCGCCTACTTTAATCTTGTCAGAATTTCCTAAAGTTAATGGTTTTAAGCCATTGGCATCAATTTTTATTAAGGCGACATCGGTTTCTGGGTCAGAACCTATCTTTTTAGCGATAAACTCTTTACCATTACTTAATTTAACAATTACTTTGTCTGCTTTTTCGATAACATGACTGTTGGTGATAATGTATCCGTCTTCAGAAATGATAAAGCCCGAACCCGCACCTATAGGAACATTGCGTTTCTTTTCTGTATCGGGTTTTTGTGGCTGTCTTCTCTTCGGCTGCCTCCACATATCTTCATCATCGAAGAAGCGGAAAAAGAAATCGAATGGGGAGTCAAAAGGTGATTGAAAAGGGCTCATAGCAGAGACTTCCTTTTCAACAGAAATAGAAACTACACCATCGGAAGTCTTTTCTGCTATCTGAGCAAATGCTTCACCTAAACTCTTTGCCGCTTCTATTCCTGAAGCGGTATTACTCTGAGCAGATGCTTTAGGAAGTTCAAGAATACTTCCTTTGTTGAATTGAGTTCCTCCGTAATGATAGCCGAATATAAATGCAGCACATACCAATATTGAGGTTAGAAAAACGACTTTATGCGTTTTAGTAAACATATACATTCTCCTTTTTGCTTGTTGGAATTTTAAAATCATTTACTAAAACGCAGGAGAATAAAATAGAGTTAACTAAAAAATATTTAATGGTTTTCAGTTATCCGTAAATAATGCCTAATGGCGGGTATTCTTTCCATCTACCACGGGTAAAGTCTGGGAAGTCTTGAGGTGCTCCGCGCTGGGCGACAGACCGTTCACTTAATTCTGAAACCGCACTCCAGGATGCAGCATCGTAAACATTCATATCTGTTGGTAAACCTTTGCGGAGACATTCAATTAGACGAAAATCCTCAATAAAATCCATACCACCATGTCCGGCACCTTTTGCGGAATCCTGCATTGCTTTCCATAAAGGATGTTCCCATTGCTCTGCATATTTTTCTAATGGTTCAAATTCCTCTTTTCCCGATAGACCTTCAACAAAGATACGCGGTGGATAATCCATAATGATACCTTTTGTCCCCTGCACCATATTAATCCGACTATACGGACGCGGTAAGTTCGTATCATGCACAATATATATTGTGCAACCATTGAAGGTTTTTATAATGCTTAAATTAACATCTCCTAAGACATACTTTTCATTTCTGCGTGGGTCGTTTTCGGGGAGAGTTTTTTGATATTCTTGAAGTCCCCGTGATTTACTGCTTACTGAAACCAGATATTCAAATTGGTCACCGCGATTAATGTTCATATATTGTGCTACAGGTCCCAACCCATGTGTAGGATACAAATTCCCGTTCCGTTTGATGGAATGGGCACGACGCCATAATCCTTCTCCATCCTTACTAAACTTTACTCCTCTTAAATCATGGCAATAACCGCACTCTCCATGAATTATCTCGCCTAACAAACCTTTGCGAACTATATGAAGCATCATTAATTCCGTGCGGTTGTAACAACAGTTTTCCATCATGACGCAGTGTTTCTTATATTTTTCTGCGGTTTCGACCAATTGCCAGCATTCTTCCAATGTAACGGCTGCGGGCACTTCGGTCGCTGCGTGCTTACCATTTTCCATCGCGGAGACACAAACAGGTACATGCCATTCCCATGGGGTTGCGGTGTAGACCAAATCCAAATCTTCGGTTTCACACATCCGCTTAAAATCCAATTCCCCATTCGAGTATCCTTTTGGCTCGGGCTGCCCTGCTGCAACTACCATTTTTTTGACGCGTTCCACTTTTTCAGGAACGATATCGCAAACTGCCTTTAACTGCACACCTTCAATACGCAGTAAATTTCTTACATGATTTGTGCCCATACCTCCTACACCTACAAAACCTACCCGAACTGTTTCCATCGGGGGAGCAGAAAATAATTCCGA
>AWNW01000023.1 GCA_000493945.1 Candidatus Hydrogenedens terephthalaticus JGI OTU-1
TAATAGGAAAAGCAAGATTTTCTTCTGCAGGTAAAGGAGGATTTTCATTAAGATTTTGATTGGGGTCTATCACTTCGCTATATTCCTATTCGGCTTCTTCATTTACCTTCAATAGAGCCATGAATGCTTCCTGAGGAACTTCAACAACTCCTATCTGTTTCATCCGTTTTTTGCCTTCTTTTTGTTTTTCAAGAAGTTTTCTTTTTCGTGTTATATCTCCACCATAACATTTTGCCAATACATCTTTACGAATGGGTTTAATTGTTTCTCTCACGATAATCCTTCTCGCAATAGCCGCTTGAATAACAACTTCAAATTGCTGGCGAGGAATCAGTTTTCTTAACTTACTGGCTAAGGCTCTCCCCATATATACAGCATGGTCTTTATGCACAATTACGGAGAGAGCATCTATTACATCGTTATTAATGAGTATATCCAATTTGACCAAATCACCGGGGCGATAGCCAATAATCGTATAGTCTAACGAACCATAACCGCGTGTGCAGGTTTTAAGTTTATCATAGAAATCTACCACAATTTCAGCAAGGGGTAATTGGTATACCGCAAGGCATCGTTTGGCATCTAAATAATCTACTTTAACATGAACACCCCTTTTCTTTTTACATAAATCAATTACCGCACTTAGGTATTCCACAGGGCAAATAATATCGGCTTGAATATAAGGTTCTTCAATTACTTCAATTTCACTGGGTTGGGGCATTTGTGAGGCTTTTTGGACAATGATTTCCTCTCCATCTGTTTTCAAGACTTTGTAAGCAACATTCGGCATGGTCATTACAAGGTTTAGTCCAAACTCGCGTTCTAATCGCTCCTGGATAATTTCCATGTGTAGAAGTCCAAGAAACCCTAAACGAAAACCTAATCCTAAGGCATCGGAACTATCGGGCTTGTATTCAAAAGAAGCATCATTAAGTGCTAACTTATCGAGGGCATCTCTTAATTCATCATAATCTTGGGAAACAGCGGGATACATACCGCAAAAAACAACAGGTTTGACATGTTCATACCCCGGTAGAGGTTGTTCTGCAGGATGGATAGCATCCGTAACGGTATCTCCAATTTTTGTATCTTTGATGTTCTTAATATTACAAATCATGTATCCCACTTCACCTGTGTGTAAAATATTTTGGGGACGCATGTTGGGTGTAAAAATTCCTACTTCATCTACTTCGTATTTTACGCCATTGGACATGAAAAGAATTTTTTGCCCTTTTTGTAGAGAGCCATCAACAACCCTTAAATAAACCACAACCCCGCGATAGGTATCGTATTTGGCATCAAAAATTAATGCTCGTAAAGGTGCGTCAGTATTCCCTTTGGGATGGGGAATTTTTTGAATAATACTTTCCAAAATTTCTTTTGTTCCGATACCTGTTTTTGCACTGGCTAAAATAGCCTCAGAAGCATCTAATCCCAATACTTCTTCAATCTGACGGCGTGTATCTTCACTATCGGCACTGGGTAAATCAATTTTATTAATAACAGGTATTATTTCTAATCCTTGTGCTACTGCTTTATATGCATGAGCAAGGGTTTGAGCCTGAACTCCCTGTGTCGCATCTACCAGTAATAAAGCCCCTTCACAGGCGGCAAGAGCACGGGAAACTTCGTAGGAAAAATCTGCATGACCAGGGGTGTCAATTAAATGAAGGGTATATTGTTCTCCATTATCTCGCAGATATTGCATCTGGACACAGACCGCCTTGATTGTTATCCCTCGTTCCCGTTCAATATCCAGAGTGTCTAAGGTTTGTTCTCGAAGTTCTCGTTCGCTCACTGTTTTTGTAAATTCGAGAAGACGGTCTGCTAATGTAGATTTCCCGTGGTCTACATGAGCAATAATACAAAAATTTCTTATATACTCCTGATTCATGCTTTTTTTGATTCTTTCAGATTCCCCGTCTGGGTTACTCTTTTATAATGTTTATAGGAAAGAGAAGAGATGTATATATTTTAACTTATATATAGGTATCTCTGCATACTTTAATTTTCTCCGATTTTCCTCCACCCTTCACTACCGATTAAAGGGACAAAAATACAGGAAGTATGTTTTTCAATTAAGTAATCATTGCCTTGTTTAATAATTTTTAATAAAACCTGTAGATTAGCCCCCCCCACAGGAATGACAAGCCTACCGCCTTCATTTAATTGTTTCTTCAACGATTCGGGCACTTCGGGGCTTCCGGCAGTAACAATAATAGCATCATAGTATTTTTCCGGAGGATAACCCTTGGAACCATCTCCACATATAATTTTTATATTTGTATATCCTAAATTTGTTAACCGTTTTTTTGCTTCTTCTGCGAGTTCGTGAATTCGTTCTATACTTATTACATATTGAGCAAGTTCAGCCAGAATAGCCGTTTGGTAGCCGGAGCCTGTACCTACTTCTAAAACTTTATCTGATGGCTTTAATTCTAATAGTTCGGTCATAATAGCTACCATATAAGGTTGGGATATTGTCTGTCCACAACCGATGCTTAAAGGATGGTCTTCGTAAGCATATTCTTGAAGTTCTTCAGGGACGAATAGATGACGGGGGATTTTTTCCATAGCATGAAGCACATTGGGAGCCTGAATACCCCGAGCTTTTAACTGATATTCAACCATTGATTTTCGAGCAGAAGTGAAATCCATAATTGTATTAAAAATTTAGGTGTTTTGTATGATAGTAATGGTATTATAATAACAAGAAGGCTATGCGAAAAATCATCTGAGAAGGAGATATTCATTGGAGACAAAAGGTGTTGAATCAAATAATGAGCATGAGACATATATAATTGCGGATAGATATGAGGTGTTGAAGCCATTGGGAAGAGGGGGAATGGGTAAGGTGTTTCTGGTTCAGGATAGGCATACAAATCAGAAATTGGCTCTGAAATTAATGCGAGCCCAGTATCAACACAATCAGAGAGCCATAGCACGATTTCTTCGCGAGGTGGAAGCAGTTCGTCAATTGAATCATCCTTGTATTGTGAAGATATTTGATGCACAAATTGAAGGGGAACAGTTGTTTTATACAATGGAATATGTAGATGGGAGGAGTGTTCGTGACTGGATTATGAAGAAAGGACCTTTATCATTTGGGAATACAGTTCGTATTCTGGCTTTGATTGCGGATGCATTGGAGCATGCACATAAAATTACAATACATAGAGATATCTCGCCAGACAATATAATGGTTTGCAGAGATGGCTCTGTTCGCTTAATGGATTTTGGTCTGGCAAAATTAACAGATGACCAGACTCCTTTGACGATGGTTGGTGCCAATTTAGGAAAAATTCAGTATTCTGCACCCGAACAGAGAAAAAACGCAGCAGGAGTAGATAAAAGAGCAGACATTTATCCATTAGGAATTATGTTTTTTGAAATGCTGGTTGGAAGAAGACCTCAGCCGGGGGATAAACTTTCTAAACTAAAACCGGATTTACCCAGAGAATGCGATGAATTTTTAGATAAAGCCACAGCAAGTAATCCCGATGAAAGATTTCAAACTGCAAAAGAATTCCGAGATGCATTGATGGATTTATACAAACTGTGGAAAGAAAAACAGGAATTGGAAGTCGAAAAAACAACATCTAAATACAATCCATTTTATATCTTAAAGGTAGTAATAGGTAGTTGTGGAGATATATTAGATAGAATCAGGAAACGATTAAGCAAGAAATAGTTTTTTGAAGAAAATTATTTAAAAGGATTATAATATCTACTACGAAATATCTTGTAGGGTAGGGGAAATCGTATAAAAACTAAATAATAACAGAAGGAACATCCACCCATGGACTAAGTTTGTTCATGAAATATCAGTAGAAGGGAGAAATCATGCGGAGATTTTATAAAATCCATCAAGGTAAAATAGTAGAAGTCCCTGAAGAAAATGGGTCTGTTGTTGAGGTTTATATCCAGCCAGGTATTGACGAAAAAAAAATGCTTATTGATAGACTCCAGATTGATGAACATACCTTAAATTCCGCATTAGACCCCGATGAACTTGCCCGTGTTGAATATGAACAGGACCATGTAGCATTTATTGTGAAAAAACCCAAAAATTATTCCGCCGAAGATGAATATCATTTTAAGATCATTTCCATTGGATTGTTTTTATTTAAAGACCGGGTTATTATCATTTCCAGTGAGGATACGCCATTGTTTTCAAATAAACCACAGGCAGGGTTATCATCAGCACCGGATATAATACTTCGTGTTATATATAATTGTATTTCCCACTTTATTGAACATCTTAAAGTAATAAATATGGTGGCAGAAGAAGTAGAGTATCGCATTAATCGTTCTTTAGAGAATAAATTCCTGATTAATCTTTTTGCGTTAGAAAAAAGTTTAGTTTATTACTTAAATGCTATTCATGGAAATGGGCTTATTCTTGCAAAACTTCGTGCAGGTGCAGATAAGATTGGCTTGAGTGAGGAAGGAAAAGAATTTTTAGATGATTTAATTATTGAAAATGACCAGTGTTTTCGTGTAGCCGATATTCATTCCACCGTGTTATCAAATCTGATGGATGCACGGGCTTCTATTGTAAGCAATAATTTGAATGTATTAATGAAATTGTTAAATATCATTACTATTGCATTAATGGTGCCGACTTTTATTGTAAGTTTATTCTCTATGAATGTCCCTATTCCTGCACAACATCATCCCCTAATATTTTACTTAATTGTGGTTTTGTGTGTTATATCTGCAGTAGGTGTTCTCTGGGTATTTTTCCGATATAGAGAGATGTAAGACTATATCTTTTTTGCTTATACGGTTAAAGGGCTTCAGGATTTACGGGATTGGGTGGTGTTTTTCCATTAAGACGGGCAATGATATTTTGCGCAGCAATTTCTGCCATGCGAGATCGAGTTTCGACTGAAGCACTTCCTAAATGAGGTATTAAAATGGCGTTGGGGCAATTTAGTAAATCGGGATGAATTTCGGGCTCTTTTTCAAAAACATCTAATCCAGCAGAGAAGATTAAACCATCTTTAAGTGCCTGAGCCAATGCTTCTTCATCAATTACAGGACCGCGGGAAGTATTAATGATGCAGGCAGTCCGTTTCATTTGTTTAAATTCTTCAATTCCGAAGGCATGGTAGGTGCTTCGTGTTAAGGGGCAATGGATAGATATAAAATCGGATTCTTTTAATAAGGTTTCTTTATCCACGGGTGTTGCTTTAATATCTTCGGGTAGTTTCGGCTCGGTTACATCATAGTAAATCACTCGCATATCAAATCCTGTGGCTCGTCTTGCTACTGCCTGACCGATTCTTCCCATACCGAAGATACCTAATGTCTTCCCATGTACATCCATACCTAAAAGTAATGTGGGATTCCAGCCTGCCCATTGAGATGCTCGAACCAGTCGTTCCCCTTCACCCAATCGGCGTGCGGATGCCATTAGTAATGCCCATGCTAAATCGGCAGTAGTTTCCGTTAAAACCCCGGGAGTATTGGTCACGACAATTTTCCTTTTCGTTGCTTCGGCTATGTCTATGTTATCAAATCCGACCGCATAGTTTGCAATTATTTTTAACTGAGGTCCTGCTTGTTCCATAATTTGAGTGTCTATTTTATCTGTAAGCAAACATAAAAGGGCGTCAATTCCTTTTACTTCTTCTAATAGTTCTTCATACGGAATGGGAGTTTCACCGGGATATATTTTTATATTTTCTTTTCCGAAGTTTTGAAAGAGTAATTCCAAACCTCTTTCGGGAAGATTGCGTGTAACAAAAATTTTAGGTTTGTGTTCGTTCATTTATTTTCATCCCAATGCCACATCTAAAAACATCATAAGAGCAAATCCAAACATTACACCTACAGTAGGCAGGTCAGTATCGCCTTCTTTTTGTGCTTCAGGGATAAGTTCTTCTGCTACGACGAAAATCATAGCGCCAGCAGCGAAGGCTAATGCAAACGGCAAAACAGGCCTTGCAATTATAACAGCGAGTGCTCCAAGTACACCAGCAATTGGCTCGACGATACCAGAAAGTTGTCCTACAAAGAAACTTTTCCATGGAGATAAGCCTTCTCGACGAAGAGGTAGAGCCACTGCAGTGCCTTCGGGTAAATTTTGCAAGCCGATGCCAATAGCAAGAGCAATAGCACCGGTTAGAGATGCCCCTGGAATACCGTATGCCGTTGCGCCGAAAGCAACACCTACGGCTAATCCTTCGGGAATATTATGCATAGTAATAGCCATTACCAAAAGGGTACTTCTTCTCCAATTGGTATGAATACCTTCTGCGTTTTCAATGGATAACCCCTGATGCAAATGGGGTAGTATCTTGTCCATAGCCCACAGAGCAAAACCTCCTAATAGGAATCCAATGACAGCAGGTAACCAAGAGGGTAATCCCATTTCTTTACTCATTTCGATGGAAGGTTCCAGTAAAGACCAAAAGGATGCCGCAATCATTACTCCTGCCGCCATTCCTAATGTTCCGTCAAGGAGTTTTTGGGGAATGGGCTTTGACCACAAAGCAGGCAAAGCCCCTAATAGTGTCATAAACCATGTAAATAGTGTTGCTAATAATGCGAGTATTGCAGGATGGAGTTCACTCATAAGTATTACACGGTATATGTTGAAGCAGAAGTTGAACCGCCACGACCCGTCCAGTTGGTATGGAAAAATTCGCCTCTGGGTTTGTCTACCCGTTCATAAGTGTGAGCACCAAAATAATCGCGTTGTGCTTGAAGGAGATTTGCAGGAAGCCATGCACTCCGATAACCATCAAAATAACATAATGCAGAACTGATAGCTGGAACAGGAATTCCCAATTGAACTGCGGTAGAAACAACTCGACGCCAACTATCCTGTGTATCATTGACGATACCTGCAAAAAACGGGTCTAATAATAAATTTTCTAAATTGGGGTTTCGGTCGAATGCTTCTTTGATTTTGCCTAAAAATATAGAACGGATGATGCAACCTCCCCGCCACATTAATGCAATGCCACCATAGTTTAAGTTCCAATTGTAAGTTTTTGCAGCAGAACGCATCAATTGATAACCCTGAGCATAACTTACAATTTTAGAAGCATAAAGGGCTTTGCGAAGGTCGTTAATGAATTGCTTCTTATCACCTGTAAAATTAGTTACCTTTCCCTGTAATGTTTGACTGGCTTTTATGCGTTCTTCTTTAATTGCGGATAGGCACCGTGCAAAAACGGCTTCCGCAATAGCAGTTAGAGGTTGTCCTTCATCTAATGCAGAAATAACAGTCCATTTCCCGGTGCCTTTCTGTCCGGCTGTGTCTAAAATGAGGTCAACAACATATTGCCCTTCTTCATTTTTGTAGGCAAGGATGTCGCGTGTAATTTCAATTAAGTATGAATTCAATTCACCTTCATACCATTCTGAAAAAACCTGATGCATTTCCTCATTGGACAATCCCAGCCCTTGCTTCATTAAGTGGTATGTCTCGCATATCATTTGCATATCACCATATTCAATACCGTTATGCACCATCTTCACAAAATGCCCGGCTCCATTTTCGCCTACCCAATCGCAACAGGGTTCCCCCTCGGGAGTTTTTGCACAAATAGATTGGAAGATATTTTTAACATGTTCCCATGCTTGAGGAGAACCTCCGGGCATCATGGAAGGACCTTTCAATGCCCCTTCTTCTCCACCCGAAACACCTGTGCCTATATAGAGAAGTCCTTTACTTTCTAAATATTTTGTTCTACGGGTTGTATCCGGGAAATGACTATTTCCTCCATCAATAATAATGTCTCCCAGGTCTAATAATGGGATAAGTTGTTCAATAAAATCATCTACTGCCTGACCAGCTTTGACCATGAGCATAACTTTTCGTGGCTTTTTAAGGCTATTAACAAGTTCTTGTAAGGAATGACAGCCTTTTATATTTTTCCCTTTTGCACGACCATTGATGAAATCATCTACTTTGGATACGGTGCGATTAAATACAGCGACACTAAATCCCTTACTTTCCATGTTTAATACCAGATTTTCGCCCATTACGGCTAAACCTACCAATCCAATATCTTTAAGTTCGCTCATACAATTCTCCTTTTGTATTTATAAAAGTTTTAGTTTGTAATAGAATTATATCGTAAATGTTATTTCCGATGCCCCTGCGGGATATAAGCAGGGAGTTTTTTATCGGCGAAAATGGGTTTGAACTGAGTAAATCTTTGTCTTCCGTTCACTAACGGTACACTTGCCCATTCTTCTCCGACCAGAGGCATAGCATATTTAATGAATTCATCCGTAACATCTATTCTATTAGGGGCAATCCAGGCTTCGGGGAAGGTTCTTTCCGAATTGGCTACTTTTTCTAAAGGAACTTTATCGTAGTAAACATGATAAATAGTCCCTGGTGTTCTTAATATAGTTGCCATCCAGCCGTTTTCACCTTCTAATGCAATAAGGACTGCTTTCTGGGCTACATTATAGGCTTCGTCCAAATCTACTGTAGAAGCATAAATAGCAGAGGAGCGTTGGTCTGTTCCCATGACTTGTCCACGGGCAGAACCACGAACTGCTAATCCTTTTTCATTAAGTAGGTTTACGATTTTTTGGCTTGCAGTTAGTTTTGCAGAACCAAATTGGGTGTGCCCGAAACTGTCTTTAAGTTCGCCGATTTCACCCACTTCAAAGCCTTCACTTACTACGATGATGCAACGGCCACTTCGTTTGAGTTCGTCGTTTACAAGGTCACACATCTGTTCGGGAGTAACCTTCGATTCGGTCATATATATTTGCAGGGGTATTTGTCGGTCTGGGTCAGCTAAGCGTGCCGATGCGGGAATAAATCCAATTTTTCTACCCATAGCTTGTAATACTAACACAGGGTCTGCAGGGCAGGAACCGCGATTTTCCTCTTCTGCATTTTGAACCATGCACATCCAGTAACGGGCAACGCTCCCGTAACCCGGAGTGTGGTCAATAAGTTTAAATTCGGAATCTCCTACATCGTTATCTATTGTTTTGGGAATACCTACTGCTACTAAATCAAGACCTTGCTCTATGGCTAACTTGCTTACTTTGTTTGCTGTATCCATGGAATCGTTTCCGCCGATATAAAAGAAGTAACCAATATCATGGGCTTTCATTACATCAATAATGCGTTGATAATCCTCATCCTGTCCTTTTTTTAATTTATAACGGCATGTGCCTATTGAACCTGCGGCGGGGGTATGTCGAAGCAAAGCAATTTCTTCGGGATTTTGTTCGGATAGGTTCAGAAGTTCTTCCTTAATAACTCCTTCAATTCCATGCCAGCCAGCGTAAACTGTGCCGAATGTTTCAGGAAACATTTTGCAAGTTTCTATGACACCGCGAAGTGAATTGTTAATTACAGGGCTGGGTCCACCCGATTGAGCAACGATAACATTTTTAGGCATTATTTATCTCCTTTCCAAAGTTTATTTTATAAAGAGTATTTTAAATGATTGAGTTTATTATGTGAAAGTACACAATGATTATTCTTTCACGCGGTAGAGGACTTCCCCCGCTTGTGGAACAAAGAGAATTCCTTCGTCTTCTCGATTTTTCCAATCCTCTATATTTATTGCATTTGGGTCTCGATAACCTAAATTAATTTCATCGCATATTTCTTTAGGAATGGATGTGGCTAAGGTTACTTTTACTCGTGGTTTTTCGATACCGTCGGTATAAGTTCCTATTCCGCGGACATGTGTAGAATGGGCTAAAATACCACCGGGAATGTCGCGGAATTTATCCATTTGTGCAAGGAAATAATCACGGGTATGGTAGCCAATTTTACGAATTAAATGCCCATGCGTAACGCTAATTTCCTTGATATGCGGTCCGTAAATGATGAGTTCTCCATTATCAGCGACAACGGGTTCTAACTTATACATGCATTTCCCTGCCGTCCAGATTTCGTCATACATAAGGGGTGATTCTGCCAGAACGGAATGATAAGTGCGAGGTTTGTAGATGATGTGTGTTTTTTCGGATAGGTCTGCCGCAATACTCCATGCTTCTTCGGGTGTTCCAAAAAAGATAGCACGGGTTTTATCATGCTCGACATTTAATGCAAAGCAGTATTTTTCTTTTTTTATCATGCTACTTGCATAATCTATTAATCGGCGGACAGGGGTGTGTTTAACGCCATTGATCTTAATATTTGTGATTAAGGCTCCTAACCAGTGGAATACATTTAAGAAGTCGGGACCAGAAATTCCCGGAAAGAAATATTTGTTTCCACCGCTAAAGCCGACGACTTCATGAGGGAATACAGGTCCTACGATAATGAGAATATCGTAATCAAGAATTATACGGTTAATCTGGACAGGGACTTCCTGATTAAGCAAGCCATTGGAAAATTCGTAAATCTGCTCTTTAGATATAACCCCTAAAAGATGTAAAACATTTGGGTCTTGCCATGCATGATTGAAAATATTGATGTCTTTGTAGATAGTATGTTTTTCTTCGTGTGTGATACCTAAAAGTTTACAAATCATATCTTCAGGTAAAGGGGGATGTGTACCTAATGCAATAATGTAGTCCAATTTATTGGCTTTTTTAGATAGTGCTTCTGTTAAGACATGAAACATTAAGGGCATGGGCATACTGCGGGTTTGGTCAGGAATGATAACAAGGACTTTCTTCCCCTGAACATCTAATTCGGAACAGATTTTATGGACAAATTGAGAAATATCTTCGGGTTTTAAAAAACCTTTTTCTGCAACGCATTGTTGAATCATTTTTTGTCCTTTATGACTTTGAAGCCCAATCTTTCCAATTGGTTTGCTAAAATAAGATTATCTTGATTTAAACGGATAGATGTGTTATGAAATTCCCTCCGTATGGGATAATTTTTTCGTAAAAGGTCGAAAAAAGGACCGCGTTCATTTTCATCTTTTTTCAGTATTTCTCGTAACGCTTTATCATCTATGGTTATGTCGTATATTTTGTGGACTATGGAATGGATGGGCATAGGCTCATTTGCTGATACAGGGATTTCTTTGTAGGGTGGGTCAGGTAGATTTTTTTTGTAGTCCCATGTTGGTGTTCGATTTAGAAAACGACATAGAGAGACATACAACTGATAGGTTCCGTTTACCTTGCCATCAAAGGAATATCCTGCTATGTGAGGAGTTCCAATAGTTACTTTTTTTAACAGGTCAATGTTTATATTGGGTTCGTTTTCCCAGACATCAATGATTGAATGAGAAATGATTTTTTGCTCAATTGCATTCAACAACGATTCCGTTTCTACAACTGCACCACGGGATGTATTAATAAGCACAGTGCCTTTTTTTAGTTTTGAGAAAAAATTTTTATCTGCTATATGGTAGGTGGGATACTGACCTGTTTTTTCTAACGGAACATGGAAAGTGATAATGTCGCAATCCAAAATATTTTCAAAGGGTTCAAATAATGGATGATTATTCATTTTCTCTGCAAGAGGTGGATCGCAAAGTACAGGGAATAGTCCTAAAGCGGGGATCTTCTTAGCAACACGAGAGCCTACATTTCCTACACCTACAATCCCTATTTTTTTACCTTGTAATTTGTATCCGTGATTTCGTTCCAGTTGTAGTAATCCAGAAACAACATATTCCGCTACGCTGTTGGCATTAGAACCGGGCGCACTGGAAAAGGTAATACATTTCGAGTTTAAATAAGCGAGGTCAATGTGGTCATAACCAATAGTGGCGGTTCCTACAAAACGAATGGAAGTTCCTTCAAGAAGGTCTGCATTAACTTTTGTGATGGAACGAACTAACAGGATGTCCGCATTTTTGATTATATCTTTTGTGATTTTTCTTCCATGAACTGTGATCACATCACCGAATTCAGCGAAACCTTCTTTTACATAAGGAATATTTTCATCTGCAATAATTAACATATTTGGGATAATTGTTTTATTGGTAAATGGTTATCTTTTCCAAGGCGGAGTTTCGGGAAGATATTTATCGAATTCTTTAATAAGTGAAGCCTCATATTCCCCTTCGTAGGTGCCGTTGAAGAAACGGTCTAATCCTTCTTCATAAAGTCGTTGCCAGGACTCTTCTTCATGACCGGGGTTAATAGGGAAAAATAGTGCGTTATTAGCACGAGCCGCTTTCAGGTCACCATAGGCATCGCCAATCATCAAGATGTGATTTTTTTCGTATCTATTTTCGGAAGCGAACTTTATATGTTCAGCCTTTGTTCCTATTTCCTGTCCACATATAACGAAAACATACTTCGCAAGGTCTTGTTCTTGCCATTCGCGGACTAATGCTTCTGTCGGAGTTTGTGAACACACCATAATATCAGCATTCCCCTGACATTTTTGGAGACATTCTTCCACATAGGGGAAAGGAGGTAAACCGCCTTTAACAATATCTTCAACTGTCTTGTTGACGGCTTTGCTCCATTGGAGTGTTATCTGCATGTCTTCCTGCTCGGGATGTTCTTTGCAGTAGGCTTCCAATGCAGGATTGCCTAATTTTGTTTCGGTTTCAATCCATTTTCGTAAGTTTGGGGTATAAGGTATTTGGACTTTTCTTGCTTTCACTTTGTCCCAATCAGATAAAAGGTCAAAAACTTTAATAAGAGCAGGGAAACGGTTGGCTCCGCGCCATTTGGAATAGAGATTTACAAATTCACATGCCTCGCGGGCATATTTAGAAATGGCTTGTAGATTCCAGTACTTAATTGTATTTGGAGTAAAACATTCTTTTTGTTTTAACTCCATAGTGTCAAAGGCACAACCATCGGAATCAATGGCTACTAAAAATGATGATGTCGGTTTGTGATCTAATAATTTTTGAATATCTTCTTTCATTTTTTATTCCTTCTTTTTTTGATATATTGTTTTTTTATACACCAGAAAAGGCTGAAAAACCACCGTCAACAGGAACTATGATGCCTGTGACGAATTTTGATGCATCACTGGCAAGCCAGATGAGTGTCCCAATGAGGTCTGATGGGTCTCCATAACGACCCATAGGTGTGTGGGCTAATATGGTTTTACCACGAGGGGTAGGTTCTCCTGTCTTTTCATCAATTAACAAATAGCGATTTTGTTCGCTGAGGAAAAAGCCCGGGGCTATAGCATTAACTCTTAATTTGGGATTATATTCCTGTGCAAAGTGGACGGCTAACCACTGTGTAAAATTGGCAACGGCCGATTTTGCAGCACTGTATCCAGGAATACGCGTTAATGGGCGAATAGCGTTCATAGACGCAATATTAATGATAGAACCGCCCTCCGTATTTTTCACCATATATTTACCAAATACCTGAGAAGGGATAATTGCCCCGCCTAATAGATTTAGGCTAACAACTTTCTGGAAAGCATCCGCAGGTATATCAAAAAAACTTAATTCGGGCGAGGTTGTGGCTTGTTTCATATTTCCACCTACACCATTGACTAAAATATCAATTTTTCCCCATTCTTTGACTATTGTTTGCGCACATTCCTCAATGGTCTCTTTATTGAAGGCATCCATATACAAGGCAAGTGCTTTCCCCCCCTGACTTTCGATCTCTTGTTTTAGTTGTTGGGCTTTGTCAAGCATAACATCCGCAATTGCTACCGAGGCACCGGCACTTGCTAAACCTTCTGCCATACCCTTGCCAAGAACACCCGCACCACCCGTTACAACCGCAACTTTTCCCGTCAGGTCAAAAATAGAAATACCCGTATTCATTATGTATGCCCTTTCTTGTATTGTTTAAGATAATTGGTAAAAATTATACCAAAAATAGAAGATACTATTTGAAATGAAAAAGTTTTGGATACCGGCATTACTATTTGTTTTGACTGTAAAATAATATTTATACTTCTGCAGGGTGTAAGCAGATTGCTGATTCTAATTCTTTAAGGACTTTGGAAAAACTCCCCGAGAACGATTTTTCTAAATTGATAACCTGTAGGACATAGGGAACAGATTTGTATTTTTATAAGGTAGATATTCATCTATACTCTCCTTTTTAGTAAAGATACCCTATCACATAATTTTGGGATGATTATATTTTTATCACGAATATAACAAATTTTAGATTTGTTTCTCTGGGCGAATAATGATATAAAAATTGAGGGAAACCATGTTCGCCTGGCTAAGGCTTTTTGCCACGAGTTTGCAAATGTATGATGAATGCTCTTCCATTCTTTATTATTCGTATATATTCGTATCATTCGTAGTGATGATTTTGTTAACCGATTTAATATCAAGTCCTCAAAATGGAAAAGTAGGGTATGTAAAGTTTGAAAATATTTTTGTTCATCTTTTTTTGATGTTCTTCATGGTATTATGAAATTTTTATCTGAAAAGTCCTGTATTATTCATGCTTTACAGTTTTTTTAATTAATCCTTTAATAAATTTGTAATAATATTAGTCATAATATCTTTTTCTTCTGGTTTACTTGTAGCAATAAGTAATGCAAGTGCAACTAAAGTTGTATCAGTAATTTTTCTCTCGCCACTTTTTTTAAACAAATAATTGTTTTTATCTAAAAAATAAACAAAAAGAAATGATGCTATTCTTTTATTTCCATCAACGAAGGGATGGTCTTTAATTGTTAAATAAAACAGATTTACTGCTTTTTCTTCAAGGGTGCTATAAAGTTCTTTTTTATCAAAAGTCTGATAAATTACACCTATAACTGATTTAAATTTATCATTCACTTCTACTCCGAACAGATTGCCTGCCTCTTTTTTCTCAATAAGTTTTTGCTTCAATTTTTCTATTAAATTTTTACATTCGTCGTATTTCAAAATGAATTTTGATTTCTTTGTTTTATAGGTTGTAATTTTATTTTCATCGTATTGGTAGAGAAGTGTAAAAGAACTAGTATACTGGCTAATTAAAGACAAAAGTTCCTCTGCCTGGTCTTTTAATTCGGGTAATTTAGATTTTTGTTTTATAAAATCAATGGTTTTTTGGAGTTCTTTAAATTTTTGATTTTGTTCTAATAATCTTTTTTCATTTATGGCATATCCCTGGACAAGGTAATTTTTTAAAACCTTTGTAGCCCAGATACGAAATTGAGTCGCCCTAAATGAGTTAACCCTGTAGCCAACAGCAATTATTGCATCGAGATTAAAATAAGTCAGTTGCCTTTTTATCCTTCTGTCCCCTTCAAATTGAACTGTTTCCATTTTGGAAACAGTTGAATCCGGGTCAAGTTCTCCGGATGTAAAAATGTTTTTAATATGCTTTGATATTGCTGCTTTATGCACTCCAAAAAGTAAAGCGATTTGATTAAGTGTAAGCCATAATGTTTCTTCCTCGAATTTTATTTCTAACTCAGGACCTTCTTTCGTTTTGTAAATAACTATGTTTTTGGGTTGTTGTTCTTTCATATCTAACTTTCTCCTCAGATATTATTTAAGATTTCTTCAATTCTCTTTTCTGCTTTTTCTTTGATAGGATTTAGTTTTTTCAGTTCCGGTGCTTTTTTTGGATACTTTCGGAACGCAAATTTAGGATTAAGACTCAGGACTATATTATCGCTGATTCGCGATGTAGAAAAGTCCTGTCCGTAAGCATTTTTTGGTATATTAAAAGTTTCGTAAAGCATGGTTAAATAAGCATTAAAAACCTTAATGGAATTTTAACAATAGAATCTTCTACAAGTTCCAAATTATCACTACCAAAAACTAAACCATAGTTTGCATTATTAACTTTTTTCATTGTTCTTTCAACTTGTTTTGTTTTTTCTTTGTTGAAACCAAGTTCAATAACGATATTACTTCTGTCTTTTAAAGTTAAAACAAAATCTGCTCCGCCTTCGGCAATGTCGTAAAACAATTGTGGCCCCCCCAAATTGCTGATTAGCCTTAATATCTTTTTGGAAGATTAAAGTAAAGTAATCTTCTAATTTTTTGCCTTCTGTACCAGAAAGGTAGATATTGTTTAATATTGCCGACCTTAAAGAGGGCGTTATAAAAAGGAATTTTGGGGTTTTCCTTGTGCTACCGTATGTTTGACCGTATGTCCTGACTTTGATTAATAATCCGGACATTATCAAAACCTCAAGCAAGTTTTCTAATGTTTCCGAACCCTGAATTTTAAGGGCACCCTGTAGTTTTTGATAACTCACTACATCAGACTGTGCCAGAAGATAAAGCAGATCATTGACCTTGGCAAGGGTATGCGTTTCAAATTTCTTTAGTTTAAGAATGTCTTTGGCGACAATACCATCTATTACGCTTCTTATTTTTTCAATAGCCTTTTGCTTGTTTTCAATTTTTACCGCAGAAGGAAAACCGCCCAATTCAAAAAAGTCGTTTTCAGAACCGGATGGCACTTCATTAACATAATATCTGTTTATTTTATTTTCTTCCATCTGAAGTTTTCTGAATACATCCGTTGCATTGCAAGAGTTAAAAATTATATCCTGAAGTTCTTCCGACAATCCGTGCAAAGGATATTTCCCGTATTTTAAGATAAGGTACTCATTAAATTTCATCGGAAAAATATTCCATACATCCACTCGTCTGGGTAAATCAGCAATCATATTTATCTCTAATGCGGATGACCCTGTGGCTATTACTAAAACATCCTTATGCCCTTTCGTTCTATCAAAAAGATTTTTTAAAAATAAACCCCAATTTTCATCGAAATGGACTTCGTCCAGAAGAATCAGAATTTTTTTATACGGTTTCTCAAAGTGAAATCCTTTTATCTCCTCGTAAAATTTAAAAAAATCATTTAAGGTAATTTGTTCCGCGTGCAATTGACTGACATCAAGATATAATCTTTCATCCAACTTCCCGATATTTTCCAGAATTGCTCTATCTTCATTCATTTTCAAAAATTTTTCAAGAGCAAATATCTGCGATAAAAGAGTGCTTTTACCTATTCCCCTGAGTCCAGGCATTAAAATAATTTTTTCAATTTCCGAAAGTTCATTTCCTAAAAATCTCTCTATTATCTTTTTGAATTTTGAAAATATAAAACGAGTTGGTAATAATTTTTTGTTCTCATCGTAGATATACCCATCAATCCTTTGTGATAAGACAGTCTGCCAACGAGTATAAAATTGTTCTATTTTAGTTCTTTCCATAAATAAAATATCCTTTTTTAGTTTCAGTTATAATATAAACTGAAATAAATTTTAGTTGCTATTATAACCAAAATTAAATTTTAATTTCAACTATAATATAAACTAAAACTAATTTTAGTTTATATTATAACATAAACTGAATATAATTTCAATTACTATTATATCAAAAATTGAAATGAAAATTAAGATTCATTTTCTATTTACCATAAACTAAAATAATCCTATATATTTATCATTAATTAATTTAAAATCGTCTATGTTTTCGGAAACTTAGTCAATTTTAAATATGGTTACCTATAGTTCACAGCAACTAAAATTCGCATTTTTGTGGAGTTATTTATTCGGGTGGGGTGATGCGATGAGGAGGTAGCCGTTTGAGTTGTCCTGGAAGTATTGGAGTTTGAGGTGGGCTTGTTTGAGCATGTTGAGGATGGTTTTTTTGTTGGGAATGATGTGATTTCCGACGATACCGCCGAGGTTTTTGTGAAATTTATTGATTTCTCTTCGTGGTTTTGTGTGGCAAAGGACCCAAATCCCGTCAGGGGCGAGGATTCGAGCATGTTCTATCATTGCTTTTTGTTGGTTTATCAAGTGAGGGAAAACGGAGAAGCAGATAATAGCGTTTGCGGAATGGGCTTTGAGAGGTAGATCGTGGGCATCAGCTATGAGCCAGGCGGTATAGGGGTTGGTTTTGAACTTAGTTTTGCCATGTTGAATCATCTGGGGAGAAAGGTCTGTTTCGATAAGTAATCCGTTGTGTTTTATGCGTTTGAGAAGATAGGGGACAAGGATTCCTGTTCCACAACCGATGTCAATGATGATGCTGTTTGGCGGAATATTTACAAGGTTTAATAGATTTTCGATGGCTTGCAGTTCCACTTCCGTTTTATAACTATCCCAGTTGGGAGCGTGATGGTTGAAGAAGTGTTCTATTTCTTTATGGTGTGAGTGTGTATGAGGATGGTTTTGGATTGGAATACTACACATTTTTTACCCTTTTTATTTGTTTTTTCGGTGATAAAATTGCGGAGAGAATGAATATAAAAGAGGATATGAGTATGATAGTTGCCCCTGTTGGTAGATTGAATTTGTAGGATATGGCAATGCCACCCCAACAGGAGATAATTCCAAACAGGATGGATAGGATTAGCATGTATTTGAATCGGTAAGTGAGTTGATACGCCGATGCGGAAGGATTTAATAACAGGCTATAGATGAGCAATCCGCCAACAGTCTGTAGGGAAACAGCAATGGTTAAGCCTGTAGCAATAATAAGTAAGTAGAAGATAAGTGCGGAGGGAATCCCTACATAAATGGCTACTTGCCGATGGCATAAGACAATATGTATTTCTTTATAGAAAACAGTAAACAGGATTATCAGGAGGGTAGCAATTCCTGCCAAAATGATAATATCCGTCCTTGAAACGGTCAGGATATTTCCCCAAAAAAGGCTCAATGCACTTGCTTTGGAACCGGGTATAAGCCCTAAAAAGAGGAAAGCCAGTCCTAACATGGTAGAGAAAACAATTCCCGTCGAGGTATCAGGGCTTAATTCGCCACGGTCAGCCAAAGGTCCGACAATGGCGGATGCAATAAGGCTAAAAAGAATGGCTCCTGCCAGAGGATTCCAGCCTATCCAAAGACTGAATAATGCACCAGTGAAAGCGGAGTGAGCAATGCAAATCCCTAAAAAGGAAAGGTGCATCGTCACAATGAAAACGCCGACTATACTGCAAGCAATCCCAGAAAAAAAGCCTGCAAGTATGGGTCGCCATAAATATTCAGGTATTCCTAATATCTCGTGCATGAATATAATTCTCTTTTAATGATGTGAATGATGAAACCCAAATCTGCTTGAGCAACAAAATCCATTTCCGCCATAGAGTTCCTCTAACTTCTCTTCAAGTAACAGTTCTTCGGGCTTACCATCAGCCCAAACTTTACCTTTTTGTAACATAATGATACGGTCACAACGATTGGGCATCATCGCTATTTCATGAGTAACATACAAAGTGGTAAAGGAATGTAAATCTATTTTATGTTCTAATAAATCTAAAATATCTTTTTGGGCGATAGGGTCAATAGAAGCAGTAGGTTCATCAAGTAGTAGAATGGGAGCCTGCTGTGCGAGTGCGCGGGCAATGGCTGTTTTTTGCCGTTCTCCGCCGGAGAGATGTCCAATCGGCTTGTTGGCAAGATGGGATATACCAACCCGTTCCATCAAAGAATCTACCAGTTGCCAATCTACTCGGGTAAGCGGTCTGCCTAATCCGCATATACCTGCCCTTCCTGCGGCTACGGATTCTCGAACGGTTATCGGGAGTCTGGGGTCAATAGATTCTATCTGTGCTACATGAGCAATCTTTCTCCGTAATAGGAAATTATAATAGGATGGAGTTTGTCCTAAAATTTTTACGGAGCCTTTTTGAATTTTACATAAACCCGATAGGACTTTTAGCAAGGTTGTTTTTCCTGAACCATTAGGACCTAAAATAACAGCGAATTCCCCCTGACGAAACGAAAGTGTTACATTGTCAAGTGCCGTATGACTGTTGTAATAGACACTTATATTCTGTAGTTCAATTACATATTTAGAGTTTTCTTCTATGGTCATGGGATTGCAATCAATTTTTAATTTATCTTTTTAAGGGCTTCCAGTAAGGAATTTATATTATTTTGCACACTTGCCTCCCATGAATTGCAACTTGAACATGTATAAGGGAAACCGGACAAAATAACAGACTGAGCATTTAGTTCTGTGGATAGTCGTTTAACGAGGTCTATCTCGCCACTTTGTTGATTTTCAACAACAATTTTTACATTCTCTTCTTTTCCCTTTTTTAAAAGGTTTCCCCAAAGGGAGAGGTTTATTTCTTCGGCTCGCGGAAATGTGTCAACCACCTTAAAGCCTAACCATTTGACAAAGTCACTCTGAAAAACAGATGCAATAACAGGAATATTTTCGGGTTGGATTTCTTTTACGCTGCTGAGGACTTGTTGCTCAAAACTAACAATTTCTTTTTTTCTTTTCTCAAATTGTTTTTTGAAATCTTCTTCGGAAAGTAAACCTGCTTTTATTAAAACTTTGCCAATTTGTTCCAATCCCTTAATGTAGTTTTTGGGGAGTAACCAATTACCTTCAACCTGAATATATACAATTTTTTCAGGTGGTGGATTTGTCCCGTGAATAAGGCTTTTAATAGCAGGTAAATCTTTTTGCCAGGTATGTAATATAACTAACTTAGCATTGATAAATTTTTCTATGTCGCCGGGTTTAAGGTCAAAATGTCCCGGACATAAGTCGGGTGGGACAACAATGGCTAATTCGGAATCTTTCCCGCTAAGGTCTTTAACAGCAGAGTGTATTGCAGAGGTTCCAACAACGAGAGGTTCATCTGCATACATGTGGGGCGATAAGAGAAAACCGCCCCACATATTGCACAGCACTGCTAAAACGATTAGGAGCCTATAAGAAGTAATTAGTGTAAAAGGTTTCATGTCCTATAAATCCTGAATATTATTGTAATCCAAAATGCCCTACCTGTCTGGGTATCCCGTAGTTATGCTCTTTATTGTCAATGATGGGGAACTTGTTTGGATAACGGATAAACTCAACATGCCCATCCATGTAGAGGACATTACATCCACCGGGCATGTGGTTAAAGACAACCCCGCCGGCTGTATTTGCAGAGTCATTTGGATTTCCAAAAGTGTCAAACATGATTACAATTTCACTTTGAGCTTGAGCAGAGGCTGTGGGATTGTTTATGTCTGTAATAGCAAATCGTTCAATACCTTCGCGTAAACGGGCACAATTGTTGGTTGTGGCAAAACCTTTTCCAAGAATGGCAGTCCAGGGTAGTTTGGTAGTAACGGGGATATCGTTATCAAAATTTTTTCTTTTTACAGGAGCGGTTACAGGGTTTACACCAATAATTGTTCCGGGTGGAATGATTTCTATTTCTCCAAGTGTTCCTGTTGCGTTCCACATTCCGTAGAATTCCTCAACATTTGTAATAGCGAAGCCATGATACCAATAAGAACGACCTAATGCGGCAGCACGGAAATATCGTTGACTAAGTAAATCGCCATTGGCTTCAGCGGCTTTAATATGGTCTTCAATGGAACCATCAGGGATGCGTGCGGCAACATATTGTCCTGCAGCATCTATTGCTGTATCCGAGGGGCATTTTGCGGTATTCAGGTCATTCATATATTCGGGGAAGAAGCCATCAGGGTCGGGTGCGGNGAATAAAGGAGCACCATTGGGATTTGTGAAAGGTTGAAGTGGAGGGAATTTTTCACCTTTTGCTTCGTTAGCATACATTTTAAAGGATAGTCCAAATTGTTTCAGATTGTTCTGACAACTCGATCTGCGTGCTGCTTCTCGTGCCCTTGCTAAAGCAGGAAGTAATATAGCGGCTAAGATACCAATGATTGCGATGACGACAAGAAGTTCGATGAGAGTGAAGCCTGTTCTTTTCATGTTTAATCCTCCTGATGAGTTCAAGTTGTTTTTATAGTATTACTAATGCATATAAAAGTAATACCATAATTGTATGGATAATGTCAAATTGTTTTTTATTTTTACAGATTAATTCTCAGGAGGTAGGCTTGATTCAAGAGAAGTGAGATTGGATTCGTTAATACCGTAAATTGAAATTATATCCCGCCCAGTCTCTTTGTGCTTGGAAATACTTAAAACATTATGTTCTTTATTCTTTATATTTTTTTCTATGTATTCTTTTGCTGCAGCCTCATCATCAAAGATTTCAATATTGATATTGTCGTATTTATCGTATTTCAATCGAAGTTCACGGGCTAACTCTTGTAATTTTTCTTTTGGGCTTCCATAAGGAACTACTCCGATAATTCCTTTGATTGTTGGTGCATTCGAATTCATTTGTTTTACAACATCAGGATTTCTTCCCCATTCCTCCAGTACGCGGAAATAAAATTCTTGAGGCGGCGTAATATTATTTTCTATCTTTGTATCAGTGTCCAAGGATGGAATTGGAGGATTAATACCCTCATTTGTAGGGCTTCCAGGGATATATTTAGAAGATGATTTGCGGACTGTATCCTGAGGAATAGGGGTTAAACCGTAAGTTTGTAAAGTGGCTTTTAATTGTTGATTTTCTGCTTCAAGGTCAGCGATAACATGATTCACTAAATAATCTAATGTTTGTTGTATCTGTTGCAGAGAGATTTTCATTTCCTGTATTTCTCGATATAATTTTTCATTAGGATTAATTACCAGAGTAGATGTCTGTTGCGTTTTATGGTCTTTTATTTGGACTTCTATGGGCGATACTTGTTGAGTAGAAGAGACATCCTGAGCGTCCTGAATATCTACATTCGTTGGTTGTTGTTTATTACTCTGGGGTTCTGAAAGAGAGTAGTCAGATAGAACTAATAAGAACAAAACAAAAAATATGGAAAAAGATTTTATTTTCATAATGAAAGTCCTTACCTATATATGTGTCAACGAGTAAATATTGTAAAATGAAGACAAAGGATATAATGTAAATTCGTAAAGTATGTATATTTCCTTATATTATGACTTGTTGTAGAAATATATTAATATAATAGATATTCTATAATAATACATGAACAACACCTAATATTTGCTATTAAAACATTTAGATTATAGTGAGGAATATATATGTTTGACTATCTTCGTGGAGTTATAACAAAAATTCGTGCCAATACATTGGTATTGGATATTCACGGAGTGGGTTATTTATTGAATGTGCCTATTAACTTATTAAATAAGGTGCATTTGAATGAGGAAGCCCTATTCCCTGTTTATACAGTATGGCGAGAAGACTCCGTAGATATATATGCTTTTGAGAATGATGAGCAGAAGTTGCTATTTCAAAGACTTGTTTCCATAAGTGGTATAGGTCCCAAAATGGCAATGGCTGTGTTATCTACGCTTTCTGTGAATGAATTCCGACAGGCTGTTATGGGGAACGATTATAATTTGATAGCCACAGCGCCGGGAATAGGGAAAAAAACAGCCCAGCGATTAATTTTGGAATTTCGTAATAAGATGGGAGAAGATACGGAATTGTCTGCCCTGTTAAGCCCACCGGAAGATAAAGTTATTGATACCGATGAGGTATATCAAGCGATGTTGTCAATGGGTTGTTCTGCTAATGAGGCAAAAAATGCAGTTACATTTGCAAGAAAACAATTAGGGGACAATGCCAGTGTTGAAGATTTGATACGGACATCGTTGCAATATCTGAAAGGAGGACATCATTCATGAATTCGGAGCATATATTTGCACCGGAACCCATAGAAGATGAATCTGTATTTGATGAACAGATTCGACCGCAGCGGTTGCAGGACTTTCCCGGGCAAGAACCCGTAAAAGAAAAATTGTTGATCTCTATCCATGCGGCAAAGCAAAGAAGAGAGCCGTTAGACCATATTTTACTTTATGGTCCTCCCGGATTGGGTAAAACAACGCTTGCTCGAATTTTGGCTAATGAAATGGGTGTGGCTATTCACCAAACCTCTGGACCTGTATTAGAACGACAGGCTGACCTTTCTGCCATTCTAACAGGGCTGAATGAATTTGATATTTTGTTTATTGATGAAATACACCGATTAAATCGAGCGGTAGAAGAAACTCTGTATTCTGCGATGGAAGATTTTGAAATTGATATTATGTTAGGAAAAGGACCTACTGCCCGTTCAATAAAGTTAGGGTTAAAACCGTTCACACTGATAGGCGCCACGACACGGGCTGGTTTATTAACGCCTCCATTGCGGGCACGATTCGGGGATTCATGCCGTCTTGATTTTTATTCACCTCAGGAACTACAAACAATAGTGCTTCGTTCCGCCCGTATTTTAAATGTGCCGATAGATGAGGAAGCATCTTTAGAGATTGCAAGGCGTTCACGGGGCACAGCCCGTATTGCGAACCGATTGCTACGGCGGGTTAGAGATTATGCACAGGTTAAAGGGGACGGTACAATTACACTACCTCTGGCGAACTCTGCTCTGAAACTTCTTCGGATTGATGACCTCGGTCTGGATGATATGGACCGTATGTTAATAAAAACAGTTATTGAAAAATTTTCCGGTGGACCTGTGGGACTAAATTCTCTTGCAGTGGCAATTGGAGAGGAACGGCAAACCATTGAAGAAGTCCATGAACCGTATCTTATTCAAATTGGTTTTATGAAAAGGACACCACAAGGAAGAGTCGCTACACCGTTAGCCTACAAGCACTTTGGTTTAATTCCTCCGGGTTCCTATATTCCCCCTCTTTTTTCTAATAATGAGTAAAAAATATTTACAAGGTTATTTTACAAAGGTTAAAATATAAATAAGTCGAACGGAAAGTTAGTTGGTAGGTATTAATTAATAAGAGAATTGTTTGTGTAAATAACAAAACATATTGGAATAAATAATGTCACTCCTTAAAATAAGAGATGTAATTCGATTATTAAAAGGCTCGTCTGTAAGTTTTCTTGTTTGCTCAGCGAATGGGACTATTGAATATTGTGATAAGGAGACCAAGAGACGGCTCATAGGCTCTGTGCGAGGAGTAAAGTTAGAGGAACATTTATTAAGTGAATTTGTTGAAGTGTGCTATCCCCGAGGAGAAGAGGTAATTCCGATATCATCTCATTACTGGATGCAGATATGGAAAAAGAAAAAGCAAAAAAAATCCAAAAGTAGTCCTATTATCAATTGGGGTGCTTTTGGAATACGCATTAAAGATGAGGAAAGTGGGCTGTATAAAATATTATTTTTTATTTATCCAGTTGCAGGGGAAAACTTATCAAATACCTTTTTAGAGGATGATGCGAATATTTTAAGAATTTTGGAATGTCTCTCTATATTGGTAATTCGAATTGATTCTTCCGGGGAAGTAAGGTATGTAAATGAATATATTAAAAATTTAACAGGATGGCTGCCCTCCGAAGTTGTAGGAAAAAATTGGTTTGAAACATTTGTCCCAGATGAGATAAGAGAAGAAACGATACAGTTTTTCCAGGCAAATAGATTAGAAACAAATACCGATGACATCATATTTGAAGGGGAGATCCTAACAAAAGATAAGAAAAAATTATTAATGTTGTGGGCATGTTTACCGATAAAACAGCGACAAGGCTTGCAATCCATGCTTATGTTAGGTCAGGAATTAAGCACACCCCATAAGGAAAAGTTGTTTATTCGAGGTATTCGAATTATAAAAAATCAATTTCAGTGGTTATGTGAAGACCTTGTTCACGGTATCCCTGAGGAGGAAGCGTTCGCTAATATTTTGCACAGCACAATAGAAATGACGGCAATGGAGGCTGGAGTTGTTTTTAAAGTACATCCCAGAGAACTCGCTTTAATTTCAGCGGAAGGTTTGGAAGATAAAATTACAAAATTATTACAAAATGTTCCTATCAATAATTTGGTAATCGAAACAATATTTTCCAGTAATGATGTAATAGAAATTTCCTCTATGATGGATAGTTTGCCGGTTAACTTGCGTGAACGAGGTTTTGCAAAAATATTTGCAATTCCTGTGCGAAGCGGTGAGAATCCTGTGGGTTGTGTGGTTCTCGCTACAACCCGCAAAGATATGCTCGATGAGGAAATTCTTCCCCTTTTACATTCAATATCCTGTGAGGTAGGGTGGCTATTTCTGTGGTATCGAGTTCAAGAATTACAAAGGAGACAGGGGCGTCAATATGAATTATTGGAACGGATGCTCCCCTATGCTTTGCTTACCGTAGATGAAACCGGTGAAATTATAGGTAGTAATCGGGGTGGAATTCATTTATTAGGGGCTGAACATGAGGAAGACCTCTTAAAACATAATGTTCAACAGTTTATTCCCGATTGGTATGAATGGATAAATAAATTAGGACAATCTGAAGAAATTAAGACAGCCGATGTTCAAGAAATTGAGATAGAGAACTTAAAAGGAGAAAAAATTCCAACGGAATTTATTGTGGGTCACTTCCTACTTGCGAGTCGTTCTTTTTACATGGTGTTTCTTCGGGATATTCGCTGGCGTAAGCAAGCCATTGAGACTATACAGAAAGCAGAGGAACGGTATAGAGAATTATTTGAGAATGCCAATGATATAGTTTATACCCATGATTTTACAGGTAGATTTACCTCAATAAATAAAGCAGGAGTTACTATTACGGGATATAGCCTTGAAGAGGCTTTAAATATAAATGTGTTTGATATTCTGGTTCCTGAATACCATGAGGAGGTGAAAGAGAGAATCCGTAAAAAATTAGAAGGGGCTCCCCCTACAAAGTATGAAGTTGAGATTATTGCTAAAGATGGACATAGAATCCCTCTGGAGATTAGCACAAGAGTTATATATGAAAAAGGGAAACCTGTTGGAATTCAAGGAATTGCCCGTGATATTACAGACCGAAAGAGGGCAGAGGAAGAACGAAGAAGATTAGAGCAGCAAATTTTACATGCGCAAAAGTTAGAAAGTTTGGGAGTCCTTGCGGGAGGAATTGCACATGACTATAACAATATATTAGTGGGGATTCTGGGTAATGCAGGATTGGCTCTTGCACGATTGCCCAAGGATTCTCCTATACGGACTTATATAAAAAGGATTGAAGAATCCGCTCAAAGGGCAGCAGAATTGACCAATCAAATGTTAGCATATTCAGGTAAGGGAGTTATTACAACAAGACCCCTGAATCTGTCTCGATTGATTGAGGAGATGAAGCCTTTATTTTCAGCCATTGTGTCAAAAAAGGCAATGGTTGAATATAACTGTCCTGATGATTTACCTCCTATCTATGGTGATGCCATTCAATTACATCAGGTGTTAATGAATCTAATTACAAATGCTTCAGAAGCACTCGAAGAATCTTCGGGCAAGATAGTTATACAAATAGAGGTTGTTGATTTAACCAAAGAACATATAAAAGAATCGTATTTCTTAGAGCCGGTTGAACCCGGCAAATATATTTGTCTTGAAGTCTCTGATACAGGTTGTGGAATGAGTAAGGAAATGATAACAAAAATTTTTGACCCCTTCTTTTCAACAAAATTTGCCGGAAGGGGTTTGGGGCTTGCTTCTGTTCTTGGAATTGTTCGTGGACATAAGGGAACTATTAATGTATATAGTGAACCTGGTAAAGGGACTTGTTTTAAGGTCTATTTCCCTGTGTCCGAAACAATCAAAGAAGAAAAAACAACGCGAGGGGAAGAACAAAAAGGACATGAAAAAGGGATGGGCGAAACAGATAAAACTTCAAGCACAGTTTTATTAGTTGATGATGAAGAAGGTGTGCTGGAAGTAGCCAATGAAGCCCTTACACAATTTGGCTATAAGACTATTTTAGCCAGGAATGGAAAAGAAGCATTGGAACTTTTTAATACACATAAGAATGTGTTAACAGCGGTAATTCTTGATTTAACAATGCCAGAATTAGATGGGTTTGAAGTCTTTCAGGAAATAAAAAAGATTGATAACAATATACCAGTTATCTTATGTAGTGGTTTCCCGGAGATGGATATTAATCAAAGATTTAGAGAGATAAAACCTTCAGGATTTATTCAAAAACCCTATCGTCCAATTGATTTAGTAAAATTATTGCAAAAAGTAACGAGGAATAGTGTATAATATAATTAGCACTATAATAAATTTAATGGTTAAAAAAACAGATTTTAGTTAAATTCGGAAAATGCCAATTATTAGATAGGAAAAAGATAATGTCGTTAAATGTATCAAAGACTCATATAGGGGAGTGGCTATCCCTTCTTAGGGAGAATGCAAACATTGGCTTTTTGATATTGGACGGAGAAGGGAAAATATTAAGTGCAGACGCTAAAATGCTATCTATATGGGAAGTTTTAGTTTCTGAAGACAGTAATAATGAATCTGTTGAAGGTAGATATATCAATGATGTTATTCGTGCGGTAAATTCTTTTTCAGAGGTCTTATTAGAAGTCAGGAAGACAGGTCATATTTGTGTAAATGAGTATCCTTTTATAACGAAAAAAGGTTCTTCAAAATGGGCGATGGTAGAGGGTTGGATATTACAGGAGAACGATGAAGATATCCTGACAGGCTGGTGTTGGGTAGATATAACTTCTGTATGTGAGCGGACAAATAGCGACTATCTTAAAATGTTTGGCGACGCGTTAAGTTTTATATTTAAAGATATTCCCCTTATGTTTTTTTTCTGGGAAATTACAGAGGACAATCGCACGAAGATTTTAGGTGTAAATAAGGAAGGGGAGAATGTGTTAGGGTATTCATCTTCAGAGGTGATAGGGAAAGATTTTTTAGAGTTTGCAATACCGGAAGCATGGAAACCTGCTGTAAAAAAATATGTGGAAAATATGCATTTGAATCCCACTCCTTATTTGGGAGAACATCCCTTGTTTACGAGAGATGGACAGGAAGTTTCTATTCGCTGGCTGGATGTCCCTATAAAACTAACTATGTTTAACCGTATATGGGTTGTATCTATAGGGGAGGATATTCGTGAACGGGTGAAAATGGAGCGAGAATTGCGAGAAAGCGAAGAGAGATACCGTCGAATTGTAGAAGCCATTATGGACTATTTCTATCATGTAAAGGTGGAAAACGGGAAGGTGGTTGAAACCAGACATTCTCCAGGATGTGAAGCAGTAACCGGATATACACCGGAAGAATTTTATGCAAATCCATATCTCTGGTATTCGATGGTTTATGATGAGGACAAAGAAATCGTTTTGAATTATGCAAATGCCATTACAAGGGGAGAATTTCAGGGACCTATTGTCCATCGAATTATTCGAAAAGATGGACAAATACGGTGGATACGAAATACCTCCGTACTTGTTTTTGATAGAGAGGGTAATTTCGTAGGATATGATAGTTTAATTCGTGATATTACCGAAGAAGTTATTGCACAAGATGCATTAAAAAAGAGCGAATTATTCTATCGGGGGATAATTGAGAATTTGGCGGAAGGTTATTTTGAGATGGATTTGGAAGGAAATATCAAGTTTGCCAATCCCTCTTTTATAAAAATATTAGGGAAGTCTCGATTACAGTCGTTATTAAATCGAAAATTTATTGAATTTGTGGAATTAGATGAACAGCCTAAATTGGTAAATTTATTTAATGAGATAAAAGAAAAGAAGAAGGGTATAAGATCGTGTGAATGGAAATTAAAATTAGATAAGAAGGATGAAGAAAGGGTAGTTGAATGTTCTTTCTTTCCACTTAATAGCCATCGAGGAAAAGTAAAAGGTATTTCGGGAATACTTCGAGATATTACAGAACGGAAAAGGCAGGAAGAGCATTTGAGGCAGATACAGAAATGGGAAAGTTTGGGTGCTATTGTTGGTGGTATTGCTCATGATTTCAATAATTTATTGATGGTTATGCAGGGGCATCTGGATTTGGAGGAAGCAGAGTTTCCTTTCGAAGTAGGTGATATGCCTTATGGCGTACTCCTGCACCACGCAGAGATAGAAAATGCAATATATAAAGCAAAAGAATTATGTAAACAAATGATGATTTATGCAGGTAAAGGTTTTGCTGTTCATAAGAAGATACACAATATAAATAGTATTATCGAAAGCATGTTGCCAGTATTGGAGACGACTGTAAAGAGGAAGGTTAAACTAAATGTAAATCTTTGTAAAGATGAAACAAAGGTATTATGTGATGAGGTATTAATACGGCAAGTAGTTTTAAGTCTTGTAACAAATTCTGTTGAAGCAATTGGAAATAAAGAAGGGCTAATAGATATCTCTACCCGTGTTATTGAATATAACAAAGAGATGTTTTCTTCCTTTATTTTAGATGGAAAAGATTTACCTGAAGGTAAATATGTAGAAGTTGTAGTAGAGGATACAGGTTGTGGTATTGAGGCTAAAGATATAAATAAAATATTTGAACCGTTTTATAGCAGTAAATTTTTAGGTAGAGGACTTGGGCTGTCATCCGTATTAGGAATTGTCCGCAGTCATCAGGGAGGTATGAAAGTTGAGAGCAAAGTAGGTGTTGGGACGAAAATGTATGTTGTTTTTCCATGGATTTCGTCTGATACTCCCGTAGAAACAGATTTAGATGAGATAGAATTTGAAGAGACCGATAGATATAGAAAAGAAGTAGTGCTTATTTTTGATAAGGATACTACAATCAGTGAATTAACGAGAAGAATCCTCGATATGAAGGGATTTGATGCTTTGTCTGTGAAGAATAAAATTAAGGCGATGGAGGTAATGAGCTCTTCGGAGTATGAAGTTAAACTACTAATTTTGAATGTCAGTTCTCAGGAAAATGAATGGAAAGAATTACTGGAGGAAATAAAACAAAAAGGAATCAGAATCCCTATTATTCTTTCTGGTGGATGGTCCATGGATGATATAATTGAAGAATATCGGGATATTGCAGTTGGTATACTTCGCAAACCGTATCTTCCTAATGAGATAATAAATATAGTTAAAGAAAATTGGAAATAGATAATTAGATTTTATTTTCCCTCCAAGGAGTATTGTGAATGAAGATTTTGATATTCGGGGCAGGTGCGTTAGGTTGTGTTGTTGGTGGATTTATGAAAAAAGCAGGGCATGAGGTTATCCTTGTTGGTAGACAGGAGATGGTAGATGCTATCCAGCAGGAGGGGTTATATATCTCGGGTATTTGGGGAAACCACTATATTCCCAATTTGCCTATATTCTCAAAGGTCCAAGATGAGTGGAAAGGACAAATAGATTTAATTCTTTTGTCCGTTAAGTCTTACGATACAGAACAAGCGGTTTTAGATATTCTACCAGTTATTTCAGACCATACATTGATATGTTCATATCAAAATGGGTTAGGAAATGTTGAAAAAATAGCACGGTTTGTAGGAATGGAAAGAACAATTCCTGCTCGTGTTATTTTTGGTAGTCGAGTTTTGAAGCCTGGATTTGTTCAGGTAACTGTGATTGCAGAACCTACGGCATTAGGAAGGTTGGAACAAGGACCTGATGAAACGACGGTGCGTAATATTGCTGAAACTATGAATACGGCAGGTATTCCCACAGTATACACGGAAAATATTGAAGGTTTAATCTGGGCAAAAGTTGCGTATAATTCAGCCTTAAATCCATTATCTGCTTTATTAGATGTTCCTTATGGACGATTGATGGAAACAGAAGAGACACAAATGATAATGAAAAATGTAATTCATGAATTATATGCGGTGGCTCAAAAGAAAAATGTTCCGATGATAATTCCTACTCCGGAGGAATATATTCAGTTGTTGTTTTATAAATTAATTCCACCGACAGCGGAACATTATGCAAGTATGCGGGAAGATTTAAAACAAGGGAAGAAAACAGAGATAGATGCCCTCAATGGAGCCATCGTAAAAATCGGTGAAGAATTAAATATAGACTGTCCTTTCAATAGTCTGTTAACGAATTTGATTAAAGCACGAGAAAAAATGTCTATAAATGCGGTTCAGGAGTAAAAGTTTTTTTGAAGTATTACTTTGTGCTGGGATTTGTAATGAACATTCTTATTTTTTGAAGAATTTCTTTTGTGCCGAAGGGTTTTGTAAGAAAGTCATTTATTTTTAGTTCTGGGTCGAAAACATTAATGCTGTCTTCGGAATATCCTGTGGAAATAATTACCGGTACATTCGGTAAAATTTTACGGATTTGTCGAAGTGTCTCTATCCCATTCAAACCCGGCATTTTTATATCCAGAATAATAAGTCGTATTTGTTCACGGTAATCTTTTACTTTATCAATTCCTTCAATGCCGTTAACGGCATTGATAACTTTATAGCCTTCTTTTTGAAGTATGGCGTTAAAAAATTTCAGGACATCTTCTTCATCGTCAATGATAAGAATGAGAGCCTTTTCCGGGGATACCCATTCTTTTTGAGAGCCAAAGCAAGGGAAGAAAAGAGTAAAAGTAGAACCCTGTCCCGGTTTACTTTCTATTTGAATAGCCCCCTTATGAGTTCGTGCTACTCCCGATACCGAAGCTAAACCTAAACCTCTTCCCAAAAACTTACTCGAGAAAAAAGGTTCAAAAATTCGTTCTTTGTCTTCTTCTTTAATACCGCAACCTGTATCGGATATAGAAATAAAGACATAATCTCCGGGATTGGCTTTGTCCGCAAATCGTAGGTTTTGCAAGTCCTCAGCAGTTAATGTTTTCTTACCTGTTTGAACTGTAATTGTTCCTCCTTCAGGGGGTAATGCCTCCAATGCGTTTACTAACAAATGAGATATGCTCTGATGTATTTGGGAGGAATCTCCTTCAACAAGGGGAAGATTAGGTTGTATTTGTTGAAGCAAACGAACGCCTTTATGAAGGGAAGGATAAAAAGTATCTATGGTATGATTAACCATGTCGTTAAAATCAAAAATTTGGATTGTTTCTCGTTCTTTACCGGAATAGGTAAGTAGTTGTCTTGTTAGTTTAGCGGCTCTTTCGGTAGATTTCCGAATTTGTTCAAGATTGTCTTGAATGCGTTTGGGCAGATTTTCACTGTTCATTAATGCCAGTTCTGTATGTCCCATAATGCCCATTAGAATATTATTAAATTCATGAGCAATCCCCGAAGCCAAAACACCTATGCTTTCCAATCTGCGGACATGTTCCATTCTGGCTAAAACTGTATCCCGTTCTTTCCGCTGTTGAAATTCCTCTGTAGTATCTATTTGAATACATAAGACCTCATCTACTTTACCTTCACGAATAACGGGCATTAAGGTGAAATGTATCCATTTTTCTTCCCCTTTTTTATTTCGTATATCCCACAAGAAAAGCCCATTTATTCTCTTACCATTGAATAATTGATTAAGATGATTTTTTAGCGTCTCAATTTGATAATTGCTATAGCAATTTTTTAAATCGTCAAGATTTTTAATATCTTTTGCTTTAATTCCGTATAGACTTTCGGAATATTTGTTCCAGATAATTATATTGTGGTTCTTATCAAAACTTTGAATAGCAATTTTATTCACTGTGTTAAGGATAGCGTCAAAACGATTTAATGCCCACTCCAAGTTTATCTTCGTTTCTTTCAATTCTGTTATATCCTGTAAAATTACCTGGACGCAATCCTCTTGAAGTCGTTCATCACGGGTTATGTATGAATAATGTAGAAACCACTTTTTATGGGATTGAAGTGTTTCAAGCGGATACTCAAATGCCTTGACGGAACCTTCTTCTTGAAGTTTCTTTCGAATGAAACCCGGAGGAAGAATGTATTTTTGTAAGTCAGATATATTTTTTCCGATAACTTCTTCAGGAGATGAATAAAGATTATCTATTTCAAATAATTTCAAAGCATTTCGGTCTATAAAAACTATTTCACCATTCATACGGTACCTTACAAGACCGATGGATGCGAAATCCATTGCTTCATTAAAAATTTTCAAGAATTCTTCCGAATCCATTTTTGTTTTTGCCCTTATTCAAGTATAAATATATTGTATAAAAACAATAATGGGAATAAATTTATTCTTTTAGGGATTAGATAGTTCTCCACTCGAATAAAGAGATTATTAACCCTTGATTTTACAGCCCAGTATAGCGATGATAACATTTTTAAATGATTTAAATCAAGAAAAAGGAAGAAAGGAGAAAAAAACTTAAAATTTTTTAATCGAGTAGATATTATAAAAATTCTGTTTGTGGTATTAATTATCCAAGTATTGTGTAAGATACCAATATAGGTTTTAGTTGTTTCTTCTTTGCATTTTAAAAGAAATATTGATATACTGATGTTGATTTTGGGCGTATTTGGGCAATAAAAATATTGTAGAGTTAAAGAGGAACTAATAATGCAGTTTGACCTTGTAACGGTTGGTGTTGTTTGTGCAGATGTAATGGTAAAACCTGTAGATGCTTTTCCACCAAAAGGGACTTTATCGTTAGTCCCTCAATTGGAGATGCATTTAGGTGGGCTTGCAGGGGTTACCGCAGTTATATTTAGTAAATTAGGTGGAAAGTCTGCATTTATTGGACAATTAGGAGAAGACCGTTTCGGTGATTTTATTTTAAATGCATTAACTTCTGCAGGGGTTAATGTTCAGGGGGTAAAACGAACAAAGGAATATAATTCATCTGCAACAGTTGTGTTAATAAACTCTAATGGTGAAAGAACATTTCTTCATCATGTAGGAACAAATGCAAGTGTAAGCGAAGAAGATTTGGATTTTAATGTTATCGCTTCTGCAAAGATTTTACATTGGGGGGGAAGTTCGATTACTCCAAAGTTGGATGGTGAGCCAATTGGAAGGGTTTTTGAAAAAGCCCGTAGCATGGGGGTAAAGACCTCGATAGATACTTGCTATGATGGGAAAGGGATATGGTTACCTCACATTGAACCTGCTTTGAAACATACCCATATTGTATTTTCAAGTTTGGAAGAGGCTCGAAATTATACCGGGAAGTATGAACCTTCTGATATTGCAGATTTCTATTTAAGTTATGGAGTAGAAATTGCTGTGATTAAAATGGGGGAACAAGGAGTTCTGGTTAAGAGTAATGATGAGACCATCCGTTTGCCTGCCTATTCTGTCCCTGTGGTGGATACGACGGGGGCAGGAGATGCTTCATGTGGGGGCTTTTTATATGGATATGTGGCTGGGTATCCCCTAAAAAAATGCGCACAAATGGCAAATGCTGTAGGTGCCCTGACCGTGCAGGTTATGGGTGGGAGTAATGGTGTTCATTCATTGGAACAAGTAATAAAATTTATAGAGGAACATGAGAAGGTCTACAAGTATGAATAAAAATCTCTATAAATGTTTTTTAATAATTTTTTGTATATCCGTCTTATTCGTTTCATTGATTGGTGTCTACGGCGATGAGCAGAAAAAGTCGGATGAAGTAAAAAAACAACCAGCCAATACAGGATCTGTCGAAAATGAGAAGCGTTCGGATACAAATAATACGGTAAAAGAAGAACAAAAAACCACAAAAAGGGAGACAGTAAAGAAAAAAGTCCCAGCCTTTTGGTTTTTGTTCCCAGAAAAGTAAAGGAATATTTGGAGAACTATAAAGTGAATATATATACAAAAAAGATGTGCAAAACGATAGTTGCTTTAGTAGTTTTTTCTTTATGTGTATGGGTTTATGGAGAGGACATATCAAAAAATGGACAGAAAAATTTACAAGAAAATACTACAAAGCAAGAAACTGTCAAAGTTGGTGGTAATTCACATGCAGGAGTAAATCAAAAAGACTCAACAAGAAAAAATTTTAATAATTCAAAACAAAACCAGGAACAAGAAGAACAGAAAGAGCAGGTAAAACCTAAAATTGTCGGAACACAAATTCGCAGATATCCACCTATGGAGCAAGTTCGTGCCCCTATGACGGGTAAACCTTCTATGAATCCCATGGTAGATTTAAAACCGCGTTCCATTCGAGATGCTTTTACTCAACCATTGACATTAGGCTCTGAGGCGGAAGGTTTTATTGCTCCTGATTGGAAACAACCATTCAAAGATGTAAAAGCAGACCGAATGCAACGAGAATTGGAAACAGGCAAAACGGTTATGCAGGGGAATGTCCGCCTTCGGTTAGGGGAATTGTTATTTGAATCAGACCGTTTTTTATATGAAGGGGATACAGAAAAGGTAGAAGCGGAAGGAAATGTAAAGATAACGCAGAAAGATTCAGTCCTTCAAGCAAATAAAGTTGTTTATACAACACCTCCTAAAGAGGAAATTATAAATATCCCTTCGATATTAAAACCTGTTTTAAGTGAAGAGGAATTGGCACGAAAACGGTTAAGAACAGGAAGGCTTTATGCCGAATATCTTTCTATAAAAGACCCCTATCGTGATTTTTCTGCAGAGCAGATAGAATATGATTTTTTGAAGAAAACGGGAGAAATGACAAATGCCAGAGGGGTTGTAGGTCCGTTTTATTTTTATGCGGGTTCTTTACATCTCCACGGAGAAAATTCATTTACTGCGGAGGATGTCTGGTTAACAACCTGTGACCATGACCCACCTCACTATCGTGTAAAAGTTAAGAAACTTGTTGTAGAGGAAAGTAAATTTAAAGAGGCAGAATTTCTGCGATTGCAAATAGGTAAAGTCACAACTCCGATATTTTTCCCCTTCTGGGGAGGTGAAGGGTTTATGGGTGGATTTGATATTGATATGGGGAGAGAATCTGGTATTGGCTCTTATTTAAATATTGGTTATTTGAGAGATGTTTCCGATAATATCCAGATAGGTCCCAGAGTAATGATTACTGAAAAAGAAGGTGTAGGATTTGGGGGTGATGCTTATTACGATTTTATGGAAAGCCCTACCTCGTTTTTTTATAGAACCAAGGGAGAAGTTCATGGCTTATATACCACAGAAGAACGAGGTTATATTCATCTGAAAAATCGGTTTGAGCCGAGTGATGACCTAATTCTCCTTGCTCAGGTGGAACATTGGAGTGACGAGGATTTTTATAAAGATTTCTTCTATAAGACATATCGGGATCGCACAGAACCTCGTTCGTTTGTCAATGTTACCTATCGCCAGCCTGAATATATAGCAACCGCAACCACAAGAGTGGGAACGCATGGCTGGGTGCATGAAACAGAAAGATTACCCGAAGCAACTTTCCATTGGCTAGAACAGCCTTTATTTTCGGATGTTTACATGTCGTTTGATACGATAAATGGGTATAACCGTCGTGAGCCGTATGATTATGAGGCGTTTCGAACAGTCAATATTCTGAGACTTACCTATGATATAAGACCCTTGGGACCTATTAAGGTAACACCTTTTGCAGAAAGCCAGATAACATGGTATTCAGAACAATCGAATGGCGATGAAAGTGTTGGTGGTTTGTCAGAAAAAGTGGGTGTAACACTTCAAACTCGATTAATTCGTGTATATGGCGGTTTTTTAGGTTTCTCTGCTATAAAACATGTTGTGCTTCCATCGTTAACCTTATCTTATCGAACACCCTCTGCCTATAACATTAGAGACCGTTATTATTTTGATCCCTTAGATACAGTAACCGGACAAACGCGTATAGAAACTAAATTAGACAATGTATTTTATGGAAAAGATGCAGAAACACAGGAAGTCTGGCAACTTGCAAGGTTAACTTTATATCAGGGAAATGATTTTTGGAATGAATATCACAAATCGGATGATTATGAAATAGAAATAGATGTTAGACCTCGTAAATGGTATGGTTTACAACTTGCTGCAGAAAAACATGTCTCGGAAGAAATAAAATGGTATGAGCAAATACGGGAAGCAAATAGACTATCGGTTTATGATTGGATGGATAGATGGCTTGACGAGAAAGAGGGAAGAAATTCCTATTTAGAAATATCTGATTTAGTCTCGGGCGATTATACCCGTGTTTTGGGAACAATGTATTTTGATAATACTCTCATAGGTGGAAGAGCCAATGGAAGAGTTGGATTTATGTTGGCGGAGACAGAAAATGAAGTGGTAAATCGTGACATTTTGTATGGATTGGGTTACCGTTTAAACGACAAATGGTCGGTGGCTTTTGAACATATATATGATTTAGAAAATGACAATTTAAGACGCCAAACCTACGAGATTCGCAGAAATCTGCATTGTTGGGATGTAGGACTTCGCTGGACGGAACGCGAACGAGGAACAGATATTAGCGTTGAATTTAGCCTTACTGCATTTCCCGGCACACGAATTCGTTTCTAATTTTGGGTAGATTATAGTAGGGAACCAAAAATTAGCCGAATTGTCCATTCCTTATCAGTAGACCATGGATAAGTTCGACATTCATAGGTAGAATAAAAAGAAATTAGAAAAAAAAATGTCCATAGTATCCAAAAACGAAGTTTTCTTTTTCTGCTTTCTACATAAGGAATGCTGATACCAATTAATAAAGGCATACAACCAATGTGCCAACGAAAGCCGTAAGAAACACCACCATAATTGTTCGTCGAAAAAATATAATATGTGTTTAGAATAATGAAACTAAAAAGAAAAAAAGTAGAGATTAATTTTATATCGTTATGTAGTGATTTCCATAGATGAGGGGAGTATATGCATAATCCAAAAATCAAAATAGGGTAGAGGATAAATAAACCTTTTGCCCCCAATAAAATATTAAAAGCATAAAGCCATTTGGGATGATGTAAAGCATCTGGACCCGCAGGATGTCTCCAATAAGAGGATTCAAATAAAAAAGGTTCTTTGCTAATCTGCACCGGAAGTATATTCCCTGTAATATGATTCATAATTACAAGATGAACAATAAGAATGGGTAATGCTCCGATAATAATCCATGGAAGTGCTTTCGGTTTTTTTGTTGTGAGCAAAAACAATATTGCACAAGCAATGAAAATTGTTAGAGGTAAATCAATAGTATAGACAAGTGATGCACATAATCCAATAAGTAAATAGTAAATTAAGGGAACGGTATCCGAGATAGAATATGATTTCCATATAAAATACAATCCTATAATCAGGAAGGAAGTTGCGGGGACATGGTTTGTAAAATGAGAAGCAAAAGCTGACCATTGTGTTCCATATAATAAACCAAGTAGAATTATAAGACGCACAGATTGTGTTGCTTTTATCTCATACAGGAATTTCCACACACATAGAACTGCAATAAAGTAAGGGATAATCACATTCAGAATAATCATAATGCGTGCGATAGGTTTGTAATCCTGATTGTTATCAAGTGAATATCCCATCCATCTGAGAAATTGATATTCAAAGGTCATAATCAAAGAAAGAATGGGAGGTTTACTGGAAATAATTCCATTTTTGCCCTTGACTTTATCTACGGTTTGATTTTCAAAGGGATTTGGAGATGATTCAGGAGGCTGATTGATATACCATGTATGATGATAGGTTAGGGCATAAACTGTGGCAAATCTACTTGTAAGTGTATCCCCTAAAAATACAGTTTTTAAACCTACACAAGCCCATAAAAAGGCTACTGAAATGATAATTACTTCTATTGTGAGGATAATATTTTTTTTCATTCTATACAGGTAAAATATAACTATTTTTCAGGTAATTAACTAAAAAATCCATGAACGAATACGATTGAGCCATCCCTGTTTGGGTTCCTCAGGTTGTTCTTTTTGTATTTCTTCCTCCTTTAAGGGAACCCATGTATCACCCACCTTTTTTTCTGTTTGTTCGGGAACAAACAAAGAGCCAACTTTTATCCAGCGACCATTTCTCAATTCATAAGTTAGTGTTTCTTTCCCACTGCTACGAATAATATTTGTATCTTCTTCCGCATCTCTTTTTGATTTATGTAATTTTGTGTAATACATGGTTTTTTCTAATTCAATTTTTGCTATATAAGGTTTCGATTTGGAATCAGTCTCCTGAATATTAATTTCAAAAGGACCTTCGGTGTTGTTATAGGAAGAATAATTTTTCCAGAAGTATGGTTTTTTGCGATATACATAATTTTTATCTACTGCCATTGCGGCTTTTATTTCATTTTTTACAATTTGTTGAAGTTCTTGAATATAGTCTTCTTTCGTTGGAACATGAGTTACTTCGTGAGAGGCTTGTTCCTGTAAATTAGATTTCTTAGAATCATGCGAAACCCAGCCTTTAACCGTAGCACAGGAGAGACACATGGATAGGATTGTAAGAATGCACAAGAAAGTGATTGTTTTTCTCATATTTTGTCCTTTCATTTTTTATAAATCTGCTTTAACCTCACCCATTAACGAAATAGTTAACTTACGAGGTTTTCCTTCATTAATTACTTTTGTATCTTCAAGTCTTACGCGTGATGATAAAATTTGCCTTACTAAAAATCTATCCTGAACAAGTTCTCCTTCTGTTACTATTTGTTCTCTTAATGAGAAAGAAGGATTATTTAAATGGAAAGTAGCTTTTTTATTTGTAGGGTCAATTTGCGTAAGAGTCATTTTATATGCAGAGATTTCCTCTATTACTTTTCGGTAGAGGTCTTGTATTTTAGGGTCATAGTCAACTTTTATTACCTCAGAGCAAATGCGTGAGGCTTCTGCCGTATCCAAGGGATTATAAGGTTCTCGGGTTAATAAAGTATTAATTTGTTCAATCAATTTTGTTCTAACCTGTAATAAGATTTTTTGATCTTCTTCGGAATTTGTAGTTTCAAATGCTTTTAAAGCCTCCTGCAATACCCTTTCAATAGGTTCTCCGTTCTCTAACATTATAAGAGCACGGTTATCATATTCTAAAACATTTCCCGGTTTTTCCTGTAATAATAATTTTAACTGAGACCACACAGAAGGTCCAAAAAAGTAAGACAATATAATAAATAAGGAAACAGTTCCAAATATTATTAGCCAGCGAATGGGGGAAACCCTTTGAATTTTTTTCCCCTGTGTGTTGTATGTCGTAGTTTTATATCTTCCCCATAAATTCCATATTGAGGGAGGTTCTTCTTTGGGTGGTGTTTCAACTAACTCTTTGCGAAATTCTTCAATGGCTTCTAATACTTCTTCGGATAATGTATTTTTTGCAGTAGGAGTTTCGCCCCCTAAATCCTCAACAGTAAAAGTTTCAATTTCTTTTTTAGGCCGACCCACAGTTTCCCCGCAAAAGCGACAACGAATAGCCCAGACACTAATGGGCATTCGGCAAACAGGACATAATCTCATCTTGTCCTTAGGAAACTGTATTTCCTCGCTCATCACTGAAACTCCATCTTTTATTTAAGTATAATAAATGTATATACCGCTTCACACATTATAACGATTTATAATCAATATCTATTTATATATTATTCAAATATTATATATATTTTATGGGTTTTAAAGATGTTATTATCAAATGTTCGAAAGATAATTGAAGAATATGACCTTGTATCTTCGGATGAGAAAATACTTGTGGCTGTGTCCGGGGGAGCCGATTCTGTCGCATTATTATATTCTCTATTCGAATTGGGTTATTCAGTAGAAATTGCTCATGTAGACCATCAAACCCGCCAGGGACAGAGCAAGAAAGATGCGGAATTTGTGTCACAATTAGCAAAAAAATTAGGAGTCCCTTTTCATCTAAAAACCTGTCCGGTAGAAGAGGAATCTTTAAACTTTGGCCGCTCTTTTGAAGAGTATGCGAGAGAAGTTCGGTATCGTTTTTTTAAGGAAACGGCTTAATACAGATTACATTGATTTATATCAGATTCACTGGCCTCCTAAAGATATTCCTTTTGGAGAAGTGGCTCAAACTATGAAAAAACTGCAGGAACAAGGAAAAATTCGACATATCGGGATATCCAATTTTGGAATTCAAAATATGCAAGAATGGTTCAATCAAGGAGGGACAGCCGTTTCCAATCAAATTGGATACAATCTTTTATTTCGTTCCCCTGAATATGAAATAGTTCCTTTTTGTAGAGAAAATAATATTGGTGTTCTTGTTTACATGCCTTTAATGCAGGGGTTGTTAGCCGGTTGTTGGTCAAGCGTAGAAGAAATACCTCTTTTAAGGCGACGAACAAGACATTTTTCAAAAAATCGCCCCGGAACTCGACATGGTGAAGAAGGTTGTGAAAGATTGACCATCGAAACTGTCCAAGCCATTCATGCCCTTTCACAACATTTAGAAATTCCTATGGCTACATTAAGTCTATCCTGGCTCAAATGGCAAAAAGGGGTCTCTTCTATCATCGTAGGTTGCAGGTCCAAAGCACAAATGGAAAACAATATAGAAGCACTCCTAAAACCTCTGGACCCTGAGGTACTTTCCCTCCTCAACGAAATTACTTACCCCCTAAAAAGATATATGGGTAAAAATGCCGATATGTGGGAAAACGAAAAAAACGCACGCATCCAATAATCTCTAATTTCATACTCCTCCCGCAGATAATTTTATCCACTACAATTTTTCACCCCATCGGGCTTTACGAGACTGTTCCTCTAACCAACGGCATTGAAAAGATAATCGTTCCATCCATTGTGCAGGAGATAGACCCGCTACATTCGGATTATTTTTTGATTGATATGAAACTGTTGTTATGTGCTTTATTCCAACGGCATAAAACAGTGCTACTAATTCTGCGTATGAAAGTGTTCTTTTCCTTTCATATTGTTCTAAAAGCATTAATGTCCTCATTCTCAATTTGTCAATATTTGTGCTGGTGCGAACACATAAATTAGAAATAGCATAAGATATATCTTCCAGATAACAGCCCTGCCCTGCAAATTCGAGGTCAATTATTGCAAGTAATTTTTCACCCGAAAACAAGAGATTGGCTCCATGCCAATCTCCATGAATAAGACCCACTTCAAACTCAGAACGCTTTTCAATGGATAACTCTTGAGCTGAACGCTGAATAAATTCCACTAAATAATTAAAATAGGGCATTAAACTTGACTCATCTTTTTCTTCACGGGCTAATTTAAAGAAGTGAAGGAAAATATCTTTAGGAACCTCACTAAATCGCCACATATTCACATCTCTTGGAGGGGCAGGAAGTCCATAACATACTTTATGAAACTTTCCTAAAGCCTTTGCTGAAATCTGCAAAGTCTTCATTGTAAGTGTCATGGGTTCCCCTTTTACGAACTCTTGTAATTCCAAAACCCAATCATCAACTTCCACATACCCTTTACCATTTCTTGCCTTTTGTATTCGAGCAACAGGTAATCCATTCGCAAACAAATGATCAGATAACCGATGCTGAAAATTCAAAGCATCAATAACGGCAACAGCACGTGTATATGTTTTCGCAAGAAAAACTCCTTTACTGGTTTCGACTACCATCTTTCGATGTCGCCTTTGATGTGCCCCCTCTAAAGGACGAGGTAAGCCTACTTCTCCTAAATCATAATTCTTGCGAATAACATCTGCAACTATTTCTAAACCTTGAAGTTGAACAGTCATATCTCCTATTAAAATATATAAATTCAAATAATTTATAAAAGGTTAAAAATTAAACTATTGACTGTATTATATAATAAAACACTATTTATGATAAATTAAACATTTGTTTGTAATAAGTTACTACTTGTTATATTATCTCTCCAATACTTAACAGATTCTTTTAAATCAGACAATACTCTATTCTCAAAGGGATACCTCTCCCTATGACTAATTTCAAGTATAAGGTAGCAATCTATAATCCCAGATTCACAAATCGTTTGTATTAATTCTTTCGGAATAATCTTCCCCCGACAGTTATATTCTTGTGTAAATGGGTAATGCCCACCTTTATCCTGCAAACTTTGTTTTAAGTGAATTACTTTTATATCTTTTCCAAAATATTTTATCCAAGCATGAGGATTTATATCTTCTGGATTTAAAGAGGAAACATCGCCATGGTCAACATCAAAACATAATTGCATGGGTATAGGGAAACCTCTACTACACAACTTCTGTATCTTTTGTGTTTCTTGAATAGTCTCTCCAACTTCCCTCGGAATAGACATGGGTTCCCATATTAAATATTTCATACCTATTTCGGCTCCATATTCAGATAATTCTCGCCATCCTTCTACACCTTGCTCTATTCGTTTTCTCCGAATTTCTGGGTTATTACAATCACGAACAGTCATAATCCCAAAATGACTTCCTCCACCTTCCGCACCCAAAAATACGGAGAGTTTGAAAAACTTCTTAAACCATTCAATCCACGCTCTCCGAATTTCTTCATCTGGATGTAATAAATGATTTACCCTTGTAAATTGGGATGTAAATGTTGTTGTGATTTTAATATTATATTTCTCACAGCAATTTTTGATTTTTTCTGCTTGTTTGTATACGATTCTTTCTTCATACCATGGATTTAACAAATCAGCAGTAAATTGAACTACTTGCAAACCTAATTCCTCTGAAACAATCCGAGTCCAATCATCAGGCTCTACAAACCGATTTATTGCAAATCCGGTGTTAATACCTAAAACTATGGGCATATAAACTCCCTCTAATCTATACTTTTATCAAGAGCAAGAATATGTATATCAGGTAAATTTCTAAATTTTCCATCATAATCCATACCATAACCTACAACGAAATTATCTTCGATGTAAAATCCAACATAATCCGAGGAAATCGTTATTCCTTTACGATATTTCTTTTTTTCCAATAATACGCATAAATATATATCCTTCGGACTTTGTTCTCTTAAATAATCAACTACCTTTTGTGTGGTTAAACCCGTATCAAAAATATCTTCAATCAATAATACCTTCTTACCCTTTACATCCGGGATATGATTATCGAACATTTTGACTTTTCCACTACTATTACATCCTTGATAACTTTCCGCTCGTATAAAATCAATTGAGGCAACAGGGGGAAGTTCTCTCAATAAATCTGTTGCAAAAAAAACAGCACCTTTTAAAATAACAATAACACAAAGATTTTCAACATCAATATCTTTACAAATTTTTTCTGCAAGTTCTGAAACTTTATGTCGGATTTGTTCCCTTCGGATTAATGGGGGGAGGATGAGTTGCATGGAGTAACCTCTATTTCAAGAATTCTTCGTGTTAAAGGACCTATCATAGCAATAGCACTGGGGACATATCCGACTATCCAGATAATACCGTGTATGGTAAATAAAATGGGGACACGATCGCGTTCCGGAGCAGGCACCCCCAAATCAATAAAATAATCGCTTAGTTTTCGTGAATTTGTCATACCAAAAGGAATAAACCTATCTCCATTCTCTCTTTTTCGTACCCATACCCCTTCAGAAAGGGTATCCGCATCAAAAACCTGTAAAAAAGGTTTGCAGTAAGACTTCCAGTCATAATTTTTTGGAAGCATTACTATTCGGGCATTGAAATGAAATCCATAAGCACAGGTTTCTCCTGGTATTTTCAATCGAATGGGTTTTTCTCCCCTTACACTTTCAGATGATTGAGGAACAAACTCTGTCCACTCTTTGCCGTTATATAACAATACACCTTGTCCTAAATCAAATTTTTGCCCCGTTTCCCCTGTTAAAATAAACTGTGTTGCAGAGACTACTCGGTCATAAGTACACTCAATTTTTTTCCTTTGTAGCAATAATACCAGACATCTTCTACGAATGGCTTCATGATATTCCGAAAATTGTTTTCTTGAAATTTTGTCCTCTTTTACAACATTATCCAACGCCATTTCTGCTTGTTTGCAGAGGTAATCATTCTCACATTGTTGTAATGCAACAAGATGCAATACAGCGTCTTTGATTTTTTGATTATAATTTTTAAGTTCAGGGATTAAAACATTTCTCACTTTGTTTCTAAAATAATCATTTTGGAAATTAGAAGTATCCACACACCAATCCACCCCGTGGTCTTTTAGCCATGTCTCAATCATACTTTTATCGCAATAGTATAATGGGCGAATAATTCGAAGACCTTCATCAACACGAACAACGGGAATACCCGTCATACCCAACGGTGTTGTTCCTCGAATAATTCGCATCAGAACCGTTTCTACCTGGTCATCAGCATGATGACCTGTTGCAAGAACAGGGCAACCTCTTAAACGAGCCGTTTCCTTAAAAAAACGATACCGAACTTCTCTCGCATACTCTTCAAAAGAGCGGCCAAAGTTTAAAGATTCCTCTTCTACCGGACAGGTTT
>AWNW01000024.1 GCA_000493945.1 Candidatus Hydrogenedens terephthalaticus JGI OTU-1
CGCCCCTACAAGACATTTTTTTTATCAGGGGGCACTGCCGTGCGGGCGGGGTTAAACGAATTAAAACCCGCCTGCCTGGCAAGGTCCCCCTAACGCTGCATTGATTGCATATCAATTTTATAACGGGGATTTGCGTTATTGACGATGTCTGGACAGAATTCACGAAGAGGGCGATTGCCAATCGCCCCTACATAGAACAATTCAACAGGATTTGCAGGATGCACAGGATTTGTATGCGATGAATGTATAGATGAGAGACAAATATTTTTATTTGTGTTGATTGGTGTTCATCGTGGTGATAAAAAAATCCCCGAAGCGGGGAGGTTTTAGCTATGGGGAAGGGTGAGGATTTTTTGTTAAGAGAAATTAACCACAGAGGACAAAGAGGAGATTTTATTTATGGTATGGCCATGGACAGAAGAAATCACAGACAGGAATGTCTGTGCTATATTAGGGGCAATTTCCGTAGGGGCGAGATACCATGCGACCTTACATCACATTTTTTATTCGTATCTATTCTTGTCATCTATGTCAATTACTCCCTTAATTCGATTTTATAGCAATGTCCCATTAGTCCCATGACTTCTATTAGTAGCATTAGTTTCTTCAGTCCAATAGATTCCATCAGTCCCATTTGTCCCATCAGTCTCATTTGTCCCATTTGTCTCATCAGTCCCATCAGTCCCATAGCCCGTTATAGTTTTATACCTAAAAATATTGACTTTATCTTTTGCTATAAATATAATTATAGGAAATAAAAACAGATACAAAAAGAAAGGAGGTGGTAGAAAAGCAAAAAAACTTAATGGGTTAGTTGGGTTGTGTAAAAAAGTAAACAAATTAACAAAAAGGAGAATTACAATGTTTAGCGTTAATGGTAAAAGATTAATAACAGTTTCTCTCTCTTTATTTGTTTTGTTCGGTGTCGTTTCCCTTTCTGGCTGTCCGACACTGGCACCTATGAGTTCTACCAAATTGGAAATTGGTGGAGACCTCGTTGCGGGTGTTCTCGAAGCATGGAATGAAGACTGGTATAAATTTGAGGTAGATAAGGAAAATACCCCATTGCTTTTAATATTTAAAAATATGGGGGATGCAGATGATGCCTGGTTAGGGTATCAGATTAATTGGTATTACAAGAACAAAAGGGATTTGGTATTGTTAGAATCTATTGAAGTTCCACCGACAGGACCGGCAAATCCCAATAATATCATTATTGAGGACAAAGCCAGAATTTTCTGGGTAGCCCCGTATAAAGGGACTTACCAGATACGACTTTACGGTTATGCCCAGCCCGTGTCTGAGAACAAGAAATATCAATTGCCTTATATGATTGGTTTGGCAAAACCCGAAACATATACCGATGCTACAGAAATTGCTGCTGGTTCTGTGAAAGAGGTAAATGTGGTAGGGGATGTTATCAGCATATTTAAATTGAATGCGTCCGCAGGTTCTATTTATAGAATTCGCATCGAAGATACCCTATCGCCAGATATTGTAGAGCCTGCAAATACATTAGAAGATATTGATGTGAAAATTGTGCGGATGGATACAGATGGGGATGTAACAACTGTCTATAACGGAAAAGATGCTCTGATAGATTATACGCTCGCTACTCATAGTACAGACCAGAATAAATATTACCTTATTCTGGAAAATGAATATGAACTTGGCAATGTAAAGGTTAAAATTACATTTGAACAAATATCAGCAGGAACTCTTTCCGCTTCTGCTACAGCAAACACTATTACAATTACTGGTAAAGAAGCCAAAGCCTATAAATTACAGGTAGAGTCTGGAAAGACATATACGGTTACTTTACAAAACACGACAGGAGTGACTGCATCCCTGGTAAAAGTCGAATCCAATGGGACACAAAGCCAAATTTCCCCCCAATTTTCAGTACCCAACGATAACACGAATGAATATTATCTTGCATTAAAGGGGATAGATGAAAGCACAAGTGCTTCGGTTAGCGTTACATTTAATACCGTTACTTAAGGTATAACCAGCAATTTATAACTATAAACCGTTATGTGAAGACTACTATCACATAACGGTTTTTTTATGGCTGAAAATTGTATCTTGCAATAGTTAAAATAACCATTGTTTTAATATTTCTGCGGAAATATGGTATTATAGGTAAAAAACGATATGCATGAGTTAAGTATTATCACATCTCTGATTGAACAGGTTGGACAAATCTGTAAGGAACAGGGAAAGGATTGTGTCTCAAAAATTGACCTACGAATAGGGTTTTTAGAGCATATTAACACGGAAACTTTCCTATTTATGTTTGAGCAGATAAAAGAAGGCACCTGTATGGAACAGGCAAAGATAAATTTGATTATTGAGCCGATAAAAATCCATTGTCGGAAGTGCCTTAATGTTTATGAACCTGAGGATAGCATCTGGATATGCCCTCATTGTAATGAATTGGGGGGTGAAATTATGCAGGGGACTGAAATTATTCTTGAGTCAATTTATTTTGATGATAACTAAATGAAGGAGTTTTATTATGAAGGTAGATGTGGTTCAGAAAGTATTAAAGGCAAATGATGATATAGCCAAATTGGTGCGAGCCCGTTTCGATGAATACGGTATTTCCTGTATCAATATGATAAGTGCTCCCGGTTCGGGTAAGACTACTTTAATTGAAACTGCGTTAAAACAGGGTCTATCGGGTGTGCGGATAGGTGTTATTGAAGGGGACCCGGAGACAACTCGTGATGCGGAACGCATTGCCAAATATGATGTTCCTGTAGTGCAAATCAATACTGCAGGAGGCTGTCATCTGGAATCGCAACTGGTTTTGCAAGCATTGGACAAGTTACCTCTGGATGCTATTGATTTGCTTATCATTGAAAATGTAGGAAATCTGGTTTGTCCGGTGGGCTTTGATTTAGGGGAGAAATCGCGTGTAGCTGTAGTTAGCGTAACAGAAGGGCAGGATAAACCATTTAAATATCCGCGGCTATTTCAGACAGCAAATATTGTAATTTTGAATAAGGTAGATTTATTACCTTATGTCCCGTTTGATGTAGAGGAATTTAAGCAGGGGGTTCATGGGATACAGCCGGATGTGCCTATTTTGCATGTTTCCTGCACGCAGGGTGATGGAGTTGAGCAGTGGGTAAACTGGCTCAAAGGACAAGCAGATAAACAAACAAATGAATAAATATTCTGGACAACGAAGAGTAGGAATTGTTGTAGAAGGTGCAGTACAGGGGGTAGGTTTTCGTCCTTTCGTATATCGTGTAGCAACGCAGTATGAATTAACAGGACAGGTGCAGAATCGTTCGGATGGTGTTTATATCGAAGTTCAGGGGAAGGATGTGTCTATTGATAAGTTTCTTTATGCTCTGAAAACAGAACATCCTAAACATGCGTATGTTGACAGTATAAAAACGGTAGAATTGCAAGTTCAGGCAGAGGAACAACACTTCCGTATTTTCCCAAGTCACACGGAGGGAATATTCCGAACGCGTATATTGCCAGATATTGCAACATGCACGGATTGTCTGCGAGAAATGAAAGACCCTACAGACCGCAGATATCGCTATCCATTTATTAATTGCACGCTCTGCGGTCCGAGATACACCATTATCTACAAAATGCCGTATGACCGTGCTAATACTTCCATGTCTTCCTTTCAAATGTGTTCCCAATGTAGGGAGGAATATGAAAATCCTGCTAATCGAAGATTTCATGCGGAACCAATTGCATGTCCTATTTGCGGACCTCAAATATATTTATGGGATGAGAAAGGGAAAAAACAGTTTGAAAGAGAAGAAGCACTGCAAGAATCTGTATCACTCATAAAAAATGGTGCCGTTCTTGCCATAAAAGGTTTAGGTGGTTTTCATCTTGTTGTAGATGCAACAAATGCGGAAGCCGTTCGACGACTTCGAAAGCGGAAAAATCGAGAAGAAAAGCCGTTTGCTCTGATGTATCCTACGCTGGAAGAAGTGAAAGAAGATTGCATTGTATCGGATATAGAAGCATCACTTCTGAACTCATCGGAATCTCCCATCATACTGTTAGAGAAAAGGGCGGATAGTATTCGTATTGCCGAAGAAGTTGCACCGGAACAATCACGACATGGAGTTATGCTCCCTTACACTCCACTACACCATCTGTTAATGTCTGATTTAAATATCCCAATTGTTGCAACCAGCGGTAATCGTTCCGATGAGCCTATATGTATTGATGAGCAGGAAGCCGTGGAAAGTTTAAGAGGTATCGCAGATTATTACCTTGTGCATAATCGTCCTATTGTTCGCCATGTAGATGACTCCATTATTCATGTCGTTAGGGATAAACCGATATTACTACGCCGTTCGCGCGGATATGTCCCACAACCCATACCTTTGCCTGAAACCTCAGAAAAGGTTTTTCTTGCCGTAGGTGGACATTTAAAAAATACCGTGGCTGTAAATTGTGAAAATCAAGTGTTAATAAGTCAGCATTTAGGAGATTTAGAAACGCAGAAGGCGATAGAAGGTTTTCGTCAATCTACGGAAATACTCTTGAACCTTGTTGAACGGAGACCTGACATTATCGTTGCAGATGCCCATCCTGATTACACCAGTACACAATGGGCATACCAACAAAACAAGCCTGTTATACAGGTTCAACATCATATTGCACATGCACTTGCTGTAATTGCAGAAAAGAAAGTGTCAATGCCTGTTTTTGCTGTAATATGGGATGGAACAGGTTTTGGTTTAGACCGCACAGTTTGGGGTGGTGAATTTTTTGTGATTACTGAGAATGAGATAATGAGATGGGGACATTTGCGGACATTTCCCATTCCGGGTGGAGATAGGGCGGTTCGGGAACCGCGTCGTTCTGCATTAGGTATCCTGTATGAAATGTATGGAGATACTTTGTTTGAGGGGGAAACAGACGCTCTGGAACATATATCTTCTGCATTTCAGAAAACGGAATGGTCTGCGTTACAAAAGATCTTGAAACAAAATATAAATACACCTATTACCAGTAGTGCCGGGCGTCTTTTTGATGCGGTATCTATGTTATTAGAACTTCGTCCAATATGCTCGTTTGAGGCACAGTCTGCTATGGCTCTCGAAGCGTTAGCATGGAAAGAACAAAATACCGACTATATAAATATCCCCATCGTTATCTATGAGAAAGAAGGACAGTATATTGTTGATTGGCAACCTATTGTTGAATTTATCATTGAACATAAGAATAAAGGGCTCTCTCCATCACGATTAGCGAGTTTATTCCACCAGTATTTAGCCCGATGTATAGAACGAATGGTGAATAAGGCAGGTATCAGCAATGTTGTAATCAATGGGGGCTGTTTCCAGAATCGTCTTTTGCTTGAGTATACTATTAACTTACTCAGGTCTGAGTATAATATATATTTTGCAGAACAGATTCCGCCTAATGATGGATGTATATCGTTAGGACAGATTTACTATGCGTTGAAATATGCAGATACTATGAAGGAGAAATAAGATATGTGTTTAGCTATCCCGGGTAAAGTTATCCAAATTGATGAGAGTGACCCAACTCTGCGTATGGCGAAGGTTCAGTTTGCAGGGGTAATTAAGGAAATATCCCTTGCTTTAACGCCGGAAGTTACCGAAGGAATGTATGTATTGGTTCATGCAGGTGTGGCGATAAATTCCGTGGATGAAGAAGAAGCGGAACGGATATTGGAAGAATTTAAAAATGCCGATATGGATCTGGAAATACCGCCGGAGGAATCATCTTCATGAAATACATGGATGAATACAGAAATCCTCAATTGGCGAAGAATCTAATTCGTGAGATAAAACAATCCGCACATCGGACATGGAATATTATGGAAGTATGCGGAGGACAGACGCATGCTATCCTTCGTTTTGGTATAGACCGTGCCTTAACACCGGAAGTGCAACTTATCCATGGTCCGGGATGCCCCGTCTGTGTTACACCCATACAAAAAATTGACCTTGCGATACAATTAGCCCTTGAAACGGATATTATCCTTTGTAGTTTTGGGGATATGTTGCGAGTGCCGGGTTCAAAAACTTCTTTATTATCCGCACGAGGACAGGGGGCAAATGTGCAGACGGTTTACTCTCCACTGGATAGCGTCAAGATAGCACAGCAAAATTTGGATAAACAGATAGTCTTTTTTGCTGTGGGCTTTGAAACGACGGCACCCGTAAATGCAATGGCGGTAAAAAAGGCAAAGGAATTAGGACTTGCTAATTTTTCGCTGCTTTGTGCACAGGTATTGGTGCCACCGGCTATGGAGGTTTTGTTATCTGACCCGTATTGCCAGATACAGGGTTTTTTATCTGCAGGACATGTTTGTACTGTGATGGGCTATCATGAGTATGAACCTATCGCAGAGAAATACAAAATCCCTATCGTTGTTACGGGTTTTGAACCCGTAGACCTGCTTTTAGGGATAAAAGAATGTGTCCGTATGCTGGAAGATGGTAAGTATGGTGTTCAAAATGCTTATACCCGTTCTGTCCGAAGGGAAGGAAATGTCCCTGCTCAACAATTGATGAAGGAAATTTTTGAGGTATGCGACCAGCACTGGCGGGGATTGGGCTCTATTCCTCGTAGCGGGTTAAGATTAAAATCGGATTATGCTGATTATGATGCAGAAAAGAAATTTCACCTTATCCCTGAAAAAAATGAAGAGGAACAAACTGTGTGTATAGCCGGTGAAATCCTTCAGGGGAAGAAGAAACCGACAGATTGTCCTGCTTTTGCAACTATATGCACACCGGAAAACCCGATTGGGGCACCGATGGTATCTAACGAAGGGGCTTGCTCCGCTTATTACCAGTATGAAAAAAGATAGTATTGCATATAAAGATATATGTTTATGGATAATTTTTATATAAAGGAGTAAAGGATGGACGAAAAAGAAAAACAACCTATTACATGGAGTTGTCCTTTAGAGCAAAGGGACAAATCAAAAATTGTTTTAGCCCATGGTGGCGGAGGGACACTTATGCATCAACTTATAAAAAATGTGTTTGAAAACGCCTTTAAAAATCCTTTGCTACAACAACATCACGATTCCGCTTTTCTAAATATTCAAGGTGTAAAACTTGCCTTTACTACAGATTCTTTTGTTGTTAAGCCGCTTTTTTTCCCAGGGGGCGATATTGGCAAGTTAGCGGTATGCGGAACAGTGAACGATTTAGCCATGGCAGGAGCATGTCCCCTGTATATGAGTACCGGGTTCATATTGGAAGAAGGACTGGAAATGGACATTTTGCAGAGAATTGTTCAAACTATGAAGCGGGAAGCTGACCATGCCGGTGTGAGCATTGTTACTGGTGATACAAAGGTGATAAATAATTCGTCCGGTGATGGCTTGTATATCAATACAAGCGGAATAGGTATTGTAAAACAAGACCCACCTCCATGCCCTTCACAAATCCAGCCCGATGATTGTATTTTAATTAACGGAGATATTGGAAGACATGGATTGGCGGTATTAAACGCGCGTGAGGAAATACATTTTGACCCAGAATTAGAGAGCGATTGTATGTCGCTGGTGCCTGCGGTGCTTTCATTGCTAAATTCAGGGATACCTGTCCACTGTTTGCGTGATTGCACACGAGGAGGATTGTCTTCTGCGTTGAATGAATTGGCAGAAGAAAGCGGATTAAGTTTTTACATCCGTGAAGAAGACATTCCCATCCGTGATGATGTCCGTGGAGCATGTGAAATTTTGGGATTAAATCCTTTATATGTTGCCAATGAAGGAAGATTTATTGCCTTTGTTCCAAAACAGTATGTTTCGGAAGTTCTTCAAATATGGCAGGACTTATATCCTGACCTTACCCCAAAACAAATCGGGTTCGTATCTGAAAACAAAGGCACTCCTGTAATTCTGGAAAATGCTATCGGAATTGAATTAGCCCTTCCTATGTTAAGCGGAGAACAATTACCCCGAATTTGTTAAACAACATACCCTTCGAATCTGCTATTTAAAATAGGTGATTGCTTAAAATATTCCACTTAGGATAATATTAAATAAAAAAACCCATAGGAGTATTATAATGAACCTGAGTGAACTTGTCAAGATTGCTTCTTCAGAAAAGAAGTCGGAAGAATTTTTGTGACTCAAAGGTGTTCTTAAAAACTTTTCCTCATGTCCTTTTTATGAAGCAAATTCCATAGGAAGAATAAGAAGGAACTTTCTGAAGTGCTATAAGTGTAAAAAGGAATGGAGTATAAGGAAGAGTAGTATCTTAGAGAAGATGAAGATTTCCTTTTCGAAGTTTGTATTGGCGATAAAATTATTTGTTTTAGAAGTTCCGGTCAATAGGGCTTATAAGGAGTTACATGTAGCCTATAACACCGCTTATAAGATTTATAGTAAAATACGGGAGGCGATATATCATTTTTTATCTTCTAATAAGGCTTTTTTGACGGGAGAGATTGAGATGGATGAGAGTTATTTTGGAGGTAGAAGGAAGGGGAATAGGGGTTGTGGGGCGAAGAATAAGTTGCCGGTATTTGGCATTTTAGAGAGGCAGGGAAAAGTGAAGATAGAGGTAGTGCGAGATGTGACGGCCAAGAGTTTACTGGAAGCGGCGATAAAGAAAGTGAAGCGAGGGAGTCTTATTTACACGGACAAATTCAAGAGTTATGAAGGTTTGGTTTCGTATGGATTTCGCCATGAGCGGATAGACCATAGTAAGCGTTTTGGTAATGGTAAGGTATATATCAATGGTATTTAAGGATTTTGGAGTTATGCGAAGGAGCGGTTACTAAAACTTCATGGAGTAAGCAAAGAGAAATTTATATATTATCTTAAGGAACTTGAATTTCGATACAATAATCGAGATAATATCGAGGATATGGTATGTCTATCCTTAGGTGGAATAAAATGAGTAATTATCTAGTTTTATTCATAAAGGTATGTTTTATAGTGAAAAAAATTCAAGGGGCTTCGGGTTCTTTCCGCTTCGTGAACTCTGTGTAAGGTCTCTGTATTCTCTGTGGTAAAAGAAATTTTCCACCTAAAAATCCCAGAAGCAAGGACGCTTCAGCTACTTTATTTCATGGTTTGTCCGTGTAATTCGTGGTAAAAGAATTAACCACAGAGGACACAAAGGAAATTCTACACAAAGGGCACAGAGGAAGATTTATCTACGGTAAAGACATGGATTTAAAGATATGGAGGCGAAAGATTTTTTGCATCTACATTATATTGGTTGTATATCAATTTTATAATGGGGACTTGCTGTATTTGACGAGGTCTTGACGGAATACACGAATAGGGCGATTAGCCAATCGCCCCTACAATATATTTTATAATGGCGTGAAATTAAATATCCGAAACGGGGATATTTCGGATACGGTATGGTCAATGATTTTGAAATGTCTGGAAGCGAAAGATTTTTCGCCTCTGCATTGTGAACTCTGTGCAAAATCTTTGTGCCCTTTGTGGTAAAAGAAATTTTCCACATGAAAATCCCCGAAGCGAGACGCTTCAGCTACTTTATTTCGTGTTTGTTCGTGTAATTCGTGGTAAAAGAAATTAACCACAGAGGACACAAAGGAAATTTCACACAAAGAGCACAGAGGAAGATTCAGCGACGATAATGGCATGGATTTAGAGATATGGAGGCGAAAAATCTTTCGCCTCAACATAAGAGGATTTGCAGGATTAATATGCCACGAATGCATGAATGTCTAACGAATATTTTTCATTGGTTCTTATCCGTAATAATTTGTGCTATTCGTTGTAATGAAATCATTGACCCAAATTAGCACGCATATCTCTTTGTCCCCTATGTCCCCTCCGCCCCCTCCGTCTCATAAGTCCCCAAACACCCGCCTACCTGGCAAGGTCGCCTGCATGGCAAGGCTGCCACGAATGCACGAATGTCTAACGAATTTTGTTTATTTATTCCTATTCATGTCCTTTCGTATAATTCTTGGCAACTAAATCTTAAAAGCGATTTAACAGAAAGGTTTTAAAGATGAAAGAGATGAGATGCAGAATTATAGGACTTTTTCTTCTATGCTTTATAGATCTGAAATAATAAAAAAACAAAGTTGTTTTATTAAAAAAATGGTATAATTTTTAAAAATGTAAATAAATATAATGAAAGGAAAATAAAATAATAAAAAACGAATTGTGTTTCTGATATTTTTCAAATACAAGAAGCCGGTGTTCGTAATATTAAAATGAAGGTTTTTTGTAAGAGAGAAGATATTAGGGAACACTGTTTCGACAGGCTCAACAACCATGTTTCAACAGGTTCAACAATCTATTAAAGAAAGAACAGTGGCAAAAATAAAAGATACTTTGTTTGCCGTTTTTCGATTGTTTCAAAACAGACATAGCACAGCTTCCTTTTTTCATCATGAGGAAGGGGAAAATTTAATAATTTTTAACAATAAAATATTAAATTAAAGGTAAAAGCAATGTCCAGAGGGAATAAGGGAAGATTTTGTTCTTCAAAAGATGTGAATGCGGTAGTTTTAAGTTTTGGATCTATAAAAAAATGGGACAGAGGGCGGACGAGGAGAATAGTGCCGATTTATGTTTTTCTTCTTGCTTTAACAGTTTTTTTTCTAAGTTCCAGTAATTCTTGGGCAGTAATTTACATAAGTAATATAGTGGACTTACAGAAGATAGGGAATGATCCGAATTATCCGTTAAACGGTGAGTATGAATTGACACAGGACATAGATGCAAGTGATACGGTGAATTGGAATAATGGAGCCTGCTTTCTACCGATAGGGACAGAGAGCAATCGCTTTACAGGCAAATTTGACGGCAAGGGGCATAAGATAACGAGTTTATATATTAATCGTCCAGAAACAGATAATGTAGGTTTGTTTGGTTATATGTGTGGTGAGGTGAAGAATGTCGGGATAGAGAATGGTCAGATAGTTGGGAAAAATAATGTTGGCGGTCTTGTGGGTTTTAATAATGGAGGCACGGTGACGCAGTGTTATAGCACGGGAGCGGTGGTTGGTGGTAGTGATGTCGGCGGTCTTGTGGGTGATAATTCTGGCACGGTGAGTGGCAGTTATAACACGGGTTTGGTGATGGGAAATAGTGATGTCGGCGGGTTGGTGGGTGTGAGTAGTTCTGGAGGCACGGTGACGCAGTGTTATAGCACGGGTTCGGTGGCTGGTGAAAACAATGTCGGCGGTCTTGTGGGTTGGAATTTCGGAGTCACGGTGAGTAATAGTTATGCGATGGGCTCGGTGACGGGGTCTAATTTTTATATAGGTGGATTGATAGGCTACATCGAAGGAGGTAGTGTTACGAATACTTATTCAACGGGATTAGTAGGAGGTAGTGGAAGCAATAAAGGTGGATTGATAGGATATCGCAGTTCAGGCACTGTAACGAGTAGTTATTGGGATATAGAGACCTCGGGGCGGAGTAGTTCTGCAGGTGGCGTTGGCAAGACAACAGCAGAGATGAAACAGCAGGCAACCTTTGTTGACTGGGATTTTGTTAATACTTGGGGCATAATAGAGAATATGACTTATCCTTATCTTTTATGGCAATATGTAGTTCCAAATGTGATTGGTATGAGTCAGGCGAATGCAGAGAGTGCGATAACAGGAGCCGGTCTGACCGTAGGGACAGTAAGTCAGCAATGCAGTGATACCGTGCCTGCGGGTAATGTGATCAGCCAAAATCCATCGGGCGGGTCACAAGTACCGCCAGGCAGTTCGGTGGATTTAATTGTATCTAATGGCCCGTGTCCTACTATCCAAATAAATGATATAGAAGAGTTGCAGAATATAGGGTATGGTGCATATCCATTGAACTGGAATTATGAATTGACACAGGACATCGATGCGAGTAATACAATAAACTGGAATAGTGGAGCGGGCTTTGCACCGATAGGAACTGCTATCAATCCGTTTACAGGCAAATTTGACGGTAAGGGACACAAGATAATAGGATTGTATATTAACCGTCCTTCAACAAATTTTGTTGGTTTGTTTGGTTATATCGGTTCCTATAGCGAGGTGAAGAATGTATGCATAGAGAATGCGATGGTGTCTGGGGGGGATTCTACTGGAGGTCTGATAGGAAGAATTAATAACAGTAGCACGGTATCGAATTGCTATGTAAATAGCTTTATTTCTGGTGGAAATAATGTTGGCGGACTGGTAGGATATAATAATGGTACAGTAGATGGGAGTTATTCAACAAGCTCTGTGGTTGGGTCTACTTATGTTGGCGGTCTAATAGGTTGGAATAATAATGACGGTACAGTAGATAGAAGTTATTCAACGGGCTCTGTGTATGGGACTAGTTATGCAGGCGGACTGGTAGGTAGAAATAATTATGGTATAGTAAGAAAATGTTATGCTACAGGTTCTGTTTATGGGACTGGTTATAGTGGCGGACTGGTGGGTAGGAATGATTATGGTACTGTGGAAAATAGTTATGCTATGGGTTCCGTAACTGGTTTCGTTGGTTCTGGTTATATAGGTGGATTGATAGGCTACTTAAATGGTGGAAATATTACTAATACCTATTCTACAGGTTTCGTTATTGGTCATATATGTGGAGGACTTGTTGGTAGTGTAGCAGGTTCTCCTATAGTAACGAATAGCTATTGGGATACAGAGACTTCCGGAAGGAGCACATCTGCGGCAGGTAGTGGTAGGACAACTACCCAGATGAAAAAACAATCTACTTTTAATGGTTGGGACTTTACTACAATTTGGGATATAACTGATGATAGTACCTATCCCTGGCTAAGGTCATTGGGTCAACCTCAGTTTGCTCCTCCACCTGTGGAGAAGAATATCAGCACCTTAGCGGAGTTGAACAAGATAGGACGAGATACAGAATATCCGTGGGATGAGATATATCATTTAGTGAATGATATAGATGCGAGTGAGACGGTGAGTTGGGATGGAGGTAAGGGATTTAAGCCGATAAGTGTATTTACGGGCAAGTTTTATGGACATGGGCATAAGATAGAGAATTTGTATATAAATCGTTCTGAAGAGACTAATGTTGGTTTGTTTGGTAATTTGAAGTATGGAGAGGTTCGAGATTTAGGAATAGAAAATGCGTTTGTAAATGGAAGACAAAGTGTTGGCATACTGGCAGGTGTTAATTCTGGTATGGTGAGTAACTGTTATTCTACGGGTTCTGTGATTAGTACCGTTTATTATGCTGGCGGACTGTTAGGTATTAATACAGGTACAACAAATAATAATTATTCTATGGCTTCCGTGACTGGTAAAGATTTTGTCGGTGGATTGGTAGGCAAGAATATTAGTACAGTGAGTAATAGTTATGCGATTGGTTCCGTGACGGGGTCTGGTCAAAGGATAGGTGGATTGATAGGTTGGTTAGATGGTGGTAGTGTTAATAATACCTATGCCACAGGTTTAGTTGGCGGTAGTGGGAGTAATAAAGGAGGGCTTGTTGGTTATTTAGAAAATTCTCCTATAGTAACGAATAGTTATTGGGATACGGAAGCTTCGGGGATGAGTACATCTGCGGCAGGTACTGGTAAAACAACTGCGGAGATGAAACAGCAATCCACTTTTATTGACTGGGATTTTACGAATATATGGGGTATAATCGAGACATGTAGCTATCCCTGGTTAAAAGAATTACCTAATCCTTATGTAACTGTGGTTCCGGATGTTTTGGGTTTCTCAATAACAGAAGCAGAAGAAGCAATACAAAATTATTGTTTAATTATAGGAGGAGGGGCCGTACAATGCAGTAATACGGTGCCTGCGGGTAATGTAATTAGTCAAAATCCATCGGGTGGAGTGCAAGTGCCGCCGGGCAGTTCCGTGGATTTAGTCGTATCCACAGGTCCGTGTGCTGAAGTCCCAAATGTCGTTGGTATGACGCAGGCGAATGCGGAAAGTGCGATAACAGGAGCAGGTCTGACCGTAGGGACAGTAAGTCAGCAATGCAGTGATACCGTGCCTGCGGGTAATGTGATTAGTCAAAATCCATCGGGTGGATCGCAAGTATTACCGGGTAGTGTGGTGGATTTAGTCGTGTCCACAGGACCGTGTCCCGTTACTGTTCCGGATGTAGTAGGCATGACACAGGCGAATGCGGAGAGTGCGATAACAGGAGCAGGGCTGACCGTAGGTAATATAAGTCAGCAATGTAGTAATACAATTCCTGCGGGTAATGTAATCAGCCAAAATCCATCGGGTGGAGTGCAAGTGCCGCCGGGTAGTGTGGTGGATTTAGTCGTATCCACAGGTCCGTGCCCGGAAGGCGAAGGAATTATGGAAGGAACACCGGAAGGTGAAGGCATAGTAGAAGGAACACCAGAAGGCATACAGGAAGGAGAGGGAATAACTGAAGGTGAAGGCATAGTAGAGGGAACACCAGAAGGTTCACTAGAGGGTGAAATAAGTGTGATTCAGATAGACAGTATAGAGGAATTACAGAAGATAGGGAACGACCCGGGTTATCCGTTGAACGGGGAATATGAATTGACACAGGACATAGATGCCAGTGATACGGTAAACTGGAATAGCGGAGCAGGGTTTGCGCCAATAGGCATATATGAACGGTTTAGTGGCAAATTTGATGGGAAGGGATATAAGATAACAGGATTGTATATTAACCGCCCAAATGATAGTGCTGGTTTATTTAATAATATTGGATCAGGTAGTGAGATAAGGAATTTGGGGATAGAGGACTGTCAGATTGTTGGCTACTGGTATGTTGGCAGTTTGGTGGCTGTGCCATGGGTAAGTATAGTTTCAAATTGTTATAGTACGGGTTCTGTTTCAGGCACCGGTAATGCTACTGGTGGTCTATTGGGTTATCAACAAGGAGGTACGGTTTCGAATTGCTATAGCACGGCAAGTGTGTCAGGTAATGATAAAACCGGCGGACTGGTAGGTTGGAATTGGTTAGGCACAGTATCTAATTGTTATAGCACGGGTGCAGTGTCAGGTAGTAGTAATGTTGGTGGCTTGGTGGGTAGAAATGATGGTACGGTGTCGAGTTGCTATTGGGATGTAGAGACATCGGGACAAAATAGTTCTTCTGGCGGAATAGGCAAGACAACCGCGGAGTTGAAACAGCAATCAACCTTTGTTGGTTGGGATTTTGTTAATATATGGGGAATCAAAGAGAATACAACTTATCCTTATCTTTTATGGCAATATGTAGTTCCGAATGTAATTGGTATGAGTCAGAGTAATGCGGAAAGTGCGATAACAGGAGCCGGTCTGACCGTAGGGACAGTAAGTCAGCAATGCAGTGATACCGTGCCTGCGGGTAATGTAATCAGCCAAAATCCAGCAGGTGGAGTGCAAGTGCCGCCGGGCAGTGCGGTGGATATAGTCGTGTCCACCGGACCGTGCCCGGAAGGAGAGGGGATTATTGAAGGAATACCAGAAGGTATACAGGAAGGAGAGGGAATAACTGAAGGAGAAGGCATAATAGAAGGAACACCGGAAGGGATACAGGAAGGCGAGGGAATTACAGAAGGTGAAGGCATAATAGAAGGAACACCGGAAGGGATACCCGAAGGCTCAACAGAAGGTGAAGGCATAGTAGAAGGAACACCAGAAGGTTCACTAGAGGGTGAAATAATTGTAATTCAGATAGATAGTATTGAAGAATTACAAAAGATAGGAAATGATACGGGTTATCCATTGGATGGGAATTATGAACTGACGCAGAATATAGATGCCAGAGATACAGTGAACTGGAATAGTGGAGCAGGTTTTGCACCAATAGGTACATACATTAATCCATTTACGGGCAAATTTGATGGGAAGGGACATAAGATAATGGGGTTATATATTAACATGCCGGAAGCAGATTTTGTTGGTTTATTTGGTACTATTGCTTTAGGCAGTATGGTGAAGAATTTGGGGATCGAACACTTTTGGATTGTGGGCGGAGGTAAAGTAGGTGCTCTGGTGGGTTGGAATTTAAGTACAGTGTCTAATTGTTATAGTATGGGTTCGGTGGAAAGTGATGGTTATTATATAGGCGGTCTTGTGGGTTATAATGGTAATAAAGGTATGGTTTTAAACTGCTTTAGCACAGGCTCTGTTTCGGGTTACAGAATTGTAGGCGGTCTAATAGGAGGGAATTATTCTGGTACGGTGTTGAATTGTTATAGTATATGTTCAGTTTCGGTTAGCAATGATTATGTCGGTGGTCTAATAGGTTATAATGGTATTGATGGAATGGTGACTAATTGCTATAGCACGGGTTTAGTTACGGGTAGTGCCAATAATATCGGGGGTCTGTCAGGCGGGAATATTGGGACAGTATCGGGTAGTTATTGGGATATTCAGACATCGGGACAAAGCAGTTCTGCTGGCGGGACAGGTAAGACAACTGCGGAGATGAAACAAAAAGCAACCTTTATTGGCTGGAATTTCACAACAATTTGGGGTATAAATGAAGGTGTTAGTTATCCTTACTTATTATGGCAAGGCGGACCTCTTCGCGAAGTTCCTGATGTAGTTGGTATGACACAGAGTAATGCAGAGAGTGCAATAATAGGAGCGGGACTGACTGTAGGAACGATAAGCCAGCAATGCAGTGATACAGTTCTTACGGGTAATGTAATTAGCCAGAACCCAGCAGGAGGAATGCAGGTACCGCCGGGCAGTGCGGTGAATTTAATTGTATCCACCGGACCCTGCCCTATTCCTGTTCCGAATGTAGTTGGTATGACACAGAGTAATGCAGAGAGTGCAATAACAGGAGCGGGACTGACTGTAGGAACGATAAGCCAGCAATGCAGTGATACAGTTCCTGCGGGTAATGTAATTAGCCAGAACCCAGCAGGAGGAATGCAGGTACCGCCGGGCAGTGCGGTGAATTTAATTGTATCCACCGGACCCTGCCCTATTCCTGTTCCGAATGTAGTTGGTATGACACAGAGTTCTGCAGAGAGTGCGATAACGGAAGTGGGACTAACTGTAGGAACGATAAGCCAGCAATGCAGCAATACGGTGCCTGCAGGTAATGTAGTCAGTCAGACGCCAGTCGCCGGAGAGCAAGTTCCACCTGGAACGGCAGTAGATCTCGTTTTATCCAACGGACCATGCATTGTTACTGTTCCTGATGTAGTTAGCATGACTCAGAGTAATGCAGTAAGTGCGATAACGGAAGCGGGACTGACCGTAGGGACAGTGAGCCAGCAGTGTAGCAATACAGTCATTGCAGGCAGAGTCATCAGCCAGAGTCCTTTTTCTGGAACATCGGTGTTACAGGGTAGTTCTGTGAATCTGGTTGTATCTAATGGACTTTGCCTCTCTTCAGTTCCTAATGTAATTGGAATGACCCAATCAGAAGCGGAGATGGCAATTATAACTGCTGGACTAAATATAGGTTCACTAACTCAACAATGTAGCAATTCTATTCCGTCGGGCAAAGTGATAGAGCAAACCCCGGGTAGTGGAAGCATGGTGTTAACAGGTAGTTCTATCAATCTGGTAATATCCACTGGACCTTGTCCTGTTTCTGTTCCGAATGTAGTAGGTATGACACAGAGTTCTGCGACGAGTGCGATAACAGGATCGGGATTGACTGTGGGGACAGTAAGTCAGCAGTGCAATAATACAATAGAAGCGGGCAAAGTCATTAGTCAGACGCCGTCTGCGGGACAGCAGGCAACCCCGGGAACAGCCGTAAATCTGGTAATATCCACAGGACCGTGTCCTGTTACAGTTCCGAATGTAGTAGGTATGACACAGAGTTCTGCGACGAGTTCAATAACAGGATCGGGATTGACTGTGGGGATGGTAAGTCAGCAGTGCAATAATACAATAGAAGCGGGTAAAGTAATCAGTCAGACGCCATCGGAAGGAGTTCAAGTACCACCGAATAGCGCAGTTGATTTAGTTGTATCCACAGGTCCGTGTCTTATCCTGATAGATGGTATCGAGGAATTGCAGAAGATAGGTAATGACCCTGATTATCCGTTGAATGTAAATTATGAATTGACACAGGACATAGATGCAAGTGATACGGTAAACTGGAATGATGGTTTAGGGTTTGCACCGATAGGAACATTAGGCAATCCTTTTACAGGAAAATTTGATGGAAAGGGATATAGGATAATAGGATTGTATATTAACCAGCCAGATGCAGATTGTGTCGGTTTATTTGGCTATATTGGTTCAGGTAGCGAGATAAAGGATTTCGGGGTAGAAGACTTTCATATTTCGGGTCGTAATTATGTTGGCGGTCTGATAGGGGTTAATAAAGGAATAGTATCAAATTGTTACAGCATTGGCTCAGTATCGGCTAAGGGTGATGTTGTTAGTGGACTAATAGGTATTAATGTAAAAGGAGGCACTGTATCGAATTGCTATAGTACGGGATCAGTGGAGGGTTATAGAATTGTAGGGGGGGTATTGGGAGTAAATGATGGAGGTACGATATCCAATTGCTATAACACGGGTTCAGTGTCGGCTCACAGTGATTATGTTGGTGGACTGATGGGCTATAATTATTATGGTACAATATCGAATTGCTATAACACGGGTTCGGTAGGGGGTTTTAGAGGCATCGGCGGTCTTGTAGGAAGTAATTATTACGGAACGATATCCAATTGCTATAACACGGGATCGGTATCGAGTACTGGTGATTATGTTGGTGGCATTGTGGGTTATAATAACGGTTTCGGGAAAATATCGGATTGTTATAACACAGGCTCGGTAGAGGGCGTTGAAGAAATTGGTGGTTTAATAGGTCGGAATGATGGGACAGTATCGAATTGCTATAGCAGGGGTTTTGTATTAGGTAACGGTATATATGTGGGTGGTTTAATAGGTTATAATAATTTTGGAACAGTGTCGAGTAGTTATTGGAACATTCAGACATCGGGACAAAATAGTTCTGATGGTGGAACAGGTAAGATGACTGTGGAAATGAGACAGCAAGCAACCTATGTTGGTTGGGACTTTACAACAATTTGGGGTGTAAACGAAGGTATTAGTTACCCATACTTATTATGGCAAGGTGTGCCTCTTCCAGAAGAGGAGTCTGTTCCTGATGTAATCGGTATGACGCAAAGTAACGCGGAGAATGCCATAACAGGAGTGGGATTGACGGTAGGGGCGGTAAGCCAGCAGTGCAGCAATACCGTAGAAGCAGGTAAGGTAATCAGTCAGGTTCCATCTGCGGGACAGCAAGTTTCACCGGGAACGGCTGTGAATCTGGTAGTGTCCACAGGACCTTGTCCCGTTTCCGTTCCGAATGTAGTCGGCATGACACAGAGTAATGCAACGAGTGCGATAACAGGGGCGGGATTGACGGTAGGGACGGTGAGCCGGCAATGTAGTAATACCGTAGAGGCGGGCAAGGTAATCAGTCAGAATCCATCCGGCGGGGAACAAGTGCCACCGGGTAATTCAGTAGATATAGTCATATCCACAGGACCTTGCCCCGTTTCCGTTCCGGATGTAGTCGGCATGATACAGGCTAATGCGTCGAGTGCAATAATCGGAGCAGGATTGACAGTAGGGACGGTAAGCCAGCAATGTAGTAATACCGTAGAAGCAGGCAATGTAATTAGTCAAGACCCAACCGCGGGACAGCAGGTTTTGCCGGAAACAGCCGTAAATATCGTTGTCTCCACAGGACCATGTCCTGTTTCCGTTCCGAATGTAGTTGGTATGATACAAAGTTCAGCGGAGAGTGCAATAACAAGTATTGGACTATTAATATCCGTGAGTTCACGATGTGATAATAAAAAACCTTTAGGCGAGGTAATCAGTCAGAGTCCGTCAGCAGGACAGCAGGTGGCCCCGGGAACGCAAGTAAGTATAGTTGTATCCACAGGTCCGTGTAATGTGATCGTGCCCAATGTTGTAGGTCGAACAGAAACACAGGCACGAGGTGCTATAGAGGCGGCAGATTTAATGTTTAGCCCTGTATATGAATGTAGTGATACAGTCTCTTTGGGGAATGTGATACGGCAGAATCCTTTGGGAAATGCAGGTGTAGTAGCAGGCAGCACAGTAACGGTATGGATATCCACAGGACCCTGCACGGGAGAAGAGGCGGGTTACAAAAAGATATGGGCGTATGCGGGGGTAGACCATGTATATGTGCTGTGGGAAGGGAGCATAGCGGCGAATTTATTAGGTTATCGGTTATATCGTAGCGAAGATAATAAGACCTGGACGGTAATAGCGGGTGTGAATGACTATTATAAAGATACCTCATATCGAGATCATGGGATAGTGTTAGGTAAGACCTACTGGTATAAGGTAGAGGTGACAAAGGGAGGCGGACAAGTAGAGACCTTAGGACCGGTGCAGGTGGAGATGGGACGGATTATATTATGGGTACCGGAAATAGAGTGGAAAGTAGGCGGTACATGGAGTGGCGAGATACATGTGCCGGTGAACATAGGGAATGCGATGGGCTTAAAGCCGAGTTATATGAATATAGATGTGAGTTATAATGCGGGCGTTCTGGAAGTGGTACGGGTAGAGAAGACGGCGGTGAGTGCGGCGATGCAGGTGTATTACAACACAGGGACATCGGGCGTGGTAAAGGTAGGAATGGCACCGCGGAATGTAAACGCAGGAGAGGCATTGTATGGAGAGGGGCATTTATTTGACATGGTATTCAAGTTGAAGGGAGGCATTTCCGATGGAGCAGAGAGTAAATTTGGCTTTGTTCAGAGTAAATTATTTGATAAGGAAGGCTCTCCTATAGCGGTAGAAGTTCGGGGCGGACGGTTAGTAGTGCAGAGTACCTGTCTGCGTGGCGATATTAATGGAGATGGAGAGGTATTAATGGTAGATGCGGGCTTATTATTGAAGCGGATAGCGAAACGGGATTGGAGCGAATCGGAGTATCCGTGTTTCCTGAAGCGAGGCGATATAAATGGAGATGGGATATTAGATGTAGCGGATGTATCCATGCTGATGCGTTGGTCCGTAGGCTTGCCTGTCAATCCACCGCAGAGCGATGTGGTAAATCAGAAGAATTATAGTTCATATATGAAGATGATAGGCAGTGATACGGAGGTTAAAATAGTAGGCGGCAGTCCATCGGGCGAGGAGATGAATGAATTTGGAGTAGGATTCGAGTTGAGTTCCTTAGGCGGATTAGGCGGATTGGAGGTGGTGTTAGGATACGGTTCGGGATTGGAGTATAAAGATGTGGTATTAGACAATTGTTTTTTGGGCTTTAATAAAGAGGTGAGTTATGGTACGGGTTATGTTCGGGTATCGTTAAGTAGTAAAGATGCGATCACGGAGGATGTTCCGGGACGGGTGATGGTATTTAAGTTTAAGGTAACGGGAGCGAGTGGAGATAGGAAAGAGACGAGAGAATTGCAATTGCGTGAGGTGCGGTTAAAGGGCGTATACGGGGACGATTTCCGCTGGTATGGCGAGGTGAAGCGGACAGACGGAGTGATTGAAGTATGCCCAGCGATAAAGGACATGCGGGGTAGTAATTATGATACGGTAGCGCAATGGTTGACGGGAGCGGGATATGTCCCTGACAAGCGAGAGGAGAATAATATAGAGGTAGCGGTAGGTAAGGTGATAGGCACGGAGCCGAGCGTGGGTGTAGTGTTGAAGTCGGGTAGTAAGGTAGTAGTGATAGTAAGCAAGGGAGGCACGAAAGAGCAGTTATTGGAAGTATTGCGGACAAAATTTGGTGTTCTGGATGAGAATGGAGATGGGGGCGTGAGTTGGGAAGAGGCGAGTAGCAAATATGCAGGCTTAACGAGAGAAGTCTTTGACCAGGTAGACACGAATGGAGATGGCAAGATAAGCAGAACAGAGGCGGGATTAAAGAAAAGTTTGTGTGGTTGCAGTAGTAAATCGCTGGGCGAGGGATGGTGGAAGTATTTGGTGGACTTTGTGCTGTTTGGGCTTGTTATCTCCTTGATGAGCGGAATGGGTAAGAGTAAAAAGCGGAAAGAATAGAGTTATATAATGCCACTTTTGACGGCTCTTTGTATTGAGAGTGAACGACAAAAGTGGAAAAGATAAAGTTATCGTAGTTGCTTGTATGTAAACTGCACACAGGGCAGACACGGGACAAAAAACTCCCATCCGCCCTGTTTTTTTCATAGGTTAAATAAGGGGTTAGGCATGAAGTATAATAAACGAAAGAGTATGTTTACATATATAGATGTAATGGGGATAAAAAGTCAAATCTTTGTTATAATCATCTGAACGATAATAAAAATGTAATTGATTGAAATCAAAAGAAAAATTTTGCCTGTATATCTTAAAAGTTTTTCTTTTGTTGGTCTAAGACTCTGCGGATTCGACGGGCAAGGTCGCGGGCTACGATGGGTTTCATAACGATTTCATCAATTCCTAAACGGGATAATTCTTCGGGTGAGAATTCACCGCTAAAACCAGTGAAGAGGATTACAGGTATATCGGGACGAAGTTCTTTAACCCATCGTGCTAAAACTTCACCGGACATTTTGGGCATTGCCTGGTCTGTTACAACAAGGTCGAAACGGTCTGGGTTTTGTGTAAATACTGCTAAGGCGGTTAAAGCATTTTGACATACTTCAACGCTGTATCCCCATTGGGTTAGTACTCTTTTTCCTAATTTACATACAGATTCTTCATCATCTACAAAGAGGATACGCTCTTGTCCTTCTAATGGTTCTTCATCGTGTTTTTTTTCAAAGACGATAGGATTATCAATTCGTGGGAAATAAGTATAGAAAGTGGAACCCATTCCTGGTTTGCTTTCTACAATGATGGTTCCCCCGTGTGCTGTTACGATACCGTGGACAACGGCTAATCCCATTCCGGTTCCTTCGCCCGGCTTTTTTGTGGTAAAGAATGGGTCAAAGATACGCTCTAAAATAGGGGGTTCCATTCCATGTCCGTTATCGCGTACGGTTAATTTTACATAGGCTCCGGGTTTTAGTTTGGGATGGATTTGTGAAGCATCGCTATCTAAGGTAACATCCCTCACTTCTACTTCCAATTTTCCTCCTTTGGGCATTGCCTGGATGGCATTGGTGCAGTAGTTCATCACAACTTGATGTATTTGTGAAGGATTGCCCATAATTGCTCCGGAATGAACATCAACATTATCAATAATATCAATAATAGGAGGAGTAGTTGCTCTAAGAAGTTTTAAGGCTTCCCGTGCTATAACATGCAAATATAAAGGACTGCTTTCTTCGCCGGTTTGTCGGCTAAATGTTAAAATCTGTTTTACGAGGTCTTTTGCTCGATGTGCCGCCTGTAATACCTCTTTCAGGTCATCGTATAAAGGTGTTTTTTTAGGAACCTCGTTGATAGCCATGTCGGTTAGACCGATGATAACCGCTAATAGATTGTTAAAGTCATGGGCAATTCCTCCTGCTAAAACACCTAAACTTTCCAATCGCTGAGAATGTTGGACCTGTTGTTCTGCTCTTCTGCGTTCTTCCTCTTCCTGTTTTTGGATGGTTATATCTTTTATAGAACCTAATATTCTGTAGGCTTCGCCAGTGGCATCGGGTAGGACGACACCCTGGTCTTCTACATAGCGGTAATCACCATTTTTATGTCGCAATCGGTATTCTACACGAAATTTTCCAATCTCCTGCTTTGCCACTTCAATATGTGCTTTGACACGCGGTAAATCCTCTACATGAATATGGTCCATCCATCTTTGTAAATTGATTGTGTCTAATTCCCGCAGGAGATAGCCCGTTACTTGAGTTACCGCTCCTCCCCATTTTATTTTGCCCGAGTGAAGGTTGCAATCATAAATCATCATACCGGTTTGGGCGGCTAAAATACGATAGCGCGAGATACTTTCAGAAAGACGCTCTGAAGTAATGCTTTGTGTGTCTTCTAAAGGTTGTCCTATGGCGATGATGCAGGGCTGATTATCTGTATTAAAACTCTGTGCTTGAACTTCTATGGGGATTTGTCTACCGTCTTTAGCTAAAATCACGGTTTCAAAAGAGACCTGCTGATGTTGCAGGATGGTTTCAATTCTGCCCTGTATTCCATCAATGCGATTTTTAGGTATAATATCCCGCAGGCGTAGTTGGAGAAACTCTTCGCGTGTAAAACCGGTCATCCGAAATACAAAATTATTGGCATCAAGGAAACGACTTTCCCGTATATTTTCGTTCAGTTCAAAAATTAATACCGGATTGCTGCAATTATCTAATAAGAAGCGGTTTAAGGAATCATATACAAATAAGGCTCGGGAGCGTTCTTCTGCCAGTTCCATCAATCTACGGTTCGTCTCCCAGAGTCCTACTTCTGCCTGTTTCATTCGAAGTAAAATACGAATTCTTGTTATCAATTCCGTTATATCGCAAGGATACATTAGAAAATCATCTATCCCTGCAGCCATCAATTCCCATCGGCGTGAGGTAGGTGTCTCGTAATTGGCAATAAGCAATATGGGAATTTTTGAAGTGTTTAAAGAGGTCTTCCAGTATCTGCATAATGTAAGGCAGGATTCATCTCCGAGGGAACAATCAATAATCAAACAATCCGGCACAAAGACCTTTATATAATCCATCACTTCTTTTACGGAATATGCGCGATCAATATGGCATTCGGGAAGATGTTCTAATATTGCCGGGAAAAGGGATTGATGCGGTCCTTGTTGAGGTTGAACAGATAAAACACGATACAATTTAGATGGAAATGGGGTGTTTTCAGGAGAAATATCTCTGGAACTTTCTGTATCATCTACCCCAGAGTTTTCCGTTCCTTCCGATGTTAATATTGGGTCTTTTTCTGTTAAAGGTTTCTTTTTCATAGGTATTCGTGATTAAAATATAACTAATAACAGTCTATATTAATATACCGCATAAAGGAAACATTGTGAGAAAAAAATTAATTCAAATAATAAAATACACCGCCATCAGCATTGTTGTTTTCTTATCTATAATCATTATATCTATTTTTGGGGTTTGGTCTCTATTTTTATTAAAAGGTTCTGTATCTTTCAAACCCGCAAAAAATATTTCCGTTACGCTATCAGGTCTCTCTGTTTTCCCAAATATTTCTCTAAAAGATGTTACTATTCAGTTGGGTGATTATAACACAGATTTGGAATTTCAAAATATTCAGATACAATTATCTTTAAGAAAGCCACAAAAGTTATGTGTTTTCATTGAAGCGTGTAATATTCATGTTGATACAACATCTCCATTTTCAAATAAACCGAAAGAAGAAGGTAAATCTACACAAGAAACGAGTGTTCCCGATTTTCAATCCTTTTTTACCTATCTACCTCAAAAATTGTTTGTTAAGAATATTTCTATGTTTATCAAAAATAATGAAAGGACATTGTTTGTATCAGGTGTTCCACTTACTATAGATAAAGCCCAAAGCCTTATTTCCCTTTCCTCTACGGGCACTATTATGGAAATTACCTACAAGGGACAGAAAGAATCGCTCACAGGGATGGTGGAAATACATCACCAATTCCAGAAGGAATTACAAGAAATTAAGATAAATATCCAGTTTCCACCTTATATGCTTGCGCATGGAAAATTAAACTTTGATAACTTTATGCGAAAAATAAATATGGAAAATATATCCCTGTCGCTTGATGAAAATGTATCGCAATCTTTGTCCCCATGGTTCTATTCTATGTTTTCTTTACCTGTTGACTGGCAAAAAATTCAGGTATACAATCTTCACGGTAGTATTTATTATCAAGATGCTCGATGGATACCAGAAAATATCAACGGGGACCTGTCCTTTTCTTCACTAACAATAGGAGATAAAGAAAAGCCATGGCTCCAATATACTTCTGAAATACATATACATTCTCAATACAGGGAGGATGAGAAAACAACCGAAGTGGTAATCAATAGCGATAAAGAACCTGTATGGGAAATGAACTGGAAATATAATCATGTTGACCAGAATACCTATTTAGATTTTTCTTGTGGGACTATACAGGGGAAAACTATTCAGGAGGTATCCCCTTATTTATACAATACATTTTTACTCAAACAAATGGAGCCTTTTTCCGTAGAATGTTCTTTGTCTCTTCAAGGAATTTTTCCTGTTCTGGAAGGGGACTTTCAAGGGAAATTATCCTTTCCTGATATAAATAATATTCGACTTAATAGCGATATAAAATTTATTTCGGATAGTAATGGTTCTAACCAAATAAAATGGTCGGGTAATTTGAATGTTCTATCCTATCCTATTCATTTTTCTGCTGAATTTATACCCTTTACATCTTTTATATCGCATATTCAAACAGAAAAGTTTCCAACAAAATTTATACAGTCGTTAACTCCCTCTTTAGTAAAGAAGGCATTAGACACAACATTTGCGGATATAGAAGTGGATATAAAAGGGAAGGAGTGGAATAAGATAGACTTACAATTCAAAGGGATGTTATCACCAGAAAAAGAGGATGAAGAATATCTACCTATTGTGCCGTCGCAATTTAGTTTTCAGGGAATAATTCAGAACCTGGAAACGGTTGTCGGTGCTTTTCGGCTCTCCTCCGAGAATTCTACCGATTTTGAATTAAATCCTTGCAAATTACATCTATTTCCTCTGTCGTTAGAGGGGGATATGAAAACGAAAATTTATCTTTCAACCATTTCTTCGGAATTCCTTCCTTTTTATATTCCGGGTAAGGCGGAGTTTAATGGGAAACTACATTGGAATGGAGCCTGGAGAATTAAAATTCAGGGGTCGGGTTCTGGAGAAGGTTTGGGCATAGGTGGATATATGCTTCCGGAAGGAATTCCTTTATGTTTTAATACTGATATAGCCGTAGATTTTTCGGATTATACATTTGAGATTGAGAATTTAATGTTGGGTTTTACAAATTGTGAACTGGCAAAGATTCAAAAAGGCAGGGTACTGCTGACTTTGGATAACCGTAACTTTGCTGTAAACATTCAGAATCTGGATGTGAAAGGAACTCTCAACGATTTACAGGATTGGGGAATTTCGCAAGAGAGCCAGGGAACTTATTATCTCTCTTTGAAAAATTTTGAATATAAGGATAATCAGGTTAATAGTGGGGAGATAGAATGGGATGTAAATATTCCGAATTTGAGCATACCTGCATGGCAAATACAGGTGAATAATCTTCTATCACAATCCAAGTCACAAAATTTAATGAATACAGATTTAGCCGTTAATATAATAATAGATGAGATTACATTACAGAAAATAAAAGTTGCTCAAATAGAAAATAGTTTGCGATTAAAATTCTTACCTCCTGAAATAGAAATAACCCACATGAATGGAAATTTATGGAAGGGCAAATTTGAGACGCAAGGGATTGTTCAGACAAAAGAGGGTTCACTTGTGGGAAACATTGCGGGTGAATATGCAGATGTTGATTTATCTCAATTTACCGCAGAAGTCCAACCTCCCTGGGTTAATCTTTCTGGACGGGGCAATGGAAATTTTGATGCAAGTATCAATTTTACGCAGGGACAACTTGTCGAAGGGAATTTTAGCCTTCTATGTCCCGAGGGATTGACCATTAACCGCGATGTCCTTCTTCGATTAATCTTATACTTACAGAATGTTAGTATCGTTCAAAAGCAATTAGAAAAATTATTAGGGAAAGAGGACCCAAAACCGTTTACCAATGGAGAATTGACAGTAGGATTTAAGGATAATCAAGCAACCGTTTCGTTACTTTTAACAACGCCAAACATTAATTTAGCACCTATCTTCTACATCAATGCAGACTGGAAAACGCTCTGGTCTCTCATCACTACACCCTCCGATGTCCAAATAGACATCAAATAGAAGTTTTATAGAAATTCAATAATACCTCTCATAATATTTCTTTGAATTTTAGCAGGGATATAAACCGAATTAATCACTCAGGAAAATATATTTAGGTTTATAATTTGGAAACATTAAAAATGACTTTTTAGAAAATTCTCTTGATTATTTTCCCTTGCGAATCTCTCAGGGTAATCGTGAAAGGAAGTTTACTTGGAAGGTAATGGGTAGCACAGCCAAAACAGGGGTCATAGGCTCTAAAAGCCATTTCTATTTTATTGAGCAATTCATCAGGAATATTCCCATCCCCATTTTTTATTAACTCCTTTGCAGATTTATCTATGCTAAGAGATATTCTCCCCGCGTTATTTTGGGTAGCCACAATGAGGTTGACTTTCCTAAGTAAACCTTTTGAGTCTGTTTCATAATGGTGGAATAAAGTACCTCTGGGGGCTTCAACCGCTGCAATTCCAATTTTACCAACTTTAGAAGGGATATTTCTCAAATCTTTTCCCGTTATCTCAGGGTCATTTACAAGTTCTATCATTCGTTCGCTTGCATATATTATTTCAATAATCCGTGCCCAATGCGTAGCAAGTGTATAATGCACAGGTTTACCTAAAGTTTTTATATACTCTTCATAAGCCTGTTGTGCCTTCGGAGTAGCCATACCTTCACATGCGTTTAATCGCCCAAGTGGGGCTACGCAATAAATCCCACTGTCTATGCCATCTTTGAAGCCTTTCCAACCAACTTTTTTGAGATAGCAAAACTTTATATATGTCCAGGGCTCTACATGTTCACCTATATGGTTTCGGTATTCCTGAGGGTCAAATTTTATAGACTCCTTCCCATTTGGGTCTACAACCCGTATCATTCCGTCGTAAAAGTTTACTCTATTTTCAGAGTCTACCATCCCCATATAGTAAGTCTGATGAGTATATGCCGGCGAAGTGACTAAATTTAAATACTCGGTGTTTTCAAGTATGATTCGCTTAAATGTGTCAAGAGTAAAAAGGGCAAATTCTAAGTTATCCTGAGCCAATTGCTTAATTTTTGATAACTCATCTTCATCAATACCTTTAGCCACTCCACCTGGTAAACCTAATACGGGATGTATTACTTTACCCCCTAAATAAGAAATAAGTTCCCGATTTCTCTTTCGAATAGAAATTAGTTGTTTTGCAATATCAGTTCCTACTTTTTGAATTACACCAATTACATTTCTTAATTCTTTAGGTGCTCCGGGTCCAACAATAAAATCAGGACCTCCGAGAATGTAGAAGTGAAGAGCATGGTCTTCAAACATAAATGCATTGTAAACGAGTTCCCTTATTTTTTTTGCAGTAGGAGTAGTCTCTACATGAAATAGTTTATCAAGAGTCTTTGCACTTGCTATGTGATGTGCGGTTGGACACACCCCACAAATTCTCGAAGTTATTTGGGGCATATCTTCCGGAAGTCTACCTTCACAAAATTTTTCAAAACCTCTTAACTCAGGAATCTGTAAATATGCTCTTTCGACATTTTTATTATCATCAAAAAATATTTCGATCCTTCCGTGCCCTTCTAAACGAGTAATCGGGTCAATAGAGACTTTCCTTTTTAGTTGTTGTTCCATACTCTATATTCCCCTCTCAAGTTTTCCTCTTAATAAACTTTTTGAAAGATGATATCTATAAAAAGTGCCTACAGGATCCATAACTTGTGCATAGTTTTTTTCTATTTCCTCTTCATTTTTTCCACTGGACAAGGATGCAAACATGGAAACTGCTTTTGCACCAAAGTCTACTACTCTCGATGTAGGACCTAAACACCCTGTACAAGGCATATTTCCTTTTATACATAGAGCCTCGCAACCGCTCCGAGTTATTGGTCCCATGCATAGAAACCCTTGAGCCAATAAACATTTTTCAGGGTCTACAAGATTTTCACAAATCCTCTTATATTCAGTAATTGAGAGGTCTGTGGGTTTCGAGTCTTTTCTTGGACATTCTTCACAAAGGGCTATGTCAGGCAGTAATGTAGAACCTGCCGTTGGCAAATTATCACCGAGTAACATATTTATAGTATTAGCTATTAATTTCGGTGTTGGAGCACAACCCGGCAGGTAATAATCTACTGAAATGATCTCATCTAAAGCTCTTACCTGACTATAAAATTCAGGTAATTCTATCTGTTTTCCGTTATTATCAATAGATGTAGTTTGAGGGAGGAATTTAGCAGCGTTATCAACAGTTGGAGACTCAATATAAACATCATTTAAAACTTCAAACTTACTGTAGAGGTTAGCAAGAGCAGGAATACCACCAAAACAGGCACAAGAGCCAAAGGCTATAATTAATTGAGACTTTTCTCTTAATAAATAAGCAATTTCTTCTTGTTCGGAGGTTCGAATTGCCCCATTAATAAATGCAATATTAATTGATTTATCTGGTAAGGCTTCCACATCTCTCTTTTTAAAATCCATGGCAACTGGCCAAAATACAATGTCTACTAACTTTACAACTTCAAGTATATCTTCTGCCAAATCAACTACCGCTTCTTCACAACCTCCACAAGAAGCACACCAATAAAATGCTACTTTCGGCTTTGAAGACATTTTCCTAAACCCTCAATTTATATTCGGACCCTCTGTTTCGTTTTTCTAATTCTCTATCCCAGGTAATAAATTTTTCAGGTATGTTTAGGGGTCCTAACTTCCTTATATTTTCTGTCATTTCGTTTATAACAGTCTTTACCTTTTCACCTTCTGCACCGGATATCCATTCCAGTCGCATCCTATCATCTTCAATTCCAAATTGAGTTAACATTTTCTTTAGCAAAGAGATTCTTCGGAGAGTTTTATAATTTCCCTCGCTGTAGTGGCAATCTCCAGGGTGACAGCCCCCGATTAAAACGCCATCGGCTCCATTCGCAAAGGCATACAATACAAATTGAGGGTCTACTCTACCTGAGCACATTACTCTAATGATCTTCACATTAGGGGCATAGGATAACTTAGATACTCCTGCCAGGTCCGCAGCGGTATAAGTACACCAATTACAGAAAAACGCAATGATTTTGGGTTCCCAGTTTTGTTCACTCATACACAAGAAGTCCTTCAATTTCATTCAATATTTGGTCATCCTCGAAAAGATTTTGTTTCATAACACCACTCGGACAAGTCGCACTACAAGTACCGCATCCTTTGCATAAAGTCTCATTTACAAATACTTTTTTCTTCGATTCGTCATAAGAAATAGCAGAATAAGGACAAATATTAATGCAGGATTTACATCCACTACAAAATTCATCCAGCACATGAGCAGTGATGGGTTCTATTTCAAAATATCCTGCATCAATCATAGCCATTGCCTCCGCAGCAGAAGCACCTGCTTGCGCTACGGTATCAGGGATGTCTTTAGGTCCTTGACAACATCCAGCAATAAAAATGCCCTCTGAAAAGGTACTGACAGGAGCCAATTTAGGGTGCCTTTCCTGGAAAAAGCCTTCAGCGGAAAGACCTATGTTTAATATATGTGCGAGTTTTTGTGTGTCTTCGGAGGGTTCCAAACCTACAGATAGAACTACCATATCTACAGGGATTCTCCTGATGACACTTGCTAAAGTATCTTCAACTCTTAATATTAGTTTTCCCTCTTCTTCCTTCACAAGGGAAATATCTGTTACTTCAGCAACCTTCCCACGGATAAAATGAACTCGCTCCATTAAAAGCCTATCATAAAATTCTTCATACATTTTGCCCGGCGTTCGCATATCTATATAGAAATTGTAAATTTCTGCATGAGTATGTTTTTTTAGTAAATAGGCAAGTTTCAAAGAGTACATACAACAAACACGAGAACACCATTTATTGGCTTTTTCACTGCGTGAACCAATGCAATGAATAATGCCAATTGATTTGGGTTTTGTCCCATCTCTTAATATTACCTCACCGGCAGTGGGACCTGATGCATTAATCAATCTTTCTACTTCAAGTGAAGTATATACATTAGGATAAACTCCATAACCATATTCGGGCTCTTTTTGAGGATCATAAATTTTGAAGCCGGTAGCAACAATAATAGCACCAACCTGAATTTCTCTTAACTCTTCTTTTTGATTGAAATCAATGGCATTGCGTTCACAAGCAGATAAGCACATCTGTTTACATTTCCCCATCTTAAAATGAATACATGTCTTATCATCAATGATGGCGGAATTAGGTATGGCTTGTGGAAAAGGTATATAAATAGGTTTTCGCTTGCTTAAGCCTAAATTAAACTCATCAGGATATTTTGCCTCTTTATAGGAACAACTTTCTATACATTGCCCACACCCTATACACAAATCTTCCCTAACATATCGAGGATTTCTCTTAATCGTGACTTTAAAGTTTCCTACATATCCTTCTACCTTTATCACTTCTGAATTGGTCCAGAGTACTACATTTTTATTTTCTTTAATTGCAGACATTTTAGGAGTTAAGATACAAGCGGCGCAATCCAGAGTAGGGAAGGTCTTGTCAAACATTGCCATGTGCCCGCCAATAGTAGGCTTTTTCTCAACGAGATAAACCTTCTTGCCAGCAGAGGCTAATATCAAAGCAGAATGTATACCTGCGATACCCCCTCCTATAATTAAAACATCTTGATGGAACGGGACTCTTTTTTTCTCAAGAGGTTTGTTATATCTAACCCTATTTATTGCTGCATTGCACAAAGCCTTTGCTTTTTCAGTGGCTTTTTCATTATCTGAATGAACCCAGGCTACATGTTCTCTAACATTAACCATTTGAAGATAAAAAGGGTTTAAACCTGCTTTTTCCAAAGTATTTCTAAAAGTTTTTTCATGAAGTAATGGCGAGCAGGACGCCACAACAATTCTATTTAACCTATGTTCTTGTATATCTTTTTGTATTAACTCTTGGCCTGGGTCAGAACACATATATTTGTAGTTACGCGAAACCACAACATTATCTTTTTTCGCTATAAACTCTCTTATCTTGTCTACATCTACTACGCCTGCAATATTCGTTCCACAATGACAAATATAAAAGCCGATTCGTATTTCCTTGTTATTTGTACTCATATTAAAGATCGCTCAAATTCAGGTGTTAGTGTTAAACAACGCGTAATTCCTAATTCTTTTAGGGAGATACCCATTGCCAACCCCAGAACTTGTGTGTAATACAATATGGGTAACCCAACATCTTCCTCATATACTTTCATAATCTTTTCTTGTTGAAATTCTAAATTGAATTGACACAAAGGACATGTAACTACGATAAAATCCGCTTTTCTTTTCCTTGCTTCCTTTAATAAAACATAAACAAGTTCCAGTCCTTTTTCGGGGATATTTGAAGTTATGATTGCTCCACAACATTTAGTCTTTAATGGATAATCTAAAACATCAACTCCTGTGAGGCTAACTAATATATCCATATTTTTAGGATTTTTCGGGTTATCAAACTCACAATAGGGTCTGAGAAGTTGACAACCATAATAACAAACAGCCTTAAAACGCTCCAGTCGCTTTTCTATGTTTTGAGATATTTTCTCCATCCAGCCATCATTAACTAAGACATCTAAAGGGTGCCTAACTTTGACATTTCCAGAATAGGTTAATCCTACTTCTTGTAACATCTTATTTGTTTCTGTTTTTAATTGAGGATAGTCCCTTAAATTATGATTTGTCCTATTAAAGAGATAATAACAAGCAATACAGGGTGTAATAACCTCACTACCCCCTTCTTTCTCTAACATAGCAAGGTTTCTTGAAACCAAAACTAATGATTTAATTTCGTCGAACCCAAGGTAAGTTGTAGAACCACAACAATTCCAATCTTCAATTTCTTCTAAATGAATACCTATTTTTTGACATACTTTTAACCATGATTCTTCATACGCTTTTCCCATACCTCTTAAAGAGCAACCTGGATAGTAAAAGTATTTCATTTACTGTTTCCCTCTACTTTTTATTTGAAAAGGCTAATATTTTCTTTAACTCTCCATGTCTTTTTATTTTCTCTGGGATTAAGGGAAATCTACCTGTTAATAGCATTTTTAATCCTAAACCAGACATGCGAAGCAACTTTAGAAAACTAACTTTAAGTAGAACAATTCCCATTAAATAGCCTTCAGAAATTCTGCCATTTTTATGAATCATTTTCACCGATTCTTTTGTTAGAGACACAATAGGTGTTTTTGGGGGATAATGGTTATTCTTTATTGCTTCCCTCTTTATGAGATACATTAAATCTGTTATTTTAATTTCCTTTGGACAGCGGACTCTACAAGAAAAACAGCTTGCACAAAGCCACGGTGTGAAACTGGACATAACCTCTTCTTTAAAACCTTCCCTAATTAAATAGATAATCTTGCGGGGTGTATAATCCATGACATGTGAAAATGGGCAAGTAGCACTACAAGTACCACATTGAATGCACCGCCTCAAATTCTCACCCCCAGGCATTGATTGCATAAGGTCGGCAAAATTTACATCTAACTGTCTTTCGTATATTACTGATTTATTAGGTAGTTCTTGTGCCATATTTTTTTACATAAAAATAATTATTATTTTTTTCAATTATAAATAATCGTTAATATCATATTTTATTATTACATAAATATCTATAATATTGTCAAGCAAATTTTATATAATATATTTATAATATTAAAAACAAAATCTTATTCAAAATGAAGACATATAGGAAATAAGTAATACTTGCTTCAGTGTTTATTTAAGTTTTAGTTGAGATATAAGATGAATAAACAACCAAGGAGGTGCTACCACTGACCAGATATGTTCAACAACAACTAATCCCGCAAAAAGTGAATATAGTTATGAAATATCAAAAGGCAAAAAATCAACATTAAAAACGAAATTGGGTTTGGTAGTAAAACAAAACCATATTCATTCACTACACTCATAGAAAGGAGGTGGTAAATCAAAAACTCGCCGGATAAATATTTTTACTTGTTACCTATGTCCTAAAGGTGATCAATTAATAATTTAAGTAGGAAATATAAGGATAATTTCGAAAAAGTTTTATTGCATATATCCTGTGGCTTTTAATTGTTCAATTAATTCAGAGGGTAAGTTTACTTGTTCTGATGACTTATTATCAGTTTGTTCTTTTTTATTTCCTTTGACTATATCCATTAGTTGCAGTAGATTTTGTTTTACGGTTAAATAATTATCACTGGCGGACAAATTCTCTTTCTCTTTCGGGTCTTTTGATAAATCATAGAGTTCTTCGGGTTTAAAACCACGGGGATTGTCCGGATTGGCAAGAATAAGTTTTTGGTCTTTGTCCCTTATTGATTGCATAATTTGCCCTTCAGTTTCATTCTCTGCCCATGCAACGACTTCTTTTTCGTGCTTTATGATTTTCCCATCCTTTGACAACAAAGGTCTACCTGTAAATGTTGCGGGTTGAGTTGCATCGGCTATTGCTGTTATCGTTGCAGACAAATCAATATGGCGAACCAAATCCTCAACTTTTTGATTGGTATTATTTTCTCCCGCGTATGTATCGGGAACTTTTATTATCAATGGCACATGGAGCATTTCTTGATACAGGGTATAGCCATGCCACCAACCTTGATGGTCCTCGAATTCTTCACCGTGGTCAGCGGTAAAAATGATATAGGAATTAGTCAACAGTCCCCGCTTCTCAAGTTCATTTAAAAACTTTCCGAGATATTTATCGAGATATTCAATTTCTGCAATGTAGGCATCTCGCATTAATGGGGTTAAATGGCTTTTCGGAGTATTCCCTAATAAAGCCCGTGAATAAAAGGTATTTTTCTCCGTGTGGAAAAATGGGTCATGGGTATCCATATAGTGAAGGACTAAATAGAAAGGATGGTCTTTATAAGGACGATTATCTATCCATTGTATCGCTTCGGATGTTACGATCTCTGCAGGCTGATAATATCCTCGAACATCTGGCGGTTTATTTAAAATCTTCAAGAGAATAGAAGTAATCTTTCCATAAACACGGCGTAATATTTCGTAAATCGTTAACTTGGCACTGGAATCACCAGCAAAAAATACCCGCTTCGGTTGCAATTCTGTATATTCAACAAACCCTTTGTTAAAACCGAACAAAGAATGGACATTGGGATTGTTTGCATACCCTTTGGTAAGGTAACCCTTTTTAGAAAGGACCTCCGCAACGGTAGGTAAATCAGGATTAATCATGGCGTTTTTGGTTGTCGCTTGATGCTGTAAAGGAATAACCCCTGTGTAAATAGAAGCAAAGGAAGGTTTTGTCCATGAAGCCTGAGAACTACAATCTTTAAATAAAATGGATTTTTCTATAAATTTATCCAACTCGGGGGTCTTTGTCTCAATATCTGGATTATATGCGGGCAAATAATCGGCTCGAAGTGCATCTGCAATAATAAGAATTATATTGGGTGAATTGGGATAGGCATCCGCAAGAGAAACCAAATTCTCTTTTTTATCCACCGATGGGGCAATAGATACATAACATGCACCTAAAAGAAACGGCAAGAGGAGCAATAAAAGAACTACGCCGTGAAAGAACCTTTTCGACATACGAGAGAGATAAAACAAGACAACATAAAATACGGCGGAGAAAATAAGTATAATTCCGACATAATAACAACCTAATGGTAGGAACACCTGATACGCAACAGGTTTCTGGAGTAAAATGTCCCGCCAATACCGCCACAGGACCAAAACAAATCCTGTGGATAACAATGTGGCAACTATGGACAACACATATATAAAAAGGGACGATGGGAATTTCTTTATCAACAGAGGGAACCAGGCACCTATAAAAATCCCGACACATAACCCGATCCCGGCACAGGTTATCCCATACATCAAAGGTCCCCACCATAGCATTTGATAATCTTGGAGGTTTGGAAATTTATATAATATCCAGAAAGATTCCGCAAGCCCACAAAATGCTCCTGCTGTAAAACCACCGATTAGCCCGTAAAACAGGTTCCAAAAAATCTGATTACGCATTGCAATCAGTTCCTGCGGATTGAATGGTTGTTGTAAACCTTCTGCGAAAGTAGCCTGCGATTGGATATGGCGCATCTGTTTCTGCACCTCTTCTTTTTGAGGTCGCTTCCGCAGGACAAGGAAAGGAAGACCAATAAGGAAAGGAACTACATCCCCCACCCACCAGCCTAAATGAGCAAAAGCAACTACCTTCAATGCGTTTTCTTTCCCCCCTAATAATGTGGCAAAGACAATCTCACGAATTCCCTCGCCACCGACAGAAGGTCCTAAAACAGTCCCATAAATCATCAACGGACTTGCAAACAATACATCCCATAAACTGGTTTTTTCAGAACGCAACGCCATCATTGTGCCGAAATACATAAAACAGGCACTTAAATGGACAAATAAACCACATAATATTGCCAGCAATAAATACTTCCGATGTCCCGCATAAGCAGTTGCAGAGCTTCCTAAACGATTTAAAATATTTTTTATTTTTCCCGGCATTGGAATAGCATACAAAATAACCTGAATAATATAAGGCTGAAGCAATAGAGATAAGAAAAAAAGCACCGCAAGCCCCAAAATCACTAAGATAATTATAAGAAATAATACATTAAACCGTAATAAACGAAACCCGAGTGGAAAAGTCAAAAATACAAGCGTTGTTAGCGATATAAAACCAATAATCTTTTCAATAAATATCACGGTCGCACAACGAACAACATCGCCCGTATATCTTACAGAATCATAAAGACGATAGCCATCTAAACCGATGGTACTGGGAAGGAAAATACCGATGGTTCTGCCTATAAACCAACTTTGAGTCATATAACCAAACGGCATGTATAAATTCTGTCCATTTAATAGAATTTTCCATCGGACAACACCACTCATAATCCCGGCAAGGCGTATAAATAACGCAAACAAAATCCACGGCAACGCATGCGATAGATTTAACGACCGAATTTCATTAATGAGAGCAGCGGGTTTTACACCACCAAATGTATCCTGAGGTAAACCAAAAATTTCAGGCCAAAAAAGAAGCACAAAAAGACCTACAGTAACACCGACCTTTAATAGGGTAGATATAATTCGCCTCATGAAACGGAATTTCCTTTACACCTAAACTTTAATCAGAATATAAAAAAGTATTAAAGAATTCTAAATTGAATAACTATAGGATATAGATAACACCGTGTTTAGAACTTAATTGATTTTTCTTTAACACATATACCAAACGCATAAACCACCAATAAGGTGCTACCTATGACCCGATATATACAACGACTTATTCCTTAGAAACTAAAATATGATTATGAAATATCAAAGGATACGAAATCAATAGAGCAAATACTTTAAGAGTGTCGAAAAACTGTGCTATTTTCATAACCATATATATTGCTTTGATTAGCCTTTACTCTGTTCCTGTCTTGGGATTTAAGATATTTCCTTACCTTCAGAATGTTATCAGAGTTTTTGTATTCCTCTTTTAGATTACCAAACTCTTTGTTAGCTAATAGATATTCTATTTCAATCCATCTTTCATTATCTTCTGTTTGAAACTTTGGAAAGTCATATCTATCATCAAATGTTATTCCATCTTCATAAAAAATTCTTAAAGATGTTATAATATTTGACTTCCCTGCATTATTAGTTCCGACAAGTACAGTATAATCACAGAAATCTAATTATACATCTTTTATTGATCGAAAATTATGAATTGTTATTGTTTTTATCTTCATTCTTATATCTCAAATAAATTTTTACTTCTTTCGAACAACATTTCCGATGCAGATGGAGTGATTTAACATTTTTTACTTTACACCTGCACCATCTTAGGGAATCGTTTTGTTTCGTGATTCAATTATTCTGTGTTTCGCTTAAATGCCAAATTGTTTTGTGTCAACCCACTCCATTTCTAGAAGTGACCAAAAATCCTGTGCTAGTTTGTTAAGGACATAATCATACGGTAACCATCCATATCCGCCGTCACCCCAGTTTGTTCCCCAAGAATTACGGATTAATATAGCCCCAATAGTCTCCTTGTTACACTTCAGATTCTTGATCTTCATATTATCGTCGTAACCTACTGCGACGACGGCATGCCCCCACTGTAACTCCTCATCTGGACAAGGGTAAGGAATTCCACCTTTGACATTCGACTGACTGAATGATGGAAAACCATAGAACCCAAACATTGATGGAATACCCGCAGCAAGGTACTGTTTTACACTGGCAAGTACTGTGGTAGGGGGGATATTCATGCCCAAAGGATCGTGGCAGAAGTACTTAATAGCTTCGTAGTTATCAGCTACAGCATAGACAAAAGCTGGAGGTTCTTTATCAAAGTCTGCTGTAACATAGGGTAAATACTTCTCCGCAGGTACACCGCAGAGAACTAAAGCACCCATAACATTCCGCAGATATGCACCAGTATCACCAGTAACACCCATTAAATTCCGAGTGGTCTTATATAGAAAGAGTCGAGATCCTTCAATGTGTGTACCAAATGCTCGTCTTTCAAAATATTCAACGACACCTATAGCAGCATGTGCAGTACACGAGCCTAAATCACCTTGATTTTGAATTGAAGAACACCACTGCCTTAAATCAAATTTATGTGGAAGTTTTTGTTCTTTTGTTTGGAGTATACCCAATTTCTTTGCCATCTTCACAATTTCGGGGTGTTCCCTGGTATAGTCACGCAGATCTGGCAGTGGTGGTAACCACCCTGTGCCAACTATTTCTCCTGTGTCAGGAATAACTACTTTCTTATACATAGAATACATTTTACTTTTCCTCCTTTCGTTTTTTAAATTTAGAAGGACTCTTTTAAGGTAATGATCTTTCCTATCCACGAAAGACATTACCTTTTAACACATCCTAAATTACCTTCAAATAATACTACCTCCTTTCAATTTACAAAATAAAATTTTGTTTTATGGCATCATTATAAAACTATCTTTTGCTTAACAAAAATTCAGGCAAGTACTATAAGGAAAATTTTTCTGCTGTATTATGCGCTGTTGTAGACATTAAATACGATTTTATCCTTATTTTATCATTTAATATCATCAAAACTTCGCCACTTTTTCTCTCTAATTAGTTCAATTATTTCCTTTTGTTTTTCTTTTTCGACTTTACGCCAAATTTCCCAGAGTTTGATTACAGCATCAGGTATCGCTTTTATTATATCTTCAATATTAATAGGCACAGAAATTCTAGGTCTAGATACACGAGATGCACATACCTCTTTAATATATTTATCGAAATTTTCCGTTTTTTCTTTTGCTTCATTAAGTAATATGTTATAACGGTCCGATGGTTTACCACCTAACTGTAAATCTTCTATCAAAGTATCTATCCATGTATTACATTTTATTTGTGCATCTATATAGAGGTCGTATGCTTTCCTATATTCACTAGTCTCATATTCATAATACTTTTTTACCATCTTGACTCTTTCTTCGCATCCAGAACGCCACTCTCCAATCAGAGATAGCCCATTTTTTGCTTCCGGAGGAAGACCACTATTTGAAGTAATACCGTGTTTACATCCCACTGAGACAAAAAATAAAAGCACAAAAGTCAAAAATACTATGTTTTTTAAATTCATAAAAAACTCCTCTGCCTGCAATAAGCAGATAACTCGTTTGTATGCAAACATGGTTCGTATATACCATCCTTCCTTTGAAATAATGTTTTTCATATTTTACCTCCTTTCGTAGTGAACACTGATAGAAAATAAGGAATAAATTTATAATGTTTATTATATTAACATACTACGATTTTTTTGTCAATTACCCCCTTTCTCTCTTTCCAGCAAAGTTTTGCATAATGGCTGGTAAATATACGAAGTTGTTACCAAAGGAAACAATGTCCCGAAGGATACAGGTGTCAGCCCATGGCGTATTATTGTATTATCAAAAATAGATTATCTATTATTCTGCAACACCTTTACTGTTAAATTATTCCATTTAACTAAATCATCAAAGGTGTGATTTCCAGATAGTTTAAGATCTTCCAATTTTTTCGATTTAGTATAGATGTATCTTCTATAGTTTGTACCAATACCCATGAAGGGAACTGGGAACATTTTCATTAGTATTATATTTGAGTTTGGAGATAAATCCATGAACCACCCATCATCTCTAGGGAATAATATTTGGTAAGATTCTAAAGCATTTGGTATTTCCTCTGGGGGAATCCCGGTTTTTTGGGATAAATTTTTATATTCTTCTTCTTTATAATCCTTTAGGATAAATCCTCCAAATATCCACATAAACCATTGCCAGAAAATAGGATATCTGTGAAAATATTGATTTTTTGAAATCTCCTCTAAACCTTGTTTGAACGAAGATGGTAATTTGTTAAATAACATTTTTTTATTACTTCCTATATCTTTTATTTTATTTTCAATTCCAGCTTTTTTATATAGTTGGCAGTCAATTGCATTTTTTAGAATAGCCAATCTCGCTCTATGTTCTATAAATGTGGATATTTGAATATCATTGTAAGTGCAATTATAGTAAGTATTTTTATAAATTTTTTCTGGTAACTCCTCATATTCTCCATCAAAAGTATTCCCTATAAGTTCGTTTCCACATTTAGCTGAGATAAGCGGAAATTCTTGAAAGGCAGAATATAATTCAGATACTTTTTGGACAATACTTTCAGTAAAAAATATCCCGCTGTTTACTTTAAAGTAATAATCATCTAAAGATTTAAAACATTTTCTATCTGGATTAGATTTTTTCTTATGGTTTAATTTTTTCAATAAATTACGTTCAACCCAATAAGAGAATCTCCAATTTGAAATGTCTACATCTTCAATAGTGCTATTATTCAAGAGTTCAGATAATGCTTCCTTAGATTTGTTTAAATCTGAAATTGGTATTAACTCTATGTTTAGTTTTTTTGCTTTCTCTTTATAAAAATCCATCTTAGTTATTTCTTTTTCTTTATTAACAACAAATAGTCCTTGAGAAATATTCAAATAGTTCATCCAACCATAAACTTTAAATAAATCTGAAAATCCCCAATCTCCTGATTTTACTTCAACAAGTTTAATCTCAGGTGGACACGAATAATAACTTGTAGTAATAATATCTAATTCCAAAACTTCTTCAGTTCCTTTTTCAATGATATTTCTTTCAATGTAATATCCAACTGATTGAAAACAAGCTGAAATGTATTCTTCAAACTCCTTTCCCTTCGGCAAATCAGGTAAACTAACAGATGCCATTTTTTACCTCATTTGTATTTACTATTTCCAATAATATTTTTTGTATTTATGAGTAAATGCAAGTGATAGCAAGTAATACGAGAAGCATATTCTCCCAAATTATTTAACCCGACACCATTATCCCTTTTCTTCGCCTAAATTTATTGATGATTGATATGTGAATAATACCAAAACCTCCGCATTCATAATCAAACTCTACTGTTTTCTTTTTATCTCCTCTTTATATTTTTCATCATATATGTGAATTATGCCATATAATTACCAAATTTAATTTTCTTCTTTACTCTGAGCGACTATTGTTTCCAGCTGATTTCTCTCTTCTTTTGGACTATTTATATATAAAAGCAGTAAATTTGCATGAGATCTATAATAAATCGCTCCTAATAGACATATTATCGCAAAAGATTGATATTTAAGAATTGAACCGCAGCACAAATTGTATTCTAAAAGAGGTAGTATTATTACTACTGCAAACAAAACAATCAGAGGATTTTTGTCGTTGTACATGAAACGGTTAATTATAGATAGAACCCAAAAACAAAAAACTATAATGAAAAACGCAATGAAACAAGCTTTTATTAAGAACACAGACATTAAACCACAAAAGAATCTGCTCATTACAAAATGGATCTCCGAATGAATTAATATAAAATCTTTCCCAACTTTTTTCACAAACTCTTTGTAAGGTATGAATGGAGCATCACAAGCAAGAGTTGATTTTTCCATAAAATATTGATTTGAATTATCTTTTTTACTCCGTCGGAAAAACGAAAAAAGCCAGGCAATACACTTACATTTGTATAAATTATTTTCTGTAGACAGATTATTAATAGACATAGGGCATATAGGAAAATAATTGAAGAAGTAATTTACAATTAATTCTCCTGATAAAGAAAGTAATTCCCCTAATACAAAAAAAAGAAACCACCTTTCTGTTCCATGTTGATCAAGGTAATCTTTAATATCAACCATTGAATTAATTTCATTGACGATGCATATATGAGCAAATACTCCTACTACGATAGGTGGCAACAATCTGAGGAAAGGAAATTTTAATAATTCTTTTATATAATCCATAATTTTTCTCCCTAATTATATTATATGGTCCTTCACTTTAATATTATATTATTAATTGCGAATTTTTGAAAAAATAAAATCATAAACCTACAAAATACTCTTTCATTATAAAAATAAACATAATGTATCTAAGCTAATTCTTTATTTATAATGTTTACAACTTTAATTATTGCTTGCATAATCTAAAATTCTTACGGATATTGTACTAGTAAGCAATACATTTATATTAAGATTAGATTTATCTATTACCAAGTTACTTAATATCGCCGTATCTAAATTCCCAACAAGAAATACCCCTTTTTCTATCTCTACTCCATTGCCATTTATTTTACTATTAATCATTTCAATCTTTTTATCAATTAATTTACATAAATCTTTATCTATATTTGTCATTTTATCGTTCATGTCATGAAGTAAAAACTTATCTTCATTATTACATAACCATAACCATAGCCATAGGTCAAGAATCGGATACTTTTTATGTGTATAAAATCTAGTACTTTCTATCTTTAAAAGTTTTGTCTTAGAATCAATAATAGGTTTGCCTTCATAGTAAAGGTTCCAGTTACAACAAGGTAATAAGAATATATTTGGTTTAAATCCAATATTTATTTTTAATGTAATACCAGTATTAGTACCAAAAAGCGAAAGAGAATTTGCTTGTAACAATGAATATTTTGAAATTTTAGAATTTATTTTGGGTATTAATTCTTCTGAAAATTCTTTGCTTAAATCTTTGTTTTTTACACTTATAAAACCTACAATGGAACATATATTATTAATTAATTCATCTTGCACAAATTTTGGTATTTCTAAATTGCCCTTATATGAAGGTTTTTCATTAAAATGTAAGTTTAAGGTTCCATTTAATCGTAAGTGAAAGCGACAGAAATTTTCTTGCCGGAATAAATTATTATATTTCATTATAGTAGGCTTACATACTAGATATAAATTTTCACTTTTGTCTATTTCTATAGGTTCAGAGCATTTTTTTATTAATTTATTTAATCCATTATAAAAAGATTCTTCAATTATTACTTTTATCTTTTCCGATACTTTTGGAATAAATCTGTCTTCTAAAATACCAGAGAATAATTTCCTAACACACGCTATATCCATTCCAAGAATTTCTAAATCTGCTTTTAATACAGTTGAGTTTTTTTCTATTGTAGATAATAGCATCTTATTATTTATTATTTGTGGTAAAAACTCTACATTTAATCTGCCTTCAATAGTTCCTTCCTGTGCTTTAGTTATCCCCTTTGCAAAAATTTGTAATGTAATTTTTATTCCTTCTTTCGAAAAGGTTATCTCACTTTCTTTTCTTTTAACTTTTACTTTCACACCCTGTACTAAATATTCATCAAGTATATTTTTTTGCACAAGGTCATTTAATTCCATCTTTAATTTTTCAATAGGAATATCTATATGAAACCTCTGAACAAATAGGGTTTTTAGTTTTTGGATTAAACTGTAAAATGATTATACCGTTTTTGGAGAGAAAAAATCGCTTTGGGAAGGAAAAATCTTTTTCT
>AWNW01000025.1 GCA_000493945.1 Candidatus Hydrogenedens terephthalaticus JGI OTU-1
TTAATTATTCCACTTGCTCATCATTTGTCTTTTTCTTTTCCAGATATTTTTCTAACAAATCAGGTCGTTTCTTTTTTGTTCTTGAGAGCGATTGTTCTTCTCGCCAAATCCGTATCTTTTCATGATTGCCTGACAATAATATCTCCGGGACTTTCATTCCGCGGAATTCCGCAGGTTTTGTGTACTGCGGATAGGATAATAACCCATCATATAAAGAATCGTTTGTAACGGATTCCCATTCACCAATAACACCGGGCAACATCCGACTAACAGCCTCGATAACTACAAGTGCGGGTAATTCACCGCCACTCAATACATAATCGCCAATAGATATTTCTTCTGTTATCAAGTTCTCAACAATTCGTTCGTCAACTCCTTCATATCGCCCACATATCAGTACAAAATCCTTCCACTGTGCCATTTCCTTGACTTTGTCCTGTGTAAGGATTTTGCCTCCGGGAGATAATAAAATTATATGTTCAAGTGAGTTGCTACCTTTTAGATCATCTATAGCATCAAATATAGGTTCACACTTCATTACCATTCCTGGTCCACCTCCATACGGAGTATCATCAACCGTTTTATGCTTATCTTTCGCAAAATCTCTTATGTTATGTATTTTTACTTTCATTATTCCCTCTTGAATTGCCTTACCTAACAAACTATTTTGAAGAGGTATCGTAAAATATTCTGGAAAAATTGTTAAGACATCTATTTGTATTGTCATTCTATATAAACTTACAGTTTATCTTTTCTGTTATTCGAGAACTTCCAGATTTACCTTTTTCCCGAATTTGGCAGAAGCAATATTAACTATTGTCCGTATTGCTTTAATTGTCTTGCCATTCTTACCGATAATTCTTCCCATATCTTCCTTTTCCACTTTCAATTGCAACACAATCTGTTCTTCGGATTCTATGGAAGATACGGAAACCTCTTCTGGTTTTTTAACCAATTTTTTAACTATAAATTCTACAAGGTCTTTCACGGTATAACTCCAATATCATTACACTATTAAGATTAAGCATTCGTGGTATTTTTCAAAATACCCATCTTTTTGATTAAAGAACGCACTGTATCCGATGTACGAACACCTTTATTCAGCCATTGCTTCAATTTCTCTTCATCAATCTTTGTAATAGGTTCAGGGCGAGCCTTAGGTTGATAAAACCCGATAATATCAATCTCTTTTCCCTGTCTTCTTTCTCTGGAATCCATAACCACGATACGATAGTAAGGGTCATGAGTTCTTCCACCTCTTTTTAACCGTATTACTGTTGCCATAATCTTCCTTTCTTTGTTGTTTTTCTGTGTTATATGTTAATTTAATTCATTCTTTTCTATTACATCATACCTCCGGGCATAAAAGGACCCATTCCCTTCGGAATTTTTCCTTTTGCCCCTTTAACCATATCTTTCATCATCTTACGCATCTTTTCAAAATCTTTCAATAGTGCATTCACTTCCTGCACTGATGTTCCACTTCCATCTGCAATCCGTCTACGACGACTTCCATTAATGATTTTCGGATTGCGTCTCTCTTCCTTTGTCATTGAAAGTATTATCGCCTCTGTATGTTTCATTTCATCTTCTGGCAGGTCCATACCGGAAGGTATCATTTTACCAATCCCGGGAATTTTCTTTATCAAATCACCAAAACTTCCCATCTTTTTGACCTGTCGCATTTGTTCCAGAAAGTCTTCCAAATCCCAGTTAGCTTTTCGAACTTTCTCCTGAAATTGCATCGCTTTTTCTTTATCTACAACCTCTTGTGCTTTTTCCACAAGAGAGACAACATCGCCCATTCCTAAAATCTGGTCTGCCATGCGTCTGGGGTGGAATAACTCTAACGCATCAATCTTTTCACCGGCACCAATAAATTTAATGGGACAATTTGTAACCTCGATAATACTTAATGCGGCACCACCACGAGCATCACCATCCATCTGTGTTAAGACAACACCTGTAAGTGGCACGGTATCGTGAAACTGTTTCGCTGAACGGACTGCATCCTGCCCCATCATAGCATTGGCTACAAAAAGTATTTCATGGGGCTTTACTTGCATGGCTATTTGCCGAACTTCCGCCATCATCTCTGTATCAATGTGAAGTCTCCCGGCGGTATCCAGAATAACCGTATCACATCCTCTTAAATTTGCTTCGCCAATAGACATCATGGCTATATCTACAGGATTTACATCCGAACCCAAAGAAAAATATTCCACTTCTGCCTGTTGTGCTAAAATCTCTAACTGCTTTATAGCGGCAGGGCGATAAATATCACATGCAACTAACATCGGCTTTTGCCCTTTTTTCCTCTTCATGTAATATGCAAGTTTTGCTGCGGATGTGGTTTTACCTTGTCCCTGCAATCCAACCATCATTATTATTGTGGGTGGCATGCTTGCCTTTACAAGGTCTTTATTTTCACCACCCATAATTTCTACAAGTTCATCATATACAATTTTAATAAGTTGTTGAGTTGGATTTATACTCTCTAAAACATTTTGTCCCAATGCTTTTTGTTGAATATCTTCAATAAACTTTTTGACCACTTTGTAGTTAACATCGGCTTCCAGAAGGGCTACACGAATAATTTGCAACCCTTCTTTCATGTTCTCTTCTGTTAGCCGAAGTTGACCACGAAAGAACTTAAACGCTGATTCTAATTTTTTTGAAAGGGACTCAAACATATTTTTACTCTAATAGTTATAAGGGAATTCTTACAGAAATGCACTATATTATATCATATTTTTATTAATATCACAACTTTAATTATATTGCTCCAATATCTGTTCATTTTCTTGATATTCTACTTTTACCGTTAGTTTTTTCTAAATATTAACGGTTGAGGGTTTTTGTCTGTTCGAGGATTTGCATTTTCTGCCTTTGACAACTCTTCAACAATCTTCTTCACATTGGGCTGGTCTGAATTTATTTTTAAAGACTCCGAAAATGTCTTTTCTGCATCTTTTAAGTAACCTAATTGAAGGTATATACTCCCCAAAAAATTCCACCCTTCCCAATTTTGGTTATTCATAAACAAAGCATGACTTGCAGTAGCAATAGCATCTTCTATCCTTCCCGCTCTATATAATATATGGCTATACGCCATCATCGTCTCTGCTTTTTCTTCAATATTTTTTTTATGTTCTTCAAATATTGCTACTGCTTCCCTCATTCTTAATCGAACGGGAATATCATATTCCTGTAAATCTTTACCAATAGATACCAGTCTATCTTCTGCTTCTTTCATATTCCCATCAACAACATCAATACCCGCCAAACCGACTTTTGACCAAGTATCATTCCCTATCTCTAAAGCCTTATTATAAGACTCTCTTGCTGGTTCTATTTGTCTTAATTCCCAATAAATATCTCCAAAAGACCTCCATAATCGTATCTTCTCTTTTTCGGATACCTTTAACTTTACGGCTCTTTCAAAACAACGGAAAGCCTCCTGAAGCCACTCCTTTCCCTTCTTCATGTTATTCCAACCCAATCGAACCCAATAATCTCCATTCTCTGAATCTTTTCTAATATGTTTCTCTAAAATGTTAACAACCAGGTCATGATTACCCTGAATCTCTAAAACATCCAGATACACATCAATCCCTTCCGAGAAACCTAAATTTACAACATCTATTTGCTCCAACATAATCTGGGCATCATTTATTAAGGAACGGGCTTTTACATTTAGTTCTTGCAATTGTTGTGATGAAGAAGTTGGAGTATGCTGAATTTGTTTTTGCAATTGGAGATACTCATTTACTTTATTTTTTGCTAATGTTATAGTAGTAGCCACATCTGCGCTTTTAGAACATTGAAATAAAGTCCCTAAAAAAAGAAGCATTACTAAAATTTTGATTCGTATAACGCTGTTCGTCCCCAAAGAAGTGTCTCCATCTTTTCAAGTAAAGGATTAAATGTAGAAGAATCTAAGGCACTAATAGGAACTCCATCATATTGTTGAATTAGTCCTTGAACAATAGAGGGATTTGCCTTATCTATTTTATTTAATACATTAATTCTTGGTTTGGTATCCAATTCTAAATCTTTTAACAGTTTAACTACGGTGTCGTGTTTTTCTTCAACATCTTCAGATGAAACATCTAATACATGTAATAATAAATCCGCATCATTAATTTCTTCAAATGTTGTTCGAAATGCGGACATTAAATCTTTAGGCAGGTTTCGTATAAAACCTACTGTATCTATAATAATCACTTCCCTTTCGCGAGGAAAACGCAATCTTCTTGAAACTGGGTGTAAGGTAGCAAATAAAAAGTCTTCAGCAACAACTTTACTATTTGTTAAGTTGTTTAACAAAGTAGATTTTCCCGCATTTGTGTATCCTACAATAGCCACAGTTGGAACTTGACGAATTGTTCGGACCTGTCTTCTTAGTTCTCTTCGTTTTCCTAATTCTTTTACTTCTTGTTCCAGTTGAGCAATTCGGTCTCTCGCTCTTCTTCTATCAATCTCTAATTTCGTTTCACCGGGTCCTCTTCCCCCAATACCTCCTGTCAATCGCGATAGTGCAGTTTGTTTTATACCCAGAAAGGGAAACAGATATTTTAGTTGTGCTAATTCGACTTGAATCTTTCCTTCTCTTGTAATTGCGTGTTGGGCAAATATATCTAATATCACTTGCGTCCTATCTAAAATTTTCAAATCAGTAAAGTCAGACAGGGATTTTACCTGCGAAGGGCTCAGATTCTGGTCAAAAACAAGCATATCTGCCCCTAACTGCACTGCCCGTATAAGTATCTGTTTGAACTTCCCCTGTCCCAAAACATACCTTGCATCGGGAGGTCTCCTTTGTATTATTTTATCCAATACCTTTATCCCGGCACTTCGGGCTAACTCCGTGAGTTCCTGCACTGAATCCTGTATTATAGACAAAGGTTGTGTGGAAACATGAATTAGAATGGCATTGTCCCCTTTTAAGTTAGGTTGATTGAAAACACGATTGCGTTCTAATTCTTCTTCCAAAGACTGAATTAATTCTAAAAAATCGTCCTTTAAATCATAAACAGTAGTCGGGGGATAAATTTGCCACGATTTATTCTCATTATTTGCGGGAAGTAAATGGGCAAAATATATTTTCTTGGGAAGGGCATTATTATCTACTTCTATTGCAGCCACAGCGTCTAATCTATAAATAGCAAGATAACTCAAATCATCGTCATCTAATCCAGTATGTGTCCCTAAATGCGTATGAACAAGCCGGACTTCAGATAAACGGTTTAACGCCCTCCTATCAATAGGAGGCATGGGAATTGACTGGGCATCTCCTACACATACATCCGTTATTTTTCCTCTGCGGTCTATAAGAACACCTATTTGCCGACCAATCTCATGAGATAGTTCACATAAAGTTCGGCTCAACTCTACTGAAATTATTCGCGTTGCAACCGGTTTCCTATTTTTTAATGATTCAAGCCTCTTGATTTGATTTGCTTTTAAGCCGTGAACATTACCTGTAATCAGAGTATTCAGCCTCCTTATAAAGTCGAACAACTTTTAACTTCATTATATTATACATTTTAAATCTATACCCCCTAAAATGAAATTGACTGGATAAATAAAGGCATTTATCTGTATTTAAGAAATTTACTCTTCTATAGCCGGGAGGAACCATAAAGGATTCAGTGCTTTTTCACCTTTTCTGACTTCATAATGTAGATGAGCAGTGGTTACCCTTCCCGTGGCGCCAGACAGTCCTATAATATCCCCCTCCTTTATAACATCTCCTACTTTAACTAACAATTGGCTTAAATGAGCATACGCACTGTGGATACCATCCGTATGTTCAATAACAATTAGTAAACCGTAACCATGCATTGACCCTGATAAACGAACAATTCCATCGGCTGTTGCTATCACCGGGGTTCCTTGTGGAACAATAATATCAATTCCCTTATGAACTCTTGTCCTACCGCCTCCTTTACTACGAGAACCGCCAAACCAGGAACTTATGTATCCCGAATTATCTTTTATAGGCCAGAGATGAGGGACTTTTTCACTAAATTCTATCCCCTCCGGTATATCTTCTTTTTCTGCATTATCCATCTCATTCAAAGATATTTCTATTTCCTCTTCTTCCTCACCGGAATATATATCTTCCAACAATAAATCCGGGCTTTCTTCCGGTTTAATCTCTGTATTTATACTCAATGTTTCCAGCACATTGCCATGCTGACAACTAAAAACAACGGGTAAAAATAGTATTATACCTATAAACAATAAAAATCGTAATCGCATCCATTACACTCCTGATGACTTAACAGATTCCTGCATTTTTTTCAAACCATTTTCTGCTACTACTTTTAAGTCCTGCTTCCAATATTCTCTGTTAAAAATTTCTAACGACAGGCAACCTGTATATCCTATATTCTTTAATGTTAATAATACATCTTTTAAAGGAAGTATTCCATCTCCGGGAAATACGCGGTGAGCATCGCCTTGTTCTTCGCGAGGTACATCTCCCGGCACATCATTCCAATGGAAATGGGCAATAAGTTTGCCTTGAACTAATTCTAAACCAGAGAAACCCGAACCCCCACGGAATAAGTGAAAAGTATCTGCAACTATACACGCTCTTGGGTCATCTGCATCCACAGCAATGGCACAGGCTTGTCCAAAACGATAAACACCTTTAAAGAAACCCACAAACTCAACAGCAACCCTTATACCGTATTCCTCCTCGCCAATCTTTAATAATTCTTTATAACAACGGGCACACCATTTCAGGTCTATGTTTTCCCTGTCAGGTGCCGGAATTGCTGCAATATGTGTCGCCCCTATTTCTGCAGCCATCCGCATTCGGTTACGGCTAACTTCCAGAGAGGATTTGAAGTTTTCCTCACCATCAGGCATAGAATCCCACAAACCTATTACATTAGGAACCATAAGCCCCAAATCTTTAATTTGTTTACCTAAATCTTTTAAATTACCTCCTTGTTTTTCATGTTCCTCTATTTCATTAATCCATGGTTCTATTCCATCCCATTTCGTCTCATGAGCAATCTTTATCTTTTCTAATAAATTTGGGGCAGGTCTTATTGTGCTTGTATTTAAAACCAAAGGCCAGGGACTAATTCCCCCTTGATACCTTTTTGTTTCATTATTTTCTTTCTTTTGTCCAGTTTCTGTACCTCCAAAAGTAATCTGGCTAACACCTGTTAAACCAAAACCTAAAGCACATGTCTTTATGAAATCCCTTCTTGTTTCCATAACTTATTCCTTTTGTTTTCTATTGACATTTCGTATAAGAATACTAAAAATTCTTCTCTAATTTAAAACTGATTGTTTTTTTTAGTTTTTGAAAGATAACAGAATAAAGTTCTATAATAGACACAAATAACATACTATCACCCCCAAGATAAAGGAGTTTTTCTATGAATGGCAAGTTTATTTTTATATCTATTTTTTCAATTCTATTATTTACTTTGAATGCTTCTGTTTTCTCTGAGTCGCTGGAACAAATGAAAATTCAACTTAAAGCGGGTGATTATAAAATGGTTAATCCCATTCTTGTTTTACCTTGCAATGCTACTGTCCCTGAAAATAAAATAGCAACAATACTCCATGCAAAAACAGGCAAAGAATTTCCTGTAACTATACGAAATGGGGAATTTGTATGTATCCCTGAGGGTGCAATGCCCAATACAGAACATACTTACGAGGTAAGACTTCATGATAAACCAGCAGAATATGTGCCTCATGTCCAGGTAATTCCTGGAGATGTCCCGGATACTTTGAAGGTTATTATTGATGATAAATTACTTACGGTATATCATTATGGCAAAGAGTGGAAAAAGCCGTTTCTCTGGCCATTGATGTCTGAAAATCAAGTTACAATCACACGAGACTATCCCATGAAACCCGAAGGAACTCCTAAATTTGCCCAAGACCATCCTCACCATAAATCATTCTGGTCTGCTTATGGAGATATTAATGGTGTAGATGTCTGGACAGAAGGAGAAGAAACCGGTAGTCAAAGAGTAGAAAATGTAACTTATGGCTCTGGTGATGCTTACGGCTGGATAATTAGCAATAATAAGTGGTATGACAAAGATGGGAATTACCTCATTACAGAGAATCGTGAATATCGTTTTTATAATACACCTGAAAAAGCCCGTATTTTTGATGCTTTTGTCTCATTTATTGCAGAAGAAAAGGACACCGAATTTATAGATACAAAAGAAGGGGGAATTGTAGCCGCAAGAATGCATCCCGACATTTCCTCAAAAGGGGTAATAACCATAGCAAGTGGTGAAACAGGTGAGGATAAAGTTTGGGGAAAACCGACCCCATGGTGTGATTACTCTGCTGATATGAAAGATGTTGGTTGGCGGGGATTGGCTATTTTTGACCATCCATCGAACCTGCGTTATCCCACCAGTTGGCATGTCCGTAAGTATGGACTTTTTGGTGCTAATTGTTTTGGTTATTCCTACTTCCGTGAAAAAGAATATAATAAGGACCTACCAGAAAATGGAAATTATATGATAAAAAAGGGAGACACTTTAGCATTCCGTTATCGAATGTATATTCACTCCGGTGATGTAAAGACCGCTCAGGTTAGTGAACATGCACGGAATTTCCAGGAAAATATTCAAGTGAATTGGGTAAAATAAATTTCTCTTGCACAGTTCAATCAGGTCGGACTTGTCTTACTTGTCCGACCTGATAAAAATCTACTTCCCTGCTTCTTGTGCCAAACGCTGTGCCTTTATCCTCATCAATTGACTGGTGGTAGAGCGTTCCATTTCGTCCAATTTGTTCTTAATAAATTTGATAGTCTCTTTCATTCGTGGAATTAATGTATGCTCTAAAGCGTTAACTCTTCTTCGCGTCTTCTCTATTTCCTGACATAACCTGCGGACAGTTTCTTCCAATTCAGCCATTCTCAATAGTTTAGGTAAGAATTCTTTCATTTTTGTTATGGCTTTGTCCAATTCGGATGAGGTATGAATCAATGAGTATCCACCTTCACTTTTTCCAAAAGTAATCTCTAACTTGGGAATTTGAACACTCATCAATCTTTGAGGCTTCATCTGAATATCCATCTCTTGTCTTGTAGATTCAAGAGCATCTTCCACAATTAATCTTGATGATGTGGCTTCTGCTAAAACAAATAATTTCAAAACCTGAGGCAATTCATTATCTACTTCTAATCGTGCCTTTTTATATTCTGCTGTAATTCTCCCGAAATCCTTCATCAGACCGTCTAATTTATCTTTTAACAACTTATGACCTCGCTGGGCTACGACCAATCTTTTTCGTAGCCGAAGCAACTCCATTCTTGTCGGATTTACTGCTAATCTCATATAGCAACCTTATATAATAATTCTATATGGGTTTATTTATTTTCGGGATAGTATTTTTCAATAAATTCAGGTCTTACACGCTTTAACTCTGATTTCGGAAGCAAACCGAGTAATTCCCAACCAATCCGCAGACTATCCTCAATACTGCGGTTTTCATCTTCACCCTGACGGATGAAACGGTCTTCAAATGCATCTGCAAATTTTACATATAAAAGGTCAATATCGCTCAAAGCAGATTCACCTAATACCACCGCCAATTCTTTTGCATTCTTACCGCGTGCGTATGCTGCATATAACTGATTCATTACATTGGCATGGTCTTCACGAGTTTTTCCGACACCAATACCTTTGTCCTTTAATCGGGATAGGGACGGAAGAACATCTACAGGGGGATAAATACCCTGCGCATGTAGAGAACGACTTAAAATAATCTGCCCTTCTGTGATATATCCCGTAAGGTCAGGGATAGGATGTGTTTTATCATCTTCAGGCATGGTTAACACAGGAAGTTGGGTTATGGAACCCATCTTACCTTTGATACGACCTGCACGCTCATAAATCGTGCTTAAGTCGGTATATAAGTAACCGGGATAACCGCGTCTTCCCGGAACTTCTTTCCGTGCCGCCGATATTTCGCGTAACGCTTCGCAATAGTTCGTTAAGTCAGTCAGAATAACAAGCACATGCATATCTTTTTCGTATGCTAAAAATTCTGCTACGGTCAAAGCCATTCGTGGAACTGCTATTCGTTCGATAGCCGGGTCATCCGCAAGGTTAATGAACAATACGGCTCTTTCAAGAGCGCCTGTTCTACGGAAGTCATTAATGAAAAATTCCGCTTCTTCAAAGGTAATACCCATTGTAGCGAATATTACAGCAAATTTTTCACCCGTTTTTAATACCCTTGCTTGACGCGCTACTTGTGCTGCCATTCTTGAGTGAGGCAAACCAGACCCTGAAAAGAAGGGAAGTTTTTGTCCACGCACTAATGGATTTAACAGGTCTATTGTTGAAATACCTGTTTGGATAAATTCGTTAGGATAGTCTCTGGAATAAGGGTTCATGGGGTTCCCGTTAATATTCAACCATTTTTCGGGGATAATAGGAGGACCATCATCAATAGGTCTTCCGAAACCATCAAATACACGACCTAAAATATCACCCGAAACACCTAATTCGACACCTTTTCCCAAAAACTTAACCGTAACACCTTGGGGTGCCAGTCCACTGGTACCTTCGAATACCTGAACTACTGCTTTGTCCCGATGCACTTCCAGTACTCGTCCACGACGCATAGTTCCATCGTCAAGACGAATATCCGTTAGTTCACCGTAAGTAATTCCTTCTACTCCTTCAATTAACATTAGTGGACCGATAATTTCTTTTACTGTGCGATATTCTTTCGTAACCACGGTTATTCACCTCACTCTATTTTTATGTTGTTTAACATTTATCAATAACTTTATGACATTAAAGATTTTACTTGTTCCGAAACTTTACTTCTCAATTCATCAAATTGTGTTAGTTTATCTTCAGGGATTAATTTTGCTTTTGAAATTTCTTCGAGAACAGGTAAAGTCAATAGTTTGGTTAAAGGAACGCCTTTTTGTAATGCTGGACGAACTTCATCGTAATAATGTAAAATCGTATTCAAAAGTTGGAATTGTTTTACCATAGATGTATAGGTATCCAATTCATCAAAGGCGTTCTGATGTAAGAAATCTTCTCTTATCATCTTTGCCGCCTGCATCAATAAACGGTCTTCCGCCGGTAAGGCATCCATACCTACCAGACGCACCAATTCTTCTAACTCTGCTTCTCGTTGTAATATAGCCATTGCTCTTCGACGCACTTCCGACCATCGTGCATTGTAATGTTCATTGGCATATCTATCTACTACCTCTTGATACAGAGAATACGAAGTTAGCCAGTTTATCGCAGGGAAATGTCTGGCAAAGGCTAATTTATCATCCAGTCCCCAGAATACTTTAACGACACGGAGAGTAGCCTGCACCACAGGTTCTGAGAAGTCTCCGCCCGGAGGGGATACCGCACCGATAAGAGATAATGTTCCGTTTCTCTTGTCCGAACCCAAACAGATAACATTCCCTGAGCGTTCGTAGAAACTGGCAATTCGTGTTCCTAAATAGGCGGGATAGCCTTCTTCGCCGGGCATTTCTTCCAAACGACCTGACATTTCACGCATAGCCTCTGCCCAGCGACTTGTCGAGTCTGCCATCAAAGCCACACTGTAGCCCATATCACGGAAATACTCTGCAATAGTAATCCCTGTGAATACGCTGGCTTCACGGGCGGCTACAGGCATGTTAGATGTATTTGCAATAAGAACTGTTCGTTCCATAAGGGGTTCACCAGATTCGGGGTCTTTCAGTTCGGGGAATTCCATAAGCACATCGGTCATTTCGTTCCCACGCTCACCACATCCCACATAAACTACAATATTTGCATTTGCCCATTTTGCTAACTGGTGTTGAACCACCGTTTTACCACTTCCGAATGGTCCCGGTACACAAGCCGTTCCACCCTTTGTCATAGGGAAAAACATATCAAGAACGCGTTGTCCTGTAGTCAACGGTTCCAACGGTGGAAGTTTCTTTGCAACGGGACGCGGTTGACGAACTGGCCAACGCTGAACCATCGTTAATTCACGCGGTCCTTTTTCGGTATCAACAACAGCAATAATTGTATCTACATTGCCCTCAACAGGAGCAATTTTTTTAACTGTTCCTTCAACTCCATTAGGCACTAAAATTTTATGGACAACTAATTTTGTCTCACGCACCGTGCCTAAAATATCACCTGCTACGACATGGTCGCCCACTTTTGCTACGGGTTCAAACTTCCATATTAGCGAACGGTCTAATGAGGGACTTTCCGCTCCGCGGACAATATATTCACCGTATTGTGCCGCAATTTTGTCCAGAGGTCGCTGGACACCGTCGTAAATGGATCGAATTAAACCAGGTCCTAACTCCACACTTAATGCTTCTCCTGTCCTGAATACAGGCTGACCTGGTCCTATTCCTTCAGTTTCTTCATAAACCTGAATGGAATATTCGTCTCCTCGAATTTCAATAATTTCTCCGAACAGTTTGGCTTCACCAACTCGTACCATTTCATACATTCTGGCACCGGCTAAACCACGAGCCACAACTAACGGTCCGGATACTTTGACAACTTCACCCTGATTGTTTGTGCTCATATTCTATTTCCCTAATGTTCCTTTTTTATTCACTATTATTACATTCAATATATTTTTCTCATTTATGTTCATCGGGCTTATTCCTCTTTCCCGAGCATATCCACACCGATTGAATATTCTATCTGTCTTTTTAGTTCTTTAAATCCCAAATGTTGTGTGCCTTTATGTGTTGGAATCGTTGTTATAACTGCATTACTTATTAATCTATAGTCTTGTATAATTTCCTTTGACTCTTTTGCGAGTTCTTCTGTTATCAAGATTATCGAAGCACCACCTTCTTGCTGTATTTGTTGAAAAATCAGTTGTAAATCGTGAGGGGTTAAAGCATGGCACACCTCAAATCCAGCGGATTTAAATCCCTGTATTAAACCTTTTTCACCTATTACATACGCTTTATACATAAGTCTGTCGAATCCTGTCTTTAAGCATATTCGATGGCAAACCATTGAGTTTACCACTTACAATCAGTTTCAAGTTAAAGGCTTCCATATTCAGTCCCCAACAGAATGCACCAACTCGTTCGGGCCCCATAGTTTGTAATTTCGCCTGTTTTACTTGCTGAGTTATAAAATCAGAAACTTTTTGTTCAAATTTAGAAATTTGTTCATCCTCACTTACCTCAAAACATTCCCTCCAGATATCTCCAATTATCCCGGGTATTATATTTCCCCATGACCTCAATTCTGTTGTAGCACAAAGTTCGCTAATTAAATGATTAAAAGGCTCTAATGGAAGCAAATATTGTTGGTAAATTTTTAAATTATGTCCTGCTTTTAATGCACGCCATAGAACGACTATTAATTTGGAAAGCACACGACATTCTGACCATTCTTTTAACAAAGGGCAATTAAGTTTTGAAATTAGCCATAAATACTGTCTTAAATAACAACCATCAAGGACAATATCGGTAATTATTGGATTTTCAGATTGTGCACCTGCTGGATTTGCAATAGCACTAATAGACGGTCTGATAATTTCAGGAAACAGCGCAGGATTCCCGGAGGCAATTTCATTCAATCGAGATTCACTGAATACATTTTTTGGGAACAATGCGTTTTTCCCATTGATTGCTCGTTTTAAGTTTACATAATCTTCATTTAACAAGAAAACATCCGTAATTTCCGGTGAGGGAGATGCTTTTTTTAATTCATCTATCTGAGAGTGCACATAACTATCAATAATAGTGCTCCAATCTTCCCATGTTTCCGCACCGGGAACCATAAATTCACGAAGGGAAGTCTCTTGAAGACGATGTAAGACATCTTCTGACTTCTCAATACCTCCAAGTGTCATGAAAAAGTCATAGGACATTAATCGCCCCTCTAATACACTAATCTGTCCACATACAAATCCCCAGCGATGTTGTCCTTTTGAAAGGGCTTTCAAGCACCTACTCCTTCTTGTTTTCTATTAAGCGTTTCCGATAAATAAATTCTGAGCAATTTCAGGAACAATTTCTCTCTGTAAATCACCTAAAATAGTATCCAGTGTCTGGTCAACCTGGTATCCTTCTGCGATGAATAAAAATCCTCCACGGGAAGGAAGAAAAGTTTTATCATCTATTGTTAACACAGTTCCATAGGTCGTATTCCATTTGTTAATCAAATTTTTGAAAAGTTCTATATCATCTTTGTGAACTCGAACACTTCCTTTACTGCCCTGTGGAATGGCACGGGCTAATAATTTCTCCATCAATTGCTGGTATTCTTGTCCCGATGATTTTAAAACTAAATCTTTGGCTTTTTGGAATACCTGATTTATAATAATATTTTTTTCTTTCAGAACTTCTTTATTTATTTGCCCCTGAACTTGAACGGATTTCCTTGCCATCTCTTCATCAATATTTCGGATAGCGAGTTGATATAGCCGTTCTGCTTTTTCTTCCGCATTCCGTTGGGCATTTTTCTTCTTTTCCTCAGCTTCTTTTGTTGCAGATTTTATTATCAGTTCTGCTTCCCGCTGAACTGACTCTAAAACTGCTTTGCTAATTTCATCTAACGCCATTTTATAATTCCTTACAATGAAGGCAAAAAACTTTTATTTGTTTTTTATGTAATTACTGTGCACGAATAAATGCAGTAACATCATTGCTTGCCGTTAACCAGTTAATAGCCAGAATAGCAACTAGCAATGCCACCACTGCGTATGTCTCCACCATTGCAGGGAGAATAACGGAACGACCAAAGGCTTCCGGTCTACGAGCCACTAACGCAATACTCGCCGCAGATGCTTCACCCTGCCATTGTGCTGAGAAAAACAGTGCTAACCCGACACCAAAACCTAACACAAATAGTGCTAACCCGGTTCCAGGCGTAATTATCATCTGGCCAGTAATTAGTCCTGAACGCACAAAGATAAGAATGGCTGTAATAAAGCCATAGAATCCTTGCGTTCCCGGCAACGCCAGCAGAACCAATAATCTTCCAAACAAATCCGGTTTCTCACTTAGAACGCCCCCAACTGCCTGGGAAGCAATTCCAATTCCTTTTCCTGACCCGGAGCAACCTAAACCTACGGCTAAACCTGCTCCAGCGATTGCTAAACCACGACCAATCTCGATTGCAAGTGCGTTATCCATACACTTATCTCCATCTTTTTACGGTTATCGTTTTATTTATTCCTTAAATTATTTATTTATTTATTTTTTTCTTCAGAAGTTACTAAAATAGCACTTTCCGAGTTAAATCCTAAAGGTTCAAAGGGCTTCCCACCTCCCTCGTAGAATCTGCCAAAAAATTCTACCAGGATTAAACGCATGGAATGAACAAAAGCACCCATAACGCTTATTAAAAAGTTAAATAAATGACCTACAATTAAAGCCAGTATAAAAATGATAATTCCCACATACGGGATGGGTTTCAAAAGGTTAGCAATCATATTAAAAGACATAGCAACGATAGATGTCGTTAAACCCAGAGCCAGTAGACGGCAGTAAGACATCGTATCTCCTATGAATGCGGTAATACCATAACTACCAACAATACCGTATAAACTAATTAAACCCGTTACAAATCGTGCAATGGGATTTGCCTGGTCTCTTCCCTGCGTTAACACAAGTCCCAAAGCACCAATCCCAAAAAGTGCAATACCTATCCAACTCAACCATGAAGGTGGAGTTACAAACATTCCGCTCACAATGATAATGAAACCTGGAAGGGCTATTAGCCACATTAATCCGTCCATTACCGCTCCTGCTTTGTCTCCCCTCTTTGCCATACCATACATTTTCAAACCGATACCGAAAAATTGATTTAATACACCAATAACCAAAGCAATTAATAATAGAACAACAGGCTGGTCCATGGGATTTAAAACAGTTGTCTTTTCCATAATCCGCTGTAATATATTGTTTTCCCCTAAATATTCAGGCTTATATAAATCACCAAATAATGAACCTAATAAGAAACCAC
>AWNW01000026.1 GCA_000493945.1 Candidatus Hydrogenedens terephthalaticus JGI OTU-1
ATTCTTTAGCAGTTACGCATGTATATCGTTCCGAATACAAAGGGCTTTCGTGGAAAAGAATCGCAACTATCAAAGGAATGTTCTGGGCAAGTATTTTTAAATACAATGATGAAATATATATGTTAGGGACAGACCGTCATCACGGAAATATTGTAATACGGAAATCGGATGATGAGGGTTGGACATGGACTGAGCCTATAAGTAAAAAATCAGGAATTTTAGATTCGGCGCAATATCATACTGCCCCGGTTCCTGTCATTGAGTTCAATGGTAGAATCTGGCGTGCATTTGAAGATGCTATGGGCAGTGATAAGTGGGGTGACCGTTATCGTGCATTTGTTATGAGTGCTCCTATCGGTTCCAATTTGTTAGATTCTGAAAGTTGGACTTTTAGCAATTGCATCCCCAAATCAAAAGACTGGTTGAATGGTGAATTTTACGGATGGCTGGAAGGAAATGTGATCCCTACTCCAGATGGGAAACTTGTTAACATGCTTCGTGTTGACACAAAAATAGGTGGCAAATCTGCCATAATTTCTATCAGTGATGATGGAAAAAGAATTTCTTTTGACCCTCAAACAGGTTTTGTAGATTTTAATGGGGGGACAACCAAATTCACTATACGCTTTGATGAGCAAACAAAAAGATATTGGACACTTTGTAATTGGCCATCGCCTGAACAAATCAAAGAAAGGCATCCCGCTCGTGTTCGGAATACACTCGTTCTTGCATCCAGCCTTGATTTGAAAGAGTGGAAACTTTGTAAAACCATACTTTATCATCCTGAAATGGACAAACACGGTTTTCAATATGCTGATTGGGTATTTGAAAATGAAGATATTATTGCAGTCGTTCGCACTGCTTATGACGATGATTTTGGTGGAGCCAATAATTTTCACGATGCAAACTATTTGACCTTTCATCGTATCGAAAACTTTCGGAGTACCTGCAAATAAAAGGAATAAAATATTGTCAGAGAGTAAAAAGAAAAAAATATTGTTTCTATGCACGGGTAATTCCTGTCGAAGTCAGATGGCAGAAGGCTGGACTCGACATCTATGGAATGATAGTATTGAACCTTTTTCCGCTGGTGTGGAAAAGCATGGTTTAAATCCCTATGCAGTCCAGGTTATGGCTGAAGTTGGTGTTGATATATCTCATCATTATTCCAAAACGGTTGCTGAATTACCTTCCCGTGATTTTGACCTTGTCGTTACTGTTTGTGATAATGCCAGAGAACGATGTCCCCTTTTCCCAGGGAAAACCAAAATTATACATGTAGGATTCGAGGACCCACCATACCTTGCCCAATCCGCAAAGACAGAAGAAGAGAAACTCAATATTTATCGCCGCGTTCGTGATGAAATAAGGAAATTTGTTGAGGGTATTAATGACTATCTGACGGGATAAAACAGATGGGATGATGGGATAGATGTAACGAATGCTATGGGCATGACAAATGGAAGGAATAGAATTAATGAAACAGTTGAATAGATAAAAGTTACAGATATTACAGTTCCATTACTTCCTTTATTTTTTGCGTCAACATCTGAACAGAGAAGGGTTTTTTGATTAAATGCACTTCTTTTGATGGTTTAATTGTTTGAAACTCAGGTCTTTCTGTATAACCTGTGATAAAAATAGTTTTTAGAGATGGAATAAATTCTTCTATCTTTTTAGATAAATCGAAACCATTCATCACAGGTAAGACAATATCAGAAATGAGTAATTTTATCTTGCTCTTATTTTCTCTGGCTCGTTCCAGAGCCTCTATGGGGTCACTTGTCAAAATAGGCTCAAAACCCATTCGGGAAATAATTTGATTTAATATCTCTAATACACTTTTTTCATCTTCTATAATAAGTACTACTCCTTTTTTCTCCTCCGGTATTACATCAATCTTGGTATCCCAATTATTAGAATTTTTCTCCTCTTCGTCTTGCCCTTCTTTATATCTTGGAAGATATATAGCAAAAGTGCTTCCATTCCCCAAACTACTTTCGACAGTAATAAATCCGTTATTTTGCCTAACAGTTCCATAGATAGTTGCCAAACCTAAACCTGTGCCCTCACCCTGTTTCTTGGTAGTAAAATAAGGTTCAAATATTTTGTCTATAATTTCAGGCGCAATTCCCGTCCCTGTATCAGAAACACGAAGTACAACATACTCCCCCGGAATAGCATTCGGATATTTTTTTGCAAAGGACATATCTATTTTTTTATTAGCCACTTCAATTGTAATCTTTCCCTCGTTAGTTATAGCATCGCGTGCATTTACACAAAGATTAAGCAATATCATATCCAGATGAGAAGGGTCCAAATAGACATTCCACAAATCTTCACAGGGTTTCCACTCAATCTGTATTCTTTCCGGAATAACCCTTTTTAACAATTTAATATGTGTTGTAATTTCATTATTCAAATTCAAGACTTTGGGCTTTATATCCAACTTTTGACCAAAAGCAAGTATCTTTTTGGTTAATTCAGAAGCACGCTCTACTGCTTTACGGACTTCTTCAAGATTCTCCTTTATAGGCTCCCCTGTCTCTGATTTAAGTATCGCCAACTCGATATTGCCCATAATCACACTTAACATATTATTAAAATCATGGGCAATACCACCCACTAATTTTCCAATAGCATCTAACTTCTGAGATTGAACCAATTGTTTCTGTAATTCTTCTTTCTCTTTTTCTGCCTTCTTTCGTTCGGTTATTTCAGATAAAATATGAATAAATCCAACCAATTGATTATTATCACCGAAAACAGGGTCAACAACTACCTCATACCAACGATCATCTCTCTGAAATTCTAAAGTTTCTCTTTTCTTTGTTTTTAACAAACGAATTACAGGACAAAAAGAAGGTGCTTCTTTTGTCTCATGGACAATTTCCCAACATTTTTTACCAAGAACTTCATCCGGGGTCAATTTAAGTAGTTTAATAACTGCATTATTTGTTTTTGTTATCTCAAAATTTTCATTTAAAAACCAGATAATACTGTTGATATTGTCATAAGCGAGTTGCCATTCTCGATTTAATCTTTTAATTTCCTCTTCAAATTTCTTTTTTTCCGTTATATCAGTAAATATACATGCAAAACGATGTTCTCCCGTCTTAAACGCATGAACAAGGTAATAACGATTTAAAGGATTTGAAAACATCTCAAATGTTATAGGATCCCCTGTAACTACTACCTGCGCATAAGTTAATATCCAGAAAGGCTCGACATCTGGTAAAACCTCTTTAACCGTTTTCCCGATGACATCTTCGACTTTCAATTCTGTCATCTTTTGAAATGCTTCATTAGCAGCAAGAAAACGATAATCTATAGGCACTCCATGTTCATCATATATAAGCTCATGCTCAGCGAATGCTTCTTGCATGGATTCAAATAAATTTTTATAGTTTTGCTGCAACTTTCGCATTTCTGTAACATCTCGGAATGCTCCATAAACCCCAATAGTTTTACCTTCTGCGTCTCGCAATGGAGCAATAAATGTATTAAAATTTTTTGCTTCCCCAAAAATATAAAGGGTTAAATCTGGATTTTGATATATATTCCCATTAAGAGCCTGTTTACATATAGAAATAAATTTATCTGCAGAAGATTCATCAAAGAGTTCTCTATCATTAAAGTCTGCCAATTCTTCATGGTTTTTATTAAAAAAACCGGCATAAGATTTGTTTACACGAATGTATTTTAAATTTTCATCTTTTATAAAAACACCGGAGGGTATTGCATCCAGAATATTTGCCCATTTTAATTCTTCTGTAATACTTTCTCTTATCTTTTTTTCTAATAGTTCCTTTGTTTGGATTAGGGTTCTTTCTAATTTAATTTTTTCGTAAAGATTAACGACATTTTCAGTTGTAACAGGTTCTTTAATAACAGCTGAAACCCCTTTTTCAACCCAATAGACCAATTCCTTTTGTGATTTTTCATAAAGTATTGCAATAACAATTGTATTTGCATTTTCTTCTGATATTTTTCTCAACAAGGGTGTAGGGTCTTCATATAATTTATGAGAAACAACTATTAAATCATAATTTTTCCTACTAAAAGATTTTATTGCCTGTTTAATATTTTCTACATGCTCAATCATATATTTTCTTGTAGAAGTAACTGTACAACATCTATTTGAACATTGACTGCATGGTGCAACCCATAAAAAATGAGTTATTTCTTCTTTTTTTCTACTATTAAAAACTTTATGAATCTTAAAAATTAATTTTTCCGGTTCAATAGGCATTTCAATAAAATCATCGGCACCTGCTTTTTGAGCTGTTTTCAATATTCCATCTCCCAGAAATACAGAGGAGACAATCAAAATAGGAACTTCTTTCATATACGGCATCACATCGGAACGAAGGCAACGACACAGTTCCCAGCCATTGATTTCAGGCATATAAATATCCGTAATAACCAGGTCAGGAGGGTTATCCGGGTCAATATTCATTAAAGCATGAACAGGCGATTGAAAGGCAGAAACGGAAAACCCTATTTTTTTAAGTAACCCTTCCAACAGTCTCAACTGTGTAAGGTCGTCATCAATCAACAGGACTTTCTTGCCTTCAAATTCTGGTTGGTGCTTACTCATTCGGTATTACTCCGTAAAAACAAACTTGATTCCTACCGTTTTCTTTTGCTGTATACAATGCTTCATCAACCTGTCTTATTACACTATCAATATTTGTCTGTTTTTTTTACTATTATACCACCAATGCTTACCGTAATTTTAACTTTTCCTATGCATGTAATTACTTCTGTATCATATATAATTTTATTTAGCCTCTCTAATGTATTTTTAGCATAGGCTTCCGTAATATTAGGAATAATAATCAAAAATTCTTCTCCTCCTAACCTGCCTATCTGGTCATACGGTCTTAACTGTGAACGGATAATATGAACAAAACCTTTTAATACATCATCCCCCGTCTGATGCCCATAAGTATCATTAATCTTCTTGAAATGGTCTAAGTCACACATGGCAACACATAACGGTTCTCCGGTTCTTTCGGATCGTTCCAATTCTTCTTTTAACCGTTCCAGAATCCCTCTTCTATTCAAACAACCCGTTAGCGGGTCATGAACGGCCTCATATTCAAGCACCTTTTGCATTTCTATCAAATCTTTTTGTAGTTGAGCTGTCCGTAATCCTACACGAATTCGAGCCCAAAGTTCATCCGCATCAAATGGTTTACGAATATAATCGTCTGCCCCCGCCTCTAAACCTTCTATAACTTCCTCCTTCTCTGTTTTAGTTGTTAACATAATAATATAAGTAAGGGTATTGCCATAATTCTTACGAATAGTCCGAACCACATCAATACCATCCATCTCAGGCATAACCCAATCTAATATTGCGAGTAAAGGAGGATATGCTCCACTTAGTGTTTCCAACGCATCTTTACCATTATCTACCGCAACAGGTTCATATCCCCATTTCTGAATAGCGGAAACCAACATAAGACGAGATACCAGATCGTCTTCTGCAACTAATATCCGTGTCTTATCTTTTTCATCAGTCATAAAAAATTTCCTTTATTTTTTCTGAAAGTTCATCGAATTGCTCATCCAGTTGTTTGATTAATTCAGGCACTTCTGTGATGTTTCCTTCTTTACACAGTTTCTCGATGCGAAATGCAACCTCACGAAGTTGTTCGCCACCTATATTCGCTGATGCCCCTTTAATTGAATGAGCCTGCCGTTCCGCTTCTGAAATACGGCTCTCTTCTATATATTTTTTCAATATTTCTATTTGTTTCGGCACATCCTCCATAAAACTGTTGAGAATTGTTCGGGCTAATTCTTTATCCTCCATAACCCGTTTCATAAATGATTTATAATCAAATACTACATGCATATCTGTATGAATAGCCTTAGCAGTAGAATGTTCTTTATCAGGAAGAGGTTTCTTTATAACGGCGGGTGATTCTTTTTCTACCTGCATTTTTTCAGGTGTCCATTTCTCCAACACCTCAACCAATCGTTCTATAACTATAGGTTTAGGAATATAATCGTTCATACCTAATTCAATGCATTTATTTCTATCCCCTTCAAGAGCATGAGCTGTCATTGCTATGATTACAATATTTTTATTTTTCTCACCCGCTACACCTTCCCGTATCGCCTGTGTTGCCTGATAACCGTCCATCTCAGGCATCTGGACATCCATAAATACGAGGTCGTAATCATTTTTGGAGAGTAAATCCAAAGCCTCCTTCCCATTATTCGCTATCTCCGTAGTTACACCCAATTTACTTAACATTCCCACAGCAACTTGTTGGTTTACTAAGTTATCTTCTGCAAGGAGAACCCTTGCCTTGAATTTCTTTATTTGTTTTTGTATATCTCTAACAGAATGTCGCGTAATAATAGAAGGTGTAAAGAAAGGTCGTTCCCCTTCGGTTTGTTTTGTTTTTGACATGCTTAACAGCGCTGTTAATATATCAAACAATTCGTTATGTCGAATAGGCTTGGTCAAATATGCAGAAAAACCAATCTCTTTATATTTTTTCACATCACCCCGTATCCCGATGGAAGTAAGCATCACCAGGACAGTATCGGATAAGTTCTCATCATTCGCAATAATCTTTCCAAGTGTTTCTCCATCCATTTCGGGCATCTGCATATCAATAATACAAAGTTGTATAGGGTCATTCTCTTTTTTTGCTGCCTTTAATATATTTAACGCGGTAAAAGCGTCCGTTGCTTCTTCTGGACGGGCTCCCCATGATTTTAATCGCATTCGCAATATTTCACGATTGCTCGCATTATCATCTACTATTAGAATTCGGACATTTTGTAAATCTTCAGGAAAAACATAAATTTTGGGTTGAACATTTTTTTGTTTCTTCACTCTTATCGTAAACCAAAAAGTTGAACCCTTACCATATTCACTTTCAACACCAATGCTTCCTTGCATCATTTCTGCAAGGTCCTTTGAGATGGCAAGCCCCAATCCTGTCCCACCAAATCGGCGCGTCATCGAGGCATCTACTTGAGTAAACTTTTGAAATAGATTTTTTATCTTATCTTTTGGAATACCAATACCCGTATCCTTTACTATAAATTTCAACATCACATCATCTTCGGTTTCATCTACACATGTTACATGAACCTTTACCTCTCCTTTTTGAGTAAATTTAATTGCATTCCCCACCAGATTTGTCAATATCTGCCGAATCCTCCCGGGATCCCCCTTTACTAAACTCGGAACATTATCATCGGTTGCTATTACCAATTCAAGATTCTTTTCATTAGCTCTAACAGCCATTACATTGGAAAAGTCTTCTAACATACTAATTAAATCAAAATCTATTTCCTCTAAATCTAATTTTCGGGCTTCTATCTTAGAAAAATCTAAAATATCGTTTATTAAGGACAGCAATGATTCTCCGCTGGATTGGATAACTTCTGCAAAGTGTCTCTGTTGCGGTTCTAACTCCGTATCCAGTAAAAGGCTTGTCATACCTATAATAGCATTCATGGGTGTTCTTATTTCATGACTCATATTGGCTAAAAACTCACTTTTCGCCATATTGGCTAATTCCGCTTTTACCGCTAACTCCTGCGCCCTTTGAACCGCAACAAGTAATTGCTGGTTGGTAATAAGTAATTCATTAGCGATTTCCTTTTCTTTACTTATATCTATAAAACAATCTAATATCTTATCCTTACCTCCTATGCTAATTACTCTAACTGATTTTAAGACAGGTTTTTCTTTACCATCCGCCGTTATTAATATTTTTTCCTGATTTACTATTTCTACTTCTTTACTATGAACAGGACAATTACCTACATCCGCAGGGCATAAAAATTTATGACAAATATTACCAATAATTTCTTCCCTCTCCGATCCAAACATTTGTGCACCCAAAGGATTTATGTATTCAATCACATGGGTTTNATAATCTATTAAAACAACACCTACTTGAACACTCTCCATCAGCGTCCGCTGAAATAGCTCGCTCTCTAATAATTTCTGTTTCTGCCTGTATTCCTCCGTTACATCGCGAAATACAAAAACGGCACCTAACAAATTCTTCTGCTCATCATAAATAGGTGTGCAACTGTCTGCGATGTTATATTCTTCACCTGTCCTGGATATCAATAATGTATTATTACCAATATCAACTCTTTCCCCTGTTTGAAGAGTCTTATATATTGGATTTTCCAACTTTTGTCGTGTGGTATAATCTTCTAATTGTATAACTTCGTCTATCTTCTTACCGACAGCATCTTTTGCACTCAAGCCTATTAGTTCCTTTGCAGAACGATTTATATCTACAATATACCCTTCTTTATCAACACTTATCACAGCATCACCGATAGAGTATAAAGTAGATTTTAGTAATTCCCTGCTCTGGTACAGTTCGCTTGTTCGTTGGTAGATAAGTCTTTGTAAGGTCTGATTATAGTTGGAAAGAATCGCGATGACAAGGGTCAACGCGAAAGAAGCAATCAAGCCTAAAACAAAAGCAGGTATCCTATCATCAATTATCTTTATTTCCTTCAATTCCCCAGGTTGAACTTCAATACCAAATAATTGTTGAAAAATAAACACGGTGAAAAACAACCTATCTGAACCAAAAACATTAAATTCTTTTAAAAATTCGAAATCACCTTTTTGAGGTTGGTCTGAATAAACATTAATGATATCCTCCGAATCAGAAATGTAATAATAATCAAAATATAGGGGCTTATTTATAAATCCATGTGCTGTCTTTTCTAACCAAACTTTAACAAAACTATTCATGTCCAAAGTTATCCCTATTATTCCTTTATCTTCCTTATCTTTGATAACAGGACTAAACAATATAAAGATGGAAGAAGGATATTGTGAAAAGAGTGACACTTCATTCGATAGGAGCATTGAAACCCTTCCTGTGTTAATCGCCTGCTGGATAGCTGTTCTTGCTTTCTCATTAGAATTTATATCGTAGCCAATCGTTGAGATATCAGTATCTTTAGAAGAATAGAAAATGGGAAAATAGAAGTTCTTTTCTCTGGCAGGTATTTTGTTTCCATTCTCATCCAACTCCCAGATTTGAAAATCCGATTTGTAAATTTCAGCACCTTCTCTTAAAAATTGTTCTTTATTATTTTTATCTACAAGCGGTATCCAAAAAAATGAAAGATAAGAAGCCTTTTCCTTTGTAAAAGAATTTGTAAAATTATAAAACTCTTCAAGTCTCACCTCATCACTATTTTGGTAATACGATATAAGTGCGGGGATTAACACATCGCGAATATCTTCTAATTTTTCGTTCAAAAACCTGATTGTTGTTTTCGACACTTCATCTAATATTACACAATGTTGTCTTTGGTCTCTTTCACTAATAAACCAAACTGTAGCAATCGTAAAAATAAAAGAACACATAAAAGCCAATATAGTTTCTGTAAATTTCAACCTACCCAATTCTTCTTTTCGATTTTCTCTCCTGCTAAAACCAATTCCCGAAAGCAAAATAACACCTATCAGTAAGATGGTAAATACAAGGGTCGGGTATGTTTTTTCCCAAACGATTAGGTTCCAGTCCTTTGCATCAATATCCATCCCTAAAACAGCACTTACCTTTCTCTGTGCAACATCTTTTATTGGGACAAGGGCACTTACCCATACACCCCATTCATCAGGCAGAGGTCCCTCAACAAAGGGAACCCCTGTATCAAAACAATTAATCAATTCTTCTGAGGCATCGTCATATAAATCGCCGGGTTGAGCCGGTGGCGTCTCTTCTATATCCTCTTGCGTATCTATATAAAAGAAAACTTGTTTGTTCTCATTTCTGCCCATTAAATACAAATACTTACAACGAGGTATAAGAGAACGAACCGTACGAAGTCGTGTAAGTAGTAAATGATAACGGGGATTATTATAATCAGCCCCCCGAACCTTGAAATTCATTTATTATGTCTGGATCAATACTTTCTGCTATATTCACTGTATGCATCAATAATAATTTACGATACCACTGGTCATTGGAATTATATGTATACAGTGTCCATAATCCGCCAAAAAGAATCGTCAAAAGTATGGAAAATAGGACATACCATCGGAATAACCATTTTAAGTAATTCTTCATTTTATCAGACTCCAAAAATTTTTAAGTTTTCATTCCAAATAAAAACCGTGGTATTTTATATTTTCTTATTAAAAAGTGGTAAATAACAACTGTAACAGAGAACGATAATACGACTAACACAAAAAATATTATTCCCACATTTAAATTCAACGATATGAAATAATATGCAAGAATGATTATTACTGTTTGATGGAGGATGTAAAAGGGATATGACATCTCACTTGCATAAGGTAATATTTGTATTGGGAAATTAAGATATTTTTCACTATATCCCAAAATAAACAATAACCAGAACCAAACATTGAAGCGGCGTAAAATATAGAAAAGAATATCTGAAATAGAGTATCTCTCAAAAGTAAAAGAAATCTTAACAAAAATAAGGTAAATTATCATTGTAATGAGACCTAAAAGAAATAATAAAAATCTTTGTTCTCTTATAGTTCGTTCTATCTCAGGATTAGAAACAATAAAAAAACCTATAAAGAAATAAGTGTAGTAATAAAATGGATTTTTCGAGCCTAAAGTAGGTAATTGTTCGGCTAATCCTATTATTACAGGATAGAAAAATAGAAAAAGATAATTCGGAATATTGTCTCCTATTTCTTTTGAATACTTCCTTATATTCAAGAATAAAGGCACGGAAAAAATACTATATAAATAAAGATAGAGGATAAACCATAGATGTGCAGGGGTAAAAAAACCGGTATAACCTGAAAAATCACCTTGAATATGAAAAAAATACTGTTTTAAAAAATCAGAAATGGTACTATCCGCATGTTCCCTTATATATGCCAAATAAGGTTGAGGAGGTACTATAAACAAAACACCAAACAGAAAGGGAATAAGTAATCGCTTTGTCCTTTCCGAAATATACTGTTTATAGTCTCTTTTTTGGAGTGCATAAAAAGAGGATATACCTGCAATCATAAATAGAAGTGGCATGTGCCATGGGGATAGGAAAAACACGAAATAGTCCAGCAGAAAATGTGAAGAGGAACTTTTCACATAAAAAGGCTCGTATGTGAAAAATACCATTGCACAGTGGAAAGGGATAAGAAGTAAAACAGCAATAATTCTTAAATACTCAATATCATATCGTCTTTTTTCAAACACCGGTGATTTTATATTTGACATAAATTGAATATATTAATGATTTTAATGTTTATTTTTATTATCCAGTATATTTCTAACCGATCTTAATAACTCCTGTCTCCCATAAGGTTTGTTTATTAGATTCAGGTCTTTTTCTAAAACAAAATTGATATGTATGGAATTTTCAGAATAACCGGTTGAAAAAAGAACGGGTAAATCTGGTCTTATTTTTTTAATCTTTTCATATAACTCTTTTCCACCCATTACAGGCATAATCACATCAAGAATAACAAGGTCAATATCATTGATATTTTCCAGAAACAGTTTAAAACCCTCTTCCCCATCTTTTGCAGAAATCACTCGATAACCTGCTTGCTCCAATATTCGTATTGATACAGAACGAACGGTTAATTCATCTTCCGCAATCAATATTGTTTCGTTTCCCTCGAGTTGTTCAATCTGTCCTTTTTCTGTATCCTCTTCTTTTTGGATTTGCTCTTGAGTGGTAGCAGGCAAATAAATTTTGAAAGTAGTTCCCTTTCCTACCTCAGAATAAACATGAATAATTCCGTTATGTTGCTGGACGAGCCCATAAACAGTTGATAATCCTAACCCTGTTCCTTTACCAGTTTCTTTTGTAGTAAAAAACGGGTCAAAACAATGTTCCAATGTATGTTTATCCATACCTATGCCTGTATCCGTAACAGAAATAACTACAAATTCTCCAGATGTTGTCCATGTAATCCCCTCTATCATTTCATCAGATATATGAGTAGAACTCGTTTCTATCAACAGTTTTCCACCATTGGGCATAGCATCATTCGCATTAACACAAAGGTTAATCAAAATAACTTCGACTGCGTTCTTATCTGCATAAATCAAAGGCTTTTGAGCATTCGGTAGAAATGTTAGTTCTATATTCTCACGAAGAAGTCTCTGCAACATCTTATATATTTCATGGACCAATTCATTAACATTAATTATTTCTTTCTTTAATATTTGTTTACGGGCAAAGGCTAATAGTTGACGGACTAACGAAGCGGCTTTTTGATTGGCTTTAATTATTTCCTCTATGTAAGGAATAATGGGAGAATCTGTATAAAGTTCTCTTTCTGCCAATTCTGCATAACCATTAATTACCATAAGATGGTTATTTAAATCATGGGCAATCCCCCCGGCTAATTGTCCAATACTCTCCATCTTTTGGGATTGTTTAAGGTCATTGAGGAGTTTTAATTCTCGGGTAATATCTCTGAATACCAATACGATATTCGTTAACTCTTTTCGTTCATTGAGTAAAGGCGATATAGAATATTCTATGTTGTATATGTTCCCGTCATTTTTAGACCATTCCAATTGTCCTCTTATTATTTTTCCACCTTTTAGAGAGTTTATTTTTCCCTGATATTCTTCCTGCCCCATATTGTTCTCAAAGAAAGAAAATAGGGGTTTCCTGAGTAATTCTACATTTCCTTTTCCTGTAATTGTCTCAACCGCGGGATTAATATAAATAATAACTTCATCTTTATCTGCAATTAGAATACCCTCTTCCGCAGTTTCAACGGTTTGAATAAGTAAATCCCTCTGTTTTTCAGATTTTAATTTCTCTCGGTTTATAAGTGTTAGAGCCAACTGGTCTGCAATTTGACATGCGAACGATATTTCATCGTCTTCCCATGCATATTTCTCTCCCGTATATTCAAAACAAATCACACCTATATTCTGTTCTCCTATTCGAATACCAACATCTAACATAGATTTAATATCCAGAGGTATAAGGTAATTATCGGTATACCCCTTGGTTCTTGGGTCTACCAACGCATCATAAGCATCTACATATTTGGATCTCTTTAATTCCTGGAACTCATTGAAAAATTCCTCCTCACGAAGAATATACCCCGAAGCATGAAGTCCCGTAGAAATATCATAATGGTCAACACATACCAATTGATTTCGATCATCATTAAACAACCATACATTAACCCGAGGAATTTTCAATTTTTTTCCTACTTCTTCTGTTACAAACTTTGCGAGCCCCTCAAAGTTCCCTTCTGCTACAAATGGATTTATTGCAACATTAGCGAGAATATCTTTTTCTATAATTAATCTCTCATTCCTTTTCTTCTGTTTCTCTTCTTCATTTTTTCGTTGAGTTATATCCCATAAGTATCCTTGCAAATAAAGCAAATTCCCATCATCCCATACACCCGTCCCAATCTCTTCTATCCAGACCCAATGCCCATCACGGTGTTGAATACGGTAGAACAAATGATAAGGAAGTTTCTGCTTTAATTTCTCATCCACTTCATTAAAAATATAATCCCTATCTTCTGGATGATAAATATCCGCAAAATTTACTTTTGTTGATATGAATTCTTCTTTTGTATAACCTGTCAGATTATAAACTGCATCAGTTAGATAAAGCATGGTATAGAATTCATCATTTTTACAAATATATACCGTCCCGGGAAAATTTTCCGTAAGAAGTCTATACCGTCTTTCGCTCTCTTCAAGGTTTCTCTTTGCTGTTTTAAATTGATTTAACGAATACTCCAACATTTTGTTTGTCTTTTTAACTTTATAAGCATAGATAATGAACAAAGTAGCAACAATAAATAAGGTCCAGAAAACAAGGAAAGAAATAATAAAATAGCGTTGTCTTTTAATAAACTCAATACTCGTTTCTTTTTCTACTTCTTCAAATGGGGGCAGCCGTAGTTTGCGAATAAGTTCTTCGACCGCTGTATAACTTACATGAGGCATCCAACCTGCAGAGTCAAGACATTGTGCTTCTATACTGTCAGGAGAAATTTTCAAGAGAGCAAGAATCATATTCTTTTTAACTTCTTCAGGGACAGTAGAATGGGCAATACAACATGCCTCCGGGAACACATCTGTACTATGAGGGTATGGGATGACATTAGTTTCTTTATTGTTTATGATTTTTACTGATCCTTCCCTCATTTTTCCATCTTGAGTAAATTTTGACAAATAGAAAGCACTTATACAACCGACATCCGCATTACCTGTAAGCACTGTCTGAAAAACATCTTCATGATTCCCTGCAATGACTATAGAATGAAAATCTCTATCAGGATCTATCCCATTTTTCTGAAATTCATAATAGGGAAGAATCCAGCCTGCAAAAAAATTCCTTCCCGGGATACAAACTTTTTTCCCTATAACATCTCGTAATGTATTTATATCATCACGGTCAGATTTACAAAAAATAGCCCCTGCTTGATATTCTATTACTTTTTCTGGTCCTTTTCGGACTATCGTGGTTATAATGCTATAAGCATTTATATGCTCTGCGATTATTGCTATATATGGATTACAAATAGCAAAATCGAGTTCGCCCCACGATAACGACCTTATAAGGTCATCATCGGAAAGACATAAAAATTGGAATTGATAATCGGGAAACTCACTTCTCAAATACTGGGCAAAAGGCAGGATATACTGTGGACTTGCTATCTCATTTGAAAACTTTTGATAGCCGACAGTTATATTTTTATCTGTAACACCCGCGGATAGATTATGAGTAAATATAATAATATAGGAAACGATTAGAAAAAATATAAAAATCGTTTTTGTTCTTTTCATATAATAAATTTTTAAATTAAAACATTAAACTAAAAATACATTCATAATTTATTATACATAATAATTGACACTTTTCCAATTTTTTCTATAAATATAAAGTAAAAAGCATTTTATTAGAACAAATAACTGAATTAGAAAGATGATACTAATATGACAGATGAGAATGATGGGATAGATAGAATGGATGAAGCGGATAAGACAAATATAAATTGAAGATATAGTCCATAGATAAACACATGGCTTTTAAACCATGAAGAACACCAAAAATATGAATGAAGAAGTGAATATTAAAAAACTTAACATGCTCTGTTTTTCTTCTTTATAGACTATATGTTAACTGGTAAATATCGGGGGATTTATAAATACAATGAAATACCTGTTTCTATTGTAAAACATTCGTCCCATAGGTAACATTCGTCTCATCAGCCCCTTCGGTCTCATCCGTCTCATTCGTCCCATCGGTCCCATTTGTCCCATTAATTTAACAGGCAAGAACACCTGCGCACTTCTTCAAGAAAGGTCTATCCTAAATATATTAATAAGAGTAAGATAAATACCCACAAGAATAAAAACTATCCCTGTAATCCTTCTCGCCCAGTATTCCGCCGATGATAAAAAGTTGTAAGCCTTACTAACCTTTGATGTTCCAAATGAAATTAAGAAGGCGAAAATAATAACGGGAATACCTGTGCTAATACCATAGAATAAGGGAACACTAAAAGCAGAATTTGTTTTAGTGGCTAATGGTATCAATCCGCCAAAAAACAATGCTGCGGATGTCGGACAAAAAGATAAGGCAAAGAGGAATCCAAGCAAAAAAGCCCCTATCAATCCCCATTCTTCTATTTTTTTACTGAAATTGTCTGTCTTAAACGATACATTCAAATTAATTTTTATAAGATCAAGCAAAAACATTCCTACAATAATAAGAAGAGGTCCCACAACTTTATTCATATACTTTTGAAGGAAATGAGAGAGAAACGGCATATCTAACATACTTTTTACAAGTACAAAACTGAGTATGATATAGGCAAGGGTTCTACCTAAGGAATAAATTATCCCATTCAACAGAACAAATCCAGGATGAGTTATTCTTTTTGATATATAGGAAATAGCAACAATATTCGTTGCAAGGGGACAGGGACTGATGGAAGTTAAGAAACCAAGGTATACCGCGGAGGAAAGACCTAATAAAAATTGCATTCCGTATTTATCCCTTCAAATATTCACGGATATTTTCTTGTATGTAGTTATAATATCTTGTTTTATCTCCATGAACCAAATCCCAGACCTTTTCCAACCTTTTCCAATCCTGAGATTTTCCATCTACATTCCATTCTACAACAACGCATCGTGTAGATAACTGAAAGTCTTGTATAAAATGCTCATTTTGCGGTTCTTCTACATTTACACTTTTAAATTCCAATTTCCCTGTTTCCAACTCCTTCTTAAAGGCATTTTCAACTGCTTCTTTGGCATATTGTTCAATTGCTCGGCAGGTAGGGCAGCGAGCAATCCCATGAAAATAATATACAATAACCTTCTCGTTCATTTCTGACTTACCGGTGGTATCTGTTTGAGAGGTTTTATTCTCTTGTGATGCATTATCCCTGGCTTGTTCTTTTACTTCAGAAACGCTAATTCGATTATTCCTTATCTCTGAATATACAAAATAACCTAATGAAACACATACGAAAAGAATTAATAAAATAGAAATGATATTCTTCATAATACATTATTCCTTTAAGTTTTCAGTAATATAAAAAACTATGATGCTAATATTTTCTTTATTTCTTCAACAGACGGAACTTTTCCTACTATCTTTACATCACCATCAACAACCAACGCAGGCGTCATCATAACCCCATAATCCATAATTTTCTGAATATCGGAAACCTTTTCAATTTCACATTCGATATTGAGTTCATCTGCAGCGGTTTTCGTGTTGTTATATAGTTGCACACACTTCATACAACCGGGACCTAATACTTTAATTTCTTTCATATCTATTCTCCTTAAGTTTTGTTTTATAACATTCTTATTTTACCAAATTACCAAATTATATTGCAAATGGACATTTGAAATAATACATCTTATATAATATGAATACTTGTATAATCATTATCTTTACAATTTAATAAAAAATCCAAGTTGAATTCTATTTGGCTATTTTGCTATTATATCAAGTAGTCAATAATGTTGCTTAAAGGATATTGAACATGAACAAAAAGATTAAAGACAAATATGAATTACATGCTCAAGTATTAAAGGCTCTTTCTCACTCAACACGACTTTTTATTGTTAATGAATTAGCCCGAAATGAGAAATGTGTTTGTGAACTACAAGAACTGATTGAAGACGATATATCTACAATCTCAAAACATTTATCTATACTAAAACAAGCCGGTATTATAGAAGACCGAAAAGAAGGTTTACGGGTTTATTATCGTCTGAGATTAAAATGCCTCCCTATGTTTTTATCTTGTGTAGAAAACATAATCATAGAAAAAACTAAAATGCAGTTTGAACTATTAAATTTATCTTCAAAACAGTAGTTAAAAGTCTATTAAATAATATAGGAATTTATATATGGATATTAAAAAAGAGGGAAAAGTTTTATTTTTAATTGTCCTAACATTTTTCATTTGTTATTTTTTACCTGTTGGGACATCTCGTTTTGATAATGCGGTGATGGAGGCACTTTACTTAATTAAATGGTATGCAAGAGAACATGTGTTACTGTGCCTTGTTCCCGCATTTTTTATAGCGGGTGCTATCGGCGTGTTTATCAGTCAAAATTCTGTTATGAAGTATCTCGGAGCCGATGCCAACAAATTTATTGCGTATGGAGTAGCCTCCGTTTCTGGGACTATTCTGGCTGTTTGTTCTTGCACGGTATTACCTCTTTTTAGTGGTATATACAAAATGGGTGCCGGATTAGGACCTGCCACCGCTTTCCTATATTCTGGACCTGCTATTAATGTGTTAGCCATCATTCTCACGGCTCGTATATTAGGTCTGGAATTAGGTATTGCCCGTGCTGTAGGGGCAGTCCTGTTTAGTATCATTATCGGATTGTTAATGTTCTTTATCTTTCGTAAAGAAGAAATTCAAAGGACAAAAATCCATGCAAATATACCCGTTTCCGAACCTAAAAGACCACTATGGAAAACCGCCGTTTTCTTTGCTTCCATGATTGCAATACTTGTATTTGCGAATTGGGGAAAACCCGAAAACAACACGGGCTTCTGGTATGTTATGTTTCAATACAAATGGGTATTTACTTCTGTCTCAGGAATTATTTTAGGGATTATTCTTGCGTTATGGTTTGAAATTCAATGGTGGAAAATCATTATTACTGCAATATTATGTGTTATTTCTGCTTTTCTATTTCCCCATGAACCTGTAGTCGCATTTTCTATGGGCTTTATTGGGCTTTCTATTATCACATTGACAGGAACGGATGAAACAAAAGAATGGTTCTCTTCTACATGGACTTTTGCAAAACAAATCCTTCCTCTGCTACTTGCGGGCGTGTTTGTAGCCGGTTTCCTTTTAGGAAGACCCGGAAATGAAGGAATTATTCCCAATGCATGGGTTTATACTGCTGTAGGAGGGAATTCTATCCGTGCCAATTTTCTCGCTTCTATAGTTGGGGCTTTTATGTATTTCGCCACTCTAACGGAAGTCCCTATACTGCAGGGTTTAATTGGTTCTGGTATGGGCAAAGGACCTGCTTTAGCACTACTACTTGCTGGTCCTGCATTATCGCTCCCCAGTATGATAGTTATATATAACATTTTAGGATTGAAAAAAACACTAACCTATATTTCCCTCGTTGTCGTTATGGCAACTATCACGGGCATTCTATTTGGTATCATAGTCTAATCGTGTTTACATGCTTTGTTACTTCTAAAATCCCTACTTAATTTTTATCTCTAATTTTTCCAAAAAATCCTATAAGATAATTTTTACTGAAACTTAACTAAATCAACGAATGTCAAATTATCAGAATTGTGCTAATTTCTTGTAAAGGAAAACTCTATGCAAAAAACAGGTTTTACTCTCATTGAATTACTCGTGGTTATTGCGATTATTGCTATACTTGCAGCAATATTACTTCCTGCCCTTGCTCGGGCGCGTGAAGCAGCGCGTCGTTCCAGTTGTCAGAATAACCTCAAACAATGGGGGCTTGTCTACAAAATGTATGCGAATGAAGCCAAGGGTGGAAAATTTCCACCTATGCAATTCGAAGCATATTCACACCGTAAGGCAATTATTGCCTTGGGACCGATGGTCAATACAATCTATCCGGAGTATTTAACGGACGCGGCGATTATACTTTGCCCTTCTGACCCGGAAAATACAATGCAGAGCCTCATTGACCCTGCCACAGGACGATTTAATCTGGCTGAAAAGCGTGATGCTATTGATTTAAGTTATGTTTACACAGGTTGGGTTCTTGATAAATGTGAAGACACCAACCCGCAGATTGGCATTGCAGAAATCATGGCTTTATTACCACATATCCCTCATGATTTTGTGCTGGACAACCCAGATGCTACAGGACCTCAACAATTTGTTGCTCTCTTCATCGGTTTATTTACAAAAGCCATTGGTTATTTACACGGCGGTAGTGGTGAAGCCTATTTTCTGGCTAAAAGTTTTGAGTTGGCGGATGGGGATTGCCAGGTAATAAATATTTTAAACCCCACAGAACCACTCGGCAACGGAAATACAAACACAATTTATCGCATCCGTGAAGGGATTGAACGATTTTTAATTACAGATATAAACAATCCCGCAGCAAGTAATCAAGCACAAAGTAATATCTTCGTGATGCACGATACACTATCCAGCATGGTTAAATACTTTAATCATGTTCCCGGTGGCTGTAATGTTTTATACATGGATGGACATGTCGAATTTCTTCGATATCCCGATAAGGCTCCTGTGTCTCGTGGTTTAGCCTTATTTTTAGGAACATTAGTTGACCGTGGTAGACATGAGGACTAAAAGGAGATTATTTTATGAGACATATTTCGTTCCTTATTATCGTTTTTTTAATACTACCTCTTTTTTTCACTATCAATGGATGCGGTCCCTCTGAAGAATATAAGAAGGTAAGAGATGCATTAGAACTGCATTCAAAAGTTAAAGAAAGAAATGCAAAAATCGGTAAAATCCGTTTTCTCCCCCGTGATGAAAATCAAAAAGATAAAGACCTGCGATTTGAAGCAGACCTTTTAGATGATAAGGGGAATATTATAGGCAAGGCAGAAGGTTTTCGTGTGGAAGGATTTGGAACGCGTATTTTTCGCGTTCGCTACAATGATGAACCAGAACCCCCTCCACGAGAACGCGGACAACGACCTCGAAGACAAAGACCCAATCCACCTCCATCTACAACAAAGGAACAGTCCTCCGTAGACCACTTGACCAATTAAATATATTACTATAAAATCTCTCTATTACTCGTGTTTATATTTGATTTATCTCGTTGCAAAAAATGATCAGGAAAGAAATATTTTTCGACCATATAGGTATATGGTTACATATAATTCAAAGCCCTGTTCCCTTCGGAAGATTCAGGGAATGGGGCTTTATATATACAACTACATAAATAAAAGTGCTACTTGTAAATTGTCTCTGTATATTACACTTACATATTTGAATTCCAAAATTTATCATTCTCTATAATTGGATCTTCGGGATTGTGAACATGTAAATAGGTCATCTCTCCATCTGGGTCGGGAAATTCTGTCAAAACGATATTTTCATAATCATATTTAACCAGTGGATACCAATTGAGTGTATTCCAGCCTTTTACTGTAAATTTCAGACCTCCTTTACGGACTGTATCATCAGGGAAAGGTCCTTCAATAGTTTTTGGGTCAATGGTAATTAGCCTTAAATCTTTATCCGCAAGTTGAGGATTGGCTTTTCTGCTTACACAAAATACCTGGGGTCCATACATGATTGCAACCCTACCTGCTTGAGCCTGAGTACCACGGATTACACGCATTTTCATACCGAAATTAATTTCTAAAACGGAACCTTTTTTCCATAAATTTACTATTGTCCATATATTACCTGCTAAATCATTTTTAACCATCCAATCTCCACTATCTATCCTTGCTTTAACTTCTTTACACCATAAAGGAACACGAAAAGCAATTGGGAATGCTTTTTCTTGGGATATTTCATTAATCTTAACCTTAACAATTCCATCTGAGGGATAGTCGGTCTCTTGTTCGATTTCAACAGACATATTGTCAACGGTCAAAGTCGCCTTTGAGGGAGTAAAAAGGTTTATATAAATAAAGTTATCTTTCGTGTAATATATCATCTGCGGCAATTCTGCAATTATCCTACGGAAATTACATGGGCAACAATAACAATCCTGGTCAAAATATACACGCTTTCCTTCGAATGGGGTATAGTATCTAATTTTTCTGCCATCTAACGATTGAGCCCCGAATAATGCGTTATATATAGCACGCTCCATCAAATCACCAAATTTTGAATTATTGGTTTCTCTTAGTTGTTCATCCCACCAGCGAATTAAATAAGCCGTCATGCAGGTTTCACCTAAATTAGCACTGCCTTCCTGTGTATCATGCCAGCATTCATGCTGCCCGCAGGTTCCGATAATAACCATACCGTTGTCTTTCAATATAAAATCAAGAACCTTCCGACTGGGCTTTAACAAATCTAAATTTGTTTCAATTCGATTTAATTGCATTTTTGCCATACACCGCTTCAAATGAGCATAGGCATGTCCCTGTATATGTCCCCATCTACCTTTGACAATAGGTCCATCCCATTGGTCTAATTTCATATAACTTTTAACAAAATCTAAATACTTTGGGTCTTTCGTGTCCTCATATAAGCAAAGCATCGCCGTTTCAACCCCCGTAGTTCCCATTTCCCAGCAAACATCGCCATCACCAGGTATGCGTTCCGGATACGGACTCATATTTTGAATAAGATAATCGCCAGCCTTCTTTGCACCCTCTAACGCAGATTCGTTCCTAAAAAACCGATACTCCATCAAAAGACCATAGATTATGTAGGCTATCTCATGTATATCCCAGAGTTTCCATACACGGTCACTTTTCTTGAACAAACCGATATACCCATCTTCTTCCTGTGCATCAAGTAATGTTTTAACAACATGGTCCTTTCGTTCAATTACTTTCGGGTCATTGGTATATTTGGCAAACCGAACTAACGCATCTATCGTTTTACCTATTCCAATATAGCCACCTCCAACATTCTCCTTCCTTATAAACGGCTCCAAAAATTCACCATCAATATCCATCACCATTGTATTGTTATACACGGTAATATCAATACGACGACCTATCTCACCACCAACTTTAACCCAATCCAACGGCACACTTTCCAAACTCGTACCTGTGCCCACCGCAGTAAATAGCATACATGTTAATAAAATTCCTGTACTCATGGTCATTTCCTCCTATAAATTTTATACCACCATTATAAACTATGGAAATGCCCTAGTTGTAAATAGACAAACGACTGTCAGTATATTTCTAATATATGAAACCTC